>JAGHHZ010000025.1 GCA_017887425.1 Bacilli bacterium
AGAATCCCCCGATAATGTGCATAATCCTTAAAAATATATTATTTATTGTCAAGTTAAATATTTGACTAATTAAAGCACAACCACCCCAAAATATTAGCATTATAACAAATGTTATTATTAAAAATTCCTTAACTAACTTTTTATTCATAAATACTCCTATCATCTCTACAAATTACTATTTGTCCAATTAGTACTATATTTTAATACATAGTTTAATCATTATTCTTTAAACCGTTCTTGATAATTATTAGGTGGATAGATATCTTTATATCTTTTTACTAAATCATCAGTATCCCATCTTTTCCAATTAGGATTATTCTCATAATTATAATACCATAAAGAATCATCATAACTTTTTAAATTATTAAATATATTTTGATCATACCATGCTTCAAAACACTTATCATTTTCAATGTAAAGAGTCTCTTCAATCACTTTGTTATCTTTCCAGCTAAATTTAGAATAGTAAATTATATTTTCTTCAATCGCATACCATATAATACTATGATTAAGTTCAATTGCTTTTACAATGGCACAAATAGGATAAAACCATTTTGTTTGAAATTTTATTTCGACTAAATCATTATCTAGTTGTTTCACATTATATCCATAACCATAGTAAATATATTCCCCATATTTTTCCATATATTCATTTAAACTTTTAACCTTATATAATTTATTGAAAGTTATATAAGACTTCTCTTTTACATATTCGTTTGATTTTTCCATGCCAAAAGGATTGGTATCATAAAAATATTTTTCATAAAAACTTCTTTTACATATAACACGATTAGATACAAAATTAGCCATATATTACCCTACTATCTGTTTTTTCTTTAAAATAATATTATTAATAACAATAAATAAAATAGCAAATCCGATTATTACTAATGAATTAATAAAAATGGGTTGTAAAGTATTAAAATTAATAGCTTCGATACTAGCAAGTAATTCATTAGAGTTTATATACCAATAAGCCGGTAAAACATGAGCGATATTTAAAACAGTATCTGGCAATAATTCAGTCGGTACAAAAGCTCCACATAAGAAAGCCGAACCTAATGCTACAACATTAACGATTCCACTAACCGTATCTTTATTTTTAACTAAAGTTGATATTAAAATGGCAATTGTTAACGCACAGAAAGTAAAAACAAAGGTATTTAAAATATAGATAAAACCTCTTAAATTAAATAAAGCATCACCAAATAGGATAACTCCTAAAACAACATATAATATCCAGACAATAACCGAATATAAAAAACTAGAAGCTAATATTAATTGATTATGTTTTCTATAATTCATACTACTGATAATTATTCTTTTATTAACTGTTTTTTCATGAAAGCTAGATAAAACTAAACAAATAATGAATATTACAGCTGCCATAATACTATAACTAGCAAAGTTGAAATAACGAGCTAACCTTGAAGTTGTAGCCGTATCGACAGTTGAGTTAATTTGAATTTTTGATTCTTCTTCTAAATTGTTATTAATAGCTGCTATTAATTCATTTTCATCAGTGATATCAGCAAGATAACTATTTTGAACTTTAATATATTTTTCTAAAATCATTTGCGCTAAACTAGCTTGATAATCACCAGTAGTTTTAATATCAATTACGGGATTTAATCCATTTAAAACGTCATCGCGATAACCTTCATTGATATAGATAATGTAATTTACATCGCGATAAAATAAAGCATCATCTCTTGCTTCTTCATTATCTTCTACTTCGACTATATTAGTATTATTTTGAAGATAATCGATTAAATTTTTAGTTACCCCTTCATAAACATCATTATTGACAATTAAAATATTTGGTTTACTATCGACAAATACCGTACTAGTATCATTACTAGCCATGTTAAGAGTACCAAAAACAACAAGTAAAATAGTATAAAGAAGAATAGTTCCTTTATATTTAATTATTACTTTCCAAAAAGTCTTAAATACTGTCATATTTTTGCCTCCTTAGTCCACTATACGATATAAATATCATCAAGGCAGAAAATATAATTAGACTAATTAAATTAAAATAAAACCTATCTAAAGTATCATAATAATAAAGAGAATAAAAGCCATCAGTAATCATACTAGCAGGATTTATTATATTTAAAATCGGGATATTTTTATCAACTACATATTTCATCGTAATGCCCATCATTCCCGATAAGAAAGAACAAAGCATTGTAAAGGCTATTAAAATTCCCATTTTGGTGTTTTCATTTGTCTTAAAAATAGTAGCAACAAATACCCCTAAAGCAAGACCTGCTAAAGATCCTACTAAAGCAAGCAAAATAACAAGTAATAAATTAGAACCATAATCGACATTTAAAACAAATATCGTATATAAAAACAATAAACCAATACCAATTAATTGAACAAAATAACTCGCCAGTAAGCTACCTAATAGCATCGAACCTTTATGAATAGGCGTAATAGAAGTTCTTTTCCCAACAGCACTCATGTTAGCTAATTTATAATTCGTAATAAACATTGAAATAACCCCACCGTATAATGCTGCCATCGCAATTAAAGTATAAAATTCAATCATAATATAACTTAAGTTATCACTTGAAATATTATTTAAATTAGCTTCACTACTTGCAATGACATTGATAACATTATTATATATTTGATCATAATCAACATTAAAATTGCCACTACTTATCGCATTTTCAATTTCTTTAGTAATCAAAGTTTCAATCATTTTTTTCTGACTAATTACTTCATCGACAACTAGTTTAAGAATCGTTTCATTAACACCACTTGATTTTACAGTAATATCAACATCATTTTCTTTAAACTCTAAATACCCTACTATTTTCTCATCTTCTAACATTTGCTTAGAATTATCTAAATCAGTATAAGTAATATTGAATAATCTACTTTCATTATTTTCATCAGAAAGATTTTTAAATGTTTCATTAAATATTTCATCATCGTTAAAATATTCACTTTCGACAATAGCAATATTTATAATGTCTAATTTTTCACCATTTTCCACACCACTAAAAGCCATACTGAAAAGAGTTCCTAAAATTATCGGAAAAGCAAATGTCCAAAATAGTAGCATTTTGTTTCGGGCTAAAGCTTTAATTGAATATTTAAAATTATGCCAAAACATTAGTCCCTTAATTCCTTTCCTGTTAGTTCTAGAAACACGTCATTTAAAGTTGGTCTTTCAGAGAAAATCTTACTATAAGTTACTTTGTTTTTCTTTAAATAGTCAATTAAATTTTCTAAATTATTTTTCCCCTTACGATAAGTTATTACTAATAAGTTTTGACTTAATACTACACTATCTACTTCATCGATATTTTTAATATCTTCTAATACTTTATCACTTAAATCTTTTACTTCAACAGTAATTTTCTCTTCAATATTAGCCAATTTTTTCAATTCATCACTAGTTCCTTGAGCTAATATTTTTCCTTTATCTAATATGATAATACGATCACACAAGATTTCTGCTTCTTCCATGTAATGCGTTGTATAAATAATAGTTGCACTATTATCTCTTAACTTTTTTATCCCACTTAAAATATTATTACGACTTTGCGGATCAACAGCTACTGTTGGTTCATCTAAAAATATTAATTCTGGTTTATGGGCAATACCACAAGCAATATTTAATCTTCTAAGTAATCCACCAGATAATTGTTTCGGATAAAACTTTTTAAATTCTTTTATTTCGACTAAATTGATTACTTCTTCAACATATTTTTTTCGCATATTTTTGTCTTTGATATATAATCCACAAAAATAATCGATATTTTCATAAACAGTTAATTCTTCAAATACCGCCACTTCTTGAAATATAACGCCAATTTTTCTTTTTAAATCATAAGAATCCGGTTTCATTTCTTTACCAAATATTTTAATACTACCATTTTGAAAATTTAATAAGGATAATAAACAATTAATTGTCGTCGATTTTCCGCTACCATTGGGCCCTAACAAACCTAAGATTTCTCCCTTATAAACGTCAAAAGATAAATCGTCAATTGCTTTTAACTCTTTATAATATTTACTTAAATTTTTTACTTCTATAACTTTTTTCATGGGTTTCCTTTCTAATTCTTTTCTTTATATTTAACAACTGAAATTACTAATAAAATTATTCCGATTAATTTCATTCCAACCGATAATCCTAATAATAATCCAGAAGTAAACTCTGAAAAATCACTTCCACTACTTAAATCTAGAAACCATGATAAAATCTCTCCTAAAACTATTAAAATTAAACTTGTTTTTAATCTTTTTAACATATTTTCTCCTTTCTCTTATAAAATAAAACCATAAATCATTCAAATCTTCACAATTATAACAAAATTAACTCCACTTGGAAACTTCTTTTTTAACAAAGAAATTTTTATTATGAGCAATACTATTTTTTCTTGCTCTAAGTAAGATCTTTCTACCTTCTTTACTTCTTGTATAGATAAGTCTAGCTTTACATACATTAGAATTCCACTCATCTAAAAAAACAGTTGCATCTTTTTTATCATTATCTAAAATACTTGGAACATTAAAATATGAATCCTTACTTAATTTATTTGTTCTTCTTATTTGAATAAGATACCTTGTATCTATTACTTTATCATATACTTCTTCAAAACTTTGAATAAACAAGTTGTTTTCATATACTGTTGCCCCTTTTAAATATACTTTATAAATTATACTGTCATCGATATCTAACTTTTCTATTTCACAACTTATAAGCTGTTTTTCTGTAGCTATTTTTTTAGTTATTATCATACTATTTAAAATCGTTTTACTAATTTCTTTTATATAGTTTACTGGATTTAAATGACGAACTATTTTTATTAAATAATATAGTAATATTATTATATTGATAATAACCTCTATTAATTTGTTTGTTACAACCCCAATATTCATAACTATTATTGCTATTATAGCATTTAAAATTAACAAAGATAATAACATTCTTCTAAAATCCATAGTGACAAATGTTTTACGACTAATTTTAAAATCACTATTTAATTTATTTACAATTTTTATACTTTTACCCCCAAATAAGTCTAGTATCTTTTTCCAGCGAGATGCCATTAATTTTCTATCACTAGCTATTTTATATGTTTCTTTGTTAATAGATTGATAATCTTTTTTTAATTTACCAATATCAATTATATTTAATCTTTCGATTCCATCTTGAATTAAATCCTCATAATAAGCGATTCCGACAAAACATTTAAATCTTCTTTGTAATAATTCCAAATCACTGAAATCAAAGTTATTATATCCTAATTCCGCTAAACTGGCTAAGTGCCAAATATTAGCTGTTTTATTTATATTTTTGCTTTTTCTAATTGCTCGTCCTCGCATTTGATTAGATAACATAAAAGAACCTACATAACTAGCCAAAATTAAACTATTAATAGCTGGAGCATCCCAACCTTCACCTAATAAAGCAACTGTCCCTATAACGATATTTATCTTTTTTAAATTTATACAATCAGTTACAATTTTTACAATCGCGCTATTTACCTTTTTACCGCCTGTAATGACGACATAATTATTATCGATTTTTAAATCTTTAAATATAGCCTTATTATCAAGCTCTAATAATTGTAATTGTTCTTTTATGTAAGGTACCACATTTTTAGGTACTATTTTAAGTTTTCCGGTTAAAATAGCCAAATTATCACAAATATGTTTTTCTTGTAATCTTCTAAATATTGGAACAACTCCCAACTTATTTATTTTTTCTATATCACAATCTATAAAATCACTTCTTACATAATCAGCTAACACAACCATGCTTAAATCATTGCCTAATGATTCATACTCTTTTTTAGCAATTTCTTCTATACTGTCTATTTTAGCAATACTACTAGCCATTATTTTCTTTATATTATTAACATTCTCTAAATAAATTTTTCTTTTTTCAACACAACCTAATATTTCTAATTCTTTTTTTATTTTTTTGATTAATTCTTCATATTCTAGATAATCTTCCTTATGTTCATAAATCACATTTTCTAATAATATTTCAGTCCACTTTTTATTAAAGCTTGGTATTAAATAACCATCTGATATTAACTTTACTAAATTTTTATCTATAGTTAAACCAATAGAATTCAAAAATATTATCATACTTCCGTAATACATTGTATCAGTTAATATTGTTTCTTCATATTCCTTCCATGAATTAATAATTTTATTCGACTTTATCATTTCAATAAATTCATTATTTTGTTTTAAACTTTCTAAAAAATCATCAATTCCATTTCTTATTTTTTTTATTTCAGATAGTTCATTTTTGGTAACCATGTTAAAAATTACATAATCTTGGTGAGGACACAAATCGCCAGTCGCGACTAATTCTGGGACAGAAATTTCAGCGTCTATTCTTCCACAAACTTCTTCGTATTTTCGCCATTCACTTTCTTCAACATCATAAGGAGGAGTCGCAGTTAAAGAAATTACTTTTATATCTTCTAAACTATTTAAGACTTTACATAAACTCTTCCACCATTCTGCTCTTAAATGATGCGCTTCATCAAGTACGATTGTTTTTATATTATTAGCTTTTAAAGCTTGGATTAGATCATATTCGATACTTTCTGTTTTGACTCTTGTCGTTGTTTCCTCTTCTTCTAATTCACCTTCATCTTTTATCTTTTTTTTATTTAAGGCATAGTGTAGAGCTTGATAAGTTACAACATTGAATTTATTAAGTTTATATATATCATTGCTTATAAAATCTAATTTCATTCCTTCATAAGCATAGAAATTTATAAAACGTTCCTTCCATTGATCTCTAATTGTTATTGTTGGCGCTAAAACTAATACTGGCTGATTAAGATTACAAATTATTTGTAGTCCTAAAATAGTTTTTCCACTACCAGGTGCTGCTACTATATTTATTTTTTTATCCTCTATATGTTTATAAAATTCTTCCAACACATCAGCTTGATATTTTCTAAATTTACCTTTGAATTTACAATTTTCTAAAAACACAAACTCCCACTCCTCTTTCACCTATTGAAATCCTATTTAATTATATCATTTTTTCACTATAAAAGCTATCGACAATTATGTCAATAGCTTTAAAATTTAAATATCTTTTTAATAAAAAATTATTAATCAATTTGTTTCATAAGTTTACTTTGAAGAAATTTTTCAAAATTCTTTAATCCATATTCTTTATTATAATAATTAGGGAATTCATTTAGATGCGCTAAAGCGATTTTAGATGTTATTATTAAATCATTATTTGTTACATTAGTTTTGGGACTAACAGTTCCATGCTCAAGTTCAATATTAATTCCATCTAAAAACTCTTCTTCAGTAAATTTGTCAAATGAAATTCCTAAAACAGAAGCGGCATATAAAGCATCTTGCATCTTAAACATATAATCACCGATATATTATATGTTTTTACTTTGTTAGTTTATTCGTAAAGTCTTATAACTTGATATTGATATTGATAATTATCTTCATTATCAACATAGCCAATATCAATACCTTTGCCATTGTTGACAGTTTTACCAGAATCAGCAGCATTTTTAGCTTCAGTTAATAAACTAGTAATTTCTTCATCGGTAATATCAGGATTATTTGCTTTAATTAAATATTCCATATATTCTGATACCATAGATTCATTTTCACTATTTTTTTCAACATATAAAACCATATAGTCGACAATTTCACTACTCATATCACCAGTATATTCTACTGGATAAACAATTAAAGAAATGCCTGTTATTAAACCATACCAATATGCATCTTCATGAGTAGTCAAATAATCATCAGATGCTGGGTTTAACGAACTGTTATCGACAACTTGCGTATTAAATTTAGCAACTAAAACTTCTGCAGTTTCCTTTTCAACATGGCCATATTCTTGATCTTGTGGTTGTTCTTCATCAACACTATCATTACCACACCCAACACTAAAACACAAAACTCCGGCTAATAAAACTAATAATATTTTTTTCATAAAATTTCTCCTTTTTATAATATTATTTTTGTTTATCTTATTTAAAATCCCCCTTGATTTTTAAACTATATATAATTCGTCTACTATATTAATTGTATCATAAAAACTGAGATTTAAACATAGTTTAAGAACTAATAATATTATTTATAAAATTAATGACTGTTTTGTTAATTTTAATTGCCATATTTTTTGTTAAAGTAATCAATTAATGGTTTAGCGCTTATTTCTTCGCCACACATTTTATTGATAATTTCTAAAGATGTATAAGCTCCACCATTTTTATAAATATTATCAATTAAATATTGCGTAATTTTTTTAATATTACCATTTTTTAATAGTTCATCAATATTACCTAAATCTTTTTCAATTGTTTCTTTAAACATGCCATCGTATATTGAACCTAATAAATATGATGGAAAATAACCAAATGATCCTTCTGACCAATGAACATCTTGCATTAATCCTTCACTATCATTTTTTACTAAAACATTTAAATATTTTAGCATTTTATCATTCCATATTTTAGGAATATCACTTACTTTTATCGTTCCATTAAATAAATCTTTTTCAATTTCATATCTTAAAATAATATGCATACAGTAAGTTAATTCATCAGCTTTGGTTCTAATAGCTCCACATTTAGGTGTGTTTAATAATTTAACAAACTCATCTAAACTTAAATCTAAACGTAATAGTCTTTTTACATCATCATATATAGGAATCCAAAAATTTTTATTTCTTCCTAATATATTTTCAAAAAAACGCGATTGGCTTTCATGTAAACCAAATAAATTAGCTAATGTTGTATTCTCATATCTTGATAAATTTGGTTTAATATTTTGTTCAAAAACACCATGTCCTCCCTCATGAATAATAGTTGCTACAAAACTAATAGGATCAGTTGTTTTACTAAAAGCAATTCTAATATCGTTATAATTCATTTTTTCTGTGTATCCATGAGGATATATGCCAATTGTTCCCCTGTTTAAATCAAAACCAATATAATTTAATAAGTATTTCGCACAATTAATTAATTCCTCTTCAGTATAATCAATACTTAATTTTTTATTATCATTTTGTTCAAATGGAATTAAAGGTAAAATTCCGGTCTTTAATTCAGCAAATAGTTTATCAATAAGTTCACTTTTTACCCCTATTTCATATTCATTCAACATTGCATCATATAAATTATCTGCATCACTATCGATATAACTATAATATTTTTTTGTCATCTGCACTAATTTTTCTAAAAATGGTTCAAATAATTTATAATCATTGTTATCTTTAGCTTCTTTCCAAATTAAATTAGCTTTGTTTTTTAATTTAGAGTATTCCTCATAAAAATCTAGTGGTATTTTTTTATAATCTTCGTAATGTTTTAAAAGATTATAAATATATCTTTTTTCACTCTCTTCTAAATTTTTAAATTGATCACAATTTATTGCATTATTTAATAGTTCACCATAATGCTCACTAGTTTGTAGTTGAAAAACATTTTTTTCATGATAAGCAATTAAATCAACTAAATTATTTTGTGAATCTTTAGGTGCTACAATTCTTAACTCCCACATCAATAAATTAATAGTATACTGTATATCAGCAATTTCTTGTTGATATTTTAAAAATTCATCCATAATATCCTCCTAATTCTATATCCATTCTAACACAAAAAAATAAATATTTCTATCTAGTAATATGGAAAATTTAAAAGTATGATATAATAAATTACATTAGTTTAGGAGTGATTATATGTCTAAAATTAGTAATGTTCTTTCGATGATAGAATATTTAAGTACTGGAAGAAAATATAGTATAGCTGAATTGGCCCAAAAATTAGAAGTAAGTCCTAGAATGATTAGAGTTTACAAAGATGAAATTGAAAAAGCAGGTATCTATATCGATACTATTAAAGGTCCTTATGGCGGATATGTTTTAAACCAAAATATTAATGTTCCCAAAAGATTTATTACTCCTAACTCTATCACTATTAAAAATAAAGAGTTTTTCAACTTAATCAATCGAGCTATTAAAGAAAAAAGGAAATGCTTTATAGAATACTACTCTAAAAACCAAAAGGAAATATCTTCTCGAATTATTCATCCTTATGATTTAATTTTACTCGGTTCAGAATGGGGAGTTGCTGCTTATTGTGAGTCAAAAGAAGAAATAAGACATTTTTATATAAATAGAATTAAAAATATTAAATTATTAGAAAAATACGATAACTGACATATATATTACCTCTTCTTTTGTTAATATGTTATTTGAAAAAAGTTTTATAGTAATATATGAAGGAGATATGTAATATGGAAAATTTAACTTATGTAACAGGTAATTACGGTAAATATGTTTCAGTAAAAGAAAAATTTGAAAAATTTAACATAACTATAAATTATTTCAAACATGATTTAGACGAACCAAATATTAATGATATTAAATTTATATCTAAAGAAAAAGCAAGACAAGCTTTTGAATTACTAGGTCATCCTGTTTTTGTGGCTGATTCAGGATTTTATATTGAGAAATATCCAAATAATCCCGGATATCCCGGTGCATTTGTCAAAAGAAGTGGCGTTAGTTCTAATATTGAGAATCTTTTAAAAATAATGAAAGATGTAAGTGATCGAAGTTGTTATTTTCTTGATTGTCTTACTTTTTATGATGGAAATGATTATTATCAATTCTTTGGTATAAGTAAAGGAACACTTTCCCATGAGCCTAGAGGAAATAAAATTAAAAGAGCAAAATCAAATTTATGGTATATTTTTATTCCTAATAATTGTACTAAAACTTTAGCTGAAATGTCTGATGAAGAAAGAGATAATCGTCCTGACGATAGAACAAGTGCTACTGACGAATTTATAAATTGGTATATTCAAAATTATAAAAAAGTTAAAAAACTAATAAAATAAATCTCAAGCAACAAGTTTGAGATTTGTTTTTAAAAAAACTCCTGTTTTACAGAAGTTAATAAACAATTGGTAGCGAGAGAGGGATTCGAACCCTCGACCTACTGGGTATGAAAAAAAAGCTCTAATTAGTTATATGATGTAAAATATCAAAAAAGCCTTTATTTTTAAGGCTTTTCATTGCTTGTAAAATTCGAGCAAGTTTGAATAGGTTTGAATAAATATAAGTAAATTTGAATTATTTTTTATAAAAAATAACTAAAATTTAACTACAAATTTTTTATAGATATTTAATTGATAAATTGTAATTTATAATTACCTTATATATCTTTTATTTATATTTAAAATTAGTATTGATACTATTATTGTTACAATTAAAGTTATACAACAACTTAACAAACTATAATTAAATACAAATATTGCAGATAACCCATTTATTAAGCAATGAGTTAATATACAAGGAAATACACCTTTCGATACCTTTCTTATTGATGCCAAAGCATAACATAAGGTTAAACACATTATTCCAAAAAGAAAATAGTTCATATTTGCATTTGCTGTTCCTCTTATAAAAAATATTGGTAAATGCCATAACCACCAAATAATAGAAGTAAAGATTGTTGCTATATGAA
>JAGHHZ010000026.1 GCA_017887425.1 Bacilli bacterium
TCTACACTTGGAACACTTGGTTCGATGCTTGGCATTACTGGTTCTTCTGGCATTGTTGGTTCTACACTTGGAACACTTGGTTCGATGCTTTGAGCAGTTTGTGTATCAGTAGAAGTATTAGTATTCATGCTACTGAAAAAATTTTCTAAATTAAAATCACTTTGGTTATTAGTTTGTGGTTTTGGTTCCTCTTCGAAAAAGTTGAAAAATTTTCCTTGTGGTTCTAAAGATGAAGGATTTTCTGTAGGTGGAGTAAGTTCAGCAGCTGTAGATTTTAATAATTCATCCATATTAGCAACAGGTTTTTCTTGAGGAGTTATATCTTGAGCTGTTTGTTCAATTTTATCGATATCCATAAATCCAGGTAATTTAGTTGTATCAATACTACTTAATTCAATGTCAGGAATTTGAACAACTTCTTCTGGTGCGGTATTTTCAAAATTTAAATTATTATTCATATTATCATTTAACATTTTATCAATCTCCTCATCTGTTTTTCTAACGGTTAACCGTTCATTAATAATTCTATTTAACATTTCGACTTGTTGTTTTTCATCTTTTAACTTTAATAAAGATCTAGCATGACGTTCAGAAATTTTGTTTTCTAATAAAGCTTCTTGAACATCATCACTTAAATTTAATAATCTAAGTGTATTTGCTATAGAAGATTGAGACTTACCAACTTTTTGAGCTAAATCTTCTTGACTAATATATCCCATATCTAATATTTTTTTATATGAAATTGCTTTTTCAATAGGGGTTAAATCTTCTCTTTGAACATTTTCAATTAAAGCAATTTCTACACTGTCTTTATCTGTCATCTCAGAAACAATAGCTGGTATTGTTTGTTTTCCTGCAATAACACTCGCTTTATATCTTCTTTCACCTGCAATAATCTCATATTTATCACCGATTTTTCTTACAACAATCGGCTGAATGACACCATATTTCCTTATTGATAGAGCTAATTCATTAATTGAATTTTCATCAAATCTTATTCTTGGCTGAAACCTATTTGGCAAAACATCAGCTATATTTAATTCGACAACTTTTTTTTCATTCTGCACGAAAAAAACCCCTTCCTAATTCTTTTATAAATAAATGATACTATATTTTGGGAAATAATGCAAGCGTTTTTGGGAAATAATTAAAAAAACCTAGAAATTTATAGTGAACGTTTTTTTATTTCACTATATTTCCTAGGAAATTTTTTATCTGTTGCTACATCTTTTTTTACTTTAATAATTGTTCTACTACTATTTTCAATTGGTAAATTAAATGAATTGCACTCTTCTATATGGGAATTTAATTTATCTAATGCATTTTTGCTTTTATTTATTTCTTCAAAACAATTGCCTTTCATAGCAATAAAATAACCTTTAACTTTTGTAATCGGAATACAATATTCTAGTAAAATGTTTAGCTGAGCTACTGCTCTTGCAACAACAATATCGTATTTTTCACGGTTTTTAATACCAAATTCTTCAATTCTAGTATGAATTGTATTAATATTCTTTAATTCTAGTTTGCTTATTACTTCATTTAGAAAATTAATTCTTTTGTTTAACGAATCAACTAAAGTTACTTGCAAATTAGGAAATAAGATTTTTATAACTAATCCAGGAAAACCTGCACCACTTCCGACATCACATAATGTTTCTACATTATTAAAATCTATAACTTTTGTAATTGTTATGCTATCATAAAAATGTTTTAAATAAACTTCTTCTTTTTCGGTTATTCCTGTTAAATTCATAACTTTATTCCGTTCAATTAATAGATTATAATATTCATCTAATTGGTGTAATTGATTATCTGTAACTTTTATATTTAATTTTTCTAATTCTTCAACAAATTCTTCTTTTTTCATTTATTATACTCTTTCTTTAAATAAATACTTAAAATAGAAATATCAGCCGGATTAACGCCACTTATTCTAATAGCTTGACCAATAGAAGTAGGGCGAATTTCTGATAATTTTTGTTTAGCCTCACTTGCTAAATTAACAATATTATTATAATCAATGTTCTCTGGAATTTTTTTATTTTCTAAACTTATTAATTTTTCTGCTTCTTTTTCCGCTTTTTTGATATAACCTTCATATTTTATATTTAGTTCTACTTGTTCAATTATATCTATATCATATTTAAAATCAATTATATTATTAGCTAATAATTTTTCATAAGTTATTTCTGGACGTTTTAATAAATCATAGATACTAT
Source organism: Bacilli bacterium (assembly GCA_017887425.1). Taxonomy (GTDB): domain Bacteria; phylum Bacillota_I; class Bacilli_A; order RF39; family UBA660; genus Faecisoma. Next base: position 2,223 of record JAGHHZ010000026.1, read on the forward strand.
ATCCATCTTTAATTGGTGTACTACCTAATTTTTCTAATATATCATTACTATTTGGTGTAATTTTAACCATTTTTAATTTATTTAATAACTCATTGATTTTTTCTTTTTTATCTAATAATTTTTGATACTTATCGTTATCAATTAATCCTACTTGATAACCATATTCACGCAAACGTAAATCAGCATTATCATGACGTAATAATAGACGATATTCAGCACGAGAAGTAAGCAAGCGATAGGGATCTCTTACACCTTTTGTTACCAAGTCATCAATTAAAACACCAATATATGCTTCATTTCTTTTTAAAATTAATGGTTCTTTATTTTCTAGCTTTAAACTGGCATTAATTCCAGCTATTAAACCTTGGCAAGCTGCCTCTTCATAACCACTCGTACCATTAATTTGTCCAGCCGTAAATAAATTTTCAATTATTTTTGTTTCTAAACTCCTTTTTAATTGAGTAGGGTAGATGGCGTCATATTCAATGGCATAAGCATACTTATTAATTATAGCATTCTCTAATCCAGGTAAACTATGTACCATTTGTTCTTGAACATCTTTTGGCATACTAGTTGAAAAACCTTGAAGATATATATCATCATAATATAAACTTTCTGGTTCTAAGAATAATTGATGTTTTTCTTTATCTTTAAATCTAACTATTTTATCTTCAATTGAAGGACAGTATCGAGGACCAATTCCTGTTATGTCATCTAAACCACCATACATACTAGATTTATTTAAATTTTCTAAAATAATTTTGTGAGTTTCACTTGTTGTATATATTAAATGGCAAGGAATCTGATCTTCAATATTATAACTAGGCTGATCATCAAAACTAAAAGTATGATATACTTTGTCGCCTTCTTCAATTTTTGTTTTAGAAAAATCGATACTATCTTTGGCAATTCTTTGCGGAGTTCCGGTTTTAAGTCTAATTATTTTAAAACCATATTTTTTCAAGTTATCACTTAAATAATTACTTGGTTTTTCACCATGTGGACCTTCTCTTGTTCTTGTATCCCCTATTAAAATATCAGATTTTAAATATGTTCCCGTGGTTAAAATGACGATTTTAGATACTATTTTTTCACCATTTTCTAGAATAACACCTTTAACTTTATTATTTTCAATAATTAAATCTTCGACAATTGCCTCTTTAATTTCAAGATTTTTCTGTGATTGCAATACTTTTAACATATTTTGAGGATAAGTTATTTTATCTGCTTGAGCTCTTAAAGCTCTTACTGCTGGACCTTTAGCATAATTTAGCATTTTTATTTGTAATAAACTTTTATCAGCAACTTTTCCCATCATGCCACCTAAAGCATCTATTTCTCTTACGACAATTCCTTTTGCGGAACCACCAATTGAAGGATTACATGGCATTGTAGCTATATTTTCAATTCGTCCAGTAACTAATAACGTTTTATGATTTTTTTTAGCTGTAGCTAAAGCTGCTTCACAACCAGCGTGACCACCACCAACAACTATTACTTCAAATTCCATAAAATCACCTACTTTCCTAAACAAAATTGACTAAACAATTGATCAATCAACTCATCTTCATAAGTCTCACCAATGATACTACCTAATAATTCCCAAATGTTTTTTAAATCTATTTCGAGCATATCAATTGGCAAATTGTTTTTTAAACCAATTTTAATATCATTTAAAGAATTAAGCGATTGACGTAAAAGAGATAATGAACGAGCATTAGTTAAATATGTTAAATCAGAAGTTGTAATTTTATCAAAATTAAAAATCTCTTTTATTTTTTCTTTTAATTTATCAATTCCACTATTATTTAAAGCACTAATATAAATTATCTTGTCTTTATCTAATTTTTCAATATTAATATGACTTTCTAAATCATTTTTATTAATTACGGTTATATAGTTTTTATCTTTTATTTTTTCTAGTAATTCAATATCTTCTTCAGTTATTTCTTCATTATTATTAAGTAGTAGTATAACTAAATCTGACTTATCTATTAAATCAATACTTTTATTTACGCCTATACTTTCTACAATATCATTTGTCTGTCTAATACCAGCTGTATCAATAATATTTAATATAATTCCATCAATAATAATTATTCCTTCTACAAAATCACGAGTAGTACCGGCAATATCAGTTACAATAGCTTTATCTTGTTCTAAAAGACAATTTAACAAGCTACTTTTACCAACATTTGGTCGACCAATCAAAGCAACATTGATTCCTTCTTTAACAATTTTTCCATTTTCACTTTTATTTAGAATATCTTTAATTTTATTTTCGATACTAGATATTCTTTCACTTAACATTTGATTAGTCATCTCTTCAATATCCTCATATTCTGGATAATCAATATTAACTTCAATATTGGCTAATATTTCAATTATTTGTTGACGTAAATCTTTAATTAAATTTGAGGTTCTACCACTTACTTGATTGATAGCTAAATTTCTAGAAGTTTCAGTTTTAGAATTAATTAAATCCATAATTCCTTCGGCCTCAATCAAATCAATTCGTCCATTTAAAAAAGCTCGTTTTGTAAATTCTCCTGGCTCTGCTAAACGACAACCATTAGTTAGTAATAATTCTAATACTTTATTTGTCGTTGCTATTCCACCATGACAATTTATTTCAACTATATCTTCTTTGGTAAAAGTTTTAGGGGCTAACATAACTGAAATTAAAACTTCATCAATTATTTTATCATTATCAACAATGAAGTCATAATGAATTGTATGGGTTGATGATTTATCAATTTTCTTACTTTTCGTTATTTTATTAACTATGTTAACTGCTTCATCACCACTAATGCGAATAATCGAAATAGCACCAACACCTAAAGCTGTAGAAATAGCTGCAATTGTATCATTCATCTTTTTCCTCCTTTTTAAGCCCAACATATTTATATAGTTCTTTTGGTTCCTTGAATATTTCCATCGAACAATACTTATCAACAAAACATATTAACCAACTTTCATAATAAAAAGGTGGTATAAAATTTAAAGGAAACATATGTCTTTTAATAATATTTTCAACTTTTTTATCAATTAAATCAGGAAATATTTTTTTTGAATTTTCTAATGCCTCTTTAGCATGAACGAAACCGTGAGATTCTAACAATGGTTTTCTTTCTTTATCTAATTGCCAATCTTTATAATAAAAGTCATGTAGTAATCCACCAATAGCTGCAGCTTTATAATCAAGGCCTAATTTTTTTGCTATAAGATAAGAATTTAGAGAAACCATTAAACTATGCCCATAGACTGAACGATGTTCATGATGATGATAGTTCTTTCTTTTAATAAATTCTTTATTAGTTATAATAGGTTTAATTATTTCTATATATTCTTCATCAAGTTTATTTAGTATGTTAATCGGTAACTTTTCTTTTGGCATAGCAATCTCCTTCCCACCAAAGTATTTTACAGCAACTTTGATTATTAATCAAGAAAAAAAGACTAATTAGTCTTTAAACTTTATAACTGTATAACGATTTGGATCTTCACCATAACTAACTGATTCTAAAGATTCAAATTCGCTAACTATTGAATGAACTTTTCTTCTTTCATAAGAATTCATTGGATCTAATTTAACTTCAACTTTAGTTTTAAGAACTTCTTTACAAATTTTTCTAACTTGATATTCTAGATTTTTTAGTTTTTTATTTTTATAATTTCCCACATCAACTATTAATCTTAAACCAAGCTTATTTAAACCGGTCATATATTGACGAAGAACTATTTGAATTGCATTTAATGTTTTACCATCTTTACCAATCATTATATTATTATTATCCGTAACTAATAAAACATTTATATTTTCTCCTTCTATTCTTATTTCAGAATTAATTTCAATATTCATATTTTTTGCTAATTCTTTAATAAATTGGCGAATTTGATTAATTATATCTTCTTTAGTAATTGCTTCAATAATATATTTTTTACCTTTAAATAGTCCTGTCTCTTCTTCTGATTCAAAAATATATATTTCATCTTCTTTAACATTTAATTCTTCTAAACATTGAGATTTCAATGTTTCTAAATTTTTTCCTTCATACCTATGCAATATGTTCATTTTTCTTACTCCTTTTTGCTATTAAATTTTGAACAATTGTAAAACTGCTATTAACAATCCAATATAATGCGATACCAGTTGAGATAGTAAATGATGCAATTGAAATCATAATTATACTCATATTCATCATCATTTTCATTTGTTTTGCTTGTTCGCCAGATGGATTCATAGTTGTATTAAGTTTAAATGAGAAATAAGTAGCAGCAATTACTAATACAATAAATAATATATAGTAATATTGTCCGTGTTGGAAAGCAGTTAATGGGGTTATACCTAAATTTATTCCAAAGAAATTTTCTTCTAAAACAACAGGTAATCGATATAAAGCCTCATAGAAAGCGAAGAATAGGGGAATTTGAATTAAAGCATATAGACATCCTGACATTGGATTTATATTGTATTGTTTATATATTGCCATCATTTCTTGAGCTTTCAACATTTGAGACTGTTGATCAGTACGATTACGATACTTCATTTCTAATTTATCTAACTTTGATTTGGCAGCATTTAAATTTTCTGATTGCATTGCTGTTTTTTGTGTTAAAGGATATAATACTAATCTAATTAAAATAGTAACAATTATTATTGCCCAACCATAATTTTGAGTAAACATTCCTATTTTAGTTATTACCCAAGCAAGTGTTTTTACAAATAATGTTGTCCAAAGTCCTTCATCACCTGAAAAAACATTGAACTCAGAACAAGTGGCTACATCTGATAAATCAAATTTTTCATTTAATTCATTTATTTTTTGATCATACTCTTCTTGAGAAAGTTCTGAATTATTTAACTTATTATCTAAATCAGTTTTATATTTTTCTTTTAATTCATTAAACTGTCTTTCGGTTTCTTCTGTCTTACATAAAATATTTTCTACAACTCTTTGTCCTGTAGAATCAATAACAACTGGTTCATTATTATATGTTTTATATTCAGTACAACCAGTCAGTAATAGTACTAAAGCTACTAATACGAATATTTTGTTTTTTTTATTCATCTCTTTTCTCCTTCGTTAAATTAAGTCTTTCTAATATTAAATGCAAATCTATTTCCATTTCATGAAAAGATTTGTTTAAAATATTATTATTTACTATTATAATACAATTAAAGCCTTTTTGGTAGTCTTTTTTAGAAACAATATGTTTTAATTGTCTTTTTATCTTATTTCTAACAACAGCTTTTCCAATTTTTTTTCCCACAGAAAAACCAAAATGATAATCATCACTATCGTTTCTTTCAACATATAAAATATATTCCTTATATTTATATGGTTTATTTTTTTTTATTATTCTTTGAAAATCAAGATTTTTTTTTAATATGTGTTCTTTATTCACAAATTATCACCTCGTATATGAAGAAAAAACCACTGCATAAACAGTGGTGTATTTATTAATGAGCTAAAACTTTGCGTCCTTTTTTACGACGATTACTTACTACTTTAGACTTAGTGCGTGCTAAAAAACCCATTTTCTTACTTCTTTTTCTATTATTTGGTTGATAAGTTCTTTTCATTATAATCCACCTCCAATAATTTTTTTCCAATTGCTTTATTAATTATATAGATAAAACTTCTATTTGTCAAATATTTTTTACAAAAACTTGATAAAATAAATTTTTTTTCCACATTTGTAAAAGTTATCCACATTTTAATTAACATTTGTGGAATATTTTATTAACAATTTTTATACAAAGTTGATAAAGTTATCCACAAAAAAGTGGAAAACTTGTATTTCCCAACAATTTAAGGTTTCTTTCCCTGTGGATTTTTATTTTTTTTTAATATTTTTCCACATTTTTGTAGCGTTTTTTTATAAAATAAGGTAGAATATATATGAAACAAAGTGGGTGATATTGTGGATATAAATAGTATATGGAATTCTTTTTTAGAAAAAATTCAAGTAAGTCTGACACCTGTATTATATGATATGTGGTTTTCAGAGACAAAATTAATCGAACTTACTGAAGAATGCGCTAAAATATTAGTACCAATGTCGCTTCATAAAAAACATTTAAGAGAAAATTATATTGATTTAATTGAAAAAACTTTTACTGATGTAACCGGATCAATATTTAAATTTGAATTTGTAACAGAAGATGATATAAATAATGAAACAATAATAGATATTGATGAAATTGGTGTTCCAGAAAATAACAGTTTTCAATCTAATTTAGATCCAAAATATACCTTTGAAAATTTCATTTCAGGTGCTAGTAATAAATTTGCTAAAGCTACCGCTCTTGCTGTCGCTGAACAACCCGGCAGTATGTATAATCCTCTATTTATATATGGGAAAAGCGGTTTAGGTAAAACTCACTTAATGCACGCAATAGGTAATTACATTAAAGAAAATAGTAGAAAAAAAGTACTTTATGTAACTACTGATACTTTTGTTAATGATTTTTTAAAGATTTATCGAAAAAATGAAAATGATAATAATTTTGAAACTATAGATACATTTAAAGAAAAATATCGCAATGTCGATGTATTAATGATTGATGATATACAATATTTAGAAATAGCTCATAAAACTCAACAAGAATTTTTCAACACATTTAATGATTTATATACAAATAATAAACAAATAGTTATTGCTTCCGATCGTTCTCCTGATGATTTAAAAAAA
>JAGHHZ010000027.1 GCA_017887425.1 Bacilli bacterium
AGCTAGAACACTAGAAGAAGTTGGTCAAATATTTGGTGTAACTCGTGAAAGAATTAGACAAATTGAAGCTAAAGCTTTAAGAAAATTGAGACATCCATCTAGATCTAGAAAATTAAGAGATTATTTAGATAATTAATATTAATAAAATTATGATAAATACACATATAATACATCCGATACAACTCACGAACGAGGAAAATTAGGTGATGCAACTAAAGAAACGTTATCAACGACTGGTACTACAAGTGGTGGTTGGTATGGTGATTACTCTATTTTCTTAAAAGTTGACAGTCATTGGATTCGACGTGGTGGAAATTATAATGTTGCTTTAGGAGCTGGTATATTTAGTTTACGAAGAGGAGATGGTAGTAATAATAGCAACAGTAGTACGCGTGCTGTTCTTACTCCATAAGATACAAATGAAAATATTACAATACCAAATTAAGAAAATATAACAAATACTTTATTACAGTTTGTTATATTTTTTTATTTATAATTTTTATATTTAATTTGACAAAAGTATTTTTTTAAGATAAAATGGGTGTACTGTAAACACAAAGGGAGATAAATATGAGTAGTTTAAAAGAAGATTATAGCCTGATGGTGGAAACATTAATCGGTGTTTTTACTGTCGATAAAGGCAAAGTCAAAATATTAATGATGCGAAAAAAAACAGATCCATATAAAGGATATTGGATCTTGCCAGGGGAAATGTTAAACAAAAATGAAACTTTAGAAGATAATATCACTGATGTTGTTTGTGATAAGCTAGGTTTACCGACGATGTATATTGAACAATGTTACACATTTAGTAATTTAAATCGTCATTTAGATAATAGAGTCCTTGCTACTTCTTTTATCGGATTAATCGATAACATTACATTGGTGCTAAAAAAACAAGAACGTGATGATATCGAATTAGAATGGTTTGATATTGATTCAATACCTAAAACTGGTTATGATCATGATAAAATAATTAATAAGTTAATCGAATATTTCAAAAAAAGAATTATTAATAGTAACATTTTAAAAATATTATTTCCAAGTGATTTTACTTTACCAGAATTACAAAAAGTTTATGAACAAATTCTAAATGTTAGTATTGATAGAAGAAATTTTAGAAAAAAATTAATTAATTTAGGTTACGTTATCGATACTGGTGATGTTAATGAAGGATACATGGGTAGACCTGCTAAACTATATCGTTTTAATGATGAATTAGAAAGTAGGAATTTATTTTGATGAATCGTTTTAAGTTAAATAATCGTGGATGGGGATTACAAGTTATGTTAGTGAGTATTTTAGTTTTAATGCTTGGCCTTGTCATTGCAGCCGTTTTAATTCAACAAGATTTTGGCTATATGTTTGATCCAATAGGTGAAGATAGCTCTGGTGGTAATGTAAGTCGACCATCTGACGATGAAGAAGAAATAAAAGAACCTGAATACAAAACATATGATGAATTAGAAGAAATAGTTTTAGAAGCAACTGAAGTCTATCAAAAAGAATATTATTCTGATATTTTAGACGGCGAAAGAATAAGTGTCACTATAAGACAATTAATTAATGAAAATCTAATCGATGGAATTAATGATATTGAAGATGGTTCTGCATGTACAGGATATGGTTTATTTACTTTGAATGATGGTAAAATAACTTATGAGGCATTTTTAAACTGTAGCAACTATCAAACAATAGGTTATAATGAAATATATGATTTTAATTAATCAAATTTAAAGTATAAAAAACACTTGACAAACATATAATAAACATGGTAATATTATACTGCATTTAATTTGGATTTGCTTAACGCAAGTCTAAAATTAATAATAAAAACGAAACACCTGGAAGTGTGTAAAAGAAGGGAGGACAACAATGCCTACAATTAACCAATTAGTTAGAAAAAATCGTAAAAACAAAACGAGAAAGAGTAAATCACCTGTTTTAGGAATCGGTTTTAACAGCAAAGATAAAAAAAGAACAAGTCAAAATTCACCTCAAAAACGTGGTGTTTGTACTCGTGTTGGAACAATGGCACCTAAAAAACCAAACTCTGCGTTACGTAAATATGCCCGTGTAAGATTATCTAATGGTATGGAAGTTACAGCTTACATTCCTGGAGAAGGACATAATTTACAAGAACACTCAGTAGTTTTAATTCGTGGCGGTCGTGTTAAGGACTTAATCGGTGTTAGATATCACATTATTCGTGGTACTATGGATACGGCTGGAATCGAAAAACGTCGTCAAGGACGTAGTAAATACGGTAGTAAAAAACCTAAAAAATAAGAAAGGAGATAGTTATGCGTAAAAGACGTGCAGTTAAAAGAGACGTTTTACCAGATCCATTATACAATTCAAAATTAGTTACTAAATTAATTAATCGTTTAATGATCGATGGTAAAAAAGGAGTTGCTCAAACAATTCTATATGACTCTTTTGAAATGATTAAAGAAAAAACAAATCAAGAACCAATGGACGTTTTAAATAAAGCTTTAGAAAATATCAAACCAGCTTTAGAAGTTAAATCTCGTCGTGTTGGTGGAGCTAACTATCAAGTTCCAGTCGAAGTAAGACCTGATAGAAGTCAAGCTTTAGGATTAAGATGGTTAGTACAATATGCTAGATTAAGAGGCGGACATTCAATGGCTGAAAATTTAGCTAATGAAATTATTGATGCATCAAATGGTGTTGGTGCAGCAGTTAAAAAACGTGAGGATACTCACAGAATGGCAGAAGCTAATAAAGCATTTGCTCATTATAGATGGTAGAAAGGAAATAATATATGGCTCGTGAATATAGTCTAGAAAAAACCCGTAATTTTGGTATCATGGCCCATATTGATGCAGGTAAAACTACTTGTACTGAACGTGTGTTATTCCATACTGGTAAGATTCACAAAATTGGTGAAACTCACGATGGTGAATCACAAATGGACTGGATGGCACAAGAACAAGAACGTGGTATTACAATTACTTCAGCAGCAACTACTGCTTTCTGGAAAAATCATCGATTAAATATAATCGATACTCCAGGACACGTAGACTTTACTGTTGAAGTATCTCGTTCACTTCGTGTATTAGACGGTGCAGTAGCTTTATTGGACGCCCAAGCTGGTGTTGAACCACAAACTGAAACAGTATGGCGTCAAGCAACTGAATTTAAAGTACCAAGAATGATTTTCTGTAATAAAATGGATAAGATGGGAGCTAGTTTTGAATACAGTTTATCAACTATCGATTCAAGATTAGGTGTTAACGCTAAACCTATCGAATGGCCAATTGGTGCAGAAAATGAATTCAATGGTATTATTGATTTAGTTACTAGAAAGGCTTATCAATATGATGGCGAACAACATGAAAATGCCAAAGAAATCGAAATTCCAGCTGACATGGTTGATTTAGTTGAAGAAAAACGTAATGAATTAATCGAAGCAGTAGCTGAGTTCGATGATGAATTAATGAATAAATATTTAGAAGGCGAAGAAATTTCAGTTGAATTAATCAAAAAAGCAATTAGAAAAGGAACTTTAGCAGTTGAATTTTTCCCAGTATTATGTGGAACAGCTTTAGGAAATAAAGGTGTTAAGTTATTACTTGATGCAGTTATCGATTACCTACCAAGCCCAGTTGATATTGAAGCAATTAAAGGTGTTGATTTAAATGGTAACGAAATCGAAAGACATCCATCTGATTCAGAACCTTTCTCAGCTTTAGCATTTAAAGTTATGACTGATCCATTCGTTGGTAAATTAACTTTCTTTAGAGTTTATTCAGGACACTTATCAAGTGGATCTTATGTATTAAACGCAACTAAAGATAAAAAAGAAAGAATCGGTCGTATTCTACAAATGCATGCTAATAATCGTACTGAAATATCTGAAGTATTTGCCGGAGATATTGCAGCTGCTGTTGGACTTAAAGATACAACTACAGGGGATACATTATGTGATGAAAAGAAACCTTGTATTCTAGAATCAATGGAATTCCCAGAACCAGTTATCGAATTAGCTGTTGAACCAAAATCAAAAGCTGATCAAGATAAAATGGGAATAGCTTTACAAAAACTAGCTGAAGAAGACCCAACTTTTAGAGCTAGTACTAATCACGAAACTGGTCAAACTATTATCGCTGGTATGGGTGAATTACACTTAGATATCATCGTTGATAGAATGAAAAGAGAATTTGGTGTTGAAGCAAATATCGGTAAACCACAAGTATCTTACCGTGAAACATTAACTCAAGCTGGTGAATGTGAAGGTAAATATATTAAACAATCTGGTGGTCGTGGACAATACGGACATGTTTGGATTAAATTCGAACCAAATCCAGATAAAGGTTATGAGTTTGTCGATGCTATCGTTGGTGGAGTAGTTCCAAGAGAATATATTCCAGTTACTGATAAAGGTTTACAAGACGCTATGAAAACTGGTGTTTTAGCTGGTTATCCAATGATCGATGTTAAAGCGACATTGTTCGATGGTTCATATCATGATGTTGACTCATCAGAAATGGCTTATAAAATAGCTGCTTCAATGGCTTTAAAAGAAGCTCGTAATAAATGTAAACCAGTTTTATTAGAACCAATCATGAAGGTTCAAATCGTTGTACCTGATGAATATTTAGGTGCAGTTATGGGTGATGTTACTTCTCGTCGTGGTCGTCCATTAGGACAAGAATCACGTGGTAACGCTTTAGCTATTGATGCGATGGTACCTTTAGCTGAAATGTTTGGATATGCAACAAGCTTAAGAAGTAATACACAAGGAAGAGGAACATTCACAATGGTATTTGATCACTACGAAGAAGTTCCAAGAAATATCGCTGAAGATATTATCAAAAAAAATGGTACAAATTAATATAAAACGCTTGAAATTTTGTATTAATTAGTATAAAATTAATATGTAATAAATAAGGAGGAAATTTTAATATGGCAAAACAAAAATTTGATCGTTCAAAACCACATGTTAACATTGGTACAATTGGACACGTAGATCATGGTAAAACTACTTTAACAGCTGCTATTACTAAATACTTAGCTGGTAAAGGTCAAGCTGACTTTGTTGATTATGCAAATATCGATAAAGCTCCAGAAGAAAGAGAACGTGGTATTACTATTAATACTGCACACGTTGAGTATCAAACTGATAAAAGACACTATGCTCACGTAGACTGCCCAGGACACGCAGATTATGTTAAAAACATGATTACTGGTGCTGCTCAAATGGATGGTGCTATCTTAGTTATTGCAGCTACAGATGGACCTATGGCACAAACTCGTGAACACATCTTATTATCACGTCAAGTTGGTGTACCTCGTATGGTAGTATTCATGAACAAATGTGATATGGTTGATGATGAAGAATTATTAGATTTAGTTGAAATGGAAATTCGTGAATTATTAAGCGAATATGGTTTCGATGGTGATAATACTCCAATCATCCGTGGCTCAGCTTTAAAAGCATTAGAAGGAGATCCAGCTTATCAAGAAAAAATCCAAGAACTTATGGATGCTGTTGATACATGGATTGAAACTCCAGAACGTGATACTGATAAACCATTCTTAATGCCAATTGAAGATGTATTTACAATCACTGGTCGTGGAACTGTTGTTACAGGACGTGTTGAAAGAGGTCAATTAAAATTAAATGACGAAGTTGAAATCGTTGGTTTAAAAGAAACTAAGAAAACTGTTGTTACAGGAATTGAAATGTTTAGAAAACAATTAGATTATGCTGAAGAAGGATATAATGCTGGTGTATTATTACGTGGTATTTCTCGTGATGAAGTTGAAAGAGGTCAAGTATTAGCTAAACCAGGTACAGTTACTCCTCATACTAAATTCAAAGCTCAAGTTTATATCTTAACTAAAGAAGAAGGAGGACGTCACAAACCATTCTTTACAAATTATCGTCCACAATTCTATTTTAGAACTACAGATGTAACTGGTGTTATTGAATTACCAGCTGGAACTGAAATGGTTATGCCAGGTGATAATGTTGAAATCACTGTTGAATTAATTGCTCCAATTGCTATCGAAAACGGAACTAAATTCTCTATCCGTGAAGGTGGACACACTGTTGGTGCAGGTAACGTTTCAGAAATTATTAAATAGTTAGATATATCTAACTATTTTTTTGTAAAGTTTAAAGTGATATACAATAACAATATTTTAATAAAAGTATTTACATTTAAATATAATTAATGTATAATTATATCTGAAAGTAGGTAAAAAATGAAAGTGATATCAAATAAAGCATTTACATTAATAGAATTATTAGCAGTAATAATAATTTTAGCTGTTGTTGCTTTAATTGCAACACCTATTGTATTAGATGTAATTGAAGATTCTAAATTATCTGTAGGTAAGTCAGAGGCTAATATAGTTTACAACGGAATTGTAAACTATTGCTTAAATGAAGAAATGGAAGCTCAATTGAATAATAATTATAAAAAAATTTGTACATCAGAGTTAGATAAAGATGATGTATCTAATATGGTTAATTTAGGAAGTGCGGAAATATTAGAAATAGAGTATACAACTAAGTTAACCTGGCTAAAAATAAAAAGTAATGGCAATATTTATTCTTTAAAAGATAATAAAATGGTAGAAGGTGATTTAACTAAACCAGAATTGCCAATTGAATCAAAATCATTTGCAGAAGATTCATGGGAAACTATATCTGCAATAGTAAAATCTGGAAAAGCTAAAGACCACTATAATGTTGGAGATGAAAAAGAAGTTACTTTGACCGGTGCCTATGCAGGAAATTATACAGTAAGAATATCTAATATGTCGACACCAGAAGAATGTGGTACTAAAGGATTTTCTCAAACAGCATGTGGATTTGTAGTAGAGTTTGTTGATATTATTACTATGTATAATATGAATTCTACTAGTACTAATATTGGTGGATGGCCAGCAAGCGATATGAGCAGTTTTGTGAACAATAATATTTATAATGCATTATCAATTGATTTAAAATCAGCTATAATTGACACAAGTTCTGTCTCAGGCCATGGGAACGACGATTCAGCTAATTTTTTATCAAAAGACAAGTTATATTTATTTTCTACTAAAGAAGTTTGGGGTAAAGAAGGCAAAAATAATAATGTAAATTATGATAGTGCTGAAGCAGAAACAAGGCAATTAGATTATTATAAAAATAAAGGAGTAACGACGGATAATTATTCAGGAGCAATAAAAAAATATCAAGATAGTGCTAGTAATTGGTGGTTACGTTCATCTGATTCACGTTATACAAATGTTTTCTATAATGTAACTTCAAATGGTATTTTTGATGGACCTTGGATTTCTGAAAATGCTAGTCGCACTTATGGTGTTGCCCCTGCATTTAGAATAGGATAAAAGCAAGTTATTTTATTAACTTGCTTTTTATTAAGTTCTTTAATGGCACATAGTTTCTATATAAATTATAATTTCTTTTATGAGTTACTAATTCAAAATCTCCAGCATATTCATACATATAAGATCCAAATCCTAATTTAAATTCATCTAATCCTGTATATTTTTTATCATCTATAGTTATGTTTGACATTCCGCCTAAATTAAATTTGGTATAACCTAATTTTTTATAAATATCAATTATTTGCCATATCAGTAAATGTTTTGAATTAAAAGATTTAAAGTTTTTATCATATCCATCAAATAGTATAGTTATTTCTTTTTCTTGTTTAATTAATACTATAACTGATGTTATAATTCCATCCTGATAATTTCTTAATAGATTAGTTGCTTTTATTAATTTCTTTTTATAATAGTCTAAATATTTATCAGTGTTTATTTTTTTATTGATCAATTTTTTATTGTTCTTATTTATGTTTTTAACTATTAATTGATTAAAGTAAAAACTTCTTTGCTCATAATAATTTAATTTTTTTTGTACTGTTTCTAAATATTTTTTAGTATCTAATTTTGTATAAAATAAGTCAATCATGTTTCTTTTAGAATAAAAGTTATAACAATCTTTAAAGTAAGTTAAATTTCTATTATAAGTTTTATTTATAAATTTATATAATACATCAATTTGATCAATATCTCCTTTATATACTTTTATTCCATTTCTAATAGCGCTTCTTATTTTTGTTTTATATTTTTTCTTAATATTATTAAATAATTCATCAATTGGTTTATTTAAGTCAATAATAGCTTCAAATCTTGGCTTTAAAGCTTCAAAAAAGTTATTATATCCTAAATGATAATAGTTATTTTGTTTTAAGGTACTAAATATTTCGTTATACTTTGGATTTTCAATTCTTTCTTGTTTTTTGATATTATAAATTGATCTTATGATTAATGGGTTTATTTTTAATCCCATAACTCCTTTTTTATTTAAATATAGTTTAATTTTATTACTAAACTCTCTTAATATGTTGTTGTCTTCATAGTTTAAAATATAACCTCTAGGTGCATAAGCATATTTAAATCCATTTTCTTTTTGTATTAAAATTAAGCTTGCGGCTTTAATTATATTATCTTGTAATAACCCTAAAAAAACAGAATCATAATTTTGATTATGCATAACAAATGCATATTCCGGAGTTTGATAAATTGATTTTAGTGGGCAATTTATTATAAAGTTTGTAAATTCTTGATTAGTTAATTCTCTAA
Source organism: Bacilli bacterium (assembly GCA_017887425.1). Lineage (GTDB taxonomy): Bacteria > Bacillota_I > Bacilli_A > RF39 > UBA660 > Faecisoma. The sequence continues at coordinate 8,632 of JAGHHZ010000027.1, forward strand.
ATTCCATAATATTCACCAATAAAATTATACCATATTGTTTATTAAAAGTCATATAATTTAACTTTAGATAATATATTTTTTTAGGTGAAATAAATGAAAATAGGAATACCAAAAGTTTTAAATTATTATTGTTTAAAAAAATGGATTTATTTTTTTGAAGAGTTAGGTATTGAAGTTGTCTATTATGATATGAATAGAAAAATAATGGGACTTAATGATAAAATATGTGAAAATAAAATGTATTTATCTTTTAAATTTTTTGAGAGGCATACAGAATATTTAAAAGACAAGTGTGATTATATTTTAATTCCTAATTTAAAATATCAAAAGTGTACAAATTTTAGAAATTTATATGATTTATGTAATAATTTATCAAATGGTAATATAATAATGTTTGATAATATTGATAAATTAAAATATTTTATAAAAATAGGAGATAAATTAAGTTTTAAAAGAAGTGAAATTAAAAAAGCTTATTTAAAAGCTTCTATTAAGTATAATAAACAATTAAAAAAATTAAGGATAGATAATATTAATAATTTAACTAGCAATCATAAAAAAATATTATTAGTTAGTAATTATTATAATGATTCAGATAAATATATTAGTGCGATGATTAAATTATTTGATAAACATAACATAAAGACAATATATGAAGATCTGTTAAATGAAAATTGTTCAAAAAAGAAATATTTTAAAAATAATAAAATAGATTTGTTAAATGTTAATGAATACACAAAAAATGTAGATGGTATAGTTTTTTTTGATAAAATTCCTTGCGTTTTAGATAATTTAATAAATGAATTAATGATAGATAAAACTGATAAGCCTTATTTGAATTTATCTGTTAACGATGAAGAATCTTTATCAAAAGTAGAAGAAAAAATAGAAAATTTTATTTCATTAATCAATAATAATTAAAATTATAGTTAATAATAGTTTTAATGATGTCCAATTTTTGTAAAATTTATAATATAACGCAAAAACAATCTAAAAATGTGCTATAATATTTTATGTGGTGATTTGAATGAAATTTAGTATTAATAAAACTTTATATGTAATATTTACTTTTTTAATTTTATTGTTTTTAATATTCATATTTGGAACAAATATTGTGCCATTAAAATATTTAATTTTATTATTAGTATTTTTTGTTTTATATGATATTGGTTTATTTTTCTTGTTATTTAAGAAAAATAAAAAGAAAAATATTATTGGATATGTCTTAGGTGGATTAATTATAGTATTAATGGGCGTATTATTTTACTATCTAAGTATAACAATGGGCTTTTTTAAAGGATTTGGAAATAATAAATATAAAGAAGAAAACTATTTAATTTTAGTACTAGAAGAAAGCGAATTTGATTCAATTGATGATTTAACCAATATTGGTTATACAACTAATGAATTATCAAACATAGATAAAGCTTTGGAAAAATTAAATAGTGAAACTGATATTGAAAATATTAAATATGATAATTCATCTTTAATGTTTGAAGATTTAATAAATAAAAATGTTGATTCTGTTATGATTGAGGAATCATCTATGTCATTAATATATGAACAAAATGAAGAATATAGTGGTATGTTTAAGACTATACATACTATAAACATTAAAACAGAAATAGAAATAAAATCTGAAGTTGATGTAACTAATTCTCCTTTTAGTATTTATATAAGCGGAATAGATTCTTATGGAAGTATTGCAACAGTATCTAGAAGTGATGTTAATATGATTGCAACAATTAATCCTAATACTAAACAAGTATTGTTGGTTTCGGTTCCAAGAGATTATTATGTTCAATTAAGGGGAACAACCGGATATAAAGATAAATTAACACATGCTGGAGTTTATGGGGTTGAAACTTCAATGGGAACTTTAGAAGATTTATTAGATACTGAAATTAATTATTATGCAAGAGTTAATTTTACATCTTTAGAAAAAATTGTTGATGCTTTAGGTGGTGTAGATGTATATTCTAAATATTCATTCACAAGCTCACAAGCAACGGGAGCAACTTATTATTTTTCTAAAGGATATAACCATATGAATGGACAACAAGCATTATCTTTTTCTCGAGAAAGAAAAGCTTTACCTGGTGGTGATAGATCTAGGGGTGAAAATCAGCAAGCTGTAATAGATGGAATAATTAGAAAAGCTACTAGTCCTGCGATTATAACAGGTTATGTTAAAATATTAAATTCTTTAAAAGATACTTTCCAAACTAATATGACAGATACAGACATTCAAAAATTAATTAAAATGCAATTAGATGATATGGCTAGTTGGAATATTACAAGTTATAGTTTGGATGGTAGCGATGGAAATGATTATACTTATTCATATCCATCAGAAAAATTATATGTTATGATTCCTGATGAAGAATCTGTTACTGAAGCAAAGCAAATGATTGATAAGGTGTATGCCGGAGAAAAATTGGAAAGTAGTTATGATAAAGAAGCAAGTGATGTTAATGATCCTGTTCATGTAGAACCAAAACCTGAACCAGAACCTGAGCCAGAACCTGAGCCAGAGGAACCAGAAATTGTAGGTGAAATACCGGTTATTACTTTTGATAATTCTACTTTGATTATGACAAATGGACAGGTTATAGATTTACTTAGTGGTGTTGTGGCAACTGATAAAGAGGATGGAAATTTAATTCCTACTATAACATTAGAAAATGTTCCATTTACTGATACAAGTATATTATTAGAAGGCACTCATACAATTGTTTATACTGTTACTGATAAAGATAATAATACAGTTACAAAAACAAGAACTATAATTGTAAAATTAGATTTAAATAATGATGGAATTCCAGATGATGATAGTAGTGAGTTTCCAAATAATCCTCCTGATAAAGAAGAATTTCCTGATAATTCTGGCGAATATGAAAATCCTGTTGAGCCAGAATTTCCGCCACCTGTTAAAGAATAAATATTATATTTTAAATAATCATTAATTAAAAAACAGATGAAAATCTGTTTTTTGATATTTACAAATAATAAAAACAAGTGAGAATTTAAATAATAGAAATTAATATATTCTAAATTTGTTTTATGTGTTAATATAAATTCAATTAGATATTGCAAAAAATAATAATTTTATAAATTAAAGATGTAATTTACATATGTTTTTTAAATATTATCTGTTTTCTTTATATAAATCATTAAAAATTTTTAAATGTATTTCTTCATCAACAATTATTCTTTCTAACATTTTTTTAATATATTTGTCATTGATTACCTTAATTAAATTTTGATAATTTTTAATAGCTAATGTTTCAGCTTCAATATTTATTTTTAATATATCTTTTAAATTAGTATTATAA
>JAGHHZ010000028.1 GCA_017887425.1 Bacilli bacterium
GTTTCTATTTCAATTAAATGAAATATATTGTTTAGCATATTGTTAGTTTATTAGTATATTTAAAAGGTGATTTTATGTATATATTTAAAATTATATTAACTTTTTTATTAATCGTTTTATTTTATAAATTATTTAGAAAATATTCAATAGACAATAGTAAAGATAAACTATTTTTAACAGAAGTAATAATTATATCAGCATTGTTTTTTACGTGGACACCGTTATTTGAAGAAACAGTTTGACAATATGAAAAATGGGAATATGCTTTTAGTAAGTTAAATGCTAAAGAAATTTTAAAAGTTGATAATGAAAATGAAGTTTTTATTTTTTATGAAGGAATGGCAGATTTTGGACTAGTTAATTATTATTCAGAAGATAATTATTGGTATGAATCGGAAAACCAGTCAATGATATTAAAAAAAGATAATAGTTAATATGTTTATATAATTTTGTCAAGTTTTGCTGTGATAATGTTAAATTAAATTTGATTAAATAAGAGGTGTTTTATGAAGAAAGTTTTATTAATAATAACATTATTCTTACTTTTACCAACTACAACACTTGCCAAAACATATGAGTTAAAAAATTCTGAAATCATTATATCTTTCGATGATGAAAATTGGACTGTGGCAACAAGAGAAGATATTAGAAATAGTTCATTAGTTAAAAAGTATAATATGAATTATAAAGATATAGAATCTCTTTTAGAAAAAAATTCTGCTTACGCATATGCAATAAATAATGACAATGTTAAAAAAATATTAGAATTCTTTGTTGTTTCTCCAGAAATGTCTTTTGGTTATGATGATAATCAGATAAATGAATTTGGAGAAATATTAGTAGAAGAAACTGGAGCTGATAGCTATACTATCTACGAAAATGATTATAAATATATCAAAATAGAGTATTATGATTTTAATAGTAAGGTTTATCTATTAGATTATCATACTATTGTAAATTCTAACTATTATGTATTTAAAGCACAAAAAAATTCTGAATTTAATGAAGAAGAAAAACAACAAATAAAAGAAATAATTGACAATGTTATAATTCAAAAAGTTGCAAATGAAACAAATTTTAAAATTGATTGGATTGATGCAATAACAAAATCCGTTAGTTATATGATTGGTGTAGCAATAGCATGCTTTATTATTCGTAAAATTAACATTAAAAATAATAAGAATGAATCTTAAGTATTTAGGAGTGGTAAAAATGAAACTTAGTTATATTTTAGCAGTAATGATAACAACTGTTTGTATATATGCTTTATTTTATGGGTTGAAAAATATAAATATTAAAGAAGAAAGTAAAATGAATGATAATTATTTTATTATTAGATATCCAAAATTATATTTAGATGCTGGAATAGTTTGTTTAGTAGGCTTTTTAATATTCATGTTGGGATTTACATTTTTTTCTACTCAAGAACCTCATGTGTTTTATTATATTATGATAAGTGTTCTTATTTGTATATCAATATATTCAATTGTAGAAACAATTAAAGCTAAAGTAGTTGTACATAATAATAATATAACAGTTTATCCAATCGTCGGGAAACCTTATTCGTTTAGCTTTGAAGAAATTACTTCAGTAAGGAGAATAACTACAAAGGGTAAAACAAAATTTGAATGGCTTATTATAAAAACCTCTAATAAGAAAAAATTAAAAGTTGAAATGGGACAATTATCATATAATAGAATAAAAAAAAGAATAAAGTCAGATGTAGATAATAAATTATTAATTGGCTTTCAAAAGTAGGCACTGATTTATGCACCAATTTAGAATTGGTGCTTTTAATTAGACAAAATATGTATTGTTTGGTAAAATGAAGATAGTGAAATACTTTGTTGGAAATTGTAATAAAATAATTCAAATAAAAATAAGTCTAATAATAAAATCATTATTGGAATATCGTTGGAACTTTATTTTAAAAAATACGATAATATATTAATTTAAAGGAGATGTAAAATTATGAATAAAAAAAATAACAAAGAATATTGTTTATATGATGAATATAATTTAAAAGGTAAACATAAGATAAAATTTAAATTTATATCTAGTAATCGCTTTCGTGAGCAATTTATTGTTTTAGATTTATATAGTTTTAAAGGAGATATTTTTTATCAAGGAAAAAGATATATAAAACCAAAAAGAAAATTTCCTACATTGGATTTAGATGAGGAGTTTTATGGGAAAGAATTTGTTTTAGAAATAAATTTAATTGAAGGTAATATTAGAATATTTAATGGAGCTGCTAAAATTATAGGTTTAAAAACAATGATATCTTATGCAACTAATGATTTTAATATGCAGATTGAACAATTATCAGATACCAAAAAAAGGTATTATTGTGATGACTATGAAAAAAATTTTTGTTATAATGATCTAATATTTGAAATTGAAATTTTGGATTGATTGAACAATTAACAACAACAAAACAAACTAAAATAAGAAAGCCATATTGATAGCTTTAAAAATAACAAAGATTAAATAATAAATAAAGTGCCAATTTAGAATTGGTGCTTTTTGTTAGACAAAATATGTATTGTTTGGTAAAATAAATGTAGTAAAGTAATTAAGTCTAATAATTTAAGTGTGAGAGAAGTAGATATTATTGCTATTTTATTTTAGAATAACCTATAAAGAGGGATTAAATATGATTAAAAAATTAAATATAATTTTTTATGAGAAAATTAAAAATTATGTTATTATCATTTTATTTATCTTGACTATCATATCATATATATTTTGGCATCCATTTGTAACTGTTTTCATATTAACAGTATTTTTATGCTGGTTAGCAAATAAAATTCATAGTATCATAATAATTAAAGAAATAGCTAAAAATATTTCTTGTGAAGAATTAGAAAAAATAGAGTCAGAATTAAAAAATCCTTTAATAAGTGATAAAAATCTCATTTTTACAGAACATTACATTATAAGAAGATGGTCTGGCATATTTTTGTTAAAGTATAGTGAAGTTGTCCAAGTTTATAACAAGAAAAATTTCGATTCTAAAAAATTTAACAGTTTTTTAGTTATAATAGATAAAAATGGAAAAAAATATAGCACACTTTTAAGTTGTAGTAACTTTCCAATTTTTGACTATGATAAAACAATTGAGATAATTATAAAAAATAGAAATAGCAATGTACTAATAGGTAATACCAAAGAAAATAAACAAAAGTTAAAAGAGATGATAAAATAACAATATTTGAAATATAGTTAATTTTATCAAGATATTTTATTTTGTTTTAAAAACTATGGTATAATTAAGAAGAATAGTAGTAATTTGTTGTTTCGATATCTTTTGATTTAAATAATAGGAGGTGTTTAATTTTTAAGTGAACTTAACTATCATTAGTTATATCTAGGATAACATCAATTACTGTTCAATATATAAGTTTGATGGACAAAATTAAACATATAATATACGTAGTGAAAAGGGAGGAATTAATTATGAATTGTCCAAATTGTGGAGCTGTTAATAATCCAGGCTCAAAATTTTGTATAAGATGTGGAACAAATATAGAAGGAGTACAAGTTCAAACAGAACAACCTAGTCAAGTAGGGACTGCAACACAACAACCAGTAAATCAAAATATAAATCCTGTACCAAGTCAAGTTACCAATGCTTCAGTAAACCAAAATACAAGCAATGTACAAGTAAGTCCTAATTCAAGTCAAAATAATCAAACAATTAATAATCAAACAACTAGTTCAACTAACAAAATTTCTATTGTTCAATATTTCTTTATAATAATGTCTGTAATTTTAAAGCCTTTTACAGCATTTAAAGAAGAATTAAAGAAGTTTGATGTTTTTAAAAATTCTATGATTATGTCCTTAATTGTTTCAGGTGTTTCAACATTAATCAATTTAATTACAACAATGTTAAATGCGATTATAGTAAAAAGTTATAGTTGGTCTTCTGGAAAATATACAACTACTTGGGTTTGGGAAAACTTAAAAGATTTAAATTATGTTGAAATTATTTTTAAAAATTTCTTAATTTATTTAGGAGTTATTTTCGCTATTGCAGTTGTATACTATCTTGCTAGTCTAGTAGTAAAAAAACAAACAAATTTTGCAAGATTATTAGGTATATCTTCTTTAGTTGTAACACCTGTATTAATATGCTCTTTACTTTTAGCACCTATATTGTCTTTAATATGGGCCGAATTAGCAATGCCAGTTATTATTATTGGATTAATATATACAATTATTCTTTTATATGAAAATATGAATAATGAAATATTATTAGAAGGTAATGTTAAGTATTATTTCAATTTGGTTTGCCTTTCTATCTTAGCAGTTGTAATATATTTCTTGTATATGAAATTAGTTATTGGCCCAGCAACAGATGGATTAGAAGAAATTTTTGATTTATTTAGCTAATTAAGGAGGAAGGATAAAAATGTTTTGCCCAAATTGTGGTAATAAATTAAATGGTAACGAGACTTTTTGTTCTAACTGTGGAAACAAAGTAGTGGTAATAAAAGAACAAAATAATGCTACTTTATCAGAAACAATGTCTAAAAAAAGTCAAAACTTTTTCAAGCCAATCATCCAAAATACAAAAGATTTTATCATCAAACATAAAGGAAAGTTATTAGCTAGTTTAGGCTGTGTCGTTATATTAATTGTTGGTGTTATATTATTTAATAGTTTTTATGGTTTTGATAAATTAAGCTGGAATGAGGAATATTCTGATTCTAAGTTAGATTATGTAGCGCCAACTAATATAAAACTAGGCGTTAATTTTGAAAATGAAGATAAAGTAGATGAAATAAAATATGAAGTTACTTGTGGCGAATTTAAAAATGAAGGTTTAGAAATAGATTGGAATTTAACTGAGGCAACAGGTAAATGTAAAATAACTGCTTCATATAAATTAAGAAAGATAAGTAAAGAGTTTACTATTATCAATTTTAATACAACTGAAGCCGAATTAGCTTTAGATTATGAAATAGATTTAGATTCTGACGAAGATTTAGATTTAGATGGTTTAACAAATAAACAAGAAAAAGAATATAATACAAATCCACTTCTTTCTGATAGTGATATGGATGGATTAGATGATTATTATGAAATTTTTGCAAGTAAAACAGATCCCCAAAAAGCGGATACTGATGAAGATGGATTAAGTGACTATGACGAGATAGAATTAGATCTTGATCCTTTAAAAGCCGATTCAAAAGGTGATGGTGTAAAAGATGGTGAACGAATTCTAACTTATAGTCACACATCTGATAATTTAAAATTATCAATTACTGGAACTGGAAATATTGCTAGTACAATAGCTGAAGTAAATTCAAACACTAAAATTAGTGGTAAAGATGGTCTAATTGATAACTTATACACATTTTATACTGATGGTAAGATAACTGAAGCTATTATCACTATTACTTATACTGATGAAGAATTAGAAGAATATGGATTAAACGAAGATAACTTATCAATATATTACTATAACGAAAAAGAAAGTAAATATGAAAAAATAAATACAACTATCGATAAAGAAAATAATACTTTGACTGCAACTTTAACTCATTTTTCTAATTATGTAGTGGGGGATAGTACAGTTGTAAAAGAAACATCTATAAACGAAGTATTATTTGTCCTTGATAATTCTTGGAGTATGTATAGCGCTGAACAATATAAAGAAATAACAGGAGAAGAATATACTGGTGGTATATTTGGTGGTACCTTAAACGAATCTGATGCTGAAGGATTAAGGTTTACTTTAACAAGTGATTTAATTACAAAATTAGCTAAGAAAAATTATAAAATGGGACTATCAGAATTTAGAAGTGATTATGCTAATGCTCTTGAAATTGGTAGTTCAGCTGATGCATTAAAAGATAAATTGAATACAATGAATGGCAACTTTATTACTAATTTTGCTGGAACAAATATTAGCAATGCTTTAACTCGTGGTATTCGTGAATTTTCAAAAGATAGTGATAATAAATATATTGTTATTTTGACTGATGGTCAAGACTCATCATTAAAAAGAAATACCGAAAGAATAATTGAGAGTGCCATTGAAAATGATGTTAAAATTTGTTCGATTGGTTTTGGTGAAGGATCTGATAATACGGAGTTATCCAATATATCAAATAGTACTGGTTGTAAGTTTTATTCATCTAGTAATGTTGATGGTTTAACCGAATTATTTGAAAATATCGGTTCTGAGTTAAATGATGATTTGGTTGACTTAGATAATGATGGCGAAGCTGATGGTATTCTTCTTGCAGATAGTGGTTTTATAGTTAATCGAGACGGTTTTTCTTTTGCTAATTATGCTAGCAATTTATCAACTGGTGGTCATTGTTATGGTATGGCAACATTCGCTCAACTATATTACAAAAAACAATTACCACTTCGTGTGAATTCAATAACGGCTGGTGATCAAACATCATATGCTTATGATTTAAATAACACATATTTTGATGATTACGCTAATTTATATGATTATAAATTGCAAACTAATGCTTTAAAATATTCTTTTGGTTTTGATCTTTTTGGTGAAGAAACTCCATCTAATTTAAGAACTTTAGATGGTACAGCACTTGTTATAACTGCTGAATATAAAACAGAACTAAATAACTCCGGCATATATGATATTATAACGACAGAAACTAGTTTATCTGAAGAAGAACAAATTAAAAGATGGGGAGTAAATTACGAAACTGCTGAGAATATTTATTTAAATGAAGATAAGATGCAAACAAGTCGTAATATAGAAAATGATGATGTTCAATTACTTAATGCAATATATACTGGATTTATTAGACAAAACACGACTACCCATTATTCATCTGGAACAAACTTTATGTTGTGGTTACGAAATGTCTTTGGAACAGAAACCACGGCTTATACTGGTGCAGAAGGATTTATTAATATTTTAAAAGCAAGATTAAATGATAAAGATGCTCCAGTTATTTCATCTAGCTATAGTGGCGGATTACATGCTATAAATGCAATAAGTTTGGTTCAAGATATTGAAAATCCAAATTATTATTATATTGGTGTTTATGATAATAACTATCCGGGCGAAAAAAGATATGTTGATATCAAATGTAATAAAGATACTTGTTCAACTGTTGCTAATGAATATTATACTAATTCAGATCAACCAATTAGAATTACACCATCGCTTGAATATGATTTAGAATATTATAATATTAATAATTAAAACAGTGGTAGAAATGAAGAATAATTTATTATTTAAGATATTAGCAAGCTTACCAGTTATTTTATTAACATTATATTTTATTCCGTTTTTAGGTGTCATTTTAATTTTATTTAGGTTTTTCATATACAGTAATAAAAAAATATCAACTTCAATTTTTATTACTTTAATTGGTATCTTGATTTTAATTCCTAAAATTATTAATTTTATATTAGATATATTTAAAATAGATATAAATAAAGTACCTTATTTACAAGATGCTTTGAACTCTAATTTATATAATATTGATTTTATAAATTATAGTAAATCATTAATTTGTATAGGTATAATATTTTTAATTATCTCTTTTATTTTAACAACTCTTTTTAATAAACTAAATAGTAATATTTTAAATTACATAAGTAAGCAAGAAAAAAGAGATGCTGAAATATCAAGAGAAAATGATATGAAGATAAAAATTAAACAAGAAAAAGCTAAAAATACTAGTTATGTTAAATGTCCATATTGTGGATCAGATAATCTTTTAGGAGAAAAATTTGGTATTTGTGAATATTGCCGAAGAAAAATTGAAAATAGAAATTACAAAGGATAAAATGGAATTATTTACAACTAGAAAAAATGTAAATAATTCCTTTTCTGTAAAAGGTGATTAAAATGATAATTACGAAAGATGATGAAAATTTAATAAGCGATATTTTTTCTAAGTTAAATAAAAATTTTGTTTTTGATAAAAGTAAATTAGACTCTAAAATAATAATAAAATTGATAAATGAAATTGACTATTTTAAAGTTTATTACAATAAGAAAGCTGATAAAAAAATTATAAGATTACAAAATAAATTGGTTAAATTATTTAAGAAATATGAAGGTATTTGCCATCCATATGAACTATTTAAAGATATTTCTTATGATGAAAACATGGATAGGAAATTACAAAAAATAGCTTTAGATTTAAAATATTCTAATTTGTATTTTGCTAAACCTTTTTATAGTAAAGAATATTGGGAATATTCTGCGTTAGTATTAAAGAAAAGAGCTTATCCGACAATTGGTGATGTAATATTAGAATTGTTTGACTGGTTAAAAGATATTAACTGGCCTGGAAGTATGACAATTAAAGAAATTTTATATAGCATTCCTCGGAATATTTTAATAAAATATTTAGAAGAAGTTATAAATAAAGCTAACTCAAGTAAGGATGTTGTTTGGTTAGAAAACTTATATAATTTTAGTATAGAATTAAATATAAAAGAAACAGAATTCAAAAATAAAAAAACATCTAAAATATTGAATAATTTAGATAACAAAAATTTAAGTACTGATTAACTCGGTACTTTTATTATTAAGCTAAATATGTTATTATTAATATGGTGGTAAAATGAAAAAGTCTTTATTTTTTGCTTTCGCAATTATTTATGTTATTGTCGCACCAATAGTTGTTTTACGCATTTTTAGTTTGTTTATGTTTAATTCTTTTATTAGTATACCTCTAACATGTCTTTTCTTTATTTTTACTATTTCAAATACAATAACAGTTGTTAAATTGATGATTAATTATGATAAATATGGTAGTCCTTTTAAAAAAATAAGAAGATATACTGATAATGAATTAATTATATCAGAAATCAATAATTTAAATACTTATCAAAAAATAATGGTTATTAATAATAACTTAATTGTTATCAATGAAGCAGGTATTTTTGAGTTTGCGACAATTAGAAGAAGTGGTACTTTAAAAGGTGACATTAAAGATTCAGAATGGACAATCAATGATAAAAAAGTAAACAATCCTTTTATCATCAAAGATAATATTGCTCATTATTTTATTCTCCAACCAGGAATTATTTTTAAAGTAACTGGCGTTTGGTTGACAACTAGAAAATTTATTTATAATACTTTAGAAAAAAGATTAAATGAAAAAAAGTACAATAAAGAAAAAATCGATCAAATATATAATGACTTAAAGGTGAAATATGGCAATAACGAAAACGAAATTCATTAACTATACAAGATGTCCAAGGTTTGTCGCCTTAGATGATTTAAAAGAAGAAGTATTAAACAGCGATATTAGTTATGAAGAATATTTAAAAGAAGAACAAACTGAATTATTAAAAGAACTAGCTAGTGATATGGAAGTAGACGAACAAATGGAAGTAATGTTACCTTATTATAATGAAGTTGAAATACTAGCTGGAAAATATGCGAAAAATTATTTTAAAGGTAATTTTAAATATGCTTATAACACTTTTGAGCAAGAAAGCTTTGATTGTAAAATAAATGGTATCAGATATATTTGTTATGTCGATATTTATAACGAAAATAATAATGCATTTAATATTGTCGAAGTAAAAGCAACCACTAGTAAAAAGTTTTTAAGTATTGGATATAAAGATGAAGAGTTTATTTCTATCTTTGAAAAGAAAAATAACATCTATCATTTATTAGAAGATAATAACGATAATTTACCTAAAAAATACTATCAAGCAAGAAATAAATTACTAAATAGATATGATAAAGCTGGCCATTATGTTTATGATTTAGCTATCCAAAGATATATTATCGAAAACGATTTAAAACAAAATAACCAGTTAGATAAAATTAATAAAGTTAATTATTATTTAGCTGTTTTAAATGCTGATTATACTTTTGATGGTAAATATGAAAAAGGAATACCTATTTATAGCGATGATATAATTGCTTATTTTGATTTGACTTCAATTACTAAAGACTATCAAGAAATAATCGATCAAGACCGAAAAAGATTAGAAGAATATATTGCTAGGTTAGATAGTAAAAGATGTGAAGTAGGGGAATTTTGTGAAAATAAAAAAACAACTAAATGCTCATATTTTGATTTATGTTTTGCTATTTTACCAGAAAAGAATTCTATTTTAACTTATTTGGATAATCACTATGGTTTTAATAAAAAATCAATTTATGAATTAATTAATAGTGGTATAACTAGTGTGTTAGAAATAGATGATAAAGATTTAACAAGAGAAAAAAATAAAATTCAAAAAAAGGTTGTTCAAACCCATATTCCTTATATCAATAAAGATAAGATAAAAGCTGGTTTAAAGCAAATAAATTATCCAGTATATCACTTAGATTTTGAAACATTTCCTTGTCCATTACCAAGATTTAAAGGTGAAAAACCATATACTCAGTCAGTATTTCAATTTTCTTTACATATTGAAAAAGAAGAAGGTATTTGCGATAAAGTAAAAGATCACTATGGTTATTTAGCTAAAGATGAACAAGACCACCGAGAAGAGTTAATTCAAAAACTAATTGCATATATTGGTGATAAAGGAACAATTTTAGTCTATAATGAATCATTTGAAAAAGGAAGATTAAAAGAATTAGCTGATATTTTTCCTAATTATAAAAAAGAACTATTAAGTATTAGAGATAGGGTTTTTGATTTAATGAATATTACTAAAACCAATACTAAATTATATGAAAATTTAGGATATACTAAAGAAGAAGCCTCTTTATTTAATTATTACCACGAAGATATGCAAGGCTCATTTTCTATTAAAAAAATTCTTCCTTTGTTTAGCAATTTAACTTATAAAGGAATGGATATATCTAATGGTGTCGAAGCTTTAGTAACATATGCGAAATTTAAGACAATGAATAAACAAGAATATGAATATAAGTATCAAAAATTAGTTGAATATTGTTGTCAAGATACTTGGGCAATGTATGAAATATTAAAAGGCTTAAGAACTGTTGTCAAATAATGTCAAATTTTAAGGAATTAGTTGTAAATATATTATTTTTAGTTTATTATAAATATAGGGAAGGTGATTAAAATGATTTATCCATCTATTGACAAGCTACTTAATCAAGTCGGTTCAAAATATTTATTAGTTAATATCGTAGCAAAAAGGGCTCATGAAATCGAACAAACGGGTCATTATCAATTAAAAGAGTATGAATATGTTTCTAAAAAGCCGATTGGTCGAGCTTTAGAAGAAGTGGCTAAAGATAAATTAAAATTAAAGTAGTTGACACATCTTGACATTACCATTAATAAAATATATTGACTTAGATATTTTTAATATATTATAATGGAATCGTACTAGAATAAAAGGGGTACAAAAAAGAACTATTCCCCCCTGAGGAATAGTTCGCATAAAAGAATAAAAAGGGGTTGGCTAGTGTGATACTAGCGCCAATTCGAATATTTCCGAATTGGTACTATATATACTAATTGAAAAGATTGATTTTGTCAACCTTTTTTTGTTATTTTAATGAATTTTTTAATGTGTTTAGGATATATTCTTGACTATTTTCATCACTATGACACCATAATTCTTCAAAAAATACTCCTAATCCTGGAAGCGTAATTTCATCTTTTTTCTCGATTGAAGCTTCGATTGAAGCCTTTATTTCGCTACAATCAGCTCCTTTAAAATTATCTAAAATATGCTTTCTAATATCGATATTCATTATAATCATTTCCTTTCAAATTTAGTTTGCCTAAAAAAAAATAAAATATGTATTTATTTTTTATTTAAAATATTATATAATAATATTGGAGGTAAAGAATATGGAAGGATGGATGATTGCCCTAATAATAATTGTTGTAATAGTCGTTTTAATATTAGCTTTTGTTGGAATGACTTATAACAAATTAGTTGTTTTAAGAAATAAAGTAAAAGATCAATGGGCACAAATCGATGTACTATTAAAAAGAAGAACTGATTTAATTCCTAATTTAGTTGAAACAGTAAAAGGTTATGCATCTCATGAAAGTGAGACATTAGAAAATGTTATCGCTGCAAGAAATAGACTTGTTGGCGCTAAAACAACTGAAGAAGAAATTAAAGCTGATGGTGAATTATCTAGAGCATTAGGTAGACTTATGGCAGTAGCAGAAGCTTATCCTGATTTAAAAGCTAATACTAACTTTTTAGACTTACAAAATAACTTAAAAGAATCAGAAGACAAGATTCAATATGCTAGACAATTCTATAATGATGCAGTATTCAACTATAAAAACAAAATAGAAGTTTTCCCATCAAATATTGTTGCTTCATTATTTAATTTCAAACCAGAAGCATTTTTCGAAATTGATGAAGCTTCTAAAGAAGCACCAAAAGTACAATTTTAAGCTTACATCATGTAAGCTTTTTTGGAGGTTTGTTAATGAAAAAAATAATCTGTTTTATCATCTGTTTTTTATTTTTGATACCGTTTGCTTTGGCTGATTATCAAGTAACTAATTATCGTGTAGATATAACAATATTAGAAAATGGAGATTTAAGAATTGTAGAAATGTTTCGCATGAAAGGAACATATAACGGCTATGAAAGAACGGTAAATTACCGTAATAATTATCAAGGATATAAGGGCGATATGCTAACTAGTTTTGATAAAAACTTATATAATGGTGATAGATTAACTTTAAATGAAGTAAGGGCTATAAATTATTCAAATGATACTGATATTGAGGAGTTTCAAGAAAATGGCGATTTATTTACTTTAGTTGATGAGGCTACTAAAGGTGACCATAGCGTTTATACAATAACTCAAACCGAAGATGGCCAGATCTATAAAATATACAATCCTAGTCGAATGAATAAGGATTTCTATATTGATTATACTTTAGAAAATATGGTTATTAATCATGAAGATGTTGCTGAATTAGCTATGTATTTATTTAGTCATTTAGAAGAAAATATCAATAATTTAGAAGTGACTATTCATATTCCTGGTAATGAAGAAAACTTACGGATTTGGACTCATGGTGGAGAAGATGTTCAAATAGAATATGTCGATGAAGAAACCGTTGTTTTAAATATCGATTCTTTGAATAAAGAAGCCACTTTCGACTTTCGACTTATTTTTGATAATGAAATAGTAACGACTAATAAAACAACTGAAGAAATTATTTTAGATAAAATTGTCGAATTAGAAGAAAATTTAGATTTAGATGCTATCAATCCACAAGATGAAGAATATAATCAACAAAGAGAAGAGGCCTATAACAGTGTCAATACAGCGCAAAACACATACAACCGTGATGATTATAATTTAGCTTTTGAAAGAGTTTCTAACTTAAGAGAAACTGATGAATTAAAAACAGAATTATTAATTAGGTTAATGAATATCGAACCAAAAATTGAAAGAAGAGAAGAAATATTAAAAGTTGTTTTAACTAGTATTATAACTATTTGGACGATTGGTTTAATTGTTATTTTATATCAGATTTATAAAAAATATAACCATCAAGTTACAATAGAAGAGTTCAAACTAAATAAAGACATTAATCCTTTTAAAATAGGGTACCTTTTAAGAAAAAAAGTTAATAATTATGATTTAGCTTCCTCGTTACTTTATTTAATTGAAAAAAAAGTAATAACTTTTGATGAAAAAAGAAGAATTTTAAAGAAAAATAAAAGTTCAAACTTATCAGCTAGTGAAGAAAAAATAATTAAAATGTTTTTAGGTGAAAAAAACAAAGTAACTTTAGAAGATATTATTTATTATTCACAAGAAGACTTTGATGAATTTTTAAAAAACTATTCTAATTGGCTTAATTTTGCTAGCGAAGAAGCTGAAAAAGAAAATTATTACGAAAACTTGTTAGTTTTTAAAATAGTTGGAATTATTTATTGTGTTGTTGGAATATTTTTAGGGGCGTTTTTTATCGGTCAGAATACTTATTATTCATCAATTGTTGTTATTGTTTTATCGATTATCTTTTTATTATATTTTATTCTGTTTAAAAAAAGAACTTTTGACGGCTTGATAGAATATCGCAAATATACTAATTTGAAAAAGATGTTAGTTAGAGGTGATATTTCTAATTTAGATAATATACCTTATTATTTAATGTATGCTAATAGTATGGGATGCTTCAATAAATTTTGTAAAAGATTGGATGAATATGAGACTGAACAATTTCGCGCTAAAACGATTCGCGAAACTATTGTTTTAACGATAAAAAAAGCTTATGAAGCCCGTAATAATGCTCATTCTAGATATGCAAAAGTAAAAATGAGGACTAAATAAAAGACTATTGCAGGTTTTGCAATAGTTTTTTATAATAATCGACTTATTTGTTTTTTACTTAATTTAGTTAATTTAGCTATTAATTCGACACTCATTCCTTCAGCTAACATATTTTTAGCGACACTCAAAATTCCAGCTTGTTTACCTTTTTTTTCGCCTTCTTCTTTGCTTTGTTCAATTAAAGCATCTTGATACATTTTTCGCTCTTCTTCAGCCGTAAACCAACTAATTACTTCATCATCATCGTTAACTTCATCAACTTTCTTTTTATATTCCATAACTTTATCGCTCCTTTCAGCTAATTCAGCTAATTCTTCTTTGCCTAAACCTAACATGATAATTAGTTCATCATTACTTTTAAACTTCTTACCATTATTATAATAATCATTAACATAAAAATCTACATTTATGTTGAAGATTGTTAAAATATCGGTTACTATTAGTTTCTTTTGCTTACTATATAGTCCTAGTTCGTTTTTTTTATATCCGTGACAATTGAAATTTAGATTTATTTGAATTATTTTTTTATTAGAATTATAAACTTTTTTGCCTTTTTCAGCTTTACTACCACATAGTTTAAAGATATAGAAAAGATTACGTGTAAAAATAAGTTTATCGAATTTAGAATTCAATTCAACATTAATATATTCATTATTTGTTTTGATTAATAAATCTAATTTTTGAATACGATTATTTATTTTATCAGTAACTAAATTAGGGTTTAAAATATTTATATTTTCGATTTTTCTTTCTAATATTTTTTCTAATAAATCTTTTAATTACTGGTTATCGCAATTTTTAATTTTAACCTTTTATGCTATGTTTGCAATAAAAAAGACTGATACAAAACTATTTAATTTTGTAGCAATCTTTTTTTACATCATTTGATAATTAGAAGTATTGTAAGAATTATTTGAATTAATTATTCCTTCAAGAGTACTAATTCGTTTTTCTAAATTAGCTAATCTCGATAAAATATCTTGATTATCAGTTTGTCCTTGATAATTCATATTTTGATATGACATCGTTTGATTTTGGTAAGGCATATTGGGGATTGGCATTAATGGCATAACCGGAAATTGTCCCGTCATTCCCATATTGTACATCGGTGTTCCACAATTGCGATCTTTTTTCATAATTTCCTCCTTTGTCTAATTAATTATATGCTTTATTTGAATTTTGGTGTATAATTAGATTAGGTGAAATTATGCGATTAAGAAATATTAAAAATGCACAAGATATAATAAGTGAAAGTAAATATGTTGTTTCATATCCAGATGATTATCAAGGTAAAATGTACAAATTGTTTAAAAACAAAAACAAAATTGAAATCGAAATTGGTATGGGTAAAGGAGATTTTATTATCAATAAAGCTAAACAAAACCCTAATATTAATTTTATTGGAATTGAAAAATATGCTAGTGTTTTAGTGAAAGCGGTAAAAAAACTAAATGATGTTGAATTAGATAATTTAAAAATAATGAATTTCGATGCTCATATAATTGATGAGGTTTTCGATAAGGAAGTATCTAAGATATATCTAAATTTTTCTGATCCTTGGCCTAAGAAAAAACATGCTGATAGAAGATTAACAAGCCCTTTGTTTTTAGAAAAATATGCTAAGATATTTAAAGATAATTATCTTATTGAAATGAAAACAGATAATAAAAATTTATTCGAATATTCATTAGTTACTTTAAGTCAGGAAAACTATTTATTTGACGAAGTAAAATTAGATTTATATGCTGATTTAGATAAGGATAATATTCAAACCGAATACGAAAAGAAATTTGTTAGTTTAGGAATGCCAATTTATAAATTAGTTGCGCATTGTCAAATTGCCAAAAAAAAGTAAAATAAATTGCCAAAATATTGTAAAATTTGTTATAATATATATGAGTAGGTGAATCGTATGAAAAAAATATTACTACTTTGTTGTCTACTTTTGTTAGCAGGTTGCTCTGTTGTTAGAATTGATACAAGCAATGTTGATAATATTATAAACGTTGTTTTATCGAAAAATAACGACTTATATAATCAAATTGGCAAAGGATATAAATATTATGTTCCAAGAGGAGTAACATACATTGATACTAACGATTACAACGATGTCTTATATTCCGATGGTAATTATTATTATTTATATATCGATGTCGTTAGTTATTATTATAAAGTAGTGAAAGAATATGAGGAAAATCCTGATGCTTATTATTCTAAAAAAATCGATATTAATGGCAAACAAGGATATTTAGAAATAAATAAACAAGATAACAACCGATATTTTATTGAATTTATGTATAATTATTCTAAAATTGAGGTTGAAGCTGATTATGATGATATCAATAATATCATTTTAAATACATCTTATATTTTGTCGACAGTTAAATTTAATGATAATATTGTCAAGGTCGTTTTAGATGAGGAATTTTTAGTAAGTGAAGAAAAGTACGATATATTCACTTCTAAAAAAGAGACCGATGACTTTTTAAAACTGGAACCGGAGGTAGAATAAAATGGGTTTACTTGATAAAATGAAAAGTCTATTTACAGACGAGGTTGAAGAACCAATTAAAAGTGAAGTGATTCAAGTGGAAATACCAGCTCCAACTAAAGAAGAGGTAAAACCTGAAGAACCACCTAAAATAGAACCAAAAGAGGTAAAACAAGAAAAAAATACTCAACCGATATTTTTTGACGATGATTATTTTAAAGAACTAGAACAACCTAAAAAAGAAGTAAAGTCTAGTTATTTAAAAGAGCAAACTAAAGTTAAAGAAGAAAAAAGACATTTCAAACCAACGCCAATTATCTCACCGGTATATGGAGTGTTAGATAAAAATTACAACAAAGAAGATATCGCTCAAAAAAAAGAAACACCAATTACATATACTAGTACGAGAATATCGATTGACGAAGTTAGAAAAAAAGCTTATGGTACTTTAGAAGATGATTTAGAAAGTACTTTAGTTGGTAATAATTCAATTCTTTTCAACGATGCGACTAAAGAAGAAGACTTATTCGATGAATTAATAGATGAAGCAAAACCTGTAAAAGAGGAACCAATTAATATTATTGATGATGATATTAATATGATTGAAGAAGCTATGGAACCTAAAAAGGATGATCCAATCACAGAAAGTGAGTTGTTTGATTTAATTGATAGTATGTATGAGAAAGGAGATCAATAATGGTAATTGATGTTAAAGAACTTTTTGTAGTCATATTATTTATATCTTTGATTATACTAGTAATAACGACAACTGTAGCGATGATTAAATTTATTAAAACTTTAAACAAAGTTAATCGGATGATCGATAATGTCGATACAAAAGTGAACAAACTAAATGGTTTGTTTGATATGATTGACAACACAACTGATGTAATTAATTCATTTAGTGATCGGATTGCATCTTCAATTGCAAATGGTATTAATTGGTTATTAAGCAGAAAAAAGAAAGGTGATAATGATGAGTAAAGAAAAGAAAAAAAGCGGTTTAGGTAAATTTTTAGCTGGCGCTGCTATTGGTGCTGGATTAGGAGTTTTATTTGCTCCTAAAAAAGGTTCTGAAACAAGAAGAGAATTAAAACAAAAATTCGACGAATTAGTAGCTAAGGCTAAAGAAATTGATATCGATGAAGTTAAAGAAAATATCGAAAATAAAGTTGAAGAAATCAAAGCCGAACTAGAAGATTTAGATAAAGAAAAAGTTTTAAAAATCGCTAAAAAGAAAGCTAAAGAAATTGAAACAAAAGCTAATGAATTATTAAATTATGCGATTGAAAAAGGAACACCAGTATTAGAAAAGACAGCTAGTACTGTTAAAGAAAAAACAATCGAAGTTACTAAACAGATTCTAGCCAAATTAGAAAAAGAAGATTAATTTAATTCTTTTCATGTAAATAATATCGATTTTTGCGATATTATTTTTATTTTGTTTCTAAAATATGATATAATTAATAAAGAGGTTAGGTGAGAATAGTGAAGAAATCAAGTAGAAAAATATTTCAATTTTTATTTATTATTTGTCTATTAGTATCTAATTTTTATATTCCTGAAGCCCAAGCTAAAACACTAGGAAGTATGCGTGAGGAACTGGAAGAATTAAAAGAAAAATATGCAAATAATCAGTTACAAATTCAACTAACTGAAGAAGAAATTGAGCAAACTAAAGAAAGAATTGCAACTATTAGAACAACAATTCTCGATATTCAAGAAAATATGTATGAATTAAAAAATACAATTGAACAATTAAATCAAGATATTTTAGATAAAGAAGCAGAAATTGAAGATATATTAGTATTCTTTCAAGTTGCTAACGGCGAAAATTCTTATTTAGAATATGCTTTTGGTGCAAAAGATTTTACTGATTTTATATATCGTTTAGCAGTATCAGAACAATTGACTTCATATAATAATGAGTTAGTCGAACAATATAAGCAAGATATCGAAGAAAGTGAACAAAAAACAAAGGAATTAGAACAAGAAGAAATTAATTTAAACAACGAACGTGATGACTTAGAAGTTGAAATGACTAAACTAGGTGATAAACTAGAAGAGTTAGATAGTGACTCTATTTCTATTGAAGAACAATTAGAAATGATGGAATCGGAAATTGAATTATATACTTCTTTAGGTTGCAGTGACGATCAAACAATTGAACAATGTAGTGCTGACGTTTTACCTCCTGACACAACAATGTGGCGTCCAATTCCAACCGGATATATTTCTGGCTATTCTGGATGGCGAATTAGTCCAATTCATGGTGGAAGAGAATTTCACCACGGCTTGGATATGTCTGATAGTGGTGCTAACTATCGTGATTATCCAATTTATTCGATTGCTAATGGTCTTGTAGTTTATGTTGATAATTCTAATACCTCTAGTTGTGGTGGTAATAAAGTTTATATTCAGCATTTAATTAATGGTCAATTTTATACAAGTGGTTATTGGCATTTAAGAGCTACTTCAGTTGAAGTAGGTGATGTGGTAACTAAAAATACTCAAATTGGTATTATGGGTGGATATAGTGGAACCGAATATTGGGATGGTTGTTCTACTGGAGCTCATTTACATTTAGAACTATCCGATGAACCATTTAATAACGAAAATGGCGGTAGCGAAAATATTTATGGTTTACGTGATGGTTTCCTTCGACCAGAATTAAACATCAATTTCCCTAGTAAAGGTGTCTATTGGAACGACCGAACTACTAAATATTAAGGACTTATAGTTTAAGTCCTTTTTTTGTACAATCATATAATTTATACAATCATATAATAAAAAAAGATACCTTTAAAGTATCTTTATTGATATTGTTTTAATGTACCTTCATAGTTGTTTTTAATAATATCATCGTGAATAACCATATTGTATTTTTCTCTTAAACCTGCCCAGTAGATGATTGAAGCGTTGTCTTCACTTAATACTTCTTCAACTAAGTTATCTAAAATAGTATCTCTTACTTCATCTAATGCTGGTTTATCTTTTTGACTTACTTTATAGATTATATGATAACCAAATTCAGTTTCAATTGGTTCAGTAGTAAACTCTCCAACGTTTAAATCTTTTGAAGCTTCCCAGAATTCTTCAGCTAAACCACTATCGCTATTAATGTTTTCTAACAATCCGCCTTCGCTAGCAGTACCAGTATCATCTGATTGATCTTTAGCAATCTCTGAAAAATCTTCCTCTAAATTTTCGCTATTTTGTAATGTTTCAATTATTTCTGTAGCTTCTTCTAAAGCTTTTCTTTTTGCTTCTTCTTCTTCATCTTCATCCATATCATCATCAACTTCTGGAATAATTAAGATATGTCTTACAGAACTATCACCAAAAATGTCGTTGTCATAATATTCTTGAATTTCTTCTTCAGTAATAACATCAGTTTTAATATATTGTTCTAAAACTAAACTTTGACGATAACTATTTTCAAGATCTTTTAATAGTTGTTCCCCGTTAGCATAATTGTTACTAGCTAAAACTTGATTCCAATTACTACCATAGTAAGCATACATTCTATCATATTCACTTTGAGCTCTTTCTTTAGCTTCTTCAGCTGACTCTTCAGTAATTTCTTGATCAGCAATATAGTTACTTACTAAATTTACTAAAACTGAAGTTCCATAGTCGTCCTTTAATTCATCAAAGAATTCTTCAGCGGTAAATTGTTTACCATTTACCTCAACTATAACTTGTTGTCCATTTTGTAATTCTGGCACTTTACCACAACCAGTAACTAAAAGTGGGACACACAATAAAAGTAATAAATATTTTTTCTTCATAATTTTTGTTCCTTTCTTTTATTTCACGCATAATCATTATAACAAAAACAGTTAAAAAAGACAATATTTTTTCATTATCTATCACAAAACTTTCAAATTTCCATACAATAATGTGAAAAGACAAAAAAGGAGGATGATTTATATGTGTTGTAACAATGGTATATCTGGAGCTGCTATCGTATTAGTGCTTTTTATTCTTTTAATAATTATACTTGGAGCTTATATTTAAGTTAAAGGAGTAATATTTTATGAATTGTGAAACATATAACAAGACATGTGATCGTGGCAATATTAATTATCTTATTATAGTTGTCTTATATATTTTATTAGCTATCATTATTGGGGCATGTCTATTTTAAAGAGGAGTATTCCTCTTTTTATTTTGTTAAATTTTACAAAACCCTCTTTACAAAGTGAAATAAATAGAGTAAAATGATGGTATATAGTGGTAGTAAGTGGCTAAAAGTGGGTGATTTTATGTTTATGGGTGAATATCATCACACAATTGATGATAAAGGAAGAATTATTATTCCAGCTAAATTAAGATATGAATTAGGTGAGCAATTTATTGTAACTAAAGGATTAGATGGATGTTTATTTGTCTATCCTAAAGAAGAATGGAATAATATCACTTTAAAATATAAACAATTACCTAACACTAAAGATGCTAGAAACTATTTAAGATTTTTCTTATCAGGTGCTACAATATGTGAATTTGATAAGCAAGGAAGATTAAATATCAGTCAACCACTAATTAAATATGCTGATTTAAAAAAAGAATGTATCATTATTGGTGTTAATGATCGATTAGAAATTTGGTCTAAAGATCGTTGGGAAGATTTCTTAAGTCAAAATGAAGACTCAATTTCTGATATAGCGGATAGTTTATTTGCTCCAAATATTAATATTTAAGGTGAAGTTATGCATGTAAGTGTCTTATTAAACGAAAGTATCGAAAGTTTAAATCTAAAAGAAGATAGTGTTATTGTCGATTGTACTTTAGGGTATGCAGGACATAGTAGTGAAATATTAAAAAGAATCAAAAAAGGGTATTTATATGCATTTGATCAAGATAGTGAAGCAATTAAAGAAGCTAATAAAAAGTTAAATGAAATCGGAAGTAATTATAAGATAATCAACAGTAATTTTGCTAACTTAAAAGAAGAATTAAATAAATTAAATGTTAGTGAAGTAGATGGAATATTATATGATTTAGGAGTATCTAGTCCGCAATTAGACGAAAAGGAAAGAGGATTTAGCTTTCATCAAGATGCGAGATTAGATATGCGAATGAATCAAAATCAAGAGTTAGATGCTTATTATGTGGTTAATAATTATGAAGAAAAAGATTTAGTTAATATCTTTAGAAAATATGGCGAAGAAAAGTATGCTGTTAGTATTGCTAAAGGGATAATTAAAAATAGACCAATAGAAACTACTTTAGAACTAACAGAAGTAATTAAAGAAAATGTTCCATTTAGTTATAAAAAAGAAAAACATCCAGCGAGAAAAGTATTCCAAGCTATTAGAATTGAAGTTAATGACGAATTGAATGTTTTTGAAAGTAGTCTAAGACAAGCTTTAGAACTAATTAAAGTTGGTGGTAGAGTAAGTGTTATAACATTTCATTCGTTAGAAGATAAAATTTGTAAAAACATATTTAACGAAGTAAGTAAAATTGATGATAGTTTAAAAAAACTACCAGTTATTCCTTTAGAATATCAACCAAAGTATAAAATAATTGGTAGTATTACTCCTAAAGAAGAAGAATTAAATAATAATAATCGATCTAGAAGCGCTAAACTAAGAATAATTGAAAGGGTTAGATAAGATGGCAAAAAGAAAAAAAGGATTAAGTAAAGGTGAAAAATTATTATACTTTAGTGGTGTATTGTGTTTTACATTAGCTATTGTAATTAAAATATTTTTCGGAGCTAGTATTGGTAATTACAAAATGAGCAACGAAAAAATAAGATATGAAATATCTAGCGAACAAAAAACAGTTGAAAGTTTGAATATGCAAGTTAGTGAACTAACTTCATTTGATAATGTTTCAAAGGTTGTCAAAGATTTAGGTTTAGCGTATAATAATGATAATATAGTTGTTATTGACGATTAAGAGGTGATTAGATGAAAACAAGAAGTATGAAGTGGAAAACCCCAATGGTTGTTTTTTGTGTATTTCTTGTTTTTATTTTGATTTTATTTTTGCAGTATGTCTATTTATCTTTATCACCTAATGTTTATGGCATTAATATGCAAGAATTTGCTTCTAATAGAAATACTTATTCCTCACTATTACATGCCCAAAGAGGAACAATTTATGATAGTCAAGGAGATATTTTAGCACAAGATGTTTCAAGTTACACAGTAATTGCTTATTTAGATGAAAGTAGAACAGGTTCTTCTACCACTTTGCATCATGTCGCTGATAAACAAATGACAGCAGAAGCTTTAGCGCCTTTATTAAATATGGAAGTAGATGAAATATTAGATCTGTTAAATCGTGATGCTTATCAAGTCGAATTAGGTCCAGGTGGACGAGGAATAACTGAAATATTAAAGAAGAAAATTGAAGAGTTAAATTTACCAGGAATCGATTTTATCGAAAGTTATAAAAGATATTATCCTAATGGTGACTTTGCTTCTTATATTGTCGGATATGCTAAAAAACAAAATGTTGAAGTTGAATTAGATAATACAACTAGACAAGAAGAAGTATTAGTAGGAGAATTAGGAATTGAAGTTCAGTATAATGAATTATTACAAGGAACTAATGGCTATATTAGTTATCAACAAGATCGTTATGGATATAAAATACCTGATACTCCTGAAATAAATGAACCGGCAGTTGATGGTAGTGATATCTATTTAACAATCGATGCAAATATTCAAAGAATTTTAGAATCGGTAGTTGATGAAAATGTTGAATTATATGATCCGGAATGGGTAACAATTAATGTTATGGATGCGAAAACTGGCGACATTTTAGGATCAGCTTCTAGTCCATCTTTTGATCCTAACAAATTAAATTTGACTAATTACGAGAACCCTTTAACTTCTTTTGTTTACGAACCAGGTAGTGTTATGAAGATATATACTTATATGTGTGCAATTGAAAAAGGAACTTATAAAGGTGATGAACTATACCAATCAGGGCACATCAACATCGAAGGAACTAATATCTATGACTGGAATAATGTCGGTTGGGGTAAGATTACATATGACCGAGGCTTTATATTATCAAGTAATGTTGCAACTTCTAACATTATGCAAAACTTCTTGACTAAGGATGAATTAAAAGATTGCTTAGAAAGTTATGGTTTTGGTGAAGTAACAGGAATTGAATTACCACGTGAATTATCAGGTAGTCTAGTTTTTAATTATCCAGTTGAAGTAGCTGCTGCTTCTTATGGACAAGGTATTACAACCACACCTATTCAGCATTTACAAGCTTTAAGTATCATTGCTAATGATGGTTATATGGTTAAGCCACATATTGTTAGCAAAATTGTTCAAAACGGTGAAGTTACTTACGATAGAGAAGTTAGTAAAAGTGAAAGAATTGTCAATCAAGCAACAATTGACAAAATAAAAGAATTAATGTATGGTGCAGTTAATGATGAAGAAGGGGGAGCTATCGGATTAGCTTACCGTGTTGATGGATTAGATATAATTGGTAAAACAGGAACAGCTGAAATATACGATGCTGAAAACGGTGGTTATTTAACTGGTTGGTTAGATAATCTATATTCATTTTCCGGAATGTTTCCAGCTGATGATCCTGAGATAATTATCTTTGTTTCAGTTAAAAGACCTAATAACGGATCTAATATTGGTATTAAAACAATGACGCAATCAGCAATTGAATCAATTGCTAAATATAAAGGTTACATTAGTAATGATACAAATGATGATACAATTAATAATGTTACTATTGAAAACTATGTTAATTTAAATTCTGAAGAAGTTGTCAAAGAATTAGAAAATAAAGGATTAGATGTTGTTTTATTAGGTGAAGGCGATAAAATTATAAATCAATACCCAGTTTCTGGAACAACTTTATTAACTGGTGATAAAGTATTTTTACTAACAAATGCTAAAGAAATTTTAATGCCAAATTTAGTTGATTATTCAAGAATTGAAGCGATTGCTTTATTAGAGTTACTCGATGTCGAATATGAGTTAGATGGTTATGGCTTTGTTACTGAACAAAATATTAAAGTAGGAGAACAGATAACCGATAAAATAAAACTAACTCTAAAACAAAAATATGAAGAAGATGCGGAGGATTAACTTCGCATTTTTTGTTGTATAAAATTTAGGAAATATTATCAATATTATCATAGAATAATATTGGAAGGAGATAATTATGTTTGGACAATTTACTGAAGAAGCAAGAAAAATATTAATTAATGCGAAAATAGAAATGACCGAATTAAAACATCCTTATGTTGGAAGTGAACATTTTTTACTGGCAATTTTAAAAAGAAAAAACAATGTTTCCAAAAAACTAAAACAATATAATTTAGATTATGAAATATTTAAAAACAAATTAATTGAAACAGTTGGTATAGGAAGTAAACAAAGTGAATGGTTTTTATATACACCTTTGCTTAAAAGAGTGATGGAAAATGCCATGTTAGATTGTAAAGAAAATAATACTGATGTAACAATCGAATCTTTATTTTCTAATCTTTTAGAAGAGGGTGAAGGTGTCGCTATTAGAATATTACTTAGTTTAAATATTGATTTAGATAGTTTATATAACGAATTTAGTTATAAAATAATCAATAAGAAAAAAAATAAAAAACTTTTATTAGAAGAATTAGGTACTGATTTAACTAAAAAAGCTAATGAATTAGATCCAGTAATTGGAAGAGACGAAGAAATCAAAAGAATAATTGAAATATTATCTCGAAGGACTAAAAATAATCCTTTATTAATTGGTGAAGCAGGAGTTGGTAAAACAGCTATTGTCGAACAGCTAAGTAAAATGATTAGTGAGGGCAATGTTCCAAATAGTTTAAAAAACAAAAGAATTATCAGTTTAGATATGGCTACTTTAGTAGCTGGAACTAAATATCGTGGTGAATTTGAAGAAAGAGTTAAAAAAATTTTAAAGGAAGTAGAAGAGGATGATGAGATAATTTTATTCATCGACGAAATTCATACATTAGTAGGAGCTGGTGGGGCAGAAGGAGCTATCGATGCTTCTAACATTTTTAAACCGGCTTTAGCAAGGAATAAATTAAGATGCATTGGAGCTACTACTATTAGTGAGTATAAAAAATTTATTGAGACTGATAAAGCTCTAGAAAGAAGATTTCAAAAAGTTATGGTTGATGTTCCAAATAGGGAAGTTGTTAAAAAAATATTATCAAGACTTAAACCAATTTATGAGGATTATCACCATGTCACTATTAATGATAATATTATTGATAAGATAATTGAACTAAGTGATAAATATGTCTATGATCGTAATCAACCAGATAAAGCTATTGATATTCTAGATGAAGTGTGTGCAAAAGCAAGTTTAAAAGAAAGCAAAGAATTAACTTTATATAACAATTTAAATAAAAAACTACAAACTTTAATTAAAAATAAAAATGAAGCTGTTAGTAATAATAATTTTAAAAAAGCTAATAGTTTAAAAAAAGAAGAATTCAAACTAATGGATAAGATTAATAATTTAGAACTCATCTTATGCAATAAAAAAAGAAATGATGTAACTATTAATGATGTTGCTTATGTTATAAATGATAAAACCCAAATACCAATTTATGAGATATTAAATGAAAATAACAAAGTAATAAATCAAATGAATAAAGAAATAACTGATAAAATTATCGGTCAAGATGAAGCTGTTAACGAAGTTATCAATATAGCCAAAAAAATAAAATTAGGATTTAAAGATGATAAATGTTATTCTTTAATGTTTGTAGGACCAACCGGAGTAGGAAAAACCGAATTAGCTTTAAGCTTTGGTCATATATTAGCTGGTAAAAATGTTATTAGATTAGATATGAGTGAATTTAGTGAAGCTCATAGTGTAAGTCGTTTTATTGGTGCTCCTCCTGGATATATTGGTTATAGTGACAATAAAACAATTTTAGAAGAAATTAAAAATAAACCATTTTCTGTTCTTATTTTAGATGAAATAGAAAGAGCAAATAATAGTATTATTAATCTTTTATTTCAAATTTTAGATAATGGTAAAATAAAAGATGCTAAGGGAGAAGAGGTCTATTTTAATAATATCGTAATTATTATGACTTCTAATATTGGGTTTGATGAAGTTAATGTCGGTTTTAATAAAAACAATAACAATATTTCTAAATTAAAAGAATATTTTAGTTTACCATTTATCAATCGTATCGATAATATTATTAGTTTTAATTCTTTAAAAGAAGAAAATATAATAAAGTTAATTGAAATAAAAATTACTAATTTGATTAATAAGTATAAAAGCAAAATAAAAGTTAAAATAGATAAAAAAGTGATTGAAGAAATATTAAATTTAAGTAATTATCAAGAGTTTGGAGCACGCAAACTTGATAAGATTATTAAAAATAAACTAGAAAATATTATTTTAGATAAAATAATTCTAGGAAGAAAATCAGTTAATATTAAAAGTATTGAACAAATAATAAATGTTTAAAATAAAATGAAAAATCAAAATAAAATTTTTGATTTTTTTGCATTATTTATTTAAATCATTTATTTTGTTAAAAAAATATGTTACCATATATAATAGTGGAGGTAAAACATGAAATTAGCGATACTTATTTTAAAAGAAGAAGAATTATTAGATAAATTAATTAAAGAATTAAATGAAAATAATTTTCATAATTTGACTACGATTAATAGTGAGAGTGTAGCAACAAGTGGCAACAATAAAAGTGTGCGGGTTTTTAGTTCCCTACGTTATATTATGAACTATTTTTATGATGATAGTAGAGTTATGCTTATTCCGATTGAGGAAGATAAAATCGATGACTTATTTAAAGTTACATCTAATATTCTAACTAAAGATAAATATATGTTTTTAATTTTACCAGTTGATAGAATTGAAGGTAAATTATAATGAATGTTTTAGTTAGTATTGCAGCTATTTTGTTTTTTGGAATTATTCTAGGTAAATTAATAAAATTATTTAAACTACCAGAAGTCACAGGGTATTTATTAACTGGACTGTTGATTGGTCCTTATGTTTTAAATTTAGTTAGTTTAGATGATGTCTATATATTAGAACCTTTCACAACTATTGCTTTAACTTTTATTTCGTTTTTGGTTGGAGCAGAATTAAAATGGAAATATGTCAAAAAGTTAGGTAGTAAACCGTTTGTCATTGGACTTACAACTTCTTTGTGTGCTTTGATTTTAGTAACTGTCGGTTGCATCTTAGCTGGATATGATTTTAAAATCAGCTTATTATTAGGGGCTATTGCCACATCAGCTGCTCCAGCTAGTGTTTTAATGATTGTTAAAGAATATAAAGCGCATGGTGAGTTAACTAAAACAATGCTAAGTGTTATTGCGATAAGTGATATTTTATCGGTTATTTTATTTGGTATTTGTTTAGCTTTAGTAAAAGAAAATTCATCTATTTTACTTGTTTTAACTGAACCATTAAAAGAAATAATTATTTCTTTGTTAATTGGAGGAATTTTAGGCTATACAGTTGGTTATTTGTCACGTTTCTTAAGAAAACATGGCGATATTATTACTTTAATTATCGTAGCTGTTTTTGTTGATATTTTGGCTTGTGATTTAATTGGAATTTCGCAATTATTATCAGCGATGATCATGGGTATTATATTTATTAATTCCTTTAATAACCGAATTACTGATAAAGTATTAGATATTATCGATGATATTTCAACTCCTTTGCTATTGATATTTTTTGTTTTATCAGGAGCAAGTTTAGATTTTAATGCTTTACCAACAATTGGTATACTTGGTCTAACTTATGTAATATTGCGAATAATTGGTAAAGTAATCGGTAATTTTATCGGTTCAAAAATAACTAAAGAAACTAAAAATATTACAAAATATCTAGGATTTACCTTACTATCTCAAACAGGTATAGCTATTGGTTTAGCTACTCTCGCTTCAACCGTTATTGAAAATGGTGAATTGTTAGTTGCTGTAGTTGTCGCTTCTAGTTTTATCTTTGATGTTCTTTGCCCATTATTGACAAAATACGTCTTGAAAAAATCTAAAGAAATATAGGTGATAAAATGTTTGAAAATTACTTTAAAAAAATGGTTAAGCTTAATGTTTTCCCAGGGTGCAATTATGCTATTATTCATAACGATAAAATAGAAGTGGGAAGTGTTGGTGCTAAAGCATTAGTTCCTAAAATAGAGAAAAACGATATTAATACTTTATATGATATTGCGTCACTTACTAAAGTATTAGTTACTAATGTATTGATTACTAAATTATTAGAAGAAAATAAAATTAAACTAGATGATAAAGTAAATAAATATTTACCTAAATTTAAATATGATAATATTACAATATTTCATTTATTAACCCATTCATCAGGATTAATTGCTGATGTAAACTGGAAAGAAGTTAATAATAAAGAGGAATTAATTGAATTTTTCTATAATAAAAAATTATATTATGAAACAGGAACTGATGTAGTTTATTCAGATTTAAACTTTATGTTTTTAGGTTTTATCGTTGAAAAATTATATGATAAACCATTGGATGTATTGGCTTATAAAAAAATATTTAAACCACTTCATATGAATAATACTTACTTTAATCCGACTAATAAAGAATTATGCGCTCCAACCGAAGTAACTGATAAAAGAGGAGTTGTAAGAGGTATTGTTCACGACGAGAAAGCTTGTATGATAGGTGGTGTCTGCGGTGCTGCTGGTGTTTTTTCCAATATTTTCGATTTAGTTAAATTTGTAACCATGATTTTAAACGATGGCATGATTGGCAATAAGAGATTTATCGATAAAAAATATATTGATCTATGGGCTAAACCATTTGTTAAAGGAAAAGAAGGAAATGTAAGAGGCTTAGGTTGGGGAATTGGTAAAAGTAAAATAACCGGTTCCTTATGTAGTGATAATACAATATATCATACTGGCTTTACTGGTAATACTTTAATTATTGATCGTGATAATAAAATAGCTATTATTCAATTATCTAATCGTATTCATCCATCACGTGATAATAAATTATTAATGGAAAAAAGAAAATATATTTTTAACTATATTTATAGAAATATCGATAAAATTCATAATCCTTAAAAAAATAAGGATTTTTTTGATAAATCAATTGACAATTATTATAAATTATGATAATATTTATCTAGACACGAAAAGGTGTTTTTATTTTAGAAAAAAATCATATAATTAAAGAGGTGACTTATGAGCAAAAAAGAAGTTACAAAAGAAAAAGATGAAAAAGAAAAAGTAACTAAAAAAGTTGAAAAAAAAGAAACTAAAAAAGACGTAAAAAAAATTGAAAAGAAAAAAGACAATAAAAAGAAAGAAAAAAAAGTAAAAAAAGAATCATTTTTCAAGTCTGTTTCAAATGAAATGGATAAGGTTCGTTGGCCATTAAAAAAAGAAATGGTTAAATATTCAATTGCAACATTATCATTTATTATTTTCTTTGCCTTATTCTTTACTTTAGGTGATTTAATTATTGCCGGTGTTAAATTGTTGGTGAGATAATGGAAAAAGAATGGTACGTAGTTAATACTTATTCAGGACATGAAAGCAAAGTTAAAGAAAAATTAGAGATGCGTGCTTCTAGTATGGGTTTAGAAGACTATATCT
This sequence comes from Bacilli bacterium, assembly GCA_017887425.1. Lineage (GTDB taxonomy): Bacteria > Bacillota_I > Bacilli_A > RF39 > UBA660 > Faecisoma. The sequence continues at coordinate 30,319 of JAGHHZ010000028.1, forward strand.
TTAGAGTAGTTGTTCCTGAACAAACAGAAGTAGAATATAAAGATGGCGTAAAAAAAGAAAAAGTAAAGAAAATGTTTCCAGGATACATATTAGTTGAAATGATTATGACTGATGAAGCTTGGTTTGTAGTAAGAAATACACCAGGTGTAACTGGGTTTATCGGAAGTAGTGGTAAAGGAGCAAAACCATTCCCATTAACTCCAGCGGAAGTTGATAAAATATTAGGTTCTATGGGTATGAGCAGATTAGATATTGCTAATGAATTAAAAGTTGGCGATCAAGTTAAAGTAGTCGAAGGACCATTTGCTAATATGTATGGTAAAGTCACAAGTATTAATTTAGAAAAACAACAATTAGAAGTAGCTTTAGATCTATTCGGTCAAGAAACTAACGTCGAATTAGAATTAACCCAAATTTCTAAAGCATAAAATATTTACAAATATAAAAAAATGTGTTATTATGATTAGGCTATATATTTTATTATATAGATGTGGGAGATTGATTTTTTAGCGGATAATCATTATTACCACAACGCGAAAAATAAAATTAGGAGGTGTTTTCGTGGCAAAACAAGTAGCAAGTAAAGTTAAATTACAAATTCAAGCAGGTAAAGCGACTCCAGCGCCACCAGTTGGTACTGTTTTAGGTCCAAAAGGAATTAACCTACAAGAATTTTGTACAAAATATAATGATGCAACTAAAGATAAAATGGGAGATGTTCTACCGGTTGAAATTACTATTTATGATGATAGAAGTTTCGATTTCGTAGTTAAAACCCCACCAGCTGCTTTCTTAATCAAAAAAGCTGCCAAAGTAAAATCAGGTTCAGCTAAAGGAAAAAAAGAAATAGTTGGTTCATTAACTAAAGAACAAGTTAAAGAAATTGCTGAGACTAAATTACCAGATTTAAATGCTAATACTTTGGAAGATGCAATCAAAATCATCGAAGGTACTGCTATAAATATGGGAATTGAAATTAAATAACATAGATAATTCTATGTGGAAGGAAAAATCCGCTAGACCACATAAGGAGGTAAAAAAATGAAGAAAGGTAAAAAATACGTTGAAGTAGCAAAATTAGTAGAAAAAAACAAATTATATACTAAAGAAGAAGCTATTAGTTTAGTTAAAAAAACATCAACAACTAAATTTGATGCTTCAGTTGAATTAGCTATGAATTTAAATTTGGATACTAAAAAAGCTGATCAACAATTAAGAGGTACTATTTGCTTACCAAATGGTACAGGTAAAACTAAGAAAATTTTAGTTATTGCTAAAGGACCAAAAGCTGAAGAAGCAAGAAATGCTGGTGCTGATTATGTTGGAGATACTGATTACTTAGAAAAAATTGAAAAAGAAAATTGGTTTGATTTTGATGTGTTAATCGCTACTCCAGATATGATGCCTCAATTAGGTAAATTAGGTAAAGTATTAGGACCAAAAGGATTAATGCCAAACCCTAAAACTGGAACAGTAACTATGGATATTAGTAAAGCTGTTACTGAAGTAAAACAAGGACGTATCGAATATCGTACTGATTCATATGGAAACGTTCATGTAATAATCGGTAAAGTAAGCTTTACAGAAAAACAATTACTTGAAAATTTAGAAGCCTTTGTTTCATTAATTTTAAGAACTAAACCATCAGTTGTTAAAGGAACTTATGTAAAAAATATAAGTATCGCTACAACAATGGGGCCTGGTATTAAAATTGATACAAATTCTTTTGACAAGTAATAAATAGTATGTTATAATTAATTTGTTGTGTGAAGTACCGTAGACAGTAGGTGTCAGTTTGACTTAATTTCCTACCGAGGACTTAGAATAAGTTTTCTAATGCTCTATACGGTAAGTATAGAGCATTTTACGGTATATTATAATTCAAGGAGGTGCGTGATGGCAAATCAAAAAATAATAGCTAGAAAACAAGAAACAGTTGAAGAAATAGCTGATAAAGTTAAAAACTCTGCTTCAATGGTTCTATTTGAATATCATGGCTTAACAGCAAACGAAACAATCGAACTAAGAAGAAAATTAAGAGAATCTGGCTCTAGTTATAAAGTATATAAAAACACTTTAGTAAAAAGAGCTTTAGACAGCTTAAACATCGATATGGATAGCGAATTAAATGGACCTAAAGCTATAGCTTTTGGTGAAGATGCAGTTGCTCCAATTAAAGCATTAGCAGACTTTGCTAAAGATCATCCAGCTTTAGTTATGAAAATTGGTTATGTCGATGGCGAAGTAGCTGATGAAAATATGTTAAAACAATTAGCAAGTATTCCATCAAGAGACGGTTTACTTACTATGTTAGCATCTGGATTAATGGGTGTTGTAAAAGATTTATCAATTTGCTTAGATTTATATAGCAAAGATTTAGAAAAATAGAAAGGAATGATTATAAATGGCAAAATTTACAAAAGATGAATTTATTAGTGGATTAAAAGAAATGACTATTCTTGAAGTTAAAGAATTAGTTGACGCAATGAAGGAGGAATTTGGTGTTGATCCATCAGCTGTAGCTGTTGCTGCTGGACCTGTAGCTGCTGCTGCTGACGAAGGACCATCAACTGTTACAGTAACATTAACATCTGCTGGACCTAACAAAATCGCTGTTATCAAATTAGTTCGTGATATCACTGGTTTAGGATTAAAAGAAGCTAAAGATTTAGCTGATAACGGTGGAGCTGTTAAAGAAAATATTGCTACAGATGAAGCTAATGAATTAAAAGCTAAGTTTGAAGAAGCTGGCGCAACTGTTGAATTAAAATAATTAATAAAATTAACTTTAAGCCTGTACTAAATTAGTATGGGCTTAAAGCGTTTAAGAAAGGAAGGGTTTATGAGTTATTATTTTACTAATGATGAAAGCTTAAAAAGTGAGGTAAAAAAAATAAACGTTCAAATAAACAATCTTCCTTTTTCTTTTTATACGGATAATGGTGTTTTTTCAAAAAAAGGTTTAGATTTTGGAACAAGAACTTTACTAGAAAGTTTAACAAATATAAAAGGTGACGTTTTAGATATCGGCTGTGGCTATGGACCGATTGGTATTTATGTAGCTAAAACTTTTAAAACATCTGTCGACATGGTCGATATTAATAAAAGAAGTTTAGATTTAAGTTTAAAAAATGCCAAATTAAATAATGCAATTGTTAATATATTTGAAAGTAATTTATACGAAAATGTTAATAAAAAGTATGATTTTATTATTACCAATCCGCCGATTAGAGTAGGTAAAAAGATACTATATCAATTATTATTTGAAGCTAAAAAATATTTAAATAAAGATGGCGAATTATGGTTAGTTATCAATAAAGATCAGGGAGCTAAAAGTGTATTAAAAGATTTATCTTTAGAATATAAAACTAGTATTGTAACTAAAAATAAAGGTTTTTACATAATTCGTGCTATAAATGATTGACATGTTGATTATATTTTGATAAAATTATAAATTGGTGACATCTACTTTTGTTGCAACAAAATTAATAGTATATAGGGGTGAAAGAGTGGCATATACAATCAAAAAAATTGGAGATTATCGCGAAAGAAGAAACTATGCAAAGGCAAAAAATGCAATTGAATTAAACAATTTGTTGGAAATTCAAAAAAAATCTTATAATTGGTTCATGACTGAAGGCATTAAAGAAGTATTTGATGATATTTTTCCTGTAGAGAGTTTTACAGGAAATTTGTCGTTGGAATTTGGTGATTTTAGTTTTGACCAACCTAAGTATTCAATCAAAGGTTGTAAAGAAAGATATGCAACCTATGCTGCACCTTTAAAAGTTGAAGCTAGACTTTTTAATGGTGAAACTGGAGAAGTAAAAGAACAAGAAATTTTCTTAGGTGATATGCCAATAATGACCGAAACAGGAACGTTTATAATTAATGGTGCGGAAAGAGTTATCGTATCACAATTAGTTCGTTCTCCAAGTTGTTATTATGGTAAAGAAGTCGATAAGAAAAATGGAAGAGTAACAATTACTAGTCAAATTATCCCAACACGTGGAACTTGGCTAGAATATGAAATCGATTCAAGAGATGTTATTTATGTTAGAATCGATCGTACGAGAAAAGTACCAATTACAACATTATTAAGAGCAATCGGTTTAAATAGTGATGAAGATATTATCGATTTATTTGGTGAAAACGAATTAATCACTAAAACGATTGAAAAAGACACTAATAAAAATACTGACGAAGCATTAATTGATATTCATTCTAAATTAAGACCAGGTGAACCATCAACTTTAGATAGTGCGAAAAATCAATTGATCACTAGATTTTTCGATGCTTTTAGATATGATTTAGCCAAAGTTGGTCGTTATAAATTTAATAAAAAATTAAATGTTTTAGATCGTTTGTTAGGATGTAAATTAGCTGAAGATATCGTTGTTGATGACGAAGTTATTGCTAAAAATGGCGACTTAGTTACTAAAGAATTATTAGAAACATTAAGACCTGTTTTTGATGGTGGTTATGGTGTTAAAGATGTTTTAATTAACGAAGAGTTAGATAATTATAACAAAGTTCAAGTTGTTAAAGTTTATAGTAACGCTGATAAAGACAAAGTAGTTAAAATTATCGGTAATGATCAAACTATCGATGAAAAAAGATTAACTATTTCTGATATTTATGCATCAGTATCATATTATTTAAATTTATTTGATGGTATTGGTTCATTTGATGAAATTGACCACTTATCTAATCGTCGTGTTAGACAAGTAGGAGAATTATTACAAAATCAATTTAGAATTGGTGTATCAAGAATTGAAAGAGTAATTAGAGATCGTATGAGTACCCAAGAAATAGCTGAAGTAACTCCTAAAAGTTTAATTAATATTAGACCACTTACCGCAGCTATTAAAGAGTTTTTTGGGTCAAGCCAATTATCACAATTCATGGATCAAACTAACCCAATTGCTGAATTGGCTAATAAAAGACGTCTATCTAGTTTAGGTCCAGGTGGACTATCAAGAGATCGAGCTGGTATGGATGTTCGTGACGTTAATCCATCACACTATGGTAGATTATGTCCAATCGAATCTCCAGAAGGACCTAATATCGGACTTATTACTGCTTTAGCAAGTTATGCTAAAGTTAACGAATATGGATTTATTATGACACCATATCGTAAAGTTGAAAATGGTAAGTTAACTGATGAAGTTGTTTATATGACAGCTGATGAGGAATTAGATCATTATATTTCTCAAGCAACTGTTAATTTAGATGATAAAAACTGTTTTGTCGATGAAAAAGTACCAGTTAGATATCATGGTGATAATATTATTATCGAATCTAGTAAAGTCGATTATATTGATGTCTCACCACAACAAGTTATATCAATTACAACCCAAGGTATTCCTTTCCTAGAACACGATGATGGTAAAAGAGCCTTGATGGGTTCAAACATGCAACGTCAAGCAATTCCTTTATTAAAATCTGAAGCACCATTAGTTGGTACTGGTATTGAAGCTATTGCTGCTCGTGACGGTGGATCTGTTGTCATCGCTAATGCTGATGGGGTAGTTGATTATGTCGATGGAAGAAAAATCGTCGTTAAAACAAAAGGCAATAAAGATACTTATTATTTAAATGGTTATGAAAGAAGTAATAACGGAACTTGTTATCATCAAGTACCAATTGTTCGCGCTGGCGATATTATTAAAAAAGATCAAGTTATCGCTGATGGACCTTCTTCTGATATGGGAGAAATGGCTTTAGGTAAAAACGTTACTGTTGCTTTCATGAACTTTAATGGATATAACTATGAAGATGCCGTTATTTTAAATGAAAGATTAGTATCTGATGACGTTTATACTTCAATTCATATTGAAGATTATCAAATTGAATGTCGCGATACTAAATTAGGACCAGAAGAATTTACAAGAGATATTCCTAATGTCGGGGAAGAAGCTCGTAAAAACTTAGATGAAAATGGTATTATTCGAATTGGTACCGAAGTTAAAGATGATGATATTTTAGTTGGTAAGGTTACTCCTAAAGGAATGGCTGAACTAACTAGCGAAGAAAAATTATTACACGCTATTTTTGGTGAGAAAACAAGAGAAGTAAGAGATACATCATTGAGAGTTCCTCATGGTGGGGAAGGTATTGTTCACGATGTTAAAATATTTACTAAAGAAGATTCTGATGAACTACCTGCCGGTGTTTCTAAAATAGTTCGTGTTTACATCGCTCAAAAACGTAAGATTTCAATCGGTGATAAAATGGCCGGACGCCATGGTAATAAAGGTGTTATCTCATTAATATTACCTAAAGAAGATATGCCTTATATGGCTGATGGAACACCAATCGATATTTTACTTAACCCATTAGGTGTACCAAGCCGTATGAACATCGGACAAATTTTAGAAATGCATTTAGGTGCTGCTGCTAAAAAATTAAATATTCATGTTATGACACCTGCATTTGATGGTGCAACAAGAGAAGAAATTATCGATGCTTTAAAAGAAGCAGGATTAGATGAAGATGGTAAAATGGTTTTATATGATGGTAGAACTGGTGAACCATTTGATAATCGTATTTCTGTTGGTGTTATGTATATGATTAAACTACACCACATGGTTGATGATAAATTACATGCTCGTTCAACAGGACCTTACTCATTAGTAACGCAACAACCATTAGGTGGTAAAGCACAATTTGGTGGTCAAAGATTTGGTGAAATGGAAGTTTGGGCATTATATGCTTATGGTGCTGCTCATGTATTACAAGAGATGATGACAATTAAATCTGATGACGTTGTCGGACGTGTTAAGGTATATGAAGCATTAGTTAAAGGTCAACCACTCCCACCAAGTAGTGTTCCAGAAAGCTTTAGAGTATTAATCAAAGAATTCCAAGCTTTAGGCTTAGATATTAGTGTTTTATCAGAAAATGGCAAATTAGTTGATATGAAAGAAATCGAAGCAATGGATCAAGAAGGATTTGCTAGTGTTGAAGATTTTGAAAATAGTATCGAACCAATGGTTATGCCTGATAGTGAACCACTTAAAGAAGATGATGAGTTTGAAGATGATGAAATCGAAGAACCAGAAGATTTAGACGAAGAATTAGAAGATATAGAGAAGGGGGCTATGTAATGAATATTAATGAATTTGAAGGATTAAAAATTTCTATAGCATCTCCAGAAAAAATTCGTTCTTGGTCTTATGGCGAAGTAAAAAAAGCTGAGACTATTAATTATAGAACTTTAAAACCTGAAAGAGACGGATTATTTTGTGAAAAAATATTCGGTCCAACTAAAGATTTTGAATGTTCATGTGGTAAATATAAAAGATTAAGATATAAAAATATCGTTTGTGACCGTTGTGGAGTTGAAGTAACTCGTAGTAAAGTAAGAAGAGAACGTATGGGACATATCGAGTTAGCAACTCCTTGCTCTCACATTTGGTTTTTCAAAGGTGTTCCATCTAGAATTGGTCTAGTTCTAGATATGTCACCTCGTGACTTAGAAGAAGTATTATATTTTGTTAGTTATGTTGTTTTAGATCCAGGAAGTGCTCCACTAGAGAAAAAACAAACTATCTCTGATAAAGAATATCGTAGTTATTATGAAAAATATGGTAATTCATTTAGAGTTGGTATGGGTGCTGAAGCAATTAAAGAATTACTAGAACAAGTTAATCTAGAAGAAGAAGTAAATACTATTAAAGAAGAAATTGAAAGTATTAAAGACTCAACTAGTCAAAAAAGAATTAGATTAATTAAAAGATTAGATGTTTTAAATGCTTTCTTAGAATCAGGTAATCGTCCTGAATGGATGATTTTAGAAGCACTACCAGTAATCCCTCCTGAACTTAGACCAATGATTCAATTAGATGGTGGTAGATTTGCAACATCTGATTTAAATGACTTATATAGAAGAGTAATCAACCGTAACAATCGTTTGAAAAAATTGATGGAATTAGGTGCTCCTTCAATTATTATTCAAAATGAAAAACGTATGTTACAAGAAGCAGTTGATGCTTTATTCGATAACGGTAGACGTGGTAGAAACATAACTGGTGCTAGTAATCGTCCACTTAAATCTTTATCTAGTATGTTAAAAGGTAAACAAGGAAGATTTAGACAAAACTTACTAGGTAAACGTGTCGATTATTCAGGTCGTTCAGTTATCGTTGTTGGACCATCACTTAAAATGTATGAATGTGGTATTCCAAAAGAGATGGCTTTAGAGTTATTTAAACCACACGTTATCAATGGTTTAGTTACTAAAGAAATAGCTTCTAATATTAAAGCTGCTAAAAGAATGATTGAAAACCAAGATGAAAGAGTTTGGGATATCGTTGAAGAAAATATAGCTGAACATCCAGTTTTATTAAACCGTGCTCCAACTTTACATAGACTTGGTATTCAAGCTTTCCAACCTAAATTAATTGAAGGTAGAAGTATCAGACTTCACCCATTAGTATGTACTGCTTTTAATGCTGACTTCGATGGCGACCAAATGGCCGTTCACGTACCTATTTCTGATGAAGCACAAGCTGAAGCAAGAATCTTAATGTTAGGTGCTAATAACATCTTATCACCTAAAGATGGACAACCAATCGTTACTCCAGGTCAAGATATGATTTTAGGTAACTATTATATAACCATTGAAAAAGCTAATTTAAAAGGTGAAGGAAGAGTATTTAAAAATGATAATGAAGCTTTAATGGCTTATGAAAGAAGAGAAATAACTCTACATACTCGTATAGCTATTCCTGTTAAATCATTTAAGCATAAAATATTTCCTGATAAATATTTAGATAAATATTTAGTTACAACTCCAGGTAAATTATTATTTAATGAAATATTTCCTGATAGTTTCCAATATATTAACGATGGTAGCGAGGAAAATATCGAAAAAATTACTCCAAGTAAATACTTTATTGATAAAGGTAAAAATATTAAAGAAGAAATTGCTAATATGGAATTAGTTAAACCATTTGGTAAAAAAGTATTAACTAAATTAATTGCGCAAATTTATAAAAGATATCAAACTACTGAAACTTCTGTTATGCTTGATAAAATGAAAGATTTAGGCTTTAAACATTCTACTTTATCAGGTATTTCTATTGGTATTGGTGATATTATCGAATCTAAAACGAAACCAGAAGTTTTAAAAGAAGCTAGTTCTAAAGTAGATACGATTAATAAGCAATTTAAACGTGGTTTAATAACTGATAGAGAACGTTATGACAATGTTGTTGCAACATGGAACGAAGCTAAAAATAAGATTGCGGCTGAGTTGGAAGGATTTATTAAAACTCATAAAGATAACTCAATTTCTATGATGATCGATTCAGGTGCTCGTGGTAATATGTCTAACTATAACCAAATGGCCGGTATGCGTGGATTAATGATGAAACCAACTGGTGAAGCAGTTGAGATACCAATCACATCTTCATTTGTTGAAGGTGCTAATGTGTCAGAATTCTTCTTAGCTACTCACGGCGCTCGTAAAGGTGCTGTTGATACAGCTTTAAAAACAGCCGATGCTGGTTACTTAACTCGTCGTTTAGTTGATGTAGCTCAAGACATGATTGTTAAAGAAGATGATTGCGGTACTAGTGAAGGTGTTGTTGTCGAGGCATTTATCGATGATAAAAACAATACTGTTGTTGAAACTCTAAGAGATCGTATCGTTGGAAGATTCACTAATAAAAGAGTTATTCATCCTGAAACTAAAGAAGTTATTGCTGAAAGAAACACTTATATTACTGAACAATTAGCCGATAAGATAATTAAAGCAGGTATTACTAAAGTACCTATTAGAACAGTTTTAACTTGTAAAACTGAACACGGTGTATGTTGCAAATGTTATGGTCGTAATTTAGCAACCGGTTCTTTAGTTGAAGTAGGAGAAGCAGTTGGTATTATGGCTGCTCAATCAATTGGTGAACCTGGTACTCAATTAACGATGCGTACCATCAACTCTGGTGGTGTTGCCGGAGATGATATTACTCAAGGTTTACCTCGTGTTCAAGAGTTATTTGAAGCTCGTAATCCAAAAGGTAAAGCGACTATTTCTGAAATTAATGGTAAAGTTACTAAAATTGAAGAAGAAAACGGTAAATTTGAAATTACTGTTGCTAACGATGCAGAAACTAAAGTTCATACAACTAACTATGGCGCTAAATTAAATGTTAGTTTAAATCAAGAAGTTGAAGCTGGCGATAAATTAACATTCGGTGCTATTAACCCTAAAGAATTGTTAGTTGTAACAGATCCTATTACCGTACAACAATATATCTTATTAGAAATTCAAAAAGTATATCAATCACAAGGTGTTAGTATTTCTGATAAACACGTTGAGATTATTGCTAAACGTATGATTTCTAAAATTAAAATTATTTCATCAGGAGACTCATTATATTTACCAGGTACAATGGTTAATATCAATCATTTTGCTGATGTTAATAAACAACTTATTTTGGAAGGAAAAACACCTGCTTTAGGTCGTCCTGTATTATTAGGTATTACTAAAGCAAGTTTAGAAACTGATTCATTCTTATCAGCTGCTTCTTTCCAAGAAACAACTCGTATTTTAACTGATGCTGCTATTCATGGTCGAGTTGATGAATTAAATGGTTTAAAAGAAAATGTTATTATTGGTAAATTAATTCCAGCTGGTACTGGAGCTAAGAAATATAAAAAAGTCAATTATGATTTAGAAATACCATATATTGATGATGAACCATTAGAAGCATTAGAACAAGAATTAATGGATTAATTTCCATTAATTTTTTGATAACAAAAATAGGATTTTACTTAATTGGTAAAATCCTATTTTTCTATTCTTTTAACAAATTCTTTTTCTTTTTCTGGTTCTTTTAATAAATCTTCTTTTATTTGTTGATATTCTCTTATTTCTTGTTTTATTTTGCTAATTTTATCTTCAGGTTCAACTTCATCATCTTTTTTTTCTTCAATTTTTACTTCTTTTTTACTTTCTTCTTTATCGTTTGAAACTTTATATTGAACAGCAGTAATAGCTTGAGTGATATTAGTTATTCCTAGTAAAGGTAATAAAGCGTTAATTGGTAAGTTAAAACATTTGGCTAAATATAAAGCAGTTAAAGTTACATAAAGAAAAGTAGTTTTAACTTTGCCCAGCATACTAGATTTAGGATGGTTATTATTTAATTCAGCTCTAGTATTTATTGTACTAATAGCAAATTCTAAAATCAAAGTAGGTAAGATAGTAATTGGATTAGCTATTAATAAAGGTAAAATAAGACCTAGAGTGTACATTTTATCACTTATGATATCTAACTTTCTTCCATATTCACTAGTAGCATGCCATTTTCTAGCTAAATGACCGTCAAAAGCATCAGTTAAGCCAAAGATACCAGCAATAATAGTAGCAATTGCAAAATTGCCAATTATTGAAGCAGGAACAATTAAAAATGGGGCAACAATTCGTGATTTAGTTAGAATATTTGGTAATCTTTTTTTAAGTCTACCACTAAATGTTTTTTCTTTTTTTAAATTATCTAAATATTCTTGTTTATTTTGGTTGTATTCTGCAATAACGCGTTTAGCTTTTGACATATTAACCTCCTTAAGCACTACTATTTTACCACATTTCTCATTATTTTCAACATAAAATTGATAATTAAATCATACAATATAGTGTATCGCAAATAGATACATATAGGAAACTCGTAGGATTACGGTTTCCTTTTTGTCTAAAAAAATGTAAAAATGTGGTAAATAGTATTTAAATATATACAAAATATGTCGAAAAATGGTATAATTATTAATAGGTGAGGCTATGAAAAAGTTAGTAAATATTTTATTAGTTTCCATAATTTTGTTTGTTAGCCTAGTTCCACCAATTCGTGCGGAAGAAGTAAGATACGGTTATGTAAATTCTACTTCTGGAAATGGTATAAAAGTAAGAAGTGGCCCTGGAACTAGTTATAGTACTTTAAGTGACGGTTTAGCCGAAGGAGAACAAATAAAAATCTTAAGTGAGCATAAACCTGATGATGGTACTAGTAAAAGCTGTAGTTTATGGTATAAAATTGAATTTGACGAAGTTGATTCAGGAATCGGCTATGCGTGTGCTGATATGGTTAAAATAATTGAAATTCAAACTGATGAAGATTTTGAAGAAAGTTTAAAAGCATTCCCTGAAAGTTATCATGATGCTTTAAGATTATTACATACTATTTATCCTAATGCTATTTTTAAATCATATGATACTAGATTAGATTTTAATACGGTTGTTGAAAATGAATCTTTAGAAGGTCATAGTCTAATTTGGGATTCAAATAATTCAAGAGATGGTTTAAAATTAATGGATAGTTATAATTATAAAACCAATAAATTTGCTAATAATTATTCTGGTGGTGGTCCAACTTGGTATGCAGCTAATTCTGAAACGATTGCTTATTATCTTGATCCAAGAAATTTCTTAACAGAATCAAGAGTATTTATGTTTGAAAGCCTATCATACAATGCTAGTATTCATACTGAAGCTGGTGTGGATGCTATTTTAGCGGGAAGTTTTATGGCTAAAGAAAAAGTTGATGGTGGTGACAAGTCATTTGCTGAAGTTATTATGGCAGCAGGTAAAAAATATAATATAAGTCCATATTATTTAGCTAGTCGTATTTTACAAGAAACCGGTTATACTAGAAGTGCTTTAGTAAAGGGAGATTATGATGGAAAATATGATAAATATGACGGTTATTATAATTTCTTTAACTATGATGCAACTGGTACTGACATAGTAGGTAATGGTTTAGCTTATGCTTATAAAAAAGGTTGGAATTCGGAAGAAAAAGCGATTATGGGCGGAGCTAGTTTGATTGAATCTGGTTATATTAGTTCTGGACAAGATACAAATTATTTTCAAAAATGGGATGTTGTTTGTGATGCTAAAGATTTAGATGATTGTAGCTTTTATTGGCATCAATTCCAGCAAAATATTGAAGCTCCTTATAGTGAGGCTTATAAAACTTATGATGGCTATAAAGAAACATTTGATGATAAATTATATACTTTACCATTAATATTTACTATTCCTGTTTATAAAAACATGCCTAAAAAAACATCTTTACCAAGTGAAGATAATCCAATTAATTATTTAAAAACCTTAACCGTTGATGGTAAGAGTGTAGCTAATTTTAATAGTTTAAAAACAGCTTATACAATTAGTATTCCAGAAACTAAAAAATCGGTTAAAATAGCGGCGACAAGAATTGAAAGTAGATCTAAGATTACAGGAACGGGAACAATTGAAATAACTAAAGATGGTCAAGTTATCCCAATTACGGTAACTGCAGAAAACGGTGATAAGTTAGTCTATAATATTACTGTTAAGTTAACTAAAGTTGATGAAACTGCTATGACTTTAGATGAGACGATAGAAAATATTAAATCGGGAATATTTAAAGATGGTTATGTAACGGGTTTAACTAATGTTCAAACAATTTTGGAAGCAATAACAAAAGCTAATGAATTAGCTGAAGTTAAAGTTTATAATTTAAATAATAAAGAAGTTACTAGTGGTTCAGTTGGTACTGGATATAAAGTAACTATCACAGTTGGTGAAGAAAGTAAAACTTTTGAAGTAGTTATCTATGGCGATATTAATGGTGATAGTGAAATAACTGTTTTGGATTTATTAAGAGTACAAAAAGATATCTTAGATATTTCTAATTTATCAGATGCTCAAGCAAAAGCAGCTGATGTTAGTAAAGATGGAAAAATATCTGCTTTAGATTTATTGAAAGTGCAAAAAGATATACTGGGTATATCTGAAATTAAACAATAAAGGAGTTGAAGAACATTATGAAAAAACTATATTTATTAATATTTGGAATAATTTTAAGCTTTATTTGTATTAACAATGTTGATGCAGCAACTGCAAATATAAGTGTTAGCGCATCTAAATCGCGGGTTATTGTCGGTGATACAGTTAATATAACTATCAGATTATCTTCTTCAGCTAATATTGGTAGTTGGGATTTTAATGTAATTCCATCTTCCAATTTGACTTTAATTGAACGTAGTGATGGGTATGATGGATTAAAAGTCGCGGATGCTGGAGGGGCTTCTACTAAAAGTAAAACATATACTTTTACTTTTAGAGCAAAATCAAGCGGAACTGGTAGTGTTAAAATTAGTGTTAATGAAATTTATGAGATGACAAATGATGATTCAACTCCAAAAATGCAAGTGACAACTAATAGCACAAGTTTTACTGTTATGACTCAAAGTCAGTTAGAAGCAAGTTATAGTAAAAATAATTATTTATCTAGTTTAGAAGTTGAAGGTCAAACTTTAACTCCAAAATTTGATAAAGAAACATTAGAGTATAGTTTAGAATTAGAATATGGAACAGAAAGTATTAATATCATTACTGATACAGAAGATTCTAAAGCTAGTGTCGATGGGGATGGAGAAGTAACATTATCTCAAGGAATGAATGCAATAAAAGTTGTTGTTACTGCTGAAAATGGAAGCACTAGAATATATACTATTAATGCCACAGTTAAAGAATTAGATCCTATTAATGTTAATTTAGATGGAACTAACTATTCTGTTGTAAGAGAAGAAGAATTTTTACCGAGTGCTAGTAGTGCTTATCAAAAAACTACTATTCAAATAGATGAAAAAGATGTACCTGCTTATTATAATGAGGTAGTTGATTTTACTTTAGTTGGTTTAAAAGATAAAGCTGGAAACATTAATCTATATATTTACAAAGATGATAATTATACTTTATATAATGAATTTAACTTTAATCAATTAAGTATTTATTTGTTAGATATGGATGAGTCATTAATTCCAAGTGGTTATAAACAAGGAGAAATCACAATCGGTGATAGAGCAGTAACCGCTTATACAAGAGATGGTTATGAATTTCCAATTGTCTATGGTTTAAATATTGAAACAGGGGAGAAGAACCTATATAAATATGACGCCAAAGAAAACACTTTACAACGAGTTGAAAATATTGACTCTAGTAAAGAAAGTTTATATTTTAATATTATTTTAGGTTCGTTTGGATTTACGGCTGTATCTTATTTATTCTTTATTAATTTATTAAGTAAGAAAAATAAACAACAAAGAGAATTTTTAGAAAAAACAATGCAGATGAATATTAGTGATATCAAAATGAATAAGGACTTAGGCGATGAATTATATAAGAATACGGCATTATCAAGAAAACAAATGAAACAAAAGAAAAAAGAAGACAAGAAAGCTTTAAAACAACAAAAGAAAGAAGCAAAAAAAGATAAAAAGACATCTAAAAAAAATAAAGATAGCAAAAATAAAGATGAAATGGCTGAATTATAGCCATTTTTTATTATGGATTATTATAAATTTTAGTTTCTACATTTTATTTACGTTTGTTTTTGTAATAAAAAAACTATTGCAAAGTTATTTTATTGCAATAGTTTTTATGCTGCTTTCTTTAAAGTTCTTAATTCTCTTGCACTCATTCTAATTGTTTCGCCATTGTCTAGAGTTACTTTTTGTAAATTTGGTTTTCTTGTATGTTTAGTAGCACGTAGAGAATGTGATCTTAAATTTCCTTTTAAAGGTTTTTTACTTGTTATTTTCTTTGCCATGCTTTAATTCCTCCTTGTTTTTCTTCGCTACTACATTTTACTATATATTGTGAAATAAGTCAAATATTTCTTTTAAATTTGTTTAAAATATAGTAAAATAAATACTAGGAGTTGATTTTATGGGACCACTTTATATTAAAACAGATAATAGTTTATTAAGTAGTTTGATTAAAATCGACGACTTAATTAATTTCGCTATTAAAAACAATATAAAAAGTTTGGCTATCACTGATGACAGTATGTATGGTGTTTTAGAATTTTATTTAAAATGTAAAAAAAATAATATTAAACCAATTATCGGCCTAGAAATAGCTGATATTGTATTGTATGCTATTAATTATCAAGGATATCAAAATTTAATTAAATTAAGTACGATTAATTCTAAAGAAAAAGTTGACTTAAGTACTTTAATGAAATATAGTGATGAATTAGTATGTATTGTCCCATATTATAATTTAGAAAACTATGATAATTATAAATTCTATAAATATTTATATCAAGGATATACTAATTTAGATGAAAAGAAAAGCTTAACTGGTAAAACAGTTTATTTAAATGAAGTTTTGTATTTAGAAGAAAGTGATCGTAGTTATTTAAAATATTTATATGCGATTAATAAAGGAGTTAGTGTTAAGGAAATAAATTTAAATAAACATGATAATCATTTATTAAATTATCAATTATATAATAATGATTGTAATGAAGAAATAATTGATTTATGTAATGCTACCTTGCCATTAAAACAAGATTTACTACCAATTTATAGCTGTCCTAACAACTTAGATAGTTATACTTATTTAAAACAGTTAGTTATTAAAGGATTAAAAGAAATCTTTGGCGAAAAAGTAAATAAAATTTATTTAGATAGATTAAAGTATGAATTAGATATTATAAACAAAATGGGTTTTTGTAACTATTTTTTAGTTGTTTGGGATTATGTTAAATATGCTAAAGAAAATGGTATTTTAGTTGGACCAGGAAGAGGTAGTGCAGCTGGATCTTTAGTATCATATTGTCTTAATATTACTACTATTGATCCAATTAAATACGATTTATTATTTGAAAGATTTTTAAATCCCGAGCGAATAAGTATGCCTGATATTGATATTGATTTTGAATATACAAGAAGAGAAGAAGTATTAAACTATTGTATTAATAAATATGGGGATAAAAAAGTTGCTCCGATTATTACTTTTGGAACATTAGGAAGTAAACAAGTTATAAGAGATGTTGGAAAAGCTTTAAGTATCGATAGTAAATCGATCGACAGTTTTGCTAAAGCTTTAGATTCAAGACTAAGTTTATATGAAAACTATCCAAAAATAAAAAATTTTATTAAGGAAAATATCGAATTAAAAAAACTATATAAAATAGCTCTAAAACTAGAAGGATTAAAAAGACACACTAGTATTCATGCGGCAGGTGTGGTTATGTCTAAAGAAAACTTAGATGAAATAATTCCTTTGGTCTATCACGATAATCTATATATAACTGGTTATTCGATGGAATATTTAGAAGATTTAGGGTTACTCAAAATGGACTTTTTAGCTTTAAAAAATCTGACTTTAATCAATAATGTTTTAAAAGAAATAAATATTAAATTTGATGATATTCCTTTAAATGATGAAAAAGCTATTAAAATATTTACCGATGTTGATACAATAGGAATATTTCAATTTGAATCAGGTGGGATGATTAATTTTTTAAAAAAATTTAAAATAAGTAGTTTTGATGATATTGTTGCCGCTATCGCTTTATTTAGACCAGGACCTATGCAAAATATTGATACATATATTAAAAGAAAAAATGGTTTGGAAAAATATGAAATAATCAAACCATTAGAACCAATTTTAAAGTCAACTTATGGAATAATTATTTATCAAGAGCAAATTATGCAAATAGCGCATATCTTAGCTAATTATTCTTTAGCCGAAGCCGATCTTTTAAGAAAAGCGATGAGTAAGAAAAAAGAAGATATTTTATTAAAAGAAAAAGATAAATTTATTAATCAAACTATTCAAAATGGCTATACTAAAGAAGTTGCGACTGATATATATAATTTGATTTTAAAATTTGCGTCTTATGGTTTTAATAAAGCTCATTCAGTTTCTTATGCTTTAGTATCTTATAAGATGGCTTATCTAAAAGCACATTATTATCCTATTTTTATGAAACATTTACTATCGATGGTGATTGGTAGTGAGATAAAGACAAGAGAATATATTAATATGTGTAAAGATGAAATCGAAGTTTTAAAGCCAGATATCAATATTAGTGACATCGATTATATCATCAAAGATAATAAACTTATATATCCTTTAACCAATATTAAAAATGTAGGATTAATTGCGGCTAAAGCGATTGTCGAAGAGAGAAAAAAAGGAAAGTTTAAAGATGTTTTTGACTTTTTTGCGCGTTGTTATGGTAAAAGTATTAATAATAAAATAATTGAATCTTTAAATAAAGCTGGTTGTTTTTTAGAATTTTGTAATCAAAAAACAATCGATAATAATATTGATATTTTAATTAACTATAGTGAGTTAGGTGGTTTATTAGAAGACTCTTTAAAACCAGAACTAGTTAACTATCAGGAATATTCTAAACAAGAGCTTTTAAGTAGAGAAATAGAGGTGTTTGGAACTTATTTAAGTAGTCATCCTGTTACTAATTTAAAACATAAGATAAAAGCAATAAACTTAAAAGATGTTGTTGATTATTATGATAAAAACATTATTGCATTAGCTTATATTGAAAGAATAAAAAGAGTTAAAACTAAAAACAATAAAGAAATGATTTTTATAACTGGTAGTGATGAGACAAGTATTTGTGAATTTATTTTGTTTCCGAGAGAATTTTGTGATATAATTATAGGTAGTATATATATGATAGAAGGGAAAGTCGAAAAAAGATTTGATAAATATCAAATTGTTATTAATCGAATAAAGAAGGTGGATTATGAAAAATAGAGGATTTACATTAGCAGAATTATTAGGAGTTATTATTATTTTAGGAGTAATTGCTTTGATTGCAACTATTAGTATTACTAATAGTATGAGAAATAGTCGTGAGGAGTTATATAATTTACAAATCAGTAATATAATTAACGGGGCAAAAACATGGGCAAGTGGTAATGTTTTTGAATTACCAGAAAATGATGGCGAAGCTATTTACTTAACTTTAGCCGAATTAAAAGAAGCTGGTTTTGTTGAAAAAGATATAACTAATCCTTTAACTGATGAATTATTTAGTGATCAATTACAAGTAAAAATTACGAAAATTGACAATAATTATAATTATGAAATAGTAGAATAAAATATATTAGAGGTGAAGAAATGAATATATTAGATATAGGAATTATTATATTTATCCTATTTGGAGCTGTTTTAGGTCTAAAAAGAGGATTTACTAAAGAGTTAGTTGAAGCGATAGGCTTTATCGTTGTAATTGTCTTAGCTTATTTTTTAAAAAATCCATTATCTGTTTTAATGTATGAATTTTTACCATTTTTCAGCTTTGGATTATTAAAAAATGTCGAAATATTTAATATTTTAATTTACGAAGTAATTGCTTTTCTTATTTGCTTTGCCGTTTTGTCGGCTGTTTTAAGAGTTCTTTTATTAGCGACATCTATTTTTGAAAAAATATTAAACACAACTATTATTTTAGGAATTCCATCAAAAATAGCTGGAGCTATCGTTGGTTTAATCCATCATTTTATTATATCTTTTGTAATTTTATATATTTTATCAATTTTCTGCTTTGATGTTGATTTTGTCAATGAATCAGAACTAAAAAATAAAATATTGAACAACACACCAGTTTTATCGAATATAGCCAATCGTAGTGTTAATATTGTAAATGAATTTATCGTTTTGAAAAATCAATATACTGATAATACGATTAGCGAAAGTGAATTTAATTATCAAGCAATCGAGTTGTTCTTAAAATATGATATTATTACACCAGAAGCTTTAGAAAAATTAATCGAAAAAGGTAAGATTGATGAATTTGATAATTATGGTGATTTAATTAGAACGTATAAGGAGGATTCAAATGGAAATCAAGAATAAAGAAGAATTTCAAAATATTATTAATAGTGACTATGCTTTAGTAGATTTTTTTGCTACTTGGTGTGGTCCTTGTAAAATGTTAAGCCCAATTATTGAGAATATTGCCAACAGTCGCGATAATATAAAAGTAGCTAAAGTCGATGTTGACAAGCACGAAGACTTGGCCAAAACTTATGGTGTTATGTCGATTCCAACTTTAATTTTATTTAAACATGGTCAAGTAGTAGCCACTAAGGTTGGTTTTGTGGCTGAACCATTACTAAACGAATGGATTAATAGTAACCGTTAATGCAACGTTATTTTAGTGAAGTAAAAAAAGACAATTTGTTTTTGTTAAAAGATGAAGATTTATACCACATTAAAACAGTTATGCGCATGAATATTAATGATGAAATCGAAGTTGTTTATGAACAAAAAGTTTACATTTGTAAATTAGATAAAAACTATAACGCAATTATTGAAAAAGTGATTGAAGATAATAAAATAAAAAAAATAAACTATGTTTTATGTGTTCCTATCTTACAAGAACAAAAAATGTCTTTTATTTTGCAAAAAGCTACGGAATTAGGTGTCGATTTAATTATTCCTATTTTAACTGCAAGAAGTATGGTCAAAGTAAAAGATAAAGAGAATAAAAAAATCGAACGTTGGAAGCGTATTTGTAAAGAGGCAAGTGAACAATCAAAAAGAGTTACTATTCCAGAAGTAAGTGAAATAAAAAAAATAACTGATTTAAATTTGGATGGATTGAAAATTGTTTGTAGTACTAAAGAAAAAGATAATACCTTAAAAAAAGTATTAAAAAATAATTTGAAATGTGATAAAATAATAATGGTTGTCGGTCCAGAAGGTGGCTTAACTTTAGATGAAGAAAATAAACTAATTGATCTTGGCTTTATACCAACTTCTTTAGGAGACAATATTCTTCGTGTCGAAACCGCACCACTTTATTTACTTAGTGTTTTAAATTATGAGATGGAGTGATTGTTATGAATTTTATTATTGATAATATTTTAACTTATAAATATGTTTATATTGGACTATTAGCTTTATTATTACTGATAATTATTTTAATTATCGTTTTAAAGCCAAAAAAAATAAAACCAATCGAAGCTAGAGTTGATGATGAACCTAAAAATAATGAGAAAACAGAAATTGAACAAGTGATTGAAGCTTTAGAAGATAGTAGTGAAAAAAGACCAATGACGACATTTGAAGAGGAACAAGAAGCTAATGCAATTATTAGTTATCAAGAACTTGTCCAAGCTGTTAATGAAAAAAGAGCACGTTTAGAAAAAGATGCACCTAAAAAGCTTGAACCAGAAGTACCTGCTGAGTTATTAGAAAATGTTGAAGAAAAACCTGAAGAACCACCAAAATTTAAAAATAGTGAGTTTATTTCACCAATATTTGGCAAAGATAGTAACAATGATAATTTTTTAAAAGAGTTAAAAGATTTTAGAAATAATTTATGAAATATTATATAATTAATTTAGGCTGTAAAGTAAATGCTTATGAAGCAAAAGTTATGAGTGATTTACTTACTAATGCCGGTTTTACTAAAGGAAGTATTGACGATGCGGATATATATATTGTCAATACTTGTTTTGTTACTAATGTTGCCGAGCATAAATCATTTCAAATGATTAGAAAAGCAATTAAACACAAACCAAAATTGGTTATTGTTTGTGGTTGTCTATCACAAATGAAAGAAAAAGAAGTATTAGCTATCGATGGTGTCAACATAGTTTTAGGAAACAAGGATAAATCTAAAATAATTGAGTATATTAATAACTATAAAGATAAGGTAAGTAAAATATATGATTTAACCAATATCGAGTTTGAAGACATGCAGTTAAATAATTTTGATAAAACAAGAGCTTTTGTTAAAATTCAAGATGGTTGTAATAACTTTTGTTCTTACTGTATTATTCCTTATACAAGAGGTAATGTTAGAAGTAAGAAAAAAGAAGATGTTATTAATGAGATTAAAAATTTAATTAATTATGGTCATAAAGAAATTGTTTTAACTGGTATCCATACTGGTAATTACCATGATTTAGATTATGACTTTGCTGATCTTTTAAACGATATTGTTAAAATACCTAATTTAAAAAGACTAAGAATTTCTTCAATTGAAATTACGGAAATAAATGACCGGGTCATGGACGTTATTAAAAATAATGATATTTTAGTCGATCACATGCATATACCTTTACAATCAGGTTCTAATACTATTTTAGATCTCATGAATCGTAAATATGACATTACTTACTTTATCAATAAAATAAATAAATTAAGAAATATTAGACCTTTAATTTCTATTACCACTGATGTAATAGTTGGTTTTCCAAATGAAACCGAAGAATTGTTTAATGAAACTATTGATAATATTAAAAAAATTGGTTTTGCTAAATTACATGTTTTTCCTTATTCTGTTCGTGAAGGAACTAAAGCTAGTTTAATGGATAATCAAGTACCAGAAAATATAAAAAAAGAACGAGCAAGAAAATTAATTGATTTATCAAAAGAACTAGAAATAAATTATATTAATAATTTTATTGGTTCGTATTTAGAATTTATACCTGAAACTTATAAAGATGGTTATTTATATGGCCATACTGGTAATTATTTATCTATTAAAGTACCAGGTGATAAAGCTTTATTAAATAAAATTGTTAAAGTAAAAATCAAGAAATTAGATTATCCTTACTGTGTGTCTAATATATGTCAAGATACTGTTGACATTAGGTAATCTTTATATTATACTTAAAATAGGTGATGATTATGAGGTATTCTTTAGAAAGAAAAAGTTATGTTCAAGCTGTGACTGAAAATTTTCAGGACACTTTAAAAAGCTTAGCTGGTTTTGTTACATGTAGTGCGGTAACTGGCCTTGGCTTTGGTATTATTCATAGTATGAATATAACAGAATTTAGTCTAGAAAGTGATGAAAGATTAATTCCTACAATCACCGCTTTTGGAGCAGTTTATTATGCTAAAAAAGTCTATGATAATTTTAAAAAAGATCGTGCTAGAGTCCACCAATTAGCTTTAGAAATTGATAAAGAAAGAGAACGAAGAAAAAAAGAAAGAGAAAAAGCGATGGAAGGCTTTATTACGCCTGATCAATTATCACAATTACAAACACAAAAATTATTTGATCAAGATGAACGAGTAGTTGAATTAAAAAAATATCGCGATATTTTAACTAGTGCACAAGAAGAACAAAAATCTGGCGCTACAGCAGGTAAAAGAAAATCCCTTAACAATGGAATATATAAAGCAAATGATAATTATTAAGATAGATTTTTCTATCTTTTTTTGATATAATTAGAAAGGTGTTTAGTCTATGAAATTATATATCAAAGGAAATTATCGTAAAACTATTTTTTCATCTAGTAAAGGCTATGTTATTGGTCTTTTTAAAGTTAGAGAAACAAACGATGAAGAAATGAAATTATATATCAATAAATCAGTAACTTTTACCGGTTATTTTCACGAATTAAACGAAGATGATATGTATTGTTTTTATGGTGAAACTGTCGATCATCCTAAATATGGTATTCAATTTCAAGTGAGTGATTATGAAAGATTAAAACCAGAAGATGAAGATGGATTAGTAGCTTTTTTGTCGAGTGATTTATTTAAAGGAGTAGGAGTTACTTTAGCTAAATCGATAGTTGATACTTTGGGTAAAAATGTTTTAGATGAAATTTTAAAAGACGAAAGTTGTTTATTGTTGGTACCTAAAATGACGGCTAAAAAAGCGCATAAAATTTATGAAACATTATCCAAATATGAAGAAAGTCATCAGATGATAGTTTATTTAACTGATTTAGGATTCAATATGAAAGATGCTTTAGATATTTATAATATCTATAAAAAAGATACAATTGCTAATATTGAACATAATCCTTACAAATTAATTGAAGATGCGGATGTAAATTTCGTTAAAGTCGATGAAATAGCTTTAAAATTTGATATCAAAGAAAATGATGAAAGAAGAATAAAAGCTTGTATAATTTATATTATGAATAAAATACTATTTACTAATAGTGACACTTATTTAATTTATGATGAAATTGTCGAAGGTGTTTTTAATTATTTGAAAATAGATTTAGATATCGATGAATTTGACTTGTTGTTAAATGAATTAATCGAAGAAAATAAAATAGTTTTATTAGATGATAAATATTATTTAAAGGAAATGTATGATTCAGAAACTAATATCGTTAAAGAAATAAGTTATTTAATCAATAATAAGATTTCTAAAAAAGATTTAGATACAAGAATAGAAGAGTTAGAAAGTGTTAATAATATTAAATATAACGATAAACAAAAAGAAGCGATAAAAAAATCCTTAGAAAATAATATTACGATAATAACTGGTGGACCAGGTACTGGTAAAACAACGATTATCAAAGCTATTTGTGAATTGTATATGGAAATAAATAAATTGGATTTTGATGATGCACCAAATAAAATAGCTTTATTAGCGCCAACTGGTCGAGCTAGTAAAAGAATGAGTGAATCAACTTTACTACCAGCTAGTACGATTCATAGGTTTCTAAAATGGAATAAAGAAACAAATGAATTTTTAATCAATGAATATAACAAAGCATTTCAAAATTTAATTATTATCGATGAAGTAAGTATGATTGATTTAAAACTATTAGATAGTTTATTTAGAGGATTAACTAGAAATATAAAACTAGTTTTAGTCGGTGACCATCATCAACTGCCTTCAGTTGGACCAGGTAATATTTTAAAAGATTTGATTGAAAGTGATTTAATTGATACTATTTATTTAGACACTTTATATCGGCAAGATGAAAATTCTTATATCCCAACTTTAGCTCAAGAAATTAAAAATAATGAATTAAGTGATACTTTTTTAGAAACAAAAAGTGATTATACCTTTTTAAAATGTAGTAGTTTATCGATTAAAGAAAACTTAAAAAATTTATGTAAACAGTTAGTTGATAAAGGATATGATTATAAAAGAGTTCAAATTATGGCCCCAATGTATGCTGGTATTAATGGTATTGATAATTTAAACAAAGAACTACAAGCTATTTTTAATCCTGAAGATAATAGTAAAAATGAAATAAAATATGGCGATATTATTTATAGAGAAAATGATAAAGTCTTGCAATTAGTTAATATGCCTGAAGAAAATATCTATAATGGTGATATTGGTATTATTAAAAATATTTTAAAAATTGACCGTAAGACATTTATTTATATTGATTTTGATGGCAATTTAGTTAAATATGAAAGTAAAGATTTAAATAAAATAACTCATGGCTTTATTATTTCGATTCATAAAGCGCAAGGTAGTGAATTTGAACTTATTGTTATGCCAATATGTAATAGTTATAAAAGGATGTTATATCGTAAATTAATATATACAGGAATTACAAGAGCTAAAAAGAAATTGATATTAATTGGTGAGCCACAAGCCTTTGTTTATGCTGTTAATAATAATAATGAGATAATTCGTAAAACTAATCTTTTAGAACAGTTAAAGAATAATATTTTAAACAATGGATAAAATAAAAATGTATGTTTATACATACCTTCATTTTTTCTATTTAAAGAGGTGATATTATGAAAGAAGTTCTAAAAGGTGCCATGTTAATTGGAATCGGTATCGGTGCTACTGTTGCATATCAAAAATATAGTAAACCTGTAATGCAAGAAATGGAAAAATTTGCAAATAAAACAATGAAAAAAGTTAATAAAGAATTAGAAGAAATGATGTAATTGAAAACTTCCCCAAAAGGGAAGTTTTATTCTACTGTAACTGACTTAGCTAAATTTTTAGGCTTATCGATATCACAATTTCTTGCTTTGGCTACATAATAAGCAATTAATTGAATTGGAATAATGGTTAGTAAAGATTGAAATAATTTATTATCTGGAATAATTATTTTTTCATCATAAAAATCACCTTCTTCATCTAAAGAAGTAGTAGTGATATAAATAACTTTTGCGCCTCTTGCTTTAGTTTCTTTAATATTACTAATTGTTTTATCCTTTAATTCTTTATCTGTTACAATCGCTATTACTTTTGTATTATTTTCAATTAAAGAAATAGTTCCATGTTTTAATTCACCAGCTTGGTAAGCTACACTATTAATATAAGAAATTTCTTTTAATTTTAGTGAACCTTCCAAAGCTAAAGCATAATCGATACCTCTTCCAATATAAAATATTTTTTCGTCATCTTTAATTAAATCAGCTATTTTTCTATAGTCATTTTTTAATACTTTATTTAAGTCGTTAATTAAATTATCAAATTCGTTTATGATATTTTTAGTTTTTGAATTATAGTAAGCAATTAAACTTAATATAGCTACTTGACAACTATAAGCTTTAGTTGTCGCTACCGCTATTTCTAATCCGGCGTTTGTATAAATAACATCTTTTACTTCTCTTGCAATCGAAGAATCGATGACATTGATAATTCCTAAAGTATCACAATTATTTTTAACTTTTTTCACACAAGCTAAAGTATCAGCTGTTTCACCAGATTGCGAGATAAAAATAACTAATGTTTTTTTATTGATAAAATTGTTTTGATAACGATATTCACTAGCGATTTCTACTTTTGTTTCAATATGACAATATTTTTCAATTAAATATTTGCCAATTAATCCTGCATGATAAGCACTACCACAAGCAACAATATGAATTTTTTGATACTTTTTGATATTTGGTAATTTTTGTTTATTATTTAAAAAAGGAAGTAGAGTATTTTTAATAACTTCTGGTTGCTCGTATATTTCTTTTAGCATGTAGTGTTCATAATCCTGTTTTGAAATATCTTCGATACTACCATTATAAGTATAAGTCTTTTTATTTAAAATATTTAATCTTTCATTATAGATAGTTATATTATCTTTAGTTAAATGAGCAATCTCATTATCGTTTAATAATATATATTTATCTGTATGTTTTAAAATGGCTGGAATATCACTAGCTATAAATGTACCATCATCACTTTTAGCAACTATCAAAGGACTACCTTTTTTAACTGCATAAATGCTATTTAAATCATCATTTACAATAATACCTAAAGCATAACTACCTTTAACTAATTCACTTAATTTGGCTAATACTTTAATTATATTATGACTTTCTTGATATAATTTATCGATTAGACAAGCTAATACTTCAGTATCAGTTTCACTTTTAAACGAATATTCTGTTAATAGTTTTTTTAACTCCTGATAGTTTTCAATAATCCCATTATGAACTAGGGTAATACTACCTTGCTGATGGGGATGAGCATTGATTTTATTAGGACTACCGTGAGTTGCCCATCTTGTATGGCCGATACCTAAATAAGTATCGGTATTTTTATCTATTAGGTTAATTAAATTACTTAATTTACCTTTTTCTTTAATTATATTTATTTTATCAGTTACATAAGCGATACCACTTGAATCATAACCGCGGTATTCTAAACTAGCTAGACCTTCTAAAATGATCGGGATAGCTTTTTTCTTACCGACATAACAATAAATTCCGCACATATTTTCCTCCATGATTAAAAAAGTGCGTAATATATTTTTTGTCATAATCTTGATTTTATGGTTTGTAATATATTTGCGAGAGCACGTTCCCGTAACAGTATCCGCCGAATCTTTCGATAAACTGTTAACCTCGTCAACTTTTTTAGTCCTGGCGCTAACAAAATAACTTTACCTCCATTAGTTATTAAGTTTTATACAACTATTATACGATATTTTAGTAATTTTGATAATAATTTAATGTCAAATAGTTGTAATTATAAGTCAATAAAACTCCCAAAATATCTGGAGTATCTAATATATTATAATAGGCGACTTATTTGTTTTTTACTTAATTTAGTTAATTTAGCTATTAAGTCGATGCTCATTCCTTCAGCCAACATATTTTTGGCAATATCTAAAATGCCTTTTTTTTCGCCTTCAATTAATCCAATCTTTTTACCTTTTTTTTCGCCTTCGATTAAGCCAACTTTTTTGCCTTCTTCTTTGCTTTGTTCAATTAAAGCATCTTGATACATTTTTCGCTCTTCTTCAGCCGTAAACCAACTAATTACTTCATCATCATTGTTAACTTCATCAACTTTCTTTTTATATTCCATAACTTTATCACTCCTTTCAGCTAATTCAGCTAATTCTTCTTTGCCTAAACCTAACATGATAATTAGTTCATCATTATTTTTAAACTTCTTACCATTATTATAATAATCATTAACATAAAAATCTACATTTATGTTGAAGATTGTTAAAATATCGGTTACTATTAGTTTCTTTTGCTTACTATATAGTCCTAGTTCGTCTTTCTTATATCCGTGACAATTAAAATTTAGATTTATTTGAATTATTTTTTTATTAGAATTATAAACTTTTTTGCCTTTTTCCGCTTTACTACCACATAGTTTAAAAACATAGAAAAGATTACGTGTGAAAATAAGTTTATCGAATTTAGAATTCAATTCAACATTAATATATTCATTATTTGTGTTTATTAATAAATCTAATTTTTGAATGCGATTATTTATTTTATCAGTAACTAAATTAGGATTTAAAATATTCATATTTTCGATTTTTCTTTCTAATATTTTTTCTAATAAATCTTTTAATAATTGTCTATTATTTAAAAAGACATACATAAAAACTACCTCATGCTTAGCAGTATAATATTTCATGATTCACCTCCTCATTAGTTATATAGAACAAAAGTAGGCGATTTCCTTTTTATTTTAATAAAAAAATTAAAAAAAGATAAAATTTCTGTTATTTTTAATTACTGGTTATCACAATTTTTAATTTTAACAAATTCTTTACAACTGTATCAATTAAATTTATTACAACTATATTGATCAATTATTTAACAAATATTAGAAAAAGTGAAATAACAAATTAATATCATTGTAATTTTTTAATTTATATTATATAATCAAAATAGGTGAATAGTATGAAAATTATGGCTAAATTAACAATAAAAAATTTATTTAAAAATAAAAAGAATTTTGTTTTATGTTTCATAAGTGTTTTACTATCTTGCATTTTATTGTTTTCCGTTGGTTTGGCGGTATCGACAATTAGACAAAATCAAATTAATAGTACTATTGATTTATATGGCGATTATCATGCCATTATTTATAATACGACTCTTGATAAAGAAAGTTTGCTAGATAATTCTCATGTTTTAAAATACTACTACATATTTCAAGTTGATGGTAAATTATATAGTATCAGTGATAATTTTGATTTGGATTTAAAATTAAAAGGAAAACTGCCAACTAATAATAAAGAGATAATTATTAGTTCAACGACTGCTATCCAAAATGATTTAAAAATAGGAGATAGTTTTGATATTGATGGTAAAAGTTATCAAGTAGTTGGTATTTATGAAAAAGAATATTTACAAAATATAAATTTAAAAGATTTAATTTTTACGAAAGAAAAATTAGATAATAACGAAGAAGCTGATAATAGAACTTTATATTTTATTTATTTAAATTCTTATAAAGATATTTATGATAATTTAAGAAACATTGCCAATAATTTTCACGAGTTTTATCTTTATATCAATCATTCGTTATTATACTATTATGCTGGAAGTGATCCAGCTAGTGTTGGGCCAAGTGATAATTCAACTGCTGTTTATTTCTTACTAACAATGTTTCTATGTTTAATTTTAGCTTTCATCATATTTTTCATCATTTACAATGCCTTTTCAATATCAGTTAACGAAAAGAAAAAAAATTATGCCATGTATAAAAGTATTGGGGCTAGCCCTAAGCAAATATTATTTTCAATATTTTTAGAAGCTTTAATCATTTTAGCTATTGCTATTCCTTTAGGTTTTTTATTAAGTCTAGGCTTTGTCTATTTAGTATTATCAATAATCAATAATATGTTGTCAGGAATTGCCTCACATATTTATACTTTAGAAGTATATCCACTTTTTATAACTGTTTCTTTAATCTTTATTTTAATTAGTACTTTATTTGCAACATTCTCAGTTGCAAGAATGGCAAGTTCTATTAATATAATTGAAGAAGTTAGACAAAACAAAAAGTTCAAACATAAAAAAGAAAAAAAGATAGTTAGAAAATTATTTGGTATTACAGGAGCTATATCAGCTAAAAGTGTAACTAGAGATCGAGCTAAATATCGAATAACTACTATTTCTATTGTTATTGGAATAATTTTATTTTTAACCACTTCTTCTTTATTAAGTTTAATGTTATATTCTATTGAACTTTCACCTATTGATAAAACGATATATTTACAAGTACCTCAAGAAAACTATGATATAATTAATCAAATTGTTGACTTAGATACTGTTGATGATTATGTTTATGTAGATGGTGAATTTTATTTATTTGAAACTGACAATCAGACTTATAATATTAGTAATAATTTTTTGAGTGTTTATTATATTGATTCACACAGTTATCAAAGTTTAAAAGAATACTTTAATATTACTAATGACTATCCAATGATAGTAGGTAATTCGATTAGTTTAGATGGTAATAAATTAAATGCTGAGCCATTTTTCGAAGATGAAATAATCAATTTAAAACTATATGATACAGATAATAGCTATATAAATGAATATCAAGTTAATGTTATTGATGATTATGGTAATTTAGATAAGTTTAGTAGTAATTTTACTTATAATGCAATTCCAACTTTAATTTTAGAAATGAAAGATATGAATATGGATAATATTGATTTATATATTGCTAGTGAAGATTATCTAGGATTTGATAAAGATATTCAAGAACTTATTGATGATTATCCTAATTTAAGTTATACGAACAATCTGGTTTTAATGCATAACGATATTGTTACTATTAATTGTGCTAAATTAGTTATTTATATGGCTTTAGGACTAATCGTATTTATAACTGTTATTAGTATTATTGGAACAATAAGTGCGAATTTAAATTTAAGAAGAAGAGAATTTGCTGTTTTAAAAAGTTTAGGGTTATCTAACAAACAATTTAATAAAATGATTTTTTATGAAAGTTTGATGTTAAGCTTAAAATCATTATTATTTGGTTTATTGATATTTATTTTAATAGCTGTAATATTTATAAGAATTACGATGATTAATGAGACAACTTTTGATAGTTTATTAGATACTCCGTTAAATATTTTTATTCCACCTTTATTAATCTGTATTTTAGGAGTAATTATTATCAACTATTTATCTTTCTTAATTGCTACTAGAAAAATAAAAAAAGATAATATTGTCGATGTTATAAAAACATATTAAAAAAGAGTTTAACGACTCTTTTTTAGTGTAGTAATATATTCATTATAATCTTCTTCTGAAGAAAATATTTGAACACTATCATAGTTACCATGAATAAACACTTTTCGATCGATGGCAAATTTCTCATCAGGATTAAAATGAATCCTTCTTTGTTTATCGACTTTAACTAAGGCGACAATTGAACTAGTTAATAAAGCAATTTTGTCTTCTTTACTATCTTTTTTTAAAAGTTTAATTTCTGATTCAACTTTTGAACAGTTAACGATAACATAAAAATTACCATTTCCTCTTTGAATAACTAATTGGTCATTTTCTTCAGCATCAGTAAACTTTGGAAGAAAAATTCTTCCTTTACTATCAATTTTATTTTCGCTATTTCCAAAAATTGGAATACTTCCAAACATTTTAATTCCCCCTTAATTCGCCAATATTATATTTTAAATTGGATTATTTGTCAAATTAATGTTACATTTAATTATTTAAAAAAACATATAATTATGGTATAATCAATAATAAGGATGTGGATTATGAGAGTTATAATAAGTGCTGGTGGAACAGGGGGGCATATTTATCCCGCTTTAGCTATTATTAATAAAATAAAACAAAAAGAACCTAATAGTGAGTTTTTATATATTGGAACTCACGATAGAATGGAAAAAGATATTGTTCCAAAATATGGCATACCATTTAAACAAATTGAAATATATGGCTTTAATCGAAAAAAAATTCTTAAAAATTTTAAAACGATTAAATGTTTAATGAAAGCCAATAAAACTTGTCAAAAAATAATTAAGGATTTCAACCCTGATATAGTTATTGGAGTAGGGGGGTATGTAACTGTTCCAGTAATAAAATCAGCCAAAAAACTAGGATACAAAACATTTATTCACGAACAGAATTCAGTTCCTGGTAAAGCTAATACTTATTTAAGTAATTATGTCGATATGATTGGTATTTCATTCCCAACAAGTAAACAATATTTTCCTAAAGAA
This sequence comes from Bacilli bacterium, assembly GCA_017887425.1. GTDB lineage: Bacteria > Bacillota_I > Bacilli_A > RF39 > UBA660 > Faecisoma. The sequence continues at coordinate 62,275 of JAGHHZ010000028.1, forward strand.
AAAGTCATTCTAACTGGAAATCCTTGCAGTGAGGATGCTTTAAATGTTGTAGCTTGTGATAAAAAGGAATTTAATTTAGATAATAATAAACCATTAGTTTTATTTGTTATGGGATCTTTAGGAGCTAGTAAAGTAAATGACTTTTTAACTAAAACAATGTCTTTGTTTAACAATAAAGAATATGAAATTTTATATGTAACTGGTAAAGGTGATTATGATAAAATAAAGCAAAATAAATTTCCTAAAAATGTCAAAGTAGTTCCTTATGTCGACAAGATAACGAGAGTTATGAAAAAAACCGATATTATGGTAACTAGAGCGGGAGCTAGTACTTTAAGTGAAATAATAGCTTTGCAAATTCCTAGTATTATTATACCAAGTCCTTATGTTCCAAATAACCATCAATATAAAAATGCTTTAGATTTAGTCGAACAAGATGCTGCTTTGATGGTTGAAGAAAAAGATTTAAAAGGGGATATTATCGTAAGAACTATCGATAATCTAATTAAAGATAAGGTAAAAATACAAAATATGAAGCAAAACTTAGCTAAATTACAAGTTAAAGATAGTGCAACAATAATTTATGATAATATAAGAAAGTTAATAGATAGGAAGTAAAACAATGATTGAAAATTTAAAAAAGTTAAAAGTAGGAAAAGTTGTTAGTAACCCTAAAATGAGTGATTATACAACTTATAAAGTAGGAGGCAATGCTTTAGCTATTGTATATCCAACTGATGTAAATAATTTAGTTGAATTATTAAAATATCTTAAAAAAAATAATATAAAGCACAAAATATTAGGTAATGGCTCTAATTTGATTTTTAGTGACGAATTATATGATGGCGTGTTAATCAAATTAGAAGAATTTAATAAATTAGATATTGAAGATACTATTGTTACTGTTGGAGCTGGATACAATTTAGTTAAATTGAGTATGAAAACAGCTAGACTAGGATTATCGGGATTAGAGTTTGCAGCTGGTATTCCAGGGACTGTCGGTGGCGCTGTTTTTATGAATGCTGGAGCTTATAAATCGGATATGGGTTATATTGTTAGTGAAGTTAAAGTTCTAACTCCTGATTATCAAATTATAACTTTATATAATAAAGATTTAGATTTCCACTACCGTACTAGTTTTTTACAAAAACATCCCGATTATATATGCTTAGAAGCTAAATTAGTTTTAAAACAAGGCGATACTGAAGCAATTATGGAAGTTATTGCCGAAAGAAAACAAAGAAGATTACTTACACAACCTTTAGAATATCCATCAGCCGGTAGTGTTTTTAGAAATCCGGAAAATGATTTTGCTGGAAGGTTGATTGAAGAATTAGGATATAAAGGCAAAAATATTGGTGGTGCTTATGTTAGCGAGAAACATGCTAATTTCATCATCAATAAAAATAATGCAACAGCTACTGATGTTAGATCTTTAATTAAAGAAATAAAGGAAAAGGTAAAAGAAAAATATAATATTGATTTAATAGTTGAACAAGAATTTGTAGATTAGAGGTAAATATGAAAGGTAAAAAAAACAAAAAAAAAATAACAACAAAAAAAAACAATAAAAAAGTAATACCACAAAAAAAGAATTCTAAGAAAAGAAAAATAAGATATGACCGCATCTTAATTGCTTTGGTTATTGTTTTAATCATAGCTGGTTTTTTGGCCTTTTTATTTAGTTTAAAAATAACTAATATTGTAATTAAAAATAATAGTTATTTAACTGATCAAGAAATTATCGAATTAGCTGGTATTAGTGATTATCCAGAAAGTTTAGCTAATTCGAGTACTCAAATCGAGCAACGTTTAAAAACTAATGATTTAATTAAAGACGTTAAAGTAACTAAAAAATTTTTGACGCAAGTTTATATTGAAGTAGAAGAAAATAGACCTTTATTTTATTACAATCATAATAATAAAACGGTTCTTTTAGATGGAACAAATATCGATGAGAAATATCCTGTTCCAACTGTATTAAATTATATAACTGATACTTATTATGATGAATTTATTAAAGAAATGGGTAATTTAGATTCTTCGATTTTAAATAAAATTTCCGAGATTCAATTTGATCCTAATGATGTTGATGACAATCGCTTTTTATTAACAATGAGCGATGGTAATTATGTATATGTCAATATCAGTACGTTTTATAAATTAAATAAATATGTTTCGATTAGAGAAAGTTTACCAGATAAAAACGGTATTTTGTATTTAGATTACGGTAATAATTTTGAAATAATTGAATAATTATCTTTTCTTTTGAAAGAAAATATTGTATAATATTACATAGATAGTAGGTGAGTTAATTGCGACATATATACACTTGTATTGATATTGGTTCTAATAGTATTAAAATTGTCGTTTGTGAATTATATCGTGGTCGATATAATCTTTTAGCGACTTCTACTGTCAAATCAAAAGGAATTAAAAAGGGATTAATTGCCGATGTTGTCGAAGCTAAAAATTGTATCAAAAAAGCGTTTGCGGAAGTAGAGACAATGCTAGGGTTTAAAATCAAAAAAGTTATTGCTATAATTCCTAGTTATTTTTCCGAGTTTAATATTATTAAAGGAGAAATACCAATTACTAGTGAAGAAAGAATTGTAACTGGCGATGATGTTGTTAAAGTATTTCAATCTGCTATGAAAGGACAACTCGATATAACTAAAGAAATGGTTACAATTATTCCAGTTGATTTTACTTTGGATAATGAAACTACTAAAGATCCACTTCATAAAAAAAGTACAACTTTACAAACTAGAGCAGTTTTAGCGACAACACCTAAGAAGAATATATATTCAGTCGTTAATTTGTTAAATAGCCTCGGTGTTGAAGTTGTTGATATTTCTTTAGGATGCATTGGTGATATTAATACATTTAGAGACGAAAATGTTGATAGATGTATTAGTGCTGTAATTAATATCGGTGCTGAAAAAACAGAAGTTTCTTTATATAATAAAGGCATTATCGTTAAACATAGTATAGTTAATATGGGAAGCAAAAATGTCGATAATGATATTTCTTATATGTACAATGTTAATTTAGAAGTTGCTGCTGATTTAAAAGAGCACTTTGCCCAAGCTACAAGAACTAGTGCTTCATTAAACGAACTTAAAGATGTAAAAAATAAAGAAGGACAAGTTATTCAAGTTAATCAATATGAATTAAGTGAAGTTGTTATTTCAAGATTAGATGAGATATTATCTTTAGCTAACCAGGAGTTAAATAAGTTAACTTCTCATAAACCAGAAGTAATTTATGTTACTGGTGGAATAACAAATATGATGAACTTTAGTCAAATTTGTAGAGAAAAATTAGGAAATTGTGCTATAATAGGTAGTGTGAACTTAATCGGCTTAAGAAACAATAAGTTTTCTTCAGCCATAGGTAATATAATATATTTTATAAATAAACTTAAACTAAAAGGAAAAGATTATTCAATGGTAAGTAGTGATGAAGTGGAAATTTTATCAACACCTAGAAAGAATACGAATGATTCAATGTTAGGTAAAGTATTTGGATATTTCTTTGGCGAATAAGGGAGGATATACATGTTTGGATTAGAAATGGATCAATTAGCTAATATTAAAGTAATCGGAGTCGGTGGTGGCGGTAATAACGCAGTTAATCGAATGATTGAATCTGGTGTTCAAGGCGTTGACTTTATCGTTGCCAATACCGATTTACAAGTTTTAAATAAATCAAAAGCTCCAGTTAAAATTCAAATAGGAACGGATTTGACTAATGGACTTGGTGCTGGTGCTAACCCACAAATAGGTAAAGAAGCCGCTTTAGAAAGTAAAAATGAAATTGAAGAAGCTTTAAAAGGGGCTGATATGGTTTTTGTCACTTGTGGTATGGGTGGAGGTACTGGAACAGGTGCAGCTCCAGTTATTGCTGATATTGCTCAGAGTTTAGGTGCTCTAACTGTTGGTATTGTAACTAAACCATTTAGTTTTGAAGGAAGAAAAAGAATGCAACAAGCCGTTGCTGGACTAGAAGAATTAAAAAAACATGTTGATACTTTAATTGTTATACCTAATGACCGTTTAAGAGAAATAATCGATAAAACCACACCATTATTAGATTCATTTAAAGAAGTTGATAATGTATTAAGACGTGGTGTTCAATCAATCAGTGACTTAATTGCTGTAGCTGGTCTTATTAACTTAGACTTTGCCGATGTTAAAACAGTTATGGAAAAACGTGGCAACGCTTTAATCGGTATTGGTATGGGTGTTGGAGAAGATCGTGCTAAAGAAGCCGCATTACAAGCTGTATCTAGTCCATTACTAGAAACAGGTATTAGTGGAGCTACAGATGCTATTATCAATGTTACAGGTGGAGCTAATTTAACTTTATTTGAAGTTGAAGAAGCTGCTGAAGCAATTAGACAAAGTGCTAATACGGATATCAATACTATCTTTGGAGCAGTTATCAACGAGAATTTAAATGATGAATTAATTGTTACAGTTATAGCTACTGGTTTTGAAGATGAAAAACCAGCAACACATACATATGCTAATACAACATATACTCCTTCTTCTGATGATAGCGACGATACTGATGTTCCATCATTTTTAAGAAATAGAGGATTTTAAAATATACTGTAAATAAATCGTAAAAAATTTAAATTACGATAACAATAGATTAAAAAATGAAAGAAATTTCATTTTTTTTTAGTTTTTTTTAAAAATAAAAAGGAAATTGTCAACTTTTGTCCTATATAACTTATAGGAGGCGATTTATGTTTTATTTAAAAAAATATCGATATATAATTTTAAGTGGTTTACTAATTATTGTTTTTTTGTTTTTTAATAAAAATAGTGATGAGATAGAACTAACATCAGATTTATCTTTAGAAATTAAAGAAGAAGTCACCGAAGAAATTCCTAAAGAAGAAAAAATAAAAGTTGATATTAAAGGTGCCGTTAAAAATCCCGGAGTTTATGAAATTAATAGTAATGGGCGAGTCGCTGATGCAATAGAAATAAGTGGTGGTTTAACTAATGATGCTGATACAAGCACTATTAATTTAAGTAAAAATTTAACTGATGAAATGGTTATAATTATTTATACTAAAGAAGAAGTTGCAGAAATGTTAAAAGGTAGTACAAGTATTAAATATATTGAAAAAGAGTGTATTTGTCCCAAAATAGAAAATGATGCTTGTATCGATAATGTTATTGATAATAAACCAGATACTAATACTTCTAATGAACAAAAAGTATCTTTAAATAGTGCTACTATCGATGAATTAATGCAATTACCAGGTATTGGTGAAGTAAAAGCAAAAGCAATAATCGCTTACCGAGAAGAAAATGGGGGTTTTAAAACCATCGAAGAATTGTTAGAGGTAAACGGAATTGGCGAATCTACTTTTAATAAAATTAAAGACCAACTTAGTTTATAAATTATTGATTTGTTTTACTGTCATTTATACTTTTTATATTACTAATAACTTGCTTTATCACTCACATTATCAAGAAGGAAGTGTTGATTTAATCGGTTATATAACAGATATAACTTATAAAGAAGATAAAATAGATTTAGAAATTAAAGCTAAAGAAAAAATTAAAGTTAGTTATTATACTAATGACAATTTGAATCTTAAATTAGGCGATTATATAAAAATAAAAGGAGAATTAACTAAACCTTATGATAATACTATTTTTAATTTATTTAATTATCGCAAATACTTATTAAGTAATAAGATTTATTTCATTTTAAAGGCTGATGAAATAGTCAAAATAAAAGATAACACTAATCTCTTTTATAAAATAAAAAATATTATTTATGAAAGAATGAATGATTTAAAAACAAAAGACTATGTCAAAGCTTTTGTCTTAGGTGATAATCAAGATTTAGATGACGATATGGAAGTTATATATCAAGAAAATGGAGTTACACATCTTTTAGCTGTCTCTGGTTCCCACACCACTTTTTTAGCTTTTGTTTTATTAATTTTTTTAAAGAAGTTTAAATATAACCATATAATTATCAGTTTAGTTTTAATTTTTTATGCTTTTTTAACTAATTTTACTCCTTCTATTTTAAGAGCTGTTTTTTTATTTATGTTAAATAAGTACGATAAAAAAAAGACAATTATTATAATTGCTTGTTTGATGCTTTTATATAATCCATATTATATTTATAACGTTGGATTCCTTTTTAGCTTTGTTATATGTTTTTATTTGATTTATTTTGGTAATTTAACCAATAATTTTAAAAATTACTTTGTTAAATTATTAATTACTTCATTAATATGTTTTGTTGCAAGTATTCCTATTATGATTAATAATTTCTATTATATTAATATTATGAGTCCTTTAATTAATGTTGTTTTTGTTCCTTTCGTTACTTTTATTATTTTCCCATTATGTTTAATAACTTTAATCATTCCTTATTTTGATAATATATTGTTGTTAGCTTTGAATATAATGGAACAGTTATCGTTATTTTTTAACTATTTTAATATTAACTTAATTATGAGTAAGGTTAATATATTTATTTTTATTTTATATTATATAATTATAACTTTTATATTTATAAAACCTAAGTATTTTTATATTTTAATAATTATGATTTTTATTCATAATAACATTAAATATTTTAATCAAAACAATTATCTTACGATGATTGATGTTGGACAAGGGGATAGTATTTTATTAGAATTGAAAAATAAAAATATTTTAATCGATACGGGGGGTAATAGTTTTAGTGACTACAACATAGCAGTTAATAAACTAATTCCTTATTTTAAAAGTTTGGGAATTAAAAAGATAGATTATTTAATTTTAACCCATGGCGATTATGATCATTTAGGTGAAGCAGTTAATTTAATCAATAATTTCAAAGTTGATAAAGTTATATTAAACAATGATAAATTTAATGATTTAGAAACAGAACTTATTAATGTTTTAAATGATAGAAATATTAATTATTTTAAAAACGTTAAACAATTAAGTATTTTTAATAATAAATTATATTTTTTAAATGATGAATTGTATAGTAATGAAAATGATAATTCCATTGTTTTGTATGTTGTAGTTAATGATGTCAAAATGTTATTTATGGCAGATGCAGGAATTTCAGTCGAACACGATATAATTAAAAAATATAATCTAAATGATATTGATATTTTAAAAGTAGGACATCATGGTAGTAAAACAAGTACTAGTAAGGAATTTATTACGCAAATACAACCTAAATATGCTTTGATAAGTGTTGGAGCTAATAATTGGTATGGCCATCCCCATGAAGAAGTATTAGAAAATCTAAATAGTTCTAATATTTATCGCACCGATTTAAATGGAAGTATTAAAATAAATTTAGATAAATTAAAAATCAAGACTTGCTTATCGTAGAAAGGAACGTTTATGAATTATTATAATGAAATAAGAGAATATATTATAAACAATGAAATAACCAAGAAAGTAAAAGATTATAGTAAAAACAAAAGTGATTTAAATACTTATTATAATGTTGGTAAATTGCTTGTAGAGGCTGGCAAACATTATGGTGAAGGAATAATAAAAGAATATTCAAAAAAACTTAAAGCAGATGTTGGAAAACGATATACAGAAAGAACATTGCGAAGATTTAGGCAATTTTATAATTTATATGTTGAAGCAAAATGGTCGACATTGTCGACCAAATTAAGTTGGAGTCATTTTTCTAAACTGCTTTCTATAAAAAATATCGATAAAATTAATTATTATATTAAATTAGTAAAAGAACAAAATTTATCAATTAGAGAGTTAAGAACCAAAATTCACAACAAGAATATACTATTTATGGGTGACACTACAAAAATAAGTTAAAATTTTATTATGAGTGAATATATTTTATCAAAATTGGATATATTAAAAATAGAATGTCATATATTAAAAATGTGACAGAAAACTTTTTTAAAGTGACTAATATAGTGACACTTATATGACAAGTATAGATTGAATTATAAATTATATTCTATACTTGTCCTAATGTGTACGCTAATGCTGTTAGCGTTTAATATAGATAGGGTTACCCTAAATAAAACTAATTTAGTAATTGGTTTTAGGACTATTGATTATAAATCAATGGTCTTTTTTTTAATAAAAAACTGGTATAAACCAGTTTAAACTCCAACACTTCTTGTTTCAGGTAAAGTTGATGCTCCATCAATAACAAATTCAGAACCTGTAATATAATTAGATAAGTCGCTAGCTAAGAAAGCCGCTAGATTACCTAACTCTTCGATTGTTCCAAGTCTTCCCATCGGTATACCGTCAGCTATTCCCTTAATAACACTATTTGGATCATTAGCGTTACTATCTAAAGCGATGCCTTCAACCATTGGAGTCATAATATATCCTGGTAAAATAGCATTGACATTAATATTGTTTTTTGCTCCTTCCATTGCCAAACTTTTGGTAAAACCGATTAAAGCAGCTTTAGTTGTCGCATAGGCAACTTCTCCTGGATCAGCGACCTTAGGTCCGGTTACACTAGACAAATTGACAATTTTGCCATAATTATTTTTAATCATATAAGGGTATACTGCTTTAGTAACATTCCATGTTCCTTTGATATTGATATCGATGTGAAAATCTCTTATTTCGTCAGACATTTCTTCAAATTTAACTAATTTAGCTACTCCAGCATTATTAACTAAAATATCAATTTTCCCATATTTTTTGTAAACAGCATCAACTATTTTATTGACCATTTCTTTATTAGTAATATCAACTTTATAACCGATGACATTTTGTGAAATTTTAACAAGTTCTCCTAAAGTATTTCCTAATTTATCAGAGTAATCTAATATAATAACCGTCGCGCCTAATTGTAAAAATGTTTTAACTATTCCTAAGCCATTTCCCATAGCGCCACCAGTAACAATTGCAATTTTTCCATTTAAATCCATTTTTTATTCCTCCATTCTTTAATTATTATATCATGATTTTGAAAATTTAAAAGTAAAATTTATGATTAAAAAGTGTCAAAAAGATTAAAATGTCATCATAAATAATGTATTTTAAGAAAAAAATGTTATAATAATAAATGAAGGTGGTTAAGATGAATCAAATAATTATTATACTAGCTAAAATAGCTAGAGCAATATTACATTCTTTAGGAAGAGGAACAGCTTTTCCTGGTAAGTTAGCTTTGAAACTTAATAAAAACATATTAAACTTTTTTGAGATGCCAAAAACGACAATTTTTGTTACAGGAACAACTGGTAAGACAAGTGTAGTAGGAACAATTTATGAAGTTTATAAACATAGTGGTTATAAAGTTGTTAGCAACATTAAAGGTTCAAATTTGATTGATGGTGTGACAACTGCAATAATAGAGGCTAGTAATATAAACGGTAAAACTAAAGTTGATGCTTTAGTTATTGAAGTTGATGAAAGATATGTAAAAGAAGTATTTAAATATATTACTCCTAAATACTTTATAATTAATAATTTATCTCGTGATCAATTAGCCCGTAATGGTCATTTTGAATTGGTTTTTAACGAGATAAATAGAAGTATTAATGAGAAAACTCATTTAATATTAAATGCTGATGATCCATTAGTAATTAAATTTAGTTTAAATAAAAAAAATAAAATAACTTATTATGGCTTAAAAGAAAATAAATATTCAACGAAAAAAAACAAAATCGATACTCTAGATTTAACTTATTGTCCAAAATGTCATAAAAAATTAATTTTTGATTATTTTAATTATGGTAACTTAGGGTATTATCACTGCCCAAATCACGATTATGATCGGCCTATTTGTGATTTTGAAGCAACTTTATTAAAAGATAAATTTGAAGTAGAAGATGTAACAATAAAACTAAATAATGATGCTTTATATAATGTATATAATATGTTAGCTTGTTATTCTGTTTGTAGAGTTGATAAAGTAAAACAAGAAGATATTGTGAACTCATTAAATCAACTATCTCTTAAAGTAAAAAGATTAAATGAATTTAAAATAAATGATAATAAAGGAGTAATCTTATTAAGCAAGAATGAAACACCACTATCTTATAATCAGTCTTTAGAATATATCAAAGATAAAAAAGGTAGTAAAACAGTAGCCATTGGTTTTACAAGAATTAGTGGCCGTTATGATTTAAAAGATTTGTCTTGGATCTATGATATAAACTTTGAACTTCTTAATGATAAAAGTATCGAAAGAATAATTTTAATCGGTCCTTTTGCTTATGATTTAGGAGTCAGATTAAAGCAAGCTAATATTGACCCTAAAAAGTTTATGTATTGCCTAGACTATAAAAATTCTTTAGATTTCTGTTTAAAAAATGTTAAAGGCGATTTATATTGTGTTTTATATTTTGATTTAAATTATTTATATTTAGACCAACTAAAAGAAAGAGGTTTATTATGAGAATAGCTTATTTATATTATGATTTTCTCAACTTATATGGTGAATCAGGTAATATAAAAATTATCGATAATGTTTTAAAAAGTAATAAAATCAAACATGAAATTTTATATTTATCTTTAGATGATGAATTAGATTTTGACAGTTATGATTTAGTTTACATTGGAAGTGGAACCGAAGAAAATCAAAAAATTGCGTTAAAACATTTGATGAATTATCAAGAAGATATAAAAAGATACATTGAAGATAATAAATTTATGCTAGTGACTGGTAATAGTGTTGATATGTTTGGAGAAAAAATAATTGCCGACGAAGAATATGATGGGCTAGGAGTATTTGATTATACTATTACTAGAGGAAAAAGAAAAATGGAGGAAGTTTATCTTGATAGTGAAATAACAAAACATAAGATCTTGGGATTTATTAATAACAATAGTTATATTGATGAAATAAACTTTCCTTTATTTAAAGAAGAAGGCGTTAAATATAATAATTTTTATGCCACTTATATTTTAGGCCCTATTTTAGTTAGGAATCCTGATTTTGTTAAATATTTTTTAAATAATTTAACAGGTAAAAAATTGAAATATGATTTGAAATTAGAGACTAAAGCTTATAATGAATTTGTTAAAAATTTTAAGGAGGAAGTTTGTGAATAACGTAGTTGAAGCAGTTATTGAAATACCATTAAAAACCAAAAATAAATTTGAAATCGATAAAAAAACTAAACGTATTAAATTAGATCGAGTTCTTTATTCGGCGATGAGTTATCCAGCTGAATATGGTTATATTGAAAATACTTTAGCTAAAGATGGAGATCCATTAGATATTTTAGTTATTTCAAGTGAACCAACTTTCCCGGGATGCATTGTCCCAGCGAGAATAATTGGTTACTTATCGGTTGTCGACAATGGTCATGAAGATTATAAATTAATTTCAGTAGTAGATGTTGACCCACGATATAGTGAAATCAAATATTTAGACGATTTATCAGATTTTACATTAGATGAAATCAAAAATTTCTTTCAAAATTATAAAACTTTACAAAATATTGAAGTTAAAGTTTATGACTATCACGATTCTACGAAAGCTTTAGAGTTGATTAGTGAATGCCAAAAAAGATATGAAGAAAATGCTAGAAAAAATGATTAATATGTGATATGATATTAAGGGAAGTTAAAGGTGAATATATGAAAAAGTCCAATATTATAAGTATAATCTTAATAGTTGTTTTAGTATCTTTTGTCGGCTATTATGCATATCAACAATTGAATCAAGAAGAGGTTCAACCATACGAAACTAAATTAATAAATTATAGTAATGAAGTAAAAGAACTAATTACAAATAGTGATTATTCTTTTGATAGTACTTTAATTGATTCTGAATGGTTAGATAATAATTTAGAATCAACCATTAGTTGTGCTGAAGTTTACTATTCTAATGATGATATGGTTTTATTACATGATTGTGAAGTTCCAAACGAAGAAGGAAAATACTATTTTTATAATAAAACATATACTGAGCAAACTGATGAGTATAAAAAAGCTTATGAAGAAATTAAAAATCAAGAAATTAACATTGAAAAAGGAAATTTACTTTCCGATATTGTCACTATTGATTTAGAACTAGGAATTGAAGAGATTGATTCTTGTTCTAACGAAGGAATTTGTCCGACTGGTACAGAATTTGCTATTCAAGTTAATGACTCTACAGCTTATCGTTTTTATGTTTTAACTGATGATGGTGAAAAAGTAGAACTTATTATGGATCGCAATTTAGTTAATCACGTTGTATGGGCACCTTCAGATAATGGTGATGGTCCAACTGACACTTTAGAACAATTACAACAAGCTACTGAAAATTGGACTAATATTCCTTTAAGAAATTATCGAGTTACCGATGATAATGTCGATAAAGTTTATGACGATATTCATATAAAGACAAGAGCAACAATACCTTCTTATACTAAATTAGTCGGAATTGATCCAGTTCTTCCTAATTGGTTATATAATAATTTAGAAAATGGTTATTGGTTAAGCAGTGCTAGTAAATCAATGTCATTCTATGCTTGGATTGTTCAAGCCGATGGTACAATTGATACTGCTGATGTTAGTAGTGAAGATTATGGAATTCGACCAGTAATCACAATTTATAAATGATATTGATAATTCAATATCTTTTTTTTGATTTTAATTGACCATGATTAAAAACAATGCTATACTGATAATAGGTGGTAATATGGAAAGAACACTAAGTTTGGTTTTAGATGAGGAAGGTTTTGTAAGTCTTACTTTAATGCAAGATGATGCTATCAAGATAGATGAATTTACGACTAAAAAGTTTGAAGATTCAGAACAAATTAGAGAACATTTTAAAAGTCAAATTGATAATTATCTTGAAGAAAATAAACGATATGTTGAAGCAATAAGTAAAGGAAGAGGAAAAAACTTTCGAGGACGAATTGTTATTTTGGAGCCTCACGAGCATGATGGTTCATTGTATTTCATTGAAAAAAGAGTTTTATATAAAAAAAATTTAGTTGCTTTTAAAGAGATGATTAAAGATAAACCAACTATGCAAAGATTTTTACAACTAGAAAGAATTGGTTTTAATCAATATGGTTTTAGAAAATTAATTTCGCCATTTCTAACAAGAGAAATTAAATATACAAACTATCAAGTAAAAAGCCGGATTGATTTTTTAAGAAGAGAAATAAAAAGAAATAAAAATAATTTTTATGATATTTTAAGAATAATTTCTAAAGCTTATGAAACAGAAAGAAGAAATCGACCATATTTAAAAACAATTGAAGCAATATATAAAGAGAGTAAACCTAAACCTAATATAGAAAATGTAACGCAAGATAATTTTCCAGAAAAAGAATTTTATACAATTGATGGTGTTTCTTATCCTGTTGATGAAATACCATTTGACTTAGATGAATTGAGGTATATGGAAACAGACTATTTACCTGATGGTTTGGGTGATATTCATGAAAAAAGAAAGTCTTAATTTTTATAAATATTTAGAAGATAAAGGATATTCTTTAAATACTATTAAAAGCTATGAAAAAGATTTAAATCAATTTTGTGAATTTGCTAAAGATATTGATGTAAAAAAAATCGACTATAATTTTATTAGAAAATACTTACAATTTTTATATAATAAAAAATATACTAATAAAAGTGTTAGTCGTCATATTAGCAGTTTAAAAAGCTTTTTCAAATATTTAACTAAAATAGGAAAAATAAAAGAAAATCCTTGTGTTTTAATAAGTAGTCCTAAGGTAGAAAAAAAATTACCTAACTATATAAATTATAATGATTTGGAAGTGTTATTTAGTATACCTGATAAAAACGATGTTTTAGGTTTACGCAATTTACTTATTTTAGAACTGTTATATTCGTGTGGTGTTAGAGTTAGTGAGTTAGTCAATATTAAACTAAGTGATATCGATTTTAACAATAATCGAATTTTAATTTTAGGAAAAGGTAGCAAAGAAAGATATGTTTTATATGGGAGTGTTTGTCAAGAATTATTAGATAAATATATAAAAAATAGTCGTAGTAAGTTAAATAAAAACAGTGAATATTTATTATTAAATAAATTTGGTAATAAAATAAGCGATCGAGCGATTAGAATGATTATTGATGATATCGTTAAAAAAAGTAGTTTAAAATTAAATATATCACCACATACACTAAGACATACATTTGCGACTCACTTATTAAATGAAGGAGCGGATTTAAAAATTGTTCAAGAGTTATTGGGACATGAAAATATATCGACAACTGGTATATACACACATGTTTCTAATGAGCATTTAAGGAAGGTATATTTAGATGCTCATCCAAGAGCAAAGAAGGAGTAATTATGGCAAAATTATATTTTAATTATGGTGCGATGAGCGCTGGAAAAACAATCGAAGTTATAACAACAGCTTATAAATATAATTCAAGAGGAATGAAAGCTTTGATAATAAAGCCTTCTGTTGATACTAAAGGCGGTGATTTAGTAACATCCCGTATTGGTATGAGTCAAAAAGTTGATATTTTATTAAGACCAGAAGAAAGTTTATTTGACTATTTAAAAAACTATAGTGATATTACTTGTTTAGTTGTTGATGAAGCTCAATTTTTAACGGAAAGACAAGTCTTAGAACTAGTTATTATTACTAAAGATTGGAATATTCCAACTATATGTTATGGCTTGAAAGTTGATTTTCAAGGTAAATTATTTCCGGGTAGCGAAGCTTTGCTTAGATATGCTGACTCACAACAAGAATTAGTTGCTGTTTGTGAATGTGGCAAAAAAGCACGATTCAATGCCCGTAAAGTTAACGGTGAATATGTTTTTGATGGTGAACAAGTTTTAATTGGAGCTGATGAAGCCTATGACCCACTATGTGAAACGTGTTTTATGAACAAAGTTTTAAAACCTCATTCAAAACAATTTCAAAAAATATATTATCAATCAAAAAAAATTAAGGAGTAATTATGAAAAAAATAATATTTATAATTTTTACATTTTTGTTTTGTACAAGTACAGCTTTAGCTACTAATCACATTTATGATATCGATATGGAAATATATGTTGATAAAAACGGAACGGCCTCTATTACTGAAACATGGGTAGTGGATGGAAGCGATGGCACTGAATGGTATAAAGTATATAATAATTTAGGTAACTCAGAAATAACCGATTTTACTGTGTCGATGGATGGTAATCCTCTAACTTACAAAAAGTGGGATGTCGATGAATCATTGAGTGAAAAAAAAGGCTACTATGGAATAAATTATACTTCTAATGGATTAGAACTTTGTTTTGGAAAATATGATTATAAACGTCATGAATTTACGTTGAACTATAAAATATCTAATTTTATTTTAAATACTAGTGACTATCAAGTTATTTATTGGAATTTGATAGATAGATTATCTTCTGTTGATTTTGAAAACTTTTCTATTGTTTTATCTAGTTACTATGAATTTCCTAATGATTTACCAGTTTGGGGATATGGACATAAAGGTTATGCTTATGTAGAAAATGGGAAAATATATCTATCAAACGAAGGGGATATGAATGGTCAATATGTTGTTTTATTAGCGCAATTTCCTTTAAATACATTTAATACAACTAATAGTAGTTCACGTTATGATACATTTGACGACGTACTAGCAGCTGCAGAAAATGGTTCTTTTGATTACGATTACTCATATGACGACAGTAGCGACATTAACCCGATTTTTGGCATGTTTATAATCATTTATACATTTTTTATGATTTCCTTACCTTTCATATTAATTCGTATTTTAACAACTTCAAGTAAATATGGCTTTATCAATAACAAAACTATTACTAAACAAAATACACCTTATTTTAGAGATATTCCATGTAATAAAGATATCTATTATGCTAATGCTTTAGTTAAATTAAATGGTTTTAGTAAATCTAAATCTAATATTTTAGGAGCTATTTTACTTAAGTGGGTTAAAGAGAAAAAAATAAACGTTATTAAAAACGAAAAAAATACTCAGCTACAATTTGATGAAAATATGATTCTTTCTGATGTTCTAGAAGACGAATTATATCAAATGATGTATAAAGCTAGTAAAGATGGAATTTTAGAAAATAAAGAACTAGAAAAATGGGCTAAAAAGAATTATAGTAAATATTTAGATATTTTTAGTAGAATAGAAGATAGTAAAATAGCTGAATTAAGACATGCTGGACATATTTATAGAAGGCAAAACAAAAGCGAATGTAAATATAAAAATGTCATGGATGATATTTTGTATGAAGATTCTAGAAAACTATATGGTTTGAAGTTGTTTTTAGAAGATTTTTCTTCGATTAATACCAAAGAAGTAATTGACGTTCATCTATGGGATGAATATTTGATGTTTGCTTACCTTTTTGGTATTGCCGATAAAGTAGCTAAGCAATTAAAGAATATGTATCCTGAATATATTGAAAATTTAGATAATAACATTGATTTTGACACGATTATTTTCTTTAATGCTATTTCAACCAGATCAATTTCAGCAGCTAATAGCGCTCGAGCAAGTGCACAATCTTATTCTTCTTATTCATCTGGTGGTGGGGGATTCTCATCAGGTGGAGGAGGAGGCGGTTCCTTCGGTGGAGGAGGCGGAGGAAGCCGTTGATTAAAGTCTTTAATTAGACTTTTTTCTTTTTTTAATAAGTACAAATAATGTAAAAAGAATAAAAATATATTCTTTTTTTCTTTATTTCATGCTATAATTTAAGTGTGTTAGATAATGAGGAGGGCAAGATATATGACACAATATGTATATTCCTTTAGTGAAGGAAACAAAGATATGCGTAATCTATTAGGAGGTAAAGGAGCTAACTTAGCTGAAATGAAAGGTTTAGGTCTACCGGTCCCTGATGGATTTACAGTAACGACTGAAGCTTGTAATAAATATTATGATGATGGTGAAAAGATAGCTGACGAAGTTATTGAACAAATTATGAATAAATTAAATAAACTAGAAAAAAGTTCTGGTAAAAAAATGGGTGATTTAGAAAATCCATTATTAGTATCAGTAAGAAGTGGTGCGAGAGCTAGTATGCCAGGTATGATGGATACAGTTCTAAATTTAGGATTAAATGACGAAGTCGCTAAACATTTTAGTGAAAAAATTGATAACCCAAGATTTGTTTATGATTCATATAGAAGATTTATTCAAATGTTTGCTGATGTTGTTAAAGGATATCCTAAATCTAGTTTTGAAAGAGTATTAGATGAGTTTAAAGAAAATAAAGGTGTTTCATATGATACTGATTTAACAGCTGATGACATGAAAGAAATTACTGAAAAATTTAAATCTATCTATAAGGAACTAGCTGGTGAAGAGTTCCCCCAAGAACCTAAAGAACAATTAATCGAAGCAGTTACAGCTGTATTTAGATCTTGGAATAATGAAAGAGCAATTATTTATAGAAGAATGAACGATATTCCAAGTAGTTGGGGAACTGCTGTTAACGTTCAAGAAATGGTATATGGTAATAGTGGCGACAAGTCAGGTACTGGTGTTGCATTTACAAGAAACCCAGCAACTGGTGAAAACAAATTATATGGCGAATATTTAATTAATGCGCAAGGAGAAGATGTCGTAGCTGGTATCAGAACACCTCAACCTATTTCTACTTTAGCTAGTGTTATGCCTGAAGTATATGACCAATTTGCTAAAATAGCTAAAACTCTAGAAAATCATTACAAAGATATGCAAGATATGGAATTTACAATTGAAAATGGTAAGTTATTTATGTTGCAAACAAGAAATGGTAAAAGAACAGCTCCTGCTGCTTTAAAAGTTGCTGTTGATTTAGTAAATGAAGGAATGATTACTAAAGAAGAAGCTTTACTTAAAGTTGAACCTAAACAATTAGATCAATTATTACACCCAATGTTTGATAATGAAGCACTAAAGAAAGCAAAACCTATTGCTAAAGGATTAGCTGCATCTCCTGGAGCTGGAACAGGCCGTATTTACTTTACAGCAAGTGATGTAAGCGAAGCTAAAAAAAGAGGTGAAGAAACATTATTAGTAAGATTAGAAACTTCACCAGAAGATATCCAAGGAATGAATGATGCTAATGGTATATTAACTGTTCGTGGTGGTATGACATCACATGCGGCTGTTGTTGCTCGTGGTATGGGTAGATGCTGTGTATCTGGCTGTGGCGAATTAATTATCGATGAAGAAAATAAAACTTTAAAAACAAAAGATGGCAAAGTATTTAAAGAAGGCGATTACTTATCTATCGATGGTTCAACAGGTAATGTATATGGTGAAGAGATTAAAACTGTTGAAGCAACTATTAGTGGTGATTTTGAAACATTCATGAACTGGGCTGATGCTACTAGAAGATTAAAAGTAAGAACTAATGCTGATACACCTAAAGATGCAATTCAAGCTCGTAAATTTGGAGCTGAAGGAATCGGTTTATGTCGTACTGAACACATGTTCTTTGAAACTGATAGAATCTTCAACTTTAGAAGAATGATTTTAGCTGATAATCTAGAGCAAAGAGAAGAAGCTTTAGAAAAAATCTTACCTTATCAAAGAGGCGATTTTGAAAAATTATTTGAGGCAATGGAAGGAGATCCAGTTGTAATTAGATATCTTGACCCACCTTTACATGAATTCTTACCTCATACAATTGAAGAAATGAAACTTTTAGCTGAAAGTTTAAATATTAGTTTAGAAACAATTCAAAATAGAATTGATGCTTTAAAAGAGTTTAACCCAATGATGGGACATCGTGGATGTCGTTTAGCTATCACATATCCAGAAATTGCTAGAATGCAAACTAGAGCGGTTATTGAAGCTGCTATTAATGTTAATAAAAAGGGTATGAATGTAACTCCTGAAATTATGATTCCATTAGTTGGCGATGTTAAGGAATTAGAATATGTTAAAAATATCGTAGTTGAAGTAGCTGATAAAATTATTAAAGAAAATAATGTTAACTTACAATATAAAGTTGGAACTATGATTGAAATTCCAAGAGCGGCTTTAACTGCTGATGAAATTGCTAAACAAGCTGAATTCTTCAGTTTTGGAACTAACGACTTAACACAAATGACTTATGGATTCTCAAGAGATGATGCTGGCAAATTCTTAAATGATTACTATGATAAAAAAATCTTTGAAAGTGACCCATTTGCTAAATTAGATCAAACTGGTGTTGGTCAATTAGTTGAAATGGCAGCTGTTAAAGGTAGAAAAACAAGAAGTGATATTCATTTAGGTATTTGTGGCGAACATGGAGGAGATCCTTCAAGTGTTGAATTCTGTCATAGAATTGGCTTAGATTATGTATCTTGTTCTCCATTTAGAGTGCCAATTGCTAGACTTGCTGCAGCTCAAGCTGCTATCAAGAATGGTGGGCAATTATAAGAAGTAGATAAACCCTTATTTTATAGAGATTTTCTATTGCTTATATAAAGCTTATTTAATAATATAAAGACTAAATCTGAATATATAATCGCATATATTCGCTGATTTGGTCTTTTTTAGTGGTATTCTGCGATGAGTATTGGAGGTAATTTATTGATGAAATTGATGTATTCAAGACCAATTTTAAGAGATTTATCGCAAGGCTCAAGGATAGCTTTTGCAAGGCAGTTTAGAGGTAAGACACAAGATGAGATATCTGGTTTATTAGGCGCTACAGGTGCTAATAGACGTCGTACAATGACTAGATATGAGAAGGGTGATAGAAATCCTAATGTAACTAGAACTAAGCTTATTGCTGATTTATTGGGTGTTAGCTATCATGCAATTAAGCAATATGATTACAATGATTCATTAGACTTTATTTATATCTTACTATGGCTGGAAGAACTATTACCAAATTATCATTTTGATGTTGATGATGTGGTTATTACTGATCGAGATTTTATTGATAATGTTAAGATGTTTTTAAAAGAGTGGGACACCATGAGGAAAAGAAGAAGGAATAGAGAGATAAAGTATTCCACATATATAGATTGGAAACTAACTTATTTCCAAGGTAGTAAAGATGAGTAATGCAAAGAAGATTAGGTTAGTTGATATTATGCCATTTAAAGATCATCCATTTAATGTTGAAGTAGATAGTTCATTACATGAACTAGCCCAAAGCATTAAGGAAAATGGCTTATTAAATCCTGTTATCGTTAGACCTAGAGACAATAAGTTTGAAATGGTATCAGGACATAGGAGATTAAAAGCACTTGAGATTAATGGTGCAGATGAAGTTGATGCTTATATTAAGGAGCTGACTGATGATGATGCTGTAATATTTATGGTTGATTCTAATCTTCAAAGAGAAAAGTTATTACCTAGTGAAAAAGCATTTGCATACAAAATGAAAATGGATGCCATGAAGCACCAAGGAAAGAAATTAAGTACTTCGGCAACCGAGTTGCACAAGTCAAGAGATGCTATTGCTAAAGGTGAATCTGGTGAAATGGTTAGGAGATATATTAGGTTAACTTATCTCATACCTGAATTATTGAGGATAGTAGATAATACTGCCAAGTATAATGATAAGCATAATATTACCATGGGTATTAAGCCTGCTGTAGAGCTTTCATATTTGACTAAAGATGAACAAACATTAGTTTATTCTACAATGATTTATGATGATTTGAGTCCTTCTCATGCTCAAACAATAAGAATAAGGAAACTAAGTGAGCAAAAGAGGTTGAATGCAGAAGAATTGGAAAAGATTCTATCTGAAGAGAAGGGGAATCAGCATGAGCAAATCTCTTTTAATAGGGAAAATATAGAGAGAGTATTGCCTTATGAACTTACTAAGAGAGATAAGAGATATATTGAAGAGTATATAATTAAAGCAATTGAAGCTTATAATGTAACTAATACTAAATGAGTATGCAAAACAAAAGATGACTATTTGTCATCTTTTAAAATCCAACCAATTCTACTAATTCCGTTTCTAAATAATGAATTTTGGGAATTCAATTCACAATAGATTTTTCTTATAATATTTATATGATATTCTTCTAACTTTTTGAATGCTTCTCCAATTTCTTTTTGTTTATCAAATGGGATAATAGGAATCGGAAGTTCTTTAAAGGTAGTAAGGTTAACTTTTTTTGATTTAGCATTTGCCATATTATCATTATTAGCCCATGTGCGAAAGTAGTCTGATTCAAGTATATTTCTTAAATAATATGGATCTATAACATTTCTGTCATATTTAATGATGTAAATATTTTCGTTGAAACCAATGTTATTATAAGGTTCTTCAATAACAACGGTTTTTATATCATGTTCGCCGACAGCAAAAAGAATGTCTCCAATTTCAATGTTGGTTTCTTTTTTGATAAATTCAAGGGATTTTTTGTCCATTCTGTCAGTTTTTTTATTAGGATAAATTCTTCCGTTTTCCATTTCGGCTGCTGATATATATAAATATTCTCCAGTCTTACTAACATTTAATTTACTTTTTCTAACACCATTTGCAATTCTTATTATTGAATCATCTTTCATCCGTCCTGCTTTAACATATTGAATATTAGTTTTACATAGTAATTTCATGTCTTCTATAAAATATGTAAATTCTCTAAGGTCTTTTAGAAAATAATGACGTTGAATATCAATCTTTTCGTGGTATAAATTATCCGTCTCGTCTGAAATATCAATTGGTTTTATATCATACTCTTTTGCTTCAATTTTGTGTTCATAAGGGATGTATTTTTTTAGCTCTAAAGAGTAATTATTTCTAACTATTTCCTCTAAGGTTGCTAGATGTGACATCTTTCCATCGGTTTTTCTCAATTTTACGTATGATGTTATTAAGTCAATATCTGAGTCACGTAGTATGTTCTTTTTTCCGTCTTGACTAAATATGTTTTCTGCATTAACAAATAATATATTGTTGTTGTCCTTATTCTTTCTAATAACCATCATACAAACTTCTTTTGAAACATTAGCAAACAAATTATCAGGAAGATAAATTATTGTATCTATAAGATTTTGTTCAACTAGATATTTCCTTATTGATGTTTCTACTTGATTAGTTCTTGATAACATGTTAGGTGTATCAATAACAACTGCAACGCCATTTTCATTTAAACTGTATATAATCGGATATATAAATGCCCAATCTGCAGTGTTATCATTAGGAAGAGGGACATTTGTATATTTTTTATCCTCTTTATCTATTAGAGAACTTTTCCATTTTATGTTAAATGGGGGATTAGCAAGAATAAGATCAAATTTATTCTCCCATTCCTCATTATAATAAAGCAGCGTATCATTATTAATTATATTATATTTTTTAATTCTTCTGAGTAACATGTTCATATTACATATACAATATGTATCGATTGTTCGCTCTATACCATGGACAGATATATCCTTGTTATGTTTAAGATAATTGATAAGCAGGGAACCTGTACCACAGGTTGGGTCCAATAGATTTTTTGGTTGTTTGACATACAATTTCGATATATTGATAGCTAATTCTGCTAGTGATGTAGGAGTATAAAATGTTCCTGTCTTATGGCCTTGCTTAGGGTTGTATTTACCAAGAAAATATTCATAAACATCTCCTAAAGTATCATTTTCTACATCTTCGATGTCAAATCTGATTTTTTCTATTGCTCTTAATAGCTTTGCAATCCTTTCGCTGCGTTCTTCTTCTTCTAATCCTAAGAAGTTGCTATCAGTATTAATGATTTTGAATGTATTGTTTAATACATCTGAAGATTTCTCGATTCTTCTAAAGATTGTATTTATCGCTCCGTATAGGTAAGGGGAATCAACTTGGGTTTTTGCTATATTTTGAAAAAGTTCACTTGGTTGGATATAATACTTTAAGTTTTCAATTATATCCTTTTTGTACTTTTCTCCTTCAACGTTGCTCATTTTAATGTAATCTTTATTTAATGTATTCTTAACATACTTTATGATATTGTCTGACAGAAATCTATAGAATAGAAAGACAAATACATAATCTTTGAATGTCCAGTCATCTAATACACCTTGTGCTTCTTTTATATCTTCATCTAGATTTTTGATAATGGTTTTTATTGTTGGTTTTCTACCCATATTACACCTCCATAGTAATTTTTTGACGTTACCTATTATAGCACAAAACTATGAAATATCCAGTAATTAAGGCAAATATTAATAATATTACATTTATTAGGTTTTGTTAATAACATATATTTTCCCTAATTGAAGAGGGGAAGAATATTTTTGATAAGCTTTTTACCTTAAAGGCAAAGGGTTTTATATATTATTATAAGATAATGAATGTTTTATGCGAAATGATAATTTAATTTCGTATATTAAGATAGATAGTTAATTACTATCGGATTTACAGCGCCGTTTTTACAACTTTGTACGAGAATGCCAACTCGGAAAACGCAATAACAATAATAAAGATATTAATAATACTAACAATCATAAGGCTATTATTTCAAAAGAAAGATTTAAAACAAAGAGAGATTTAGATGGTAGGGAATTAACTTATAGATATGATTCTATAAGAACAGGAAAGATTTTATTATACAGGAGTCCCAATTAATTATAGTATCGACGTACAATTCAGTTGAAGAGGTATATGCAGATA
>JAGHHZ010000029.1 GCA_017887425.1 Bacilli bacterium
ATCATAAGTGCTCAATATTATATTCCTGATAATTTAGATAGGTATTTAGCTTATTCTCCTAAAACAGATAATATCGATGATATTATTAGCATCGTTAATGTAGGAGCAGATAGTGAATGGTATACAAATACAGAGGAAACTAATTTAGATGACGGTATAAAAATGTTAGTTAATAAATTTCATTACTTAAATGAAGATTATTTACCAGACGATATAGTACCTATCAGTAACTGGTATGCCTATGAAGGACATTCAACAAAAAAAGAAGTTTATGATCATTATGTTTCTATGTGGAACGATGCTAATGAACAAGGACTAGTTTTATTAGTTAACTCTTCTTATCGTACATTTGAAGAGCAACAAGAACAGTACGATATGTCAAATGATGACTATGCTTCAAGACCTGGTTACTCTGAACATCAAACTGGGTTAGCTCTAGATATTGTTTCTGACGGCGTCCAAGGTAATGAATTTGAAAATACCGATGAATTTAAATGGTTACAAGAAAATGCTCACAAATATGGATTTATCTTAAGATATCCTAAAGATAAAGAATATATTACCGGATATAATTACGAATCATGGCATTATCGTTACGTTGGCGAAGAATTAGCTACTAAAGTTAAAGAAAGTGGCTTAACTTATGATGAATATTATGCTTACTACTGTGAATATAAAAAAGCATGTTAAAACAAACCCTCATTTTTAAATAATGAGGGTTTTAATTAATTTTCAATTAAATTATCTTCTAAATATTGATAAGATAAATTATTATTTTTACTTATTATAGATTCTCCTAATTTTTCTTCGATATCGTCTTTAGCTACTTTAGCAACATTCCCACCCATTTTAGCTATTTTTTATTTTGTTCTAATCCATGTGGTTTATGTTTTTTAACTAATTCACGAGTTGCTATTTCACTTAAATCAGTTAAAGCTATTTCAATATCATTCATGTTATCTCTTAATGACTCTTTTCTAATTCCTTTAAATTGTTTATATTCATTTGCTTTCATACCTGACCAAGCTTGATATATTTCGTTAGTTAAAATGCCATACTCATAATTTTCGACAATACCATTTGCTTTCCATACATCAGTTAATTTATTACGGTTTAAAATTCCTTTTAGTCTTGATTCTATCCATTCATCGTCATATCCTTGATTACGGTAATAGTTAAAAGCTCTAATTATCGCTTTTTCAGGATCAAACACCTCATCGATTCTCTCACTACCTAAAGAAGCTAACCAAAGTTTAAATGGTTCTGCTTTAGGTGATGGGACAGATTTAATTAATCTTAATATTCCTTTTGTATCTAATGTATCAGTCAAATAATTTTTTCCATCTTTTTTTGACTTTATTTTGAGTTGCACGATTTCTTCGTGTAACTTACTTCCTTCATTAATTAACTTTCTTTTTAAATCACTCCAATAGTTTCTAGGAATACTAGCATTAGTAAGTGCACTAATAACATCTATTACACTAAAATAGTAATCTTCTTTTTCAGCATCCCAAACACTTCTTATTTCACTGCCTTAAAACAAATTAGTAATTGTGTCTAGTTTATTTTTCATGAAAATCCTCCTTTCTAAAATTATTAACTCCTACATTCTAATCGTAACACATTATATATATTGTGTCAATCAAAAAATTAATTTTAAGTAAATTTTTTAGTTAAAAAAAAAAAAAAAAAACAATGCTTGATTGCATTGCTATTTCAACATTCTCTTCCTCATCTATTTGTTTATAAATAAAAATACAAATAATTATTAAAATTATAATAATAATATTTTTTATTATCTCTTTCATTCGTTCCACCCATATACTTTGATTAAGCTAAGATAAGGATAAGAATAAGCCGATATCGGATAGTTTTCTAAATCAACAGTATTAGAATTAACTAATATATCAACTGTTTTACCATCAACTTTATAGTCCCCTATTACAACTAAAGCATGGCGAGTTGGTCCAGTTGTTCCAACATGAATAACATCTCCAGCTTCCGCATAGTAAAGATTAACATCAACATCAGCACACAAGCCATAACCAGTATTATCTTTAGCATACGTATAAAAGTAAGGAACATAAGTCCATGTATAAACATAACCTTGAGCTACTTGATTTTCATTATAACTGCCATCATATAGTTTCCACTGTAAATATTCGGAAGCACTTCCATAATAATCCATAGGAATTCCTCCACTATATAAAACTTGAGAAGCAAAGTTTTGGCAATTGGAACTAAATTCAATCCAATCAGGATCACGGTCATCAACCCATTTTAAAGCATGTTCTAAAGCTTTATCGCGGTCGTAAGAATGATCGCAAGTTTTAGTTTCAATACCAGTTCCATTTAAAAATTGTTGATAATCCTCACGGTCTTCTTCTAATTTTTCATTAATTAAATCTAAGTAATCTTCTTCGATTTCTTCCAATCTTGATGCTCCACCACCGTTATAAACATCTGTTATCATAACATAAAAATCCTGAACTTTATTATACTCAACTATTTTATAAGTATCATCAACTTTTTCTAAGGTAAATTCATTTTTAATGTTATATACTCGCGATTCGATATCTTTCATAAAGTTAAAATTCAGATAATTATCTTCTAACACAGTTAAAGTAACTGTATCTCCTTCGACATTAACGTCAGTAAACTCTAAGTCATATTTAGCTTTATCCAAACTTAAATCATTTGGTTTTAACTTTCTTGTTTCTATCAAAAGTGATAAAGCAGTTTGATTAATCAAAGCTGATTCAGAATTAGGATCTAAAAATAAATAAGTCATATCATTTTCTTCTAAATTTTTGATTGAATTATAATAAACATTTAAAAATTCAACTACTACCTTTTGAACAGCCTCATCAACTTCACCACTAACATTATTTAAATAATTAGTTCCAACTGGATCAAGTACTGGTTCTTCTGGTTCACTTGGATTGTTAGGTTCTTCAGCACTAGGTTCACTAGGTTCTAAAGTATCATCTTTGTCTTTAAAAAAGAAAAACAAGAAAACAACTAAGCTAGCTAAAATAATAAATAATATTAATTTACCAATTATTCTTTTTTTATTTTTCATCTACAACACCTAATAATATTATAACAAAAAAAACTATTTTGCAACAAAAATAGTTTTAATTATTTTTTTTAAAGACAAATACTTTACTGAAAATATAATTAGATAAAATAACAATAACTTGAGCAATTACTTTAGTTATTAAATCATTAATTGAAAGTAAATCAACAAATGTATACATAATAACCATTTCAATTCCTAGTGAAACGATTCTAAAGAAAAAGAAGTTAGTGATTTCTTTAGAAACTAATTTTTTATCTTTGCTTTTACTTTCGAAAACAAATAATTTATTTGTTATAAAAGCAAACAATACAGCAATTATCCAAGATAAAATATTACTAATTAAATAATCAATATTACATATTTTTGTGAATATTGTATAAGTACCAATTGATATTAAAGTAGTTAATCCGCCAAATATTAAATAATTTATTATTTCTTTATATT
This sequence comes from Bacilli bacterium, assembly GCA_017887425.1. GTDB lineage: Bacteria > Bacillota_I > Bacilli_A > RF39 > UBA660 > Faecisoma. Next base: position 3,527 of record JAGHHZ010000029.1, read on the forward strand.
TCTTATATAAACTACTTAACATCTTTTTCTGTCTCCTTAATTATATAAATTGGACGATTTTTAACTTCTAAATAAGTTTTAGCTAAATACTGCCCCATTATTCCCAAGCAAAATAATTGAATACCACTAACAAAGAAAATAATACAAACAGTACTTGGCCAACCCGAAACTGGATCACCAAAAATTAAAGTTTTACAAATAATAACTACAATCATGATAAAAGATATGATGCAAAATAATATTCCGGCAATTGAAGAAATAAGTAAAGGAATTGTTGAAAAGCCAACGATACTTTCCATTGAATAAGCAAACAACTTCCAAAAATTCCACTTAGTTGTTCCAGCTACTCTTTCTTTATTTTCAAATGTTATCCATTTAGTATTAAAACCAACCCAACTAAAAATACCTTTAGAATAGCGATTATATTCTTTAAGCGATAAAATAGCATCGACCATTTGTCTTGTCATTAATCTAAAATCACGAGCCCCATCAACAATTTCCGTTTTAGAAATTTTATTGATAATTTTATAATACCATTTTGTAAGTATTTTTCTTAAAAAAGAATATCCGTTTCTTGAGACACTTCTAGTTGCTACACAATCATAATCAGTATTTTGTAAAGTTTCATACATTTCAATTAATAATTGTGGTGGGTCTTGTAAATCAGCATCCATCATACAAACATAATCGCCAGTCGCAGCTTCAAAGCCCGCTAAAATCCCCGCTTCTTTGCCAAAATTTCTCGAAAAAGAAATATAGCGGACATTTTTGTCATTACTAGCTAAATTTCTTAAAATGTCTAAAGTTTGATCTTTCGAACCATCGTTGACAAAAATAAGTTCAAATTTAACTTTTTTCATTTCATCCATTACTTTATTGATCTCTTCATAAAAGAGTGGTAGAGATTCTTCTTCGTTATAACATGGGACAACAACACTTATTTTCATTTTTTCCTCCATACAAATAAAATTAATCCAACAATACTAACAATTGATAATGCACTAGCTAATTTGTCATATTTGGTTCCAGTAAAATCTAACTTATAAGTTCCATCATCGACTTTAGTCTCGATAAAACCTTTTTCATTTTCATAAAAATCAATCTCATTATTATTTTCATCAACTAATGTATAACCAATATAATAAAGTCTTGGTAATTCAATGGTAATATTACCAGTAACTTTAAATTCTAAATAAGGAATATCATTACTAATTACTTCAACATTACCAGGTCCTTCAACCATTATTATATCATGATTACGATTATTATAATAATCTAGATTATTAATAGTATTAACTGGTGTATACTCTCTTTGAACACCGACACCATACCAATACTCTAAATTATCAGCATCAATTACTTCATTAGTAGCTTGTTTTAAATTAGGTTGAGAAAGTAAAACCATCGCAATAACCAAAATTAAAGTCAAAGCTTTTTTATCTTTAAACTTATTGATACAAAGAGGTGCAAGCAAACTAACAGCTAAAGATACAAATGTTACAAATCGCCAAGGAAATTGAATTAATCTTAATGATTTAGGTAAGATATCCCAAGGGAATAATTTACTAGATAATATTAAACTAACAATACCAAATATTAATATATATTTATAAAACTTATTTTTATTATCCTTATAATTTTTTAAAGTTACAATTAACAATATTAAGGCAATTATATCGATATAATATTTTATCTCACCAGTTCCCATACCTTTAAAAATCATTAAGTATTCTAATGGATTTAATCCATTACCCCAAGTACCTTGAACCATAACACCATCGACAAACACATTATAATTACCTAGTAATCTTTGCTGTAGTAAACAAACCCAAAATGGTGATGTGATTGCTAAAATAAATAACGATGCAATAACAAATTGCTTTAGATATTTCAATGTCGTTTTATATTTAAAAATTAAAAAGACTAATATTATAACCGTTAAATAACACATCATAATTAAATGTGATAACATTCCACCAACATAACCGATAATAAATAAAGGATAGAATTTTTTAATGTTATCATTAAACAATTCATATAAACCTAAAAGTACTAATGGAAGAAAAATAAATACTAAACTTTCTCCTAAAGCATCTCTGACATAAATGTTTGATAAATGATATGGAAAAAGCATATAAATAACTGCTGACAATAGTCCAATAAATTTATTTTTCGAAACAGTCTTTGATAAATAATACATAGTTATTCCTGATAACAATAAACCAATAAAATGGACTATTTTAAGACTAGTTACCGGATTATCAACAACAACATTAATATAAGCAGCTGAATAATGGCCTAATGGTGGATAAAAAATTTCTGTTCCATAACCAAAATCATTACCAATTTCCCCTACTATTTTACTAGGAAAGAAAAAATTATCCTTAATTTGCTCTGTTAAACTATCGATATTAGCCAAATGAAATTTAGTATCATGACTAGATTTGTAACTGCTAGTAAACATAGGTAACATTGCAATTAAAGCAACTAATAATATAACTCCTAAAAATTTTATATCTTTTTTCATTTGTTTCACCAAAGATATTATACCATAGTTAAAGATTTTCAAGCAATAAATATAACTCAATTTATATTATCGCATATAATTAATTAGGTGAATAATATGGAAGAAAATTTAAAAAAAGCCTATTATATTATTTTAGGAATTTTAATTTTATTGTTTTTTACCAAAGATGTTAATACTAAAAATGAATTTTACAAAAATATAAAACTAATTGAAAATCCTGACAATTTATTAGTTTTAGTTAATAAAAATAATCAACTTCAAAGTAGTTATATTCCAAGTGATTTAGAAAGTATTTCCTTAAGATTCGCTAATAAAGATAAATGTTTAAAAAAAGAAGCTAAAGAAGCTTTTGAAAAGTTAAGCAGTGAAGCAAGTGCTTTAGGTTACAGAATAGTTGCTGTATCCGCATACCGTGACTATAGTTATCAAAATGAATTATTTAATTATTATGTCGAAGAAAAGGGTTTAGAATATGCCTTAAATTGTTCAGCTAAACCAGGTCATTCAGAACATCAAACTGGGTTAGCTGTCGATGTCGAAGGAGAAAACAAAGATTATGATAACTTTGAAGATACTAAAGAATTTAATTGGATGAAAGATAACGCTCATAGATTCGGATTTATTTTAAGATATCCTAAAGGAAAAGAGGATATAACCGGATTTAAATATGAGCCATGGCATTATCGTTATGTTGGAGTTGAAATAGCAACTGAAATTTATAATAAAAATATAACCTTAGAAGAATATTTAAATCACTAAACTTATGATATAATAAAGTTGGTGATTTTATGCAAAAATATCTTAAAGAAAACAAATTTATCATCTTAACCATTATTATTTTATGTGGATTAATGTTTTTCTTTATTAATCAAAAACAAGGATTTCATGAAGACGAAATATTTTCTTATGGTTCAAGCAACTATAAATATGATAATGTTTTTAGATGGTTTGGGTATGCTGAAGCTAATCAAGATATACTATATAACCAAGTTTTACAAGGAAATTTTATAAAGAGAATTGATAATTTAGTTAAATTTATTAAAGATCCTAATCAATTTCAAAAAAATGAGATATTGGCTCAAGAAATACCAACTTTTAGAACTAAAGACGATGCTTTAGATTATTTAGCTATTCAACAAGAAGACATTTTTAATTATTTTTCTGTTTACTATAATCAAAGTCGGGACGTTCATCCACCATTATTTTATTTTTTAGTTCACTTTACATCAACTTTATTTTACAATCAGTTTTCTAAATACATTATTTTTGCACTTAATTTATTGTTCTTTATTGGAACATTAATTACAATTAAAAAAATAATGGATAAACTAAATCATAAAGAATTAACTATTCCCACAATGATTTTATATGGCGCTAGCATGGGAGCAATAAGTACTGTTATGTTTCAAAGAATGTACATGATGCTTACTTTCTTTAGCCTTTTATATTTATACTACATAATTAAATTTATTAAAGACGACTTTAAAATAAAAGATAAATTCTTCTTTGTTTTAACTATTATTTGTGGCTTTTTAACTCAATATTATTTTTGTATTTATATAGTTTTGATTTTTCTAATCTTAGCAATCTATCTTTTAGTTAATAAGCAATTTAAAAAATGTTGGAATTTTTTTAAGCCACATATTTTAGCCGCAATCATCGGTATACTCTTCTACCCATTTTGTATTGAAGATATATTCTTCTCTTATCGAGGAATTGGAAGTACTGATAATAAAACAAATACATTTTTAGAAAATTTACAGTATTATGGCGAACAAATTATCAACTTATTTAGTTTACAAAATATTTTTATAATTTTAATTGCAATCTTAATTATTGTTTTAATTTATAAAATTATTAAAAAGCAATTACCAAAAATACAAAGACAAGATAAACTTAACCTTACTGTTATTATTTTACCGATCATTATATTTATTGTTATAGTCTCTAAAATAGCGCCTTTCTTAGGTGAAAATTACACTTCAAGATATATAATGTTATTATTTCCTATTATTGCTATTGCTAGTTTTTATATAATTTCTTTTATCTTCAATAATAAAAAAACACTTTTCATTATTACTCTTGTTGTTAGTCTTTGTTTAAGTATTAATGGCTTAATTAATAGTACACCTGTTTACTTATACAAAGATTATGGTAAAGTTATGGAATTAGCTCAAGAAAACGCTGATAAATACTTCGTATATGTTTTCGATAATTATTTTACTCATTTAAATTCAATGCCTGAATTCGCAACTTATAAAGAATCATTAATTTTAAACAAAAACATTCATGACTTTAAGTTATTAGATAATGAAAAATTAAATAATGAGAATGAGTTTATTTTATGTATCAAAAACTGGCTAAACAAAGAAGAAATATTAAATCTAGTTTTAGAAAACTCTGGATACAATGATTATGAAATCTTATTAGAATTAAATAGTGATGTTGAATCAACATATTATAGAATAACAAAATAGATAGCTTAAACTATCTATTTTTTTAACATTTTAAGTAATGGATTTTTTCTTTTTATCAATACATCGCCACCATTATGTTTACTATTTATATTGGTGTAAACTGTATCTGCTAAAGTATGGATATCTCCCAATCCTAAACTAAAGTTTGCTTTATTAAATACTGGATCGATAACAACAAATGGTACTTTACCAGCAAAATTGATAAATGCTCTTGTAAAGTTATCAACTGGTATTTCTTTTTGCATTCCATAAAGTGAAGAAATAAATAAACTTATCTTATTTTCAACACAGAAATCATGAATATATCCTAAAATACCATCTAATTTACTTAATTTTTTATTTAATTCATCAACATTTTTAGCATCATCTATTCTAAAATCAATCATAATTAAATCGTAATCAGAATCTCTAATAATGGCTTTAATATTGTCTTGATTTAACAATAAATCATTATCAGTTTTAGCAAATGAAATACGTGGAGAAACAACACTTTGTAATCCACAGCAATAATAATTGATTACTCTCATACTAGAACTATCGGCTAATACTAAAGCTTTAGCATTTATTTTCTCTAAATAATTAACCATTGAAATACCTGACTTAGGATAAGCAAACATCGGATATTTAATACCAGTCAATGGGAACAGTGAAAAATAAGTATCAGTATTAGTTAATTTACTTATATTATTAACAAAATTAGTCATATCAGCTAATTCATAATTAAAGAAGAAAATGCTATCATTTACATCAAATTTAAATCCTTCATTTAAAAAGAATTCTTTGACGTTTTTAGGTTCTGTTTTTAGTGAAACTAAAGAACTTATTTTTTTACTTACTTCACGCCATTTCTCTCCGACTTCATTTTGGAACATATTCATAAAAGCAAGTAAATTAACTGCATTTAACGAATTAATTCCCACAATTATTCCAAGCTTACAGTCAACTAATTCGTAAACTATTTTGTTAATTAATCTTTCAACCTCTTTATAGTTATCAATATTGTCACCAGTCAAAACTAAATGAATAAAAATTTTATTTTGCTTTTTTGATCTTATAAACTTTAAAAATGATCTTATATGCTCAATACTTTTTTCATTTTCTAAAGATAAAAATAGATGTATTTTTCCTTCTGGTTTAATACTATTTAAATAAAACATCAAGTTTTGATTAGTTTCAAATTTATCAATATAACTATCAATCAAAGAGCATGATAAAGGATACTTTGAACCAGTACTAAATACTCGATAACCACTAACTAAATTATAACTAGGTGTTGAAATAGCAGCAAACAAATGATTTTTTGTATAACTATCCAAATTAGGCATTAATTTAGCATTATAAATACTATAAGAGTCTAATTGTTCAATTCCAAAACCATTCATTAAAAATAAAACTGTTTTTTTCATATTCATCCCTCATATTCTATAAAACATTATAACTTATTTTAGGTATTTTAGCAATAATTACCACTAATATTTCACTAAAAATTGACAAAAGTGTGTCCCTAAACACACTTTATGATAGCTGTTCAAATTGTGAATTATATAAATTAGCATAAAATCCACCTTTAGCTAATAACTCTTCATGATTACCCTGTTCAACGATATCACCATTATTCATTACTAAAATCAAATCAGCATCTCTAATTGTTGATAAACGATGAGCAATAATAAATGAAGTTCTTCCTTTCATCAATTCATCCATCGCTTTTTGAATCAATATTTCGGTTCTCGTATCGACACTACTAGTTGCTTCGTCTAAAATTAAAACTTTAGGATTAGCTAAGATAGCTCGAGCAATTGTAAGTAACTGTTTTTGTCCTTGAGATATATTGTTAGTTTCCTCATTTAATTCCATATTATAACTATCTGGTAATGTTTGAATAAAATGATGAACATGAGCTTTTTTAGCTGCTTCAATTACTTCGTCATCAGTAGCATCTAATTTACCATATCTTAAATTATCCATAATCGTTCCAGAGAATAACCAAGTATCTTGTAAAACCATTCCAAAAATATGTCTTAAATCACTACGTTTATAATCATTGATATTATTACCATCAATTAAAATCTTCCCATCTGTAACATTATAAAAACGCATAAGTAATTTAACCATCGTTGTTTTACCTGCTCCAGTAGGACCGACAATCGCAATCTTTTGACCTTTTTTAACTTTAACGCTAAAATCATGAATAATTATTTGATCTTCATTATAACCAAACTTAACATGATCAAATGTAACATTACCCTGGATATCACCAACTGTAAGTGGATTTTTAACTTCTACTTCCTCAGTTTCTTCTAAAAACTCGAATACTCTTTCACTAGCTGCTATCATGGCTTGAATCATATTTGAAACTTGCGCTAATTGAGCAATTGGATTAGTAAAGTTTTTAGTGTAAGAAATAAATGATTGAATATTACCAACTGTAATTCTTCCTTTTATTGCATAATATCCACCTAATATTGCTACAACCACATATCCTAAATTACCGATAAAATTCATAATTGGATGCATCATTCCAGAAAAGAATTGGCTCTTCCATCCAGATGAACATAATTTTTCGTTGTCTTTTTCAAAATTTTTAACAACTTTATCTTCAGCATTGAAAACTTTAATAACATTTTGGCCAGAATACATTTCCTCAATTTGTCCGTTAACATGACCTAGATATTCTTGTTGATCAGAGAAATATCTTTGACTATGCTTAACAATAAACATGGTAATTAATGTAGCAATCGGTAAAATTAATAAAGCAACAATCGTCATTACCACATTAATTGATAACATCATAACTAAAATACCAATAATAGTAGCAATTGAAGTTATTAATTGTGTGGTACTTTGATTTAAACTTTGACTCATTGTATCAATATCGTTAGTAATAATAGATAATACTTCACCATGAGTCTTTTTGTCAAAATAATTCATTGGTAACTTATTAATTTTAATAGAAACTTTCTTTCTTAATTCATAAGTATATTTTTGACTAATACCAGTCATAATAAATCCTTGAATGTAAGAAAATATAGCACTAATAATATATAATCCTAAAAGGAAAGTTAAAATTGAAGCTATTTTACCAAAATCAATTCCTGCTCCCCCACTTAATTTGCTTATTACTCCATTAAATAATTCAGTTGTCGCATTACCCAATATCTTAGGTCCAACTATAGAAAAAATTGTACTAGCAATCGCAAATATAACAATTACAATTAACTGAATTTTATATTTGCCCATACTTTTAAATAATTTTTGAACAGTTCCCTTGAAGTCTTTAGCTTTTTCCGTTGCCATAGCTCCAGGGCCTTTTGGTCCTCTATTCATTTTCTAATTCCTCCTTTGATAATTGAGAATAAGCAATCTCTTGGTATATTTCACAAGATTTTAATAATTCTTTATGTGTACCAATACCAACAACATGACCTTTGTCTAAAACAATAATTTGGTCAGCTTGCATAACAGTACTAATTCTTTGAGCAACGATGAAAATAGTCGAATTTTTAGTATATTTAGCTAGTTCTTTACGTAATTTCGCATCTGTTTTATAATCAAGTGCTGAAAAACTATCATCAAAAATATAAATTTCTGGATCAGTTGCAATCGCACGTGCTATTGCAAGACGTTGTCTTTGACCACCTGATACATTAGTTCCACCTTGGGAAATTTCACTTTTGAATTTATCTTTTTTATTTTCAATAAACTCTAAAGATTGACTTATTTCAGCTGCTTTTGTTATTTTTTCTTTATCCATCTTATCTAAACCAAAAGCAATATTAGATTCGATTGTTCCTGAAAATAACATTCCTTTTTGTGGCACATAACCAATTTTATCTCTTAACTTTTCAATATTGGCTTTTCTAATATCGATACCATCGATTAATATTTTACCACCAGTTACATCAAAAAATCTTGGTATTAAATTGATTAGAGTAGATTTACCAGATCCTGTTGAACCGATAAAAGCAGTAGTTGTTCCTGTCATTGCTTTAAAACTGATATTTTGTAATACATCTTCTTCCGCATCAGGATATCTAAAATAAACATCTTTAAATTCGACAACACCTTTTAATTCATCGTTAAATTTTAAAGGTTTATCAATTTGTTTAATTGAAGTATCCCTATCCAATACCTCTCCAATTCTTTTTAATGATACAAAAGCTCTTGGAACCATAATTGATACCATTGAAATCATTAAGAAAGACATAATTATCTGCATTGTATAAGTAATAAATGCCATTAATGTTCCTACTTGGATTGTTCCAGCATCAATCTTACTTGCTCCTACCCAAACAATTAAAACACTTACTCCGTTCATAATAAACATCATCGATGGCATCATAACTGTCATAACTCGATTGACAAATAAATTTACTTTAGTTAAATCTTTATTCGCATCATCAAATCTTTTTTCTTCATGTTTTTCTGTACCAAATGCTCTAATAACTGGGATACCAGATAATATTTCTCTTGATACTAAATTTACTTTATCGATTAACTTTTGAACTTTATTAAATTTAGGCATAGCTAAACCAAATAAAATAATAACAAAACCGATTATCGTTACGACAGCTAAAGCAATAATCCAACTCATATCATTACCACTTACTTTAGCCAAAGCACCAATTCCCATGATAGGAGCAAAGAAAACAATTCGAAGTAGCATAACAATCAACATTTGAATTTGTTGAATATCATTAGTACTCCTTGTAATTAAAGAAGCTGTGGAAAAGCTTTCAAACTCTGTATTAGAATAAGTCATTACTTTATTGACAACTTTGCTTCTTAAATCACGACTGAAAAATGCCGCAATTCTACTTGTTAAAAATACTGATGCAATAGTTAAAACCATTGAAGCTAAAGCTAACCCCAACATTTTTAATCCAGTAGTAGCAATATAACCAAGTTGCATTTCTTCGACGTCTATGCCAATTTTAGTATACTCATCTTTTAAATAAACAATAGCTGTTTGCTCCAATAAACTAACAGTTTCATCAGAATAATTTTCACTTAATTTATTAACAAACTCGTTATGGCTTTCTTGATCCATGGCTTGTAAAATATCATAAATACTCATACCATCTGGAATTTGCATTCCGAAACTACTTGGATCAAAACTTTCTTGGGAAGTATTATATACCATAATCATCGGCAATGTTATAATACTTCTTAAATCCTCATTTTCCGTATTTAAGATATATAAGTTTTCTTCATTTAGCAATGGATATTTTTCTAAATATTCTGTATTATCTTTAGTAATTAAAGTATAACTATTATTTACTTTTTCTTGACTTTCACTATTCATAAATAATAATAGTTTATTATACTCTTCTTCCCTGATAACTTCTGGTACTGGTGATTCAATACCACTTTGTTGAATACCAATGTTAACAATATTCGAAGTATATTCTGGTAAAGTTAAATCACAATTTGCTTGCATAAATAACAAAACAAATACCAAAATTATATAAAAACTATACTTTTTTAAAATTTTTAAAATATGTTTCATTAATTTCCTCCTTGTACATTATTAAACATTTTTTTGATAACTTGATAAAATGTATTTAACTCCTCTTTAGTAATGCCTGATGTCATTTTATTTTCCATATTTTTAGCTTTTTTCTTCATTTCAACTATTAAAGAGATACTTTTATCAGTTATCATTATTTCCTTATTTCGTGCATCATTAAGACTGACAACTCTTTTAATGAATCCTTTGTTTTCCAACCGCTTTAAAATGCCATTAACCGTTGGGTTTGTTAATTCAAATTCTCTTTCAATGTCTCTTTGATTAATTATATTCTTTCTATTTTTATATAAATAAATCAACACATGTGCTTGCATACCAGTTAAATCAATATCTTCTAAATCCTTATTTAAATTTTTTTCCATCGTTTGAAAAATTTTTTTTAAATAAAATCCGATTTCCCTTTCCATACTATCACCCTCAAATTATATAGCACGCTATACATTATATGGTATTAAAAAAAAATTGTCAACAAAAAAAATCAAAAAATATTAATTCTTTGATTTTAAAAAGGCATTTTAAAATTACCACTATTAAATTGTTTCATCATAATTTTCATTTGTTCAAATTGTTTTAATAATCGATTTACTTCTTCGACACTTCTTCCACTACCTTTAGCAATTCTTTGTTTACGACTTGCTTTTAATACTTCTGGATGTCTTCTTTCATAAGGTGTCATCGATAAAATAATTGCTTCAATATGAGCCATATCTTTAGGATTGATTTGGACATTATTCAATCCCATTTTTTTAGCTCCTGGTAACATTTTAATAATATTTTCTAAAGGTCCTAGTTTTTTTATTTGTTTTAATTGAACTAAAAAATCTTCTAAATCAAATTTGCCCTTTTGCATCTTTTTAGCCGCATTAATTGCTTCATCATCCATGATATCCTCAGCTTTTTCAATCATACTCATGATATCGCCCATATCAAGTATTCTAGTCGCCATTCTTTCTGGATAAAATTCTTCTAATCCATCCATTTTTTCAGAAGTACCAACAAACTTAATTGGAACATTAGTTAAATGTCTTACTGATAAAGCTACTCCACCTTTAGTGTCACCATCTAATTTAGTTAATATAGCTCCGGTTAAATCTAATTTTTCATTAAATCCCGTTATAACATTAATAGCATCTTGTCCTGTCATACTATCAACAACTAATAATATTTCATCAGGATTGACGATATTTTTAATATCATTTAATTCATCCATTAGTTCTTCATCAATATGTAATCTACCAGCTGTATCGATTAAAATATAGTTAAATCCATTTTCTTTAGCATATTTAACTGCATTAGTAACTATTTCTCGAGGATCTTTTTTACCTTCTTCATAAACTTCGATATTTAATTCTTTACCAATTTGTTTTAATTGGTCAATTGCCGCTGGCCTGTATACATCACAGGCTACTAATAATGGTTTTTTATTATATTTTTTTCTTAATAATAAACTTAATTTACCGATAGTAGTTGTTTTACCACTTCCTTGTAAACCAACTAACATTAAAATATTTAAACTTTTATTAGTAACTAAATCTTTCTTTTCGCCACCTAACAATTCAACTAATTCATCTTTAACTATTTTAATAAATAATTCACTAGGTTTTAAACTATTACTAACTTCTTCTCCTAAAGCTTTTTCTTTAACATTATTAATAAATTCTTTAACAACTTGATAATTAACATCTGCTTCAAGTAACGCTAATCTTAATTCTCTTGTTATATCACTAATATTTTCTTCGGTAATCTTACCATATCCTTTTATTTTATTTACTACACTAGTTAATCTATCTCCTAAACTTTCAAACATATATATCACCTTTATAAATTATACTATATTTTAAGCAAAAAACAAATAAAAAAATTGTACTTAATTCGTACAATTAAACATTAGCTACATTGTGGTAAACATTAGAAACATCTTCAACTTCATCTAACATACCTAATAATTTATTAAATATATCTAAATCTTCACCAGTTAATTCCACTTTTTCTTTTGGTAACATAGTTATTTCATCCATATCAAATATAACATTCGGTAAAGCACTTGTAATAGCTTCTTTAATTTTAAATAAATCTTGTGGATCACCATAAACAACGATTTCTTCATCTTCTTCAATATCTTTAACATCGATATCATTTTCAATCAAAACATTTAAAGTATCTTCTAAAGATAATCCTTTAAAACTAACGACACACAAATTATCATAATTATAAGATACACTACCAACATTACCTAATTTAACATGACATTTATTAACAACAGCTCTTAAATCACTAACTGTTCGATTAACATTATCAGTTAGACATTCAATAATTAAAGTTGAGCCAGCTGGACCAAACATTTCATAAGTATTTTTAGTATAAGTTTCATCAACTCCACTATTTACTTTATCGATAGCTCTTTTAATAATATCTTGTGGAACTTGTTCTTTTTTAGCTCTTTCAACTAATCTTTTTAAAGCTGAATTAGCTTCTAAACTTGTTCCACCATTTTTAGCAGCTTGATATATTTCTTTAGCATACATACTATAGATTTTACCACGTGCTGCGCCTGTTTTTTGAATACTTGCTTTTCTTACTTCATAAGCTCTTCCCATTAAAAATCACCTCATAATATTTTACATTTATTTTAATTTTTTTTCAACACCTAAAACCATTTCACTTAAAATATCGTCATTTTTAGTAAAATTAGATAAGTTAATATTTAAATATTCATCGATTTCAAAAGGACTAGAATAGATACTAACATTAGGGAAATGATAATTAATCCTAAAAAAATTGCGCAAAAATTTTTGAGTTAAATTATTTTGAATTCTTAAGTGTTCATCTAAATACTTTTGTTCTATTTCTTTTTGTTCTTCTAAACTCAAATTGTCTTTTTTAATAAGATAGTTTATTTTACGTTGATAAGCTTCTTTTTTCGCATTATAACGAATTGGTAAAAAAGGGACGACTTTTACCTTAGCAATACCTAATTCGACTAATTGATTTAAAAAAACTGATAGACTTAATACAGCACTAGGAGATACGTCACTGATATTTTCAGGATAATAACTAGATCTATGTTCTTTATAATCTTTATATTCTATGATTTCAGATTCATAAACTCCTTCATTCATTTTATATAGCATTCTTTTTATCTTTTTACTATAAGGGCTACTTTTATCTAAATTTTTATCTTGAACAGCAAATATATAACAAACACCATCACTTATTCCATAACTAATAATTGGTAATTCATATTTAAAAGTACCATCAGTAATACTGCATTTAAAACAGTATGGACTCTCTTGATAATATTCTTGTGTTTTAATTTCGATACTATTATCTAAAAAAGGAATTGTCTTATCTTCTAACATTCTATTTTTAACAAAATCGATATTTTTTTTAATATATAATTCAATATCGTTAAAATCCGAAAAACTCAAATTAGAAAAAAGATAAACTAATTTTTTCAATATATCTTCTTTACTAGAAATATTAAATAAACTGATAAATTGTTTAATATATTTATAAAATAATTCTTTATTTTTGACTCGAATAGTTAAAACATTATCATCTAAATAATAATTGATTCTAAAATGAATATTATAAAAAAACTCCCCTATTTGAACACGACCAGTTTCACATTGTTTAAAAAACGCATCAATTAATTCATCCATTTTGCGCCTTCTTCAAAGCATCACGAGCAGCATTTTGTTCAGCTAACTTCTTACTATGAGCACTACCTTCACCATAGATAATATCATCTATTTTAACAATTACGGTAAATGTTTTGTTATGCGCCGGTCCCGTTTCATTAACTACTACATATTCTAAAGATCTTTTATCGGTTTGAACTAATTCTTGTAAAACTGATTTATAATCATTATCAAAATTAATTTCTTTATTTTCAATTAAAGGTATAACATTGTCATAAACAAATTTTTTAGCTCTTTCAAATCCACAGTCTAAATAAATAGCACCAATAAAAGCCTCAAAAATATCAGCGACAATTGCTTTACGAGTACGACCACCATTTTCTTCTTCTCCATGACCTAGTCTTAAATAGTCATTTAAATGTAATCTTATCGCATATTCAAAATTGGCATCTTCACAGACATATTTAGCTCGCATTTTAGTCATTACACCTTCTTCATAAGATGTATTCTTATATAAATATTCACTCATAATAACTTCTAAAACAGCGTCACCTAAATATTCTAATCGCTCATAACTTTCAATATTGTTTTCATTAGCATATGAACTATGTGTTAAAGCTGTCAAATATAGCTTTTCATTGTTATATTTTATATTCAAGTCATCTAATAGTTTTTTCAAATCAATCACCATACCAATTATATCATATTTAAAAAATAAAATTTACTTTTTATTGGTTTTAAGGTATAATTATTTTATGAAATATTTTTTATTAGGATTCATAAAAGCATATCAAATGCTACCTGGACCATGGCATAATATGTGTAGACACACGCCGACTTGTTCTAACTATGGAATCGAAGCTATTATGACTCACGGTAGTTTAAAAGGAAGTATTTTGACAATTAAAAGGATTATTAGATGTAATCCTTTCGGTACTTTTGGTTATGACCCAGTACCACCAAAGAAAGAGGTTAAAAAATGAAAAAAATTATTTTAGTTTTATTAAGTGTCTTATGTTTAACAGGATGCTTTAAAAGAGATAGTATGGAAGATATTAATGTCTATACAACTATTTATCCAATCGAATTCGTAACTGAAATTCTATACGGTGATTATGGCGAAATAAATAGTATTTATCCTAATGGCGTAAATATCCAACTAGAAAGATGTGAAGAAAATTGTAATAATTTACTATATACTTTAACTGAAAAACAAATTACCGATATTAGTCAGAATGATTTATTTATCTTTAATTCTCTATTATATGAAGGTGATTATGTTAAACCAATGTTAGAAAACAATAAAAATTTAAAAATAATCAATGCCGCTGACAATTTAACAGAAGATGAATTTTACGGTTTAGAAGAAATGTGGTTAGATCCTTCACGACTATTAACTTTAGCACGTAACATTAAAAATGGTTTCGATGAATACATTGATAACTACTATTTAAAACAAGAAATAGAAACTAACTTTAAAGAATTAAAAGAACAATTAGACAAATTAGGCTCAGAATTAGCTGATACCACTAAAAATGCTGATAATAAAATTATCGTAACTAATCGCGATACATTTAACTTTTTATCAAGAGATAAATTTGGTTTAACTGTTTACTCATTAGAAGAAAATGAAAATCTAACTCAAAAAACAATTAGTGATGTTAGGTCTTTAATTAACGATGGTACAATTAAATATATTTATATAGGACAATATGACGAACCAAATGAAACAATTAATAATTTAATTGAAGGAACTGATGTAGAAATAGTTAAATTACATATGTTAACCAATTTAACTGAAACAGAAATTAGTAACAAACAAGATTATTTTACATTAATGCGCGAAAATATTGAATTATTACGAAAAAATTTATATAATTAATTAAGGAGGTTTATATATGTGGGTATTTGTTATAATTATTGCATTTATTATTCTAATTTCAATTAAACAAATCGACGAATATGAAAGAGGAGTTAAATTTACAACCGGAAAGTTCACTAAAATGATGGAGCCAGGTTGGCGATTAGTACTTCCAATATTTCAATCTTACAAAAAAGTCGATATCAGAACTAAAGCTGTCGATGTTCCAGAACAAGAAGCTATTACAAGAGATAACGTTTCGGTAAAAATCAATGCTGTTATTTACTATAAAGTATTCGATGCTTCTAAAGCAATATTGGCTGTTGAAAACTTTAGATATGCTGTTAGCCAACTAGCCCAAACCACAATGCGTAATGCAGTTGGAGCTGTATCATTAGATGAATTATTAGGTGAAAGAGAAAAAATTTCAACTGAAATTTGTAATCTGATCGACCAAGCTACTGACCCATGGGGAATAAAAGTAGAAAATGTCGAATTAAAAGATATTTCTTTACCTGAAGAAATGAAACGAGTTTTAGCTAAAGCTGCTGAAGCCGAAAGAGAAAAACTAGCAGTTATCACAAAAGCTTCTGGTGAAGTTGAAGCTTCTAAAAATTTAGCTAAAGCTGCCGAAATAATGTCTTCTACTCCTGGAGCATTACATTTAAGAACACTATCAACATTAAATGATGTTAGTTCTGACCAATCAAATACTATTATTTTTGCAGTACCACTTGAAGTATTAAGAGCATTCGAGAATAATGATATAACTAAAGTAATTAAAAAATAGGCTTAAACGCCTATTTTTTGTGTCCAATCTTTTCCTTCAATAATTCTTGTTACCATCATTGAACTAGAAGTATCTCCCACTACATTTAAACAAGTTGCTGGTGGATCAATTAACCAACCGATAGTAGCAATAATTGGAAAAGCTTCTAAAGGGAAACCATATAACGATACGATTAACATTTCCCCGATTAAACCACCACCAGGAATACCCGACATAACAACAGCTGACAAAACGGCTATTAATATAGCAATTAAATAAGTGTCTAGTCCAGTAAAAGACATATTAAAAATTCCAAATAAGAAAGCTATTTTTAATATTGCTCCCATACTAGACCCTTCCATATGCATAGTAGCACCAATTGGTAAAGTTACTTCTCTTATATCTTTAGGAACTCCAATATCACGAGCAGTCTCTAAATTAGTTGGAAGAGACGCCAATGAAGATTGAGTTGCTAAAGATGTTGCTGTTACTGGTAATATATTTTTATAAAACAACTTAATTCCTTTTTTCTTATCAGATAAATAACTATATAATGTATAAAATATAACGAAATATACTACACACATTACATAATATAAAATCATACTTCTAGCATAACTACCGATTAATTGTGGCCCGAATTCACCAATTAAAGAAGCAAAATAAGCACATAATCCAATTGGGGCATAATACATTATAATTTTAACTATTTTCATCATTACTTCCGATATTGCTTCTAAACTTCTTGCCACATTTTTGGCTTTATCGCCAACTAATGCAATACCAATTCCAAAAAGAATCGAAAATATAATTAAAGGTAACATATGTTCTCGCGATAAAATTTCAGTAAAATCAGTAACAGTAATAGCCGAAACAATTTGTTCTCCAATACTGATACTAGTTTGTTCTCCAGCCTCTAAAACAATATTGGCATCGCCAACCGGATCAATTAATTTTATCGCCACTAACATTAAAACTGCCGCAACCGCACTTGTCACAATAAATATTAAAAAGACATATTTTAAAATTTTACCTAATCTTTTTAAATTAACCATATTAGCTATACTGCTTGATATTGTAAAAAAGACTAATGGTACAACGATTGTATACATTAAATTTAAGAAAACACTACCAAATGGTTTTAAAATAACCGCATCCTCTTTTAAGAAAACTCCTAATACACAACCAATAATAATGGCACATAATAGGATAATTGGAAATCGATAATTTTTCCAAAAACTACTTTTCATTTTAACCTCCCATTAAATTATATTTTTTTAATATATAAATATTTCCTAAAACATATAATATAACGAGGTGAATTTATGTATATAGGTATAATTGGAAGAAAAAATGATGATAAAATAACTTTTAACAAAGAAATAATCGATGTAATTAAAAAATATGACTTTATACCTTTAGGAATAATCGTTGATTTTGAAAATAATAGTGGTAACGAATTTATAAAGACCAAACCATTAATCGATTTATGTAGTGGTATTATATTACAAGGAGGATCTGACTATTATGATATCGATATAATTATAACTAAATATTTGCATAAAAATAATATTCCTACTTTAGGAATATGTTTAGGTATGCAAACAATGGCAATGGCATTTAATGGAAATATGGGCGATATCAATAATCATAAAAGTGATAAATTATATGTTCATAGTGTCGATATAAATAAAGATTCAAAATTATATGATATTTTAAAAAAAGATAAAATAATAGTTAATAGTCGTCATAAATCTTATATTATAAATACTGATTTAAAAGTAAGCGGTCAAGCAAATATTATTGAAGCTATTGAAGATAATGCTAAAGATTTCTTTATCGGTGTACAATGGCATCCTGAAACTTTAATGGATGAAAACAGCATTTTGCTTTTTAATAACTTCTTTTCGAGTATAAAATGACAAAAAAATTAAAAAATTTAACAAAAGTACTTGTCAAAAGCTAAAAAATAAGGTATACTTAAAGAGCATTTTAATTTTGGGCCTGTAGCTCAGTTGGTTAGAGCACACGCTTGATAAGCGTGGGGTCACAGGTTCAAGTCCTGTCAGGCCCACCATTACGCCTTAATAGCTCAGTCGGTTAGAGCACTTGACTGTTAATCAAGGGGTCGTAGGTTCGAGTCCTACTTGAGGCGCCATGGCCAGTTGGTGAAGTGGCTTAACACACTGCCCTTTCACGGCAGCATTCACGGGTTCGAATCCCGTACTGGTCACCAAAGAGTATGTGTGAAAGAACTAATTTAGTTCTTTTTTTATTTTATTAGAAAAAAAATAACGAATCAATCGTTATTTTAATTTTCCTTTAACTCCTTTACTACCACTAAAATTACTTAATATATTAGTGTCAAAAGAATATGTCTTTTGATGTTTTTGTTTATATTGCTTAATCGCTAAAGTAATCATCTCATCTAATAATTGCTCATAAGGCTTATCTGTAGCTTCCCAAAGATAAAATGATAAACTACCAGGTATTGTATTTGGTTCATTAATATAAATTTTGTTACTTTTACCATCGATTAAAAAGTCAATACGACACACACCACTTAAGTTAAGTGCTCTAAACACATCTTTAGCTATCTCTTTTACTTTATTAGTTGTTTTTTCATCTAATCTAGCTGGAATTACACGATTAGTACTAGCCATTCCTTTAGAACCTTTAGTAGCAACTTTAGACTTACCACCACCTAAATATTTATCTTGATAAGTTAAAAATTCAGCTGTGCTCATAACTTCTTCTAAAGTACTGGCTTGTTGATTTTGATAATTACCTAACACACTACAATTAACTTCGATTAAATTTTCAACTGCTTTTTCAACAATTATCTTAGTATCATAATTAATAGCCTCTTCAATCGCATTTTCTAGTCCCTCAATATTTTTAACATAGGTAATTCCAACACTACTTCCTAAAGATGCTGGCTTAACAATAAGTGGGAAACCTAACTTTTTACATTTTTTAATAATCTCATCTCGATCTTGATAATATTCGTTATCAAAAAACCAGACATAAGGAACAATCGGTAATTCAAGACTTGCAAATATTTGTTTCATGACGACCTTATCTTGACCTAAACTAGATCCTAAAACTCCACTACCAATATAAGGGACACCAACCATCTCTAAATATCCTTGAATTGTTCCATCTTCCATGTTATTGCCATGAACTACTGGTAAAACTATATCAAGATCAGCGATAATTGTTCTAAATAAACCTAATGATTGTAATCTAAATGCCCCATTTCTATTATACAAAATAACTTTTTTAGCATATCTTTTTAAAGTATCAAAATCACGATACATATCAATATCAGAAAGCATTTTACCTGTATACCAAGTTCTATCTTTTGAAATATAAATTGGATAGATTTCATATTTTTCTTTATTTAAATGATTCATTGCCTGAACAGCTGAAATAATACTAACCTCATGTTCAACTGTTGTACCTCCAAAAATAACTCCAACTTTTATTTTCATTACTTACCATCTCCTATAAAACTTTTTAAAACTCTAATTGTTTGATCGAATCTTTCTAAATAAGCATAATGACTGCATCCATCATAAGTTACTAACCCACAGTTATCAATTAGTTTTTCCAATTCATAAGCATCGTTAATACTAACTGCTTTATCTAAAGTTCCCCAAATTAATAATGTCGGACACTTTATTTTATTTAGCTTATCTGATATATCATAATTAACATGTTCAACCATTATTTTGCGCATCATATCGCTAGCATTTTTATAATCAGTCGAACCAATATGTTTTTTAGCAAAGCCTTCTAATTTATTTAATCCAGGTATTTTTTTAGCTGTCTTAAGTATCTTAGTTTTTAAAGAAGGATTAGCTACATATTTCTTATAAGGACTGGCTAAACATACTAATTTACAAACATCGTACTTAGTAGCATACAATAATCCTATTTTACCGCCAAAGGAATGACCAATAATAACAGGATTACTAACACCTAAATTATCTAACATTTCCTTTAAAGCATCAGCATAATCATCGATTGTCCAAACTGTTTTTGGCTCAGGACTGTTTCCAAAGCCAGGTAAATCTAAAATTATAATCCGATTTGTTTCTTTAAAATGATTTCCAATTCCTTGCATCATTTGAATATTTTGACCCCATCCATGTAATAAAACAATAGCTTCAGAGTCTTCTTTTCCATAATCCAAATAATTGATATCGACATTTTTAACTATCATTTTCTCACCTTTTATAATTATACCATTTTTTTCTATAATATTAAAGACTTCAACTGTCAATTATGTCAAATGTCATATTTTCTATTTTTAAATTTCTAATAGTACTTTCACTACTGTATACTTTCATTTTTTTAATTTTAATGCCACTAATTTTCAAATTTAAAGCATTACTTCGATATCCTTTTTTAATAAGTAAATTTACGAATTCTTGTTTAAAATCATTAATATTTTTAAACTGATATCTTGTTTTCACTTGTTTATATAAAGGATTGATATATGGCTCAATCCAAATAACATCAATATTTTTAAAATAATCATCAAAATTATTAGTTGAAATATTTTGACCTTTAAATTCTAGAATATAAAAACTATAATCATTATTTACTGCATTAAAAGTTGGAATTATTTCTTTTTCAAGATTAATATTTAAAAAAATAAAAAAACAAATAGTAAAAGTTAAAATAATTTTTTTCATAAACTTTCACCATTTGTATTTTAAACATTTTTTATAAAATTATTTCTTTATTTCATCAATTCCCACACTTCTTTTATGTTTGATTGGTTCCCAAGTTAAATCTTTTTTAAATAAACAGATAAAGTTAATTGGAATCCATGTCAACATGAAAAGAGTAAATAATAAAATCCCAGACATAATTTCTTTAACACTTTTCTTATTATAGACAACTACAAAGATATTAATAGCTACATTAGCTATATATGCAGCTAAGAAAAATAAAATACCGTATGAATACATATAAGCAAAAACATCATATAATTGAATTCCTAAAATTCTAAATATAACTAAAACAATAGTTAAAAGAGTTGCTAGTATTTGCATATATGGCGCCATAAAAGATAACAACATATCTAAACAAGGCAAGAAACTTGTCTTAAGATAAGTTCTTCCTAATCTTCTACTATAGTGCCTAAAACATTGAATATTCCCCATTGACCATCTTTTTCTTTGTTTCCAAGAAGCCTTAAATTCAGTTGGCTGTTCATCATAAGTAATAGCATCTTCGACAAAGACAATTTTAATACCATTTAAAGCACATTGTGCAGTAAACTCAACATCTTCAGTTAAAGTAACTGTATTAAAGCCATACTCATCGATAATCTCTTTTTTTACCATAAAACCAGTACCATTGATACTTGATGAACCACCCATTTGCATACGAGCTTTACTAAAGAAAAAATTTTGAATCCAATAAAAAATAGAATAACTACCACTAATCCAGTTATCACTAGGATTCTTACTATCTCTAAATCCTTGTGCTACTTTATGACCATCACATAAAGCATCATTCATACGAGCTAAAAACTCTGGATGAACAACATTATCAGCATCAAAAATGATATAAGCATCAATATCTTTATGTTTAGACAATTTATCAAAAGTAAATTTTAAAACTTCTCCTTTTGATTTAGTTGGAACTGTACATTTTATTATTTTAGCCCCAGCTTCTTTAGCTACTTTTTCAGTGTCATCAGTACAGTTATTAGGTATTACATAAACATCATATAAATCTTTTGGATAGTCCTGTAACAATAAACTTTTAACTAAATGTCCGATAACCCCTTCTTCATTTCTCGATGCAATTAATACTGCAAACTTATGCTTTGGATCATGTTTTTTTATAATTTTTTTATGAATATTTTTAAATCCAAAAAAACCGGTAATTAAAAAATATAACCCGTAAGTCAAAGAAAAAATAAATAAAATATAATATATCGCTTGTATCACTAAAATTCACTCCTAATTCAAATTCGAGTATATTATACCATATTTTTATAAAATAACAAAACTATAAAAATTTTTTTAATTCTGCAATTGATTCTTGTTGAAACTTTAAAAATGCTTCTGCTTGTTTTAGTGTTTTTTTATCTATATTCTCACTATATTTGCTTATTTTCTTTTCCATATCTAAAGTCCCCATAGTTAATCCTTTAATTAACATATCAGCAATTCTTGAATCACTATTATCGACAATAACTTCTTTTTTTATTCCGAAACTAGACCCCATTTTAGCCATCATTCCACTACTTTTAGGATTTACTTTTTCTTTTTTTAATTGTTTTTTAAAATCTTTATAATAGTTTTCATAGTTTTTCAAAATATCCTCGATAACTTTAATTATTTTATTATCTTTTCCTTTTAATTCATTAAGTAACGTTTCTAAAGAATATGTTGCCATTTCACTATCTTGATACATGTGTTCTAACACTTCATTATTTTCATTCATTTTATCATCTCCTATTTTATATTGAACTAAAAATAAAATTTTATACAAAAAAAGAATTAGTTTTCTTCTAATTCTTCATCAGTTAAAATAGCTAAATCATCTAATTCTTCATCATTATCATCTAACTCTTCATCGTCAATAGCTGAATCAATATCTTCCTCATATTCATCAGTTACTTCTTCTTCATCTTCTTCTTCGATTTCCTCTTCCTCATCTTCATCATCGTCTAAAACAATTGCGACTGGTGTTTTTTCTCTTAAGTCCCATTCGTTGTTATCAAGAAAAACAAATCTTTTATCAGTTGATAAAGATGTATAATAATCCCCTATTTTATCAGTATATTCTTCATCAGTATATCCCAATAAGTCACAAATTTTGCGGAAAATAACTGGTGTTGTAAACGTTTTATT
Organism: Bacilli bacterium; assembly: GCA_017887425.1. GTDB lineage: Bacteria > Bacillota_I > Bacilli_A > RF39 > UBA660 > Faecisoma. Next base: position 27,213 of record JAGHHZ010000029.1, read on the forward strand.
TTCTTCCTTTAAAATCAACTCTGTTAAATCAGCATAAGATAATATTTCTAATTCTTCTAATTTCATATTTTTTAACATTCTGATTACCTCCTTGCATAAATATATCAGTCCCATTTTAACATATTTTAAAAATGTGTCAAGACTATTTTTATAATATGTTGCAACTTATTAAAAATATACTATTATTTTACATTTCTAATTTAAAAACAACATCTTGTTCAGTTGTTAAAACTTTATATTTAATTATAATGACATTTTCTTCTATAATGACATAATCAGTTAGTATTTTTAAATCGATAATAGCATTTTCTTTTTTTAATTTACACATACCTTTAGTCTCTTTATCTGGAATAAACTCCATGTCAAACAAATAATCTTCATTTTCCCTTTTTATTTTAACTACATCTTTCAAAAACAAAGATGTCTTAAATTCTTTTTCAAAATACTCTATTTTTTGTTTGTTTTTTAAAGCTACATATTTTTCTTCACTTACTTCATCATTATTCTTAATAATAACTTTAATATCTACTTTACTCATACACATCTCTTTCTTTTCCATGACATTATATCATAAAACTATCTAAAAATCACTTATAATTTTCATATTTATTGCAATAATAAATATAGGTGAGAAATATGAAAAAAATATTAAAAAGACTAACTAAAATAACACTCTTCATAATTGTAATCGGATTTATTTGTTATGGTGGTATTTATTTATATGCTTGGATGAGTCCGAAATTAACTGTCAATAGTGCGAAAAGTTACTATTTTTATGACAAAGACGAAAATCTAATTACAGGAACTGACGAATGGATAAGTTACGAAAATTTGGATGAAGATATTATTAATGCGACAATTGCTATCGAAGATAGACATTTCTTTACTCATCACGGTTTTGACTTTTTAAGAATTGCTAAAGCATTATATAATAACATTAGAAGTGGCTCTAAAAACGAAGGCGCCTCTACTATAACCCAACAATATGCAAAAAATATGTATTTAGATTTTGATAAAACTTGGAAAAGAAAAATTAACGAAGCTTGGTTAACAGTTCGTTTAGAAACGCATTATTCAAAAGAAGACATAATTGAAGGTTATTTAAACACTATCAATTATGGTGGAATATTTGGAATTGAAAATGCTAGTAAATATTATTTTGGTAAAAGTGCTTCTGATTTGTCAGTTGGCGAAGCAGCCATGTTAGCAGGAATTCCTAATCGTCCTAGTGAATACTCTCCTTTTGTTAATTTTGAATCAGCTAAAAATAGGCAACTAGTTGTTCTAAAAGCAATGGAAAGAGATGGTTATATTACAGAAGAACAACTTAATACGGCCTACAACGAAGAACTAAAATTTGATAGCAAAGAAGAAAGCGACGAATTAGATTCTATTATGTACTTTCAAGATGCTGTAATCGAGGAATTAAAATCAATCACTTCAATTCCTAATTCTTTAATTCAAACTGGTGGTTTAAAAATATACACTACTTTAGACTTAAAAGCCCAAGAAGCAATTGAAACTTCTATCGATGAAAATATTACTAATGACATTCAGACTGCTGGCATTGTAATGGATCCCAATACAGGTGCAGTATTGGGTCTAGTTGGTGGCGTTGATTATAGTAAAAGTCAATATAATAGAGCTTTATCTAACAATAGAAGTGTTGGTTCAACTATCAAACCATTTCTATATTATGCCGCTTTAGAAAATAATTTTACTGCATCAACTACTTTTACTAGTGAAAAAACAACTTTTGTATTTTCAGAAGATCAAACATATAGTCCAACTAATTATGGTGACCAATATCCTAACCAAGAAATATCTTTAGCCGCAGCTATTGCCTATTCTGATAATATCTATGCTGTTAAAACACATTTATTTTTAGGAAGTGATGTTTTAGTCGACACAATGAAAAGAGTTGGAATCACTACCAAATTAGATAGTATTCCCTCACTTGCTTTAGGTAGTCAACCAATTAGTCTTTTAGAAATGACTAACGCCTATGCTGTTTTAGCCAATGAAGGATATCGCGTAAAGCCTTATTTTATCAGTCGAGTAGAAGATATTAATGGCAATGTTTTATATGAACATAAAGATACTAAAGAAGCTGTTTTAAATAAAAGTATTACTTATATTTTAAGTGAATTATTGGCTAATACTTCCAATGGCAACTTTATCGGTTATACTTATCCAACATCTTATGTAATAGCTAATAAACTAACAAGAAAATACGCTATTAAAACGGGAACTACTGAATATGATCATCTAGTATTTGGATACAATAAAGATGTCGTAGTTGGTGTTTGGAGTGGCTATGATGATAACCGCGAATTAGAATATGGCGACACAACTGCTAATAAAAATTTATGGGCAGATATAATTGAAAAATATCTTGATGGTAAAGAAGATAACTGGTATTCTATGCCTAATAATGTGGTTGGTGTTTTAGTTGATCCAATAAGTGGTAAACTAGCTAATGAAGATACTGAAAAAAGTGTTATTCAATATTATTTAAAAGGTACAGAACCATCTAATAATTATAATTTAGACGATGCTGTCCCTACTATTAAATATGAAGAATAAGTGTAAAGCTTTACATTTATTCTTTTTTTCTTGATTATTTTTATTTTTTAATGATATAATGTTATTATAGAAAAGAGGATAGATATTATGAATGAAAATAATTTACAAAATAATAATTTATCGGTAAACAATAATCCGAACTCAAATCCGCAACCTATGAACAATACTCAACCTACACCAAGTGTAGCAAGTGCTCCTCAACCTACACCTACTGTAGCAAGCACCCCTCAACCTACACCTACTGTAGCAAGCACTCCTCAACCTACACCTACTGTTGCAAGCACTCCACAGCCTACACCTACTGTTGCAAGCACTCCACAGCCTACACCTACTGTGTCAAATACTCCTCAACCTAGTCAACCACAAGAATTAAATTTAGTTAATCCGTTAAATCCAGACGAAATAGTAAAAAAAGAAGTACTAGTGAAAAAAGAAGTGGCAGAAGAAAATAAAGAAAAGACTGAAAACGCTAAAAACAATGAAACTAACGAAACTAGTCAACAACCTAAAAAGAAAAAATTTAATCCTATTTTATTAATTGCATTAGTTGCCGTTATCGTTGTTCTTGGTATCGTTTTATATTTTACTTTCTTTAACAAATCAGAGCCAAGTACTCCTAGTACACCTAATACACCAAGTACTCCTGAAACTCCTGAGACTCCTGCTACTCCACAAATAACTTTAAATGATATTTTAAATAATTTTAATAACAGTGAAAATATCAATCAATTAAAAGAAACAAGTGAAGTTAATGCTAATATTAATAATAATGTTCTAACAATCGACGTTACAACTGATGGAACAACAACTAGTTATTTATTTACATTAGAAAATAGAGATTTAGTATATGAAATTAATGCAAATGACTTAACTAGTAACTTATTATTCTTAGTAATTTGTGATAATATAGGTCAATTCCATGGATTAGAAGTTAATGAAGTTACAAATTATTTATCTTCAATCGACTTAACAACTACTGCTGTTAATGGCATCACATTAACACAATTAGAAAATGGAAATTATCAAGCAAGAATTAATATCGATACAAAAATTGATACTTCAAGTTTAAATACAATGTATATTGAATTAAGTGATTTAGAAAGTTATCGTGACTTTATCGAAGGTTCTGGAACTGCTCAATTAGAAAAAGGGAATTTAATGTTTTATAAAGAGGGAAATAATAGTACAGCAACTATATTAATTGGTGAAAAAGATAGTTTAACTAATTTATCATATAACAGTATTTTATCAGTTGTTGAATTATTATATCCTAATGATTTAGAAAACTTTAAAACAAGTTACCCTAGTTTAGAAACCATTTCTTTTGATAGATATACAATTACAACTAACCCAGAATTAACTGGAACATTAGAAACATTATATGGACAATATCAAGATGAATATCAATTTGTTTTAATTGAAATAAATAAGAGTTTATAACTCTTATTTTTTATTAAAAAAATGATAAATATTATTATTTATCATTAATTTTTCTTTAAATAATCATTAAATTTTTTGAATTCTTTCGTTTCTAAATCGGTTTTATCCAATTGCTCAAACAATTTCTTTTGATCACGTGATAATTTATCTGGCATAATAACTTTTAAAACAACATACATATCACCCTTACGATAACTATGAACATCTTCGATTCCCTTACCTTTTAAACGTAATTTATCACCTGTATTGCTACCAGCTTCAATTGTCAATTTTACCTTACCAGTTAATGTTGGTATTTCTTTTTTGCAACCTAGTACTGCTTCAGTAATTGTTAAAGGAACTTCTAAGTATATATCGTTGCCATCACGTTCAAATAATTCATGACTACGAACATGATATTCTAAATATAAGTCACCATTACCAGCAGAACCATATTCACCATAACCAGATACTCTTTGTTGATTACCAGTATCAACTCCAGCTGGTATTTTAACTTCAATATCTTTATTTACTCTAACTTTCCCTGTTCCTGAACATTTACTACAACTTCTTTTATAAGACCTTCCTTTACCAGAACATTTAGGACAAGTAGTTTTAGTCATAAAAGACCCAAATAAAGTTCTTTGCTCAGCTGTTACAGTTCCTGTTCCATGACAATTAGAGCAAACTTCTTCGTCAAATCCACCTTTACCATGACAAGAATCACATTCATCATAAGTGTCAATATTAATAGTTTTTTTAGTACCAAACACGGCTTCCTCAAAAGTTAAATCAACTCGCATAACGAGGTCTCTTCCACGAGACTTTCTATTACTGTTACCACCAAAGTTAAATCCAAAGCCAGAGCCAAATAAATCGCTGAAAATATCAGAAAAATCAAATCCCGAGAAATCATATCCTCCACCAGCATTATTTTGGAATGCAGCATGACCATATTGATCATATTGTTTTCTTTTATTTTCATCAGATAAAACAGCATAAGCTTCTTGACATTCTTTAAATTTTTCAGCCGCATTTTCTTCTTTTGAAACATCTGGGTGGTATTTCTTAGCTAGTTTACGAAATGCTGATTTTATTTCATCTTGTGTTGCTGTTTTAGGAACACCTAACACCTCATAATAATCTTTTTTCATACTTCACCTTCTTTACATTAACTCTATAAATTGGTCAATAAAACCATCGAACATTTTAATAGCACTTTCAATAACCTCTTTTTTAGTTACATCAATGCCAGCTATTTTAAGTTCATTAATAGGATAATCACTACCACCACTACTTAAGAATTTAAGATAATTTTCTAAAGCTTTATCTTTTTTATTTAATATACCATCGACGATAAAACAAGCGCAAGATAAACCAATTACATATTTATAAACATAGAAATCATAATAGAAATGTGGTATTCTTTCCCATTCGTATTTAATTAAATCATCTACTACAACATCAGGACCAAAATATTTTAAATTTAATTTATAATATTCATTACATAATAATTCGTTAGTTAAAACTTCGCCTTTTTCATTTTTTAAATGCATATCTCTTTCATATTCTGCAAACATTGTTTGACGATATAAAGTTGCTTTAAATAAATCCATTAAATTACTTAAAATATATTTCTTTTCTTCTTTATCTGAAGTATTATTCAATAAATATAAATTAAGCAATAATTCGTTTACAGTTGATGCGACTTCAGCAACAAATATAGTATACTTGGAATATTGATAAGGATTATTTAAACAAGAATAATAAGTATGCATTGAATGACCTAATTCATGAGCCAAAGTTGAAACGTCGTTTAAAGTATTTTCATAATTTAACAAAACATAAGGTTTAGTGTCATAAAATCCACTAGAATACGCTCCACTTCTTTTACCAACGTTGTTATAAACATCGATCCATCTTTCATTAAATGCTTTATTTAAATTATTAACATAATCTTCGCCTAAAACACTTAAAGCCTTTAATACTATTTTTTTACCTTCTTCAAAAGGATATTCTTTAGTATTTTCCTTAACTAAATCGACATATTGGTCATACAAATGAAATTCATCTAGTTTTAAGAATTTTTTCTTTAAATCAAAATACTTATAAATGACATTTAAATTCTCGTTTATCGTATCAATTAAATTATTATACACTTTAGGAGAAACATTATCACTAAATAATGATGCTTCTAAACTAGAACGATAATGTTTCAATTTAGCTAAAGTGGTCAACATATCAACGTTACCGGCAAAAGTCGAACTAATCGTATTTTTAAATTCACTATATTTACCTAATAATTGTTCAAAGGCTTTTTTTCTTATATTACGATCTTTAGATTGTAAAAATACACGATAATTACTTTCAGTCAACTCAACTTCATGTCCTTTTTCATCTGTTATCATACCAAACTTCATATCAGCATCCGTTAACATTTCAAATGTTTCAGCAGACTTATCAAATACTTTACTTAATGATGACAACAATTTTTCAGTATCATCATCTAAAATATGTTTTTTAAAACGATAAATATTTTCCAAAATAAATTTATATTCTTTTAATTTTGGTTCTTGTTTATAAAAATCTTTAATTAAATTATAGTCAACACGCATCAATTCTGGATTAGAATAAGCATCTAATTCTTCATATTTATTGATTAAATTTTTAATTTTACCTAGCATTTCTTGATATTTAGAATTAGTAGTATCTTGATCGTGTTTAAGATTGGCATAATAATATAATTTATATAATTTTCTTTCTAATAAACAAGATAAATTTAAATAATTTAATAGATTTTTAGCATTACTTACTAATATTCCTTTAAAATTAGATATTTGTTTAATTTCTTTACTAACTTTATTAAAATCATTTTGCCAATCACTATCTTTTTTATAAATATAACTCAAATCCCAAGTATATTTCTCTTCTATTTCTTCACGTCTACGTTGTGATTTTCCCATATTTTCTCCTTTACACTAGAAAGTTCTAGTTAATCTAGAACTTCCTTATTTTTCTTCAAATTCAGCATCTTGAACATCAGATTTTTTATCATCAGTGTTAGTGTCTTTATTTTCTTCTTGTGCTTTTTTAGCTGCTTCTTCATAAACTTTAGTTGCAAAAGCCATAGCTGTTTCATTTAATTTATCTTTTTTAGTTTTGATATCTTCGATATCATTTTTCTCTAAAGCTTCTTTTAAATCTTTAATTTCTTCTTCTGCTTTTTCTTTATCTTTAGAATCAACCTTATCTCCTAAATCTTTAATAGATTTTTCAGTCATAAAGATTAATTGTTCAGCTTCGTTTTTGATATCAGCTTCTTCTTTTCTCTTTTCATCAGCTTCACGATTAGCTTCAGCTTCTTTAACCATTTTATCGATTTCATCATCAGTTAAATTAGTACTTGCAGTAATTGTGATAGCTTGTTCTTTGTTAGTACCTAAATCTTTTGCTTTAACATTGACGATACCATTAGCATCGATATCAAATGTAACTTGAATTTGTGGTACTCCACGAGGTGCGGCAGGAATGCCTGTTAATTGGAAACGACCTAATGTTTTATTGTCGTTAGCCATACTTCTTTCACCTTGTAAAATATGGATATCAACAGCTGGTTGATTATCAGCAGCAGTTGAGAATATTTCAGATTTACTTGTAGGAATTGTTGTATTTCTTGGAATTAATACTGTGCATACACCACCTAATGTTTCGATACCAAGTGATAATGGAGTAACGTCTAATAAAACGATATCATTAACATCACCAGTTAAAACACCACCTTGAATAGCAGCACCCATAGCAACTACTTCATCAGGATTTACACCTTTAGATGGTTCTTTACCAATTTCGTTTTTAATTAATTCTTGAACTTTTGGAATACGAGTTGAACCACCAACTAAAATAACTTTATCGATATCATTTTTAGTTAATTTAGCATCTTTTAAAGCTTTTCTAACAGGTTCTAATGTACTTTCAAATAAGTCATGGCATAATTCTTCAAATTTAGCTCTTGTTAAACTCATTTCTAAATGTAATGGTCCATCTTCACCTTGTGATAAGAATGGTAAACTAATTTGAGTAGTAGTTACTCCTGATAAGTCTTTTTTAGCTTTTTCAGCAGCATCTTTAATTCTTTGCATAGCCATTTTATCTTTAGATAAATCAATCTTATTTTCTTTTTTAAATTGTTCAACTAAATAATCCATGATACGTTTATCGAAGTCATCGCCACCTAATTCATTATTACCACTAGTTGACTTAACTTCAAATACACCATCACCTAATTCAAGGATAGATACATCGAATGTACCACCACCTAAGTCATAAACTAAAACTGTTTGATTTTCTTCTTGTTTATCTAGTCCATAAGCTAAAGCAGCAGCTGTTGGCTCGTTGATAATTCTTTCAACTTCAAGTCCGGCAATTTTACCAGCATCTTTAGTTGCTTGTCTTTGGGCATCGTTGAAATAAGCAGGAACTGTTATAACAGCTTTGCTTACTTTTTCACCTAAATAAGCTTCAGCAGTTTTCTTTAAATCGCCTAGAATCATAGCTGAAATTTCTTGTGGTGTATATTTCTTACCATTTGCTTCAACTTTCTTATCTGTACCCATCAATCTTTTGATTGAATAAATAGTATCTTTATTAGTTATCATTTGTCTTTTAGCTGCTCCACCAACGATAATTTCGCCGTTTTTAAAAGCAACTACTGAAGGAGTTGTTCTCTCTCCTTCTGGGTTAGCGATAACTTTAGCTTCCCCACCTTCATAAATAGCAACACAACTATTAGTTGTACCTAAATCTATACCTATAATTTTACTCATATATAATCATTCCTTTCATTCACTAACTTTAACCATTGCTGGTCTTATAACTTTTCCTTTTAAAATATAACCTTTTTGTAATACTTCAAGTACCATACCAGCTTCGACACCATCTCTTTTTTCGGTCATAATAGCTTCGTGGTAAACTGGATCAAAAGGTTTATTGTTACCATCAATTTCAATAACACCATAATTTTTTAAGACATTAACAAAATTGCAGTAAATCATTTTAAATCCTGATAAGAATTTTGATACTTCATCGTCTAAATTAGTATCATCCATACTTATCGCTCTTTCAAAATTATCTAAAATCGGTAATGTTTCTTTAATTAAATCTTCATTACAAAATTTTAGTAATCTTACTTGTTCATCCTCTAGTCTTTTACGATAATTAATAAATTCAGCTTTACTTCGTAAAAGTTCATCTTCTAATTCTTTTATCCTTTTATCATGAGGAGGTTCAGGATGTTCATGACATTTACATTCTTGATGATCATGACATTTGCAATGTTCATCATGAGGTCCATGATGTTTATGATGCTTTTTTGAATGTTCATGCTCCTTATGTTCTTCATGAACTTTTTTTTCTTCATTTACATCTTGATTATCATGTTTTACTTCTTCCATTATTTACCTTCTTTCTCAATGTTTTCTTTAATATATTCTAACAATGTAATAACACGGTCATATTCCATTCTTTTAGGTCCGACTAAAGCAATTGTCCCTTCTTCTCCTTGGGCATCATATTTCATTTTAACAATTGTTACATCGTCGTCAAATTCTGTTTCGCTACCGATATAAATATTGATACCATTATCATTTTCTTCGATTTTATTAATTATTTCTTTATCTTCGAATTTACTAATGATATCTCTTATTTTATCAGCATTGTTAAATTCTGGTTGCATTAAAATATTTTTTCTGCCGGTCATTGTTACACTAGCATCATGAGCAAACTCGCTAAAAGCATTATAGAATGCATTATATAATACTTCGTGTTGTTTTACATACATTGCAATAATTGGTTTAACTTCATACTCTAAAACTTTTCCCACTTCATTTAATTGTGTACCAATAATCATTTTATTAATCAAATCAACCGTTTGTTTAATATCATTAATTGATACATTCTCTTCAATAGTTAAGTTTCTATGTTCAACATGACCTTTATCAGTTATGACAATAGCAATTAAGTTATGCTCATTTATAGGAACTACTTCAACTTTACTAACACAGTTTTCTTTAGATGATTTTCCTAAAACAATAGCTGTTAAGTGAGTCATTTCAGATACTATCTCCATACTTTTAGTAATATAATCATCTAACATTAATGATGAATTGTGGAAAATCGTTTGTAGTTTTAACATATCATCGCCAGTTAATTTTTTAGGTTCCATAATATGATCAACATAATAACGATATCCTTTTTCACTAGGAACACGTCCTGATGAAATATGTGTTTTTTCTAGTAAACCATTTTCTTCTAGATAACTCATTTCATTTCTAATTGTAGCACTAGAACAATGTAAGGCATCACATATTGATTTAGAACTAACTGGTCTAGCAGTCTTAATATAGTCCTCGACAATTATTTTTAATAAATCAGTTTGTCGTTTATTAAGCATTTATTTCACCACCTTTTAGCAGTCTATTTTCTTAACTGCTACTTCATTATACTATTATATGTTAGCATTGTCAATATATGAGTGCTAAAAAATTAAAATTTCACAAAACTTTAACAAAAAAGCTATTAAAAATATTAATTTTCAATAGCCTTTATCAATAATTATATTTTAATTATCCTTGCTTTGTAATTTTGTTAAAGTACTTTGGATTACATTAGGTGCAATATTTTCAACTGTATACCACCCACATTCAGTCATCTTATTATAAAGTAAGTGCTGTAATTTTAAAGTTTCTTCTAAGCCATATTTTAAAGCCTGATGAACTTTTTCGTTAGATGCTTCTAAAGTTCCATGAACATAAACTTCCATATTACTTTTAAGTAGTAAAAGCATATTTTCCATCAATAATTGATCATTCATGCTATCTCACCACCTAATAAATTCATTAATTCAGTTTTAATATCTTGATGTATTTTTAATTGTCCACTTAAAAAATTTTTAAGATCAGTATTCTGTAACAAATTAATCGTTTCAGTTAATATTTTAATTAAATTTTGTTCATGTCCAACAGCATCTTCAACATACAATAATTCTTTTTGAGTCATATTTTATCCTCCTCCAATACTATTATGAATCTTTTTTTAAAATTTAAACAAAAAATTAATTAATCTCTTAAAAATGTCCATAATAATAACGGTGAACAAATATGGTATATATAATAATTTTTATATTAAAAATATTAGAAAATGCTTTAGGAACATTAAGATTAATTATTGTATCTAATGGAAAAAAAGTTGAAGGAGCTGTTTTGAACTTTCTATTATCAGTTGTCTGGGTCATTTCTACTAGCATGGTTGTTATTGATAACAATATTTATAAAATATTAGTGTTTGCTTTCGGATCGCTAATAGGAAGTTATGTAGGTAGTGTTTTAGAAGAAAAAATTGCTTTAGGGAATAACATGTTATTTATTATTAGTAAAAAATATGAACAAATAAAAAGTAAATTAACTAATTCAAAAATAAATTGTTATTTAATTAGTAAAGATATAGTAATAGTTATGACTTCACGTAAAAAAAGAAAAGAAGTTATCGATTTAATATTAAATATTGATAATCAATCTGAAATTATCTCTGAGACTGCAAAACAATTAGTCCTCAAATAAATAAGGATTATCAGTAATGATATTATATTTTTCTAAATCTTCTTTTTTATCATTGATTGTCCACAAAAATGTTTCTTTTTTATTATAAATTTTTCGATATTTATAAGTTAAAATATTAAAATTAAAATGGTTATATTTTCTTTTAATATTTATTCCATTTCCAATAATTAATCCACAATTATCAAATTTAGTTTTAAAGTATTTAATTAAATTATAATTAAAACTAGTTATATAAATATTTAAGTCATAATTTTTAATTATATTATAAACAATATCGACAAACATTTTAAAATCATTACTTTCTTCTTTTAATTCAATTATTATTTTTTTATTACTGTTAATATCATCTAATAGTTCTTTTAATGTACATATTTTACTAGGATTTTCTTTTGTTCCAAAATTATATTTAAGTATTTTTTTATATTTCATATTTTTTACTATTCCTCTACCGTTGCTGACAAAGTTAATAATCGGATCATGGATAATAACTATTTTTTTATCTTTAGTTATACGAATATCAAACTCGATACCATCGATAAAATCAATACTTAAAGCAGTAAGCAAAGCTTGTTTGGTATTAGGTTTATAATTACTTACATTACTTCCACGATGTGAAATTATTTTCATATCTTCACCTAATAAAATATATTCAAAAAAAGCCCGAAATTTTATTCAGGCTTTAAATTTGATTTAATATATTTACATATTTTTTTATTTATTTCATCAACTGATAACATTTTACCATTTTTACTACATTCAATTTTTTCAAAACCATATAAATCAACTAATTCTAAATAAGCTTTTTCGGCATTAATTAAATGTTCAGAATTAGATTCATGTTGATCGAATTTTTCTTTTCTATTTTTTCTTATTTCTAAAGATACTTCATAAGGAACATGTAGAAATATTTTAAGATCTGGTTTAGGTAATTCTAAAAAATCAAACTCTAATTTTTCAATCCACTGATAAGTTTTTAATCTTTCTTTTTTATCTTTTACTTTACCCGCTTGATGAGCCATATTAGAATAAGTATATCGATCTAATATTACATTATATCCTTCATTTAACATTTCCTCTATTTTGTCAATATTATATTTTCGATCAGCAGCATAATATAAAGAGGCTATTTTAAAACTTACATTAGCAGCACCTTCAGGAAACCAACCTTCACAAACAGATTCTTTTCCTAAATAAGGTCCAGCAATTATTTTACCAGTTGGACTATCATAATTAGGAAAAGCAAAATATTTAAAATTATATTCTTTTAGATTCTCAATTACTTTTTTACTTTGTGTTTCTTTCCCCGAACAATCAGTTCCTTCAATAACAATTATTTTACCCTTCTTCTTTTCATATAAAACATGGCGATAATTTATTCCATTATCACTATTTTCACCTAATATAGTTTTATTATATTTACTTTTATCAAATTTAGGAAAATATACATCAGCCTTACTTGTTGCACTAATTTCTGTTAAATATAATCTATCAGCTTTATTGATAAACTGTTCATACAAAGAAGATCCGCCTATTATAAATACATCTTTATCTTTAATATAGTTGTTTAAATCATCTAAATTAGTAAATTGTATTACTTCATCAGGTAAATCTCTCTTGCTATGAGATAAAACTATATGAGTTCTTTTAGGTAAAACCCTTCCTAACGAAACAAAAGTATTATGCCCCATAACAATAGTTTGATTAATAGTTGTTTCTTTAAAAAATTTCAAATCATTTGGTAAATGCCAAATAAGATTATTATTTTTACCCAGTTCATTATTTTTGCCAATTGCTGCAATTATACTAATCATAACTTCCTCCTACTGTGATATTTCAAATTTAATTGGTCCATGATGTTCATAACCAACTATTTTTATATCGTTACAATCTTTAGAATTATCAAACTCATAAAAATTTTTAATATTAGGATTTATCCATAAACTTGGTGCTTTAATATCAGGTAATGTTTCAAATCTAACAATTTGCTCTTTAATACCATCTATTTGATTTACATAAATATGAGCATCTTTAATACTCCAATCGATTGTCCCTGGTTTTAAATCACAAACATGGGCAATTAAACTAAGTAATACAGCATACTGTGTAACATTAAAAGGTAGTCCTAAAGGGACATCACAGCTTCTTTGATGAACCCATAAGTTTAATTTACCATCAGTCACGTCCCATTCACTACTCCAAACACAACTCGGTAAAACTGCTGTATCTAGATAATCATCTTGCCATAAGGACATTACTAATCGACGATCATTAGGATTATTTTTTATTGTATCTATCAATTTATCAATCATTTTAAATTTATTAACAATATAGCCATAAGCAGTACCTATTGTGTAAGCATATTTTTTATCGAACTTTTTAACAATATCTTTTTTTACCAGTTTGCAATCTTCTAAAACCATTTGATTGGCTCTCCACTCACCATTTTCATCAATTTGCCATTCATCCCAAATGTGAACATTTCTATCTTGTAGCCATCTAACATCATTAGATTGAGCTTGATAAATCCATAACATTTCCAAAATTGCTTGTCTAAAATATAATTGTTTTGTTGTTAAAACTGGAAACTCCTTTGATAAATCAAATTTTAAATGATAACTAGGAATTTTAATTGTATTAGTTCCTGTTCTATTTTCTACTTCTTTGCCATCTTTTAAAATTTTCTTACACAATTTTATGTACTCTTTATCCCATTTTGTCATACTACCACCATTTTAATTCTATCTTAATTAAAAATCTAAGTCAATAAAGTTAACTAAAATTGTATTAGAAATATAAATATATTTAGGATTTATTTTTAGATAACCATTATCAACTGATAATTTACCTTCTTTTAACAATTTCTTAACAATACCAATGTCTAAAACATTCATATCATATTTTGCTTTAAATTCTAATATGTTTATACCTTCTAACTTTCTAAATCCCAAAATAAATTCATTTTCTATTTTTTCTTTTTTAGATAATTTATGACTTTCAAATAAATAATTACCATTTAAATAGTTTTGATATGATCTTGTATTATCATACCTAACACCATCAATATATCCAGATGCGCCAATACCAAAGCCATAATATTCTAAATTATTCCAATAGACCAAATTATGTTTAGAATAATAATCATCTTTAGCAAAATTGCTTATCTCATAATGAACATAATTTTTTAACTTTTTATTTATCAGTTGATACATTTGATAATCTAAATCTTCATCGATATTAGTCACATTATCAATATATATTTTAGTATGTGGTTCGATTATCAAAGAATAAGCCGATATGTGATTAACATCTAAACTCAAAATAAAATCTAGATCTTCTTCTAATTCCTTTAAAGTTTGATTGGGCATTCCATACATTAAATCGACATTTACGTTAAAGTCATATTGCTTTAATAAATTGACTAAATTAATTACTTCTTCTTTTGTATGATTTCTATTTAAAAATTTCAAATGTTTAGGATTAACAGTTTGAACACCTATACTAATTCTATTAACTCCGTATTGTTTTAATAATTTAACTTTATCTAAACTTAAATCAGCATTAGTTTCAACAGTAAATTCTATTTTTTCAAAATTAAATAATTTAGTTAATTTCAGTAATTTTTCTAGTTGTTTGATATTTAAGGAAGTCGGTGTCCCACCACCAATATAAATCGTGTTAATTGGTTCATTTTTATATTTTGATTTTATTTCTTTTTCTAATGCTATTAAATAATTATCTACCCATTTTTCATTGTAATAAAATTTACAAAAATCACAATAGGAACAAATTGTTTTACAAAATGGAATATGAATATATATAGACATTTAAATCAACTACTTTCTTAAAAACAAAATTTAAATATTAAAGAATAAAATAAAAACCCTTATTTTTAAGGGTTAATATACAGATGGTGTCCCAGAAGGGATTCGAACCCCTGACCGCTGCCTTAGAAGGGCATTGCTCTATCCAACTGAGCTACTGAGACAAATTTAGTTGGAACGTATTAATTATACAACATATTAAGTCAATATTCAACCCTTTTCCTTTATTTTTTTCCAAATTCTTGATATAATTATTGAAAGAAAGGTGATGTATTTGAAAAAAGTGCGTAAAGCGGTTATTCCTGTAGCTGGAATGGGAACAAGATTTTTACCAGTAACTAAATCAGTTCCTAAAGAAATGCTACCAATTATCGATAAACCAACACTTCAATATATCGTTGAAGAATGTGTGGCAAGTGGTATTGAAGAAATATTATTCATAACTAGTCCATATAAAAGAAATGTCGAAGATCATTTTGATCAAAGTTTCGAATTAGAAACAAGACTAGAAAGAAACAACAAATTAAAAGAATTAGAAATAGTTCAAAATATTTCTAAGATGTGTACTATTTATTACACAAGACAAGGTGAACCATTAGGTAGTGGACATGCTATTAAATTAGCTAAAAACTTTATTGGTAATGAACCATTTGCTGTTTTATATGGCGATGATTTAATGAAATCTAAAACACCAGTTTTAAAACAATTAATCGATGTTTACAGCAAATATGATTGTAATGTCATCGGTGTTCAAGAAGTAGATCCTAGTCTAGTTTATAAATATGGTATTATCGAATTTGAACAAGGCGATAAAATTAAAAGTATTATCGAAAAACCTAGTGTCGAAGAAGCTCCAAGTAACTTTGCTGGATTAGGTCGATATATCGTTAAACCTGAAGTGTTTGAAGAATTAGAAAAATTATCTAAAGGAAAAGGTAACGAGTACCAATTTACTGATGGTATGTTAGCTTTGATGAAAAGACAAGATTTCTATGCATGTAAATTTGAAGGGACTTATTATGATATCGGTAATCAATTAGGTTACCTAAAAGCAAATATTGCTTTTGCCTTAGACCGCGATGATTTAAAAGATGATTTAAAAGCATTTTTAAAAGAGATTAACAACTAATCTCTTTTATTTTTTATATTATCTAATAATAATTTAACAAATTCATCTTTACTTAATGTAATCGTTTCATCACTACTATGTTTACGATAACTAATTAAATTACCATCAACTTCTTTTTGACCTAAAATTAAAGTAAACGGATATTTATTAACTACACTTTCACGCATTCTATATCCAACTTTTTCTTCGCGATCGTCTAATTGAACTCTAATATCATTGCTTGATAATTCATTATAGATATCTTTAGCATACTCTAAATGATGTTCATTATTAACAGGAATAATATTAACTTGAACAGGTGCTAGCCAAGTTGGTAATACCCCTTTAGTTTCTTCTAATATGAAAGCTGTAAATCGATCAAAAGTTCCAAAAATAGCTCGATGAATGACAACTGGTGTTTGTTTTTCACCTTTATTATCAATGTAAGATAATTCAAATCTTCTTGGTAATAAGAAGTCTAATTGACAAGTTGATAATGTTACTTCTGGTCCAACAGCTGGTTTTACTTCAACATCTAATTTAGGTCCATAGAAAGCAGCTTCACCAATAGCTTCAAAATAAGGTATTTCTAATTCATTTAAAACATCTCTTAATTTATTTTCGGCATTGTCCCACATTTCATCATCATCAAAATATTTTTCTTTATCATTTTTATCTCTTAATGACAATCTAAATTTATAATCTTTAATACCAAAATCTTTATAAACATCTAAAATTAAATTTACAACTTGTTTAAACTCATCTTTAATTTGTTCTGGTGTTACAAATAGATGAGCATCATTTTGACACATACATCTTACTCGCTCTAAACCTTTTACAGCACCTGATGCTTCATATCTAAAATCTGTTGCAAATTCACCTATTCTAATTGGTAAATCACGATAAGAGTGTAATTTATTTTTATATATCAACATATGATGTGGACAGTTCATTGGTCTTAAAACAAATTCTTCTTCATCAACTTTCATCATTGGAAACATATTTTCTTTATAATGATCCCAATGACCACTAGTCTTATATAAATTAACTGTTCCAACACAAGGTGTATAAACATGATTATAACCTAATTTTCTTTCTTTATCATAAATATAATTTTCTAACTGTTTTCTAATAATTGCCCCATTAGGCAACCATAAAGGCATACCAGCTCCAACCAATTCATGATTCATATATATTTCTTGTTCTTTTCCTATTTTACGATGATCTCTTAATTTAGCTTCTTCTAAATAAGCTAAATGCTCTTTTAATTCTTCTTCTGTTTCGTAACAAACACCATAAACTCTTTGTAAAGCTTTATTTTTAGAATCACCTTTAAAATAAGCTCCACTTACTTTAAGTAATTTAAAATATTTTAACACTTTAACACTTTCAACATGTGGGCCACGACAAAGATCAGTAAAATCACCTTGCGTATAACAAGAAATAACTGTATCATCACTCATATTGTTAATTAAATCAATTTTATAAGGATCATTTTTAAATTTTTCTAAAGCTTGTTCTCTTGTTAACTCTTCACGATAAATTCTTTTACCATCTTTAGAAATTTTCTTCATTTCCTTTTCGATTTTTTCTAAATCTTCTTCTTTTATTACTTCATCGCCTAAATCGATGTCATAATAAAAACCTTCTTCGATAACTGGTCCAACCCAAAACAATGCATTGGGATATAAATGTTTAACGGCTTGCGCTAAAAGATGAGCACAGCTATGATTTAAAATATTTAATTTTTCATCTTCTTTGATATTTCTTAACATAAGTCTTTCCTCCTAATTCATCTACTTTTGAGCTACGATTAATTTCCTCTAAAATTCCAATAGTTCCTTCTATTTGATCTTTTTCGTACAAAAGGATTTGCATTTGTCCCCATAAATTAACCAATTTAGAAAGCTGATTAATTCGAACTTTTTTAAGTTCGGTAATCTGATCTTCAATCGAACCTAAAGTTTCTAGTCTTTTTAATTCTCTTGGATTAATATAAGGGGCAATATTCCCATAACGATCGCTAACTAATAAAATTTTATTAGTTAAAATAAGTTCAATATTTGCATCAGCAAATTCATAAGAGACAGCTACTACATAAGGGTTATTAAAACTTTTTAATTGCTTATGCGTTAATTTATAGCAATCAACATATACGCCATCATTCAAATATTGAATTACAAAATCCTCCATTCTCATCGTGTCTTTTACTTTGTCAAAACGACTTAAATTTTTCTTTTTCATAAACTACTCCTTAAAAATATAAAAACACTCCTTAAACAAAGGAGTGTTTAATAACACGGTACCATCCTAATTGGAACTTAATTAAAATAACGGGATTAACCGGAAATCTCTTTCGAGCTCTACTCATAGGTAGTAACTTTTAAACCTTATTATTGGTCTTGCACCATCACCAACTCGCTTGAAATAGTCTTTTAAAAGTCGTGTCCTAATCAACGTATTTACCAATATTTTAACACATTAATCTTTTTTGTCAATAAGTTTTAATATCTAAATCATAAATATTATTAATATCATCTTCTAAATCTTTAGGAACAGTAATAGTATTCTTGTCCCCATCAGATATATAGCGATTATTCTCTAAAATATCAAAATTCATTTCAATATCAAATTCTACCCCATTATTATCATATGCTCTAATTCGCTTTAAGAAAGTTTTATCAAAACTAGAACTAAATGGTGAAGATTCCGCTTCCCAACCAACTCTTAAAGCAGCCTCTGTTGTATATTCATTACCATTGTAACTACCATTTAAAATAACCGGAAAATTTTCATGGTCTTTATTATATGGAGAGCCAAATGGTAATGCTACGATATTAACATACTTGCCAGGAATATATTTATCTAATAAATTATATAGACTACCAATTTCTTGAGCTGACTTTTCTTTAGAAATTGTTGTAAAATCAGCATGAGAATAACTATGATTACCAATATCATAACCATGATCAACTAACCAATTTAATATTTTTTCATTATATTCGCTTTGTTGAAATAATCCACCATTGACAAAAAATGTCGCTGTAACATTAAAATCAGGATATTTTTGTTTAAATTGTTCTAATACACCAACTGCTGAATTAGGATCGATAATAATTTCCCCATTTTCATCTAATCCAGTTACTTTAATATTATTTTCAAGACCATCATCAAATGTTAAAATAATTGGACTATATCCCGCCTCAACATCGATAACACCATTAATATAATCTTCTAATCTAATCATTCGGTAGCCACTATTATAATAAAACTCTAAATCCTTAATAAAAGCTTCTTTGGTTCTTTGATATCCATCTTTATCAACGTTACCACCAGTATATTCATTATCTGTAATATTGTGAATACCATGATACATCATAATAGGTACATCACCTAATTCATTAACTTTTAATTCTTCATAATTTATACCTAATGAAACATAAATAGTTAAAGTATCATCTTTATTTATTTCTTGATCTACTTCAATACTTTGATCAAAAATTTTATCTTTTTCGAAAGAATTGACTTGTTCTTCAACTACTAAATTTAAATTATTCTCTTTTGCAAACGCTTCAGCCTCTGCTACTGTTTTATTAGTTAAGTCAATCATCAAGGTATTATCCTTAGGTTTTAATAAATAAATAACAGCTCCAACTATTAAAATTAAGACTATAATAGCGATAATAATTCGGTCAATCCGCAATTTTCTTTTCATAATCTCACCATTTTATATTATACACCCAATCAATAATTTTATAAAGACATAAAATGATATTAGGTGATTTATATGTTCCATAGATGGTCTAGAAACACTTGGTGTTTATGCTTGCTCGCCCTTATTATTATTTTTTGTTGGCAAGTATTTATTACTTTCTTTCTTATTAGTCGCTTTAATTTACTTTTATTATTCTTCTTATGGTTACTTATTTTATATGCTTTGTTCCGCATAATATGGTGAGATTAAATTTTCCGTTTTAAATAACAAATCCATCATTTGACTAATTTCTTTTGTCATTATATAGACACTTTTATCAAAATCTAATTTAGGAGGTAAAGCTATTAAAATAAATAATAATTTTCTCTCGTCTTTTTGTAAGGGATAACTTTGTTCATAATGCTTTAATATATCTTCAAAATTATAATCTAAACCATGACGTTTATATAAAATATATAAATCAAAGATTGGTATCCCTATTTTAGCTTTATCCCAACTAATCAAGTAACTATTTTCACTTTTAATAAAGTGACTTAAATCTAAATTATTGTGTAGTACTACAACCCTTTGCTTTGTTTTTTCCTTAACTAGATCATACCAATTATCAATTTCATAATTACAAAAATTTAAAGCATTAAAAATTCTCGAAATGTTTCTTGCCAACATATATTCACTAGGGCTCATAAAAACGTGAGTATCAATTAAAGTGATTAAATCAGTATAGTAACTATTTAAATACTCAATATTATTTTTAATATCTTCATATATTTGTTTATAATCTTCAAAATCTATTTCTTTATAATGTGTCGTTTTATTATGAAGCAAAGTAATTAAATTAATTAAATCCAACATCTTTTGTTCATTAGGATAATCAATATCATCTAAATACTCAGTAATCTCATATTCTTCCTCTTCGTCATTTATATTTTTTGGATAATAATTAAAACTTCGTGATTTTAAATAGTCGAATATCTTCTTATCTTTTAAATTCTTTTTAATCACAAAACGCCCCATCTCTGTATCAACGATGGTTGCCTTACCATTAGTTATATAGCGATGGGGTTTTAAATTATGCTTTTTTAATATTTCATTAATTTGTTTCATGAACAGATGGTATTATTAACTTATCGCCTATTTTAAGTTCACTAATATCGTTATATTGTTCTAATAATTCTTTACTGACATTATATTTTAAAGTTATACTTTCTAAAGTATCACTTTCTTTAACAATACATATTCGATATGTTGCATAAGTTTCATTACTATCATCAAAGTTATCAAATAATGTTTTTACTTCTTCCGTATCTAATCTTGTCTCTTCTTTTTCTAAAACAACATCTTTTTCCTCTTTAATAACTGGAACTACTTTTTCTTCTTCATATTTAAAAGGTGGTAATATTTCTTCTTCTTTTAAATTATCTAAACCTATTTCAATACTTACACTTAATAAATTATCGTTAACTATTTCATAATAAAAATCATCAATATTTATTTTCATGTTATCTAAAATATAACGTTCACTCATTTCGATATTAACTGGTATATTATATTTAAATTCTTCCGTATTGACACTAGTATCATTTATTTTATAACTACCACTAATAACTAAATTACCTTTAATTGTTCTATTTTCTAAATTAAGTTCGTGATCTAAAGCAATGCTTGTTATTTCCGCAATATTCGTTTTAAAAGTTATATCTTTTTTTAAAGGTACAGTTTTTTTCATCTTATCACTCCCATTAAATTATATGAGAATTTATTTATTCTATACATAAAAACCTGTTGAAAATGTTATATTTCAACAGGTTCATTAAATCTTTTATAATGTTTATTGTTTTGTTTAATAATAAATATTTTAGTTTCTAAAGGCTCATCACGGAAAATATCCATATGTTTGCGGTTATAATCGATTACCTTTTTAACTCTTGTTTTAAATATTGGGAATTGTAAAAGTTCAGGACACTGTTTAATAATCACATTTAAACTAGCAAAGAAAAATTCATCATTAGCTAAAGATTCGATACTATTATCAAATGTCTCTTCATCAACTTCATCAGATAAATAAGTTAATAAAATAAAATCATAACCGAGAGATTTTCTAACAAACTCCTCGTATTTTTTATACTTTTTATATGATATTTGGCGTCCTAATTTAACATCAGTTCGTATCGTAATTTCATGAAATACCCATTCATAATTAGAAGTATCACTACTCATTTGATTTAATTTTAAAACTAAATCATTAAAAATATCACAGTAATATTTTTTAGTATCATCATCTTGATAAACGGCATTATTTCTAATGTAATTAATCAAAGTATATAATCTATCTTTAACATCTAAATCCGAATAAGCATAATCCGTATCAACATATATAGCAATATAATTAATTAGAATAGCTAAAAAATCACTATTAAATATATAAAAATCATAGGATCCATTTCTAGCGCCTTTATAAATATCGTCATCATATAAACAGCTTTGCAAAAATTTTGTATAATAATAAGTTCTTATTGTTTCATCATCGAACATCTTTAATCACCTTGTAAACTTCTTTAAAACTTTTAACTTTAATAAACTTTATATTGTTTTTAACTTCATCTGGCAACTCTTCTAAATCTTTAGCATTATCAAAAGGAATAATAATTGTTTTAATGCCACTTCTTAAAGCACCAATTGATTTTTCTTTTAATCCTCCAATAGCTAAAACATGTCCTCTTAATGTTATTTCTCCTGTTAAAGCTAAAGTGTTGGGAATTTTAGTTTTAGTTATCGCACTTAAAATAGCTAAAGTTAAAGCTATTCCCGCACTAGGACCATCTTTTTTTATTGCCCCCTCTGGAACATGAATATGAATATCATTATTAATCAAATCATCATAATTTATTTTATAATACTGATAGTTAGACTTTAAATAATTTAAAGCAATCGAAGCACTTTCTTTCATAACTTCGCCTAAACTACCAGTCAAAATTAAATTGCCTTTACCTTTAAAATAATTAACTTCAATTGGTAAAGTGTCGCCACCATAAATAGTATAAGCCAATCCATTAACAACACCAACTTGTGATTTTGTTTTAGTATTAAATTTATATTTTTCTTTCCCTAAGTATTTTTCTAATACTTTATCATTTATATTGATTTTATTAACTTTAATATTATTCATCACAATTTGCGTAACTATTTTTCTAACTAATTTATCTAATTGTCTTTCTAATTCTCTAACACCAGACTCTTTCGTATAATTGCGAATTATTTTTAAAATAGTATCATTATTTATATTAATAAAATCCTCATTCAAACCTTTTTCTTTAATGATTTTAGGTAATAAATGTTTAGTAGCAATATCTAATTTTTCAAATTCTGTATACCCTGAAATATTAATTATTTCTAATCTATCTCTTAAAGCTTCAGGTATATTTTCAATATAATTAGCGGTTAAAATAAATAATACATGTGATAAATCAAAATCTTCTTCAATATAATTATCACTAAAATATTTATTTTGTTCTGGATCTAGTACACCTAATAAACTACTAACCGGATCATTGTGGTATTCATTACTCATTTTATCAATTTCATCGATTAAAAATAAAGGATTACTACTTTTAGCTTTTTTTAAAGAAGCGATTATTCTTCCAGGACTAGCTCCAACATAAGTTTTCCGATGACCTAAAATTTCTGATTCGTCTTTTATTCCACTAACAGATATTTTAACAAAATTTCTTTTCATCGCTTCAGCAATACTAAAAGCTAAACTAGTTTTTCCAACTCCTGGCGGACCAACTAAGCAAATAATTGGACTATTATTACCTTTACTTAATTTTTTAACTGCCAAATATTCAATTATTCTTTGTTTAACTTCCTCTAATCCGTAATGTGATTTATCCAAAGAAGCGCGAACACTTCTCAAATCATCGTTATCTTTAGTAAAAACATTCCAAGGTAAGTCAAGTAACCATTCAATATAATCTCTAATTACATTAATTTCGGGTGACATACTAGAACCAGTTTCATAACGACTCAACTCAAAATTTAATCTTTCTTTTATTTTTTTAGGACAATCTAGTTTGTCGATTCTTAATTTTAATTTTTCAACATCACTTTCTTTATTAGATGTCTCTCCTAATTCTTCTTTAAGTAATTTTATCTTTTCTTTTATAAGAAATTCTTTTTGACTATCGTCCATTTCTTTACGAATTTTCATATCGATTTTTCTTTCGATTTGAAACATCTCTTTTTCTTGATATATATCTTTTAACAA
Organism: Bacilli bacterium; assembly: GCA_017887425.1. GTDB lineage: Bacteria > Bacillota_I > Bacilli_A > RF39 > UBA660 > Faecisoma. The sequence goes on from JAGHHZ010000029.1 coordinate 51,739, forward strand.
CATCTCGCCACGAACATTAGGATTAGTTATATTTAAATATTCTAGCATTCTTTTTCTATTATTAATCAAAGTTGGTACTACAATATCTGTAAATTTATCTAGACTTTTTTCCTTTTCAATTAAAGAAATCATACTATTACTAATATATGGTATATTTTTAACATAGCTTTTAATTTCTTTAACTAATTTATTAATAATTATCTCTTCATTATCAACTTTTTCAACTTCTATTTCACTAACGATTGATTCTAAAGGTTCTTTTACTTTGTTTAAGTTTAAAAATTCGACGATATTAACTCTTCTTAAACCTTTTATATCAACTCTAGTATTACCATTAGGTAGCACTAAATTATTTTCTATTTTTGATAAAATACCGATTTTAGGCAAGTTACGACTGTCATATTCACTAACTACTAAAATGTAATTATCGTGAAACAATAAAGACATATCAATAACATTGTTATCGGTATTTTTGGAATCAAATTCTAATTTTAAAGTGTTTTGTGGTAATAAAATAATACCTTTTAAAAGGATAACTGGTAAATTATATTTTTTCAAGATAAATCACTTCCTTTTAAACTTGACTACTATTATAGCATAAAAAAGGAGTTATTCATCTACTATTTATTGGTATTTTTAAAGAAAAAGCAAAGTATTACACTTTGCCCTTAATCATCTATAAATTTTCACTGTATAAAGTTTCGTTTCAGCTCCAAGATTACCAGCTTTATCAACAACCCTAAATTTAACATTAGCTGTTCCATTCCATGTCGTTGCAGTCCAACCAGTCCAATTATAAGCTAATTTTCCCCAAGATGAATTGCCTACAATATAATGCTCATAATGATCAAAACCACTTGTATCTGTTTTATTATAACTTAGTACTGCATAAACAGATGTATTTGTAGTAGTACCTGGAGTATAACTAGGACCACTTGTACTATTCTTTTTCCACACAACAGTTGGTGCACTAGGAGCAACAGTATCCACCTTTATTGTATACTTTCCAATTTTATACGAAGGAGTTCCAGCATTGTTGACTCCTCTAAAATAGACTTCTGTAGTTCCCTCTTTGCTTATAATCATAGTATCCCCAGTAATTTTATTCCAAGTAGTACCATTATAAGAATATTCATAGTGGCTTAATCCACTTGGACCAACACCAACTGATAATTTTACATATACCTTTTTATTTGACCAAGTACCTGTCGAATATTTTTCACCTCTTGTGCTATTTTTTCTAAAATCAGCTTCCATTTTTCCAAGTTGAACCGTATCTACTTTGATATATTCTCTATATGTTTCTCCTACATTTCCCGCATTATCAATTGCTCTAAAATAGTAGCTAGTTATCCAATCATTTGGTAAAATATGGTATGAATCTATGTTAACAGAGCTAGAAACTTTAGTCCAATTTTTATTATCTCTAGAATATTCATAATAAGCTATTCCACTTGTATCATTTTTGTTATAACTTAAGCTAACCTTAACAATTTCATTGCTCCAAGTATTCGCCACATATCTAGTGCCACTTTTAGATTTAGTCATAGTCAAATTAGGAGCACTAGGTTTTGTTATATCAATTTTAATTATATTTAGATTAGTAGCATCGCTATACATTCCAGCATTATTCATTACTCTAAAATAAATATTAGTTATTCCTTCTTCACTCACATACATGCTATTTCCAGACATATCATTCCAAGTAGATTTATTATAAGAATATTGATATTTTCTTATTCCACTAGCACTACTCCCAGAATTTTTTAATTCTACATATATTCTCTGATTAGACCATGTATCAGAAATATACGTAGCACCTCCACTATTGTTCTTTTTCATAATAACTGTTGGTTTATTAGGTATTGCTTTATCAACTTTAATTATGTAATCTCTAGTTGCGGCATTCCCAGCTAAATCAATTGTTGTAATAGTGACAGTAGTTCCTTTTGTATTATTTGTAATGCTTGATATATTACTTGTTGTACTTGCGTGTCCTGATAATGCATCACTTCCATCTTTTACATTTACTGCAACGTTACTTATATACCAATTATTACTTCCTGCAGTACCAGAGAATGTTGCTGTTCCTGCTGTTGGTACAGTTTTATCTAATTTATATGTATCACTGCATACCTTAGTTGTTTTATTATTGTTATCTGTTACTTGAACACATGCTCTATTACTTCCTTCAACTGATATTAAGAAGTCTTTGGTTGTCCCAGTAAAACTTGCTATTGGTGTACATTCACTACTACTGTTGGTTGTACAACTACTTCCACTTGCTATTCCTGTTCCACTATTATCTGTTATCGTTGCTCTTAAATAGAAATCACTCTTTGCCCAACCGTTACTATTGATTGCACTACTATCTACTAAGTTAAATACTATTGTTGGAGCATTGGCCTCTACTATGATATTTCTTACTACTTCTCTTACATTTCCGGCTTTATCTACTACTTTATATGTTACTTGTTTTGTTCCAATTGTTGATGTATCAACTGTTGATGGGGTTACTGTTAATTCGCCATCTATTCCTGATAAGCCATCATTATATGTTACTCCACTTGTTAAATTAACTACTTCATTTCGATTGACTTTTATATCCCCAATACTATCTATCGTTGGTAATACTTTATCTATTTGATAATTATTACTACATATTCTATTACTTGTATTATTATTATCAATTGCTTCAACACATATCTTATTTGTTGCACTATTTTCTTCTAATACTACTGTTCCACCATTTTCAATTGTTGTTGTCGGTTCACATTCGCCTGTTCCTTTACAGTATCTTATCTCTTTTATTCCTAATCCACTATTATCTGTCACATCTATTCTTACTGTCACATTTTCTTTTGACCAATTATTACTATTAAATGGATTACCTTCCACATTAAATACGATTACTGGTGGTTCACTTATTACTTCGATTGTTCTATTCTTTGTTGTTACATTTCCTGCCATATCACTTACACTATATGTTACATTCTTTGTTCCAGCTGTTGATGTATCGACTGTATTTGGTGTGATCGTATATGTTCCATCTATTCCCGATAAATTATCATCTACTTTAACTCCACTAGTTAATTCAACACTTTCATCTTTATCGACTGTTATTAATTCTAATCCATCGATGGTTGGAGATGTTTTATCTAAATTAAAGTTTTTACATAAGCTAACACTTTCTTCTAATATATTCGTTGAAGATGCACATATATAGCTTGTTCCTTCATTTGTTATAAATTTTGTATTACTTCCATTTACTACTGCCTCAGTTGGTTCACATTCACTATTAGATATACAATATTTAATCTCTCCTGTACCTACTAGTGTTGCGGCTATATTTTCTTTAGCCCAGCCATTACTGTTGATTAGTTCCTTATTATAAATAATATCTATTGCTGGCACTTCAATAATACATTCATTATCATATTCAAAGATATATTGTTTATGGTCTTCATCCCAATAATACCATACACATCCATTCATTTCTGATTCATCAATTGGACTTTTGATATTCAAAGTTAAGAATCCCTCATCTTGCAATTCACTTACAAACAAAGGTGATCTTTTTGGCGAATAGCCCAAATCATTAGATGTACCATATTCTTTTGCTGCATGTATAATATTGTTAACTGCCCTTCTATATGCAGCCTCACGGCTATTTTCTAATAATTTATCGACTATTGGTATAGTTATTAAAGATATTATAGCTAATATAATTAATACGCCCAACAACTCAATTATAGTAAATGCTTTATCATCCTTTCTTTTATCATTTGTTAATTTACGAGCTTTCTTCATTGTAATACAACTCCTTATTTTTATTTCTACCTCAATTTTATATTAGTTAACACTAAAAGTCAATACTTTTTTAACAAAACTAAAGATATAAATTAAAATAATAAGAGTCCACATATTTTATTATCTAAAATATGAGTTTTTTAATTTTAATAATACAATTTTTGAAAATTATAATCAAACATTGATTTAAATAATTATTCATTCGTCCCGCTATTTTTCTTATTATTGTTCTCTCACTCTTATAAGATAGTTCTACAAATCTCTTTTTTTCTTTTGTGATAGCTATTATATCTTATATTTTTATCAATTTTATGTATATATTTTTTTATGCTACAATTTAAAAGTCACGTTATTTTACTTACAATACAAGTTTTACCATTTACTTTGTATTATAAGAAATTTAATATGTCTTTATTTTATGATTTCAAACACTTAATTCTTAAACACTAAAAAAATAATTTACATTCCTTTCTCATCTAATAACTGTTCTAAATTAACTATTTCTAAATCTTTTGAATTAATATATTCGACAATTAAAGGTAATTCTTTTATTGTAATATCATTTATTTCTAAAGCAATAATACTGCCATTAATTAAATTTTCTTTTATTTCAATAAGTGGATTATTTCTAACAATAATACTAGGTTTTATCGTATAACTTTTATTATTTTTACAAACATTAAGTAAATTTGCATTTTCTTTTTCCGTATAACAATAAGTATTATTTTGTTTCCCTATTTTAGTCACAATTGTATTCATCCAACTAATACCACTAACATCATATTTATAATTATATCCTAAATTGCCTATCAAATATCCATCTTCAACCAATTCAATCACTTTTTCATTGTTATTTTCAAACCAATTACCATCAGTATAAAAAGTACTACTTATTTCATATTGCTTTAAAATATTAACAATATCTTCAACATTATCATTTGCTTCAACTAAAAATAATAAGCTTACCTCTTTTTTTTGTTGGTTGCCACTTACAATATATTTATCGTACACCTCTTTGATGCTAATCTCAGGTTCTATTTCTTTATAAACTAATAAATTACTATTAAAACTATTTACTTTTTTCATTTTTTTATAGCTTTTTTTAATATCAATTTCTCTTCCATTAATTCCAGGAATAATACTGTTATTATCAATAATTGCATTAATAGCTTCTGTTTTATATTGACTAGCAACACTTTCAATTTCTTTTAAAATATCATCATTTTCTTTAATTACTGTGGATATTTTTTCAGTATAAAAAAAGCTAAAACATATTAAACTAATTAAACCAATCACCTCAAATGTTTTTCGCACATTATCACCTTAATAAACTATATGAAATTATCCTAACTTTTTCACAATTTTAGGTATATTTCATAGACTAAATTGAAAGGAGTGTTTTTATGTATCCAAATTATCAAAATATGCCAAATAATTACCCAAATAATTTTAAAAATAATCCTAATATGCCATACCCTAACGATGAAAGATTTATTGGTGGATTTGCTTTTCCATTCTTATTAGGAGGTGTAACTGGAGCAGCACTAGCTCCTAATTTCTGGCGTCCACCATATAACAGACCACCTTACCCATACCCACCTTATCCATACTATGGACCATATTATCGTTAAAAAAAACTAGATATTTCTAGTTTTTTATTTAGCCTCTTCTTGAGCTCTTGTTTCTCTAATAACAATAACCTTAATTGTACCTGGATATTGCAATGTTTCTTCGATCTTATTTTTAATGTCACGAGCAACTTTATAACTAGCCGCATCATCGATTTTATCTGGTTTAACAATAACTCTTAATTCACGACCAGCTTGCATAGCATAAGATTTCTCAACTCCAGGAATCTCGTTACCGATTTTCTCTAGTTCTTGCAATCTTTGAACATAGTTTTCTAGTGAATCATTTCTAGCACCAGGACGAGATGCGGATAAAGCATCAGCTATAGCCACTAAAACAGATATAACACTAGTAGCTTCTTTATCACCGTGATGTGATTCAATAGCATTAATGACAATTTCATTTTCTTTATATTTTTTAGCTAAACTCGCTCCCAATTCGACATGTGAACCTTCTACTTCATGATCGATTGCTTTCCCAATATCATGAAATAATCCCGCTCTTTTAGCTAAAGCCACATTTTCTCCTAACTCACCCGCCATAATACCAGCCAAATGAGCAACTTCGATTGAATGTCTTAAAGCATTTTGACCAAAGCTTGTTCTAAAATATAATTTACCTAATAATTCTTGTAATTCTGGGTCTACTTTAGTAATACCTAATTCAAACAAAGCTTCTTCACCATATTCTAATAATTTTGCTTTCATCTCTTTAACAGTTTTATCATATATTTCTTCAATTCTTCCTGGATGAATACGACCATCTTTAATCAAAGCCTCAATAGCAACACGAGCTATTTCTCTGCGATATGGATCAAAACTTGATAAAACAATTGCTTCTGGAGTGTCATCGATAATTAAATCAACACCAGTAACAGCTTCGATCGAACGAATATTTCTTCCTTCACGACCGATTAATCTTCCTTTCATATCATCATTAGGTAAATTGACTACTGTTACAGTTTGATCACCAGCTACATCACCAGCATACTTCTGCATCGAACTAATAAGTAAACTTTTAGCTTTTTTATCGACTTCTAATTTCGCTTCGACTTCCCTATCCTTAATATAAGCAGCTATTTCCAAATTCATCATTTCTTCAACTTTTTTCATAACTAGTTCTCTTGCTTCATTTTTCGAATAGCCAGCTATTTTTTCTAACAAGTCAACTTGTTCTTTTTTTATTTCCTCCACTTTATCTTGTTCTTTTTGAATTTCTCTTTGCTTATTTACTAAATTATTTTCTCTTTCTTCTAACATTTGCTCACGATTTTGTAAAGTTTGATCTCTTTTATCAATATTACTTTCTCTTAAAAGTAATCTTTCCTCTGATTCTTTAATTTCATTTTTCTTTTCTTTCATTTCTTTTTCAAAATCTATTTTTAATTTATGAGCTTCTTCTTTGGCGTCCAATAAATAATTTCTTTTTATTTTATCGGCTTCTTTATTAGCCTTATCAATAATTGATTCTGCTTTCTTACCAGATATATTAGTTTTAATATAATTTAGTATAATCATAATAATGATTCCGACAAAAAGTCCCAATATTACAAATAAAATGGAGAGTATAATATCATTCATATATTACCTCCACTTTCTATTTATTTAGAGTATTAACTCTATTATTATTTTAATATTTATACCAAAATAAGTCAAGCAAAATACTATAATATAGTTTTTATCTAAAATAATCTAGATTTTTATAAAAAAATAAGTTATAATTATTTATAGAATAAATGAGGGTGAATAATATGTTAGGAAAAATAGTTTATATAAGTAATAATATGGCTCATGTTCAAATACCACCTAATGTTAAAGTATCGACCAATTTAATGAACATGCATGTTATATTTGAAGATGAAAAGAAAAAAGTTTTAGGTGAAATCGACGATATTGGTCAAGATTTAATTAAGATTAGATTTTTAGGTGAAATTGTTAACAATCAATTTGTCGGTGGTGTTATAAGAAAGCCAACAATTGAATCAAATATCAGGATGATCAATAGCGAAGAATTAAAAATCATTATTGGAACTAACGATAAAAACAGTTTTATGTTAGGTACAAGTGCTTTATATGATAATTATCCAATTATGGTTAATATCAATGAATTATTCTCTAACCATATGGCTATTTTTGGTAACAGTGGTTCTGGTAAATCATGTGGTGTTGCACGTCTTTTACAAAATGTTTTTAAAAATCCAAACTTCAAACCATATAAAGCTAATATCTTTATTTTTGATGCCTATGGCGAATATCACAATGCATTTTCTAACTTTAATAGTATCGACGCTAACTATCAATTTAAATACTATACAACTAATAAACATGATACAATGGGTCAACCTTTACTAATTCCTCTATGGTTATTAGATAATGATGACTTTGCAATATTATTAAATGCTAGTGAACATGCTCAACTACCTATCATTGAAAGAACATTAAAACTAGTTAGAATTTTTGCTGCTAATGATGAAATGGCTTTAAAATATAAAAACCATTTAATAGCTAAAGCTATTATGAATATTTTATATACTAATCAAAGCGCTAGTAGTAAAAGAAATGATGTTTTTGCAATTTTCAATTCTTGTTCAACTCCTCAATTTAATCCTGAAGCAGTTCTACAAGGCGTTGGTTATACAAGAAAATTTAGAGAATGTTTCTTAATTAATGACCAAGATAATTTTTCAGAAAGTGTTTTATTATCTGAATATGTTGCAAGTTTTATCGATGAAAGTTTAGACCAATACGAAGAAACACAAATCAATTACTTTACTTTAGAAGATTTAGAAAAAGCTTTAAACTTCACTTTAATTTCTGAAGGATTATTAAGAAATGAAAAAGCTTATAATAGTGCGATTACATTAAAAGTAAGACTTCACTCAATTATTATTAGTGAATATGCTAGATACTTTAATGTGCCACAATTTATGACAGTTGATCAATATATTGCTAGCTTAATTAGTAACAACAGTCGAAAAGCGCAAATAATTAACTTTAACTTAGAAGATGTTGAAGATTGGTTTGCAAAATTTGTTACAAAAACTTATGTTAAATTATTATTTAATTATACTAAAGGTATGAGTAATCGTGCTACTATTCCTTTTCATATCTTTATTGAAGAAGCCCATAGATATGTTCAAAAAGATAACGATACATTCTTACTTGGATATAATATATTCGACCGTGTCGCTAAAGAAGGACGTAAATACGGATTAATTCTAGATTTAATTTCACAAAGACCGGTTGAGTTATCTGATACAGTTATATCACAAATGTCTAACTTTTTAATCTTTAAAATAACTCACCCATTAGATGTTGAGTATATTCAAAAGATGTTACCTAATATTAGTCTTGACATAGTTGAAAAACAAAAAAGCTTACAACCTGGTACTTGTATGGCTTTTGGTAGAGCCTTTAAAATTCCAATGATTGTTAGAATGCAAATGCCAGATCCAATGCCAGAAAGTAGTAACTGTGATATCGTAAGTACATGGTAAAAAAAACATTGGCGCAAAACCAATGTTTTATTTTTCCTCTTTTTTAGTTTCTTTTTTCAATCCATAATGAACTCTTATTTTATCTTCAATTTCTTTAGCTAATTCTGGATTTTTCTTTAACAACTCTTTAACATTTTCTTTACCTTGACCAATTTTCTCACCTTTATATGAGTACCAAGCACCGCTTTTTTCAATGATATTGGCTTCACTAGCTAAATCAACAAGTTCGCCTTCATGAGAAACACCTTCTCCATACATAATATCAACCGTACAAGATTTAAAAGGTGGCGCCATTTTATTTTTAACAACTTTAATTGTTGTTTTATTACCAACTATATCAGTTCCTAACTTTAATTGTTCAGCTCTTCTTATTTCTAATCTAATAGAAGAATAGAATTTTAAAGCTCGACCACCTGGAGTAACTTCAGGATTACCAAACATAACACCAACTTTTTCTCTTAATTGATTGATGAATATCGCAATTGTATTAGTTTTATTGATAACTCCTGCTAATTTTCTTAATGCTTGACTCATTAATCGGGCTTGTAAACCAACATGAGAATCACCCATTTCACCTTCGATTTCAGCTTGTGGTACCAAAGCAGCAACTGAATCAATTACAATAACACTAATCGCACCACTTCTAACTAAAGCTTCGCAAATTTCTAAAGCTTGTTCACCATTATCTGGTTGCGATAATAATAACTCATCAATATTAACTCCCAATTTTTGAGCATATTGTGGATCTAATGAATTTTCTGCGTCGATAAAAGCAACTCTACCACCTAATTTTTGTGCTTCAGCAATTGCATGTAACGCAAATGTCGTTTTACCACTTGATTCAGGACCATATATCTCGATTATTCTTCCTTTAGGATACCCACCTATTCCCAAAATCATATCTAAAGCTATTGAGCCACTAGGAATTACATCTATTTGTCTAACTTCGTTAGAACCTAATTTCATTACTGAACCTTTACCAAATTGTTTTTCAATATCTTGTAAAACTTGATCTAAAGTTTTATCACTACTACTACTTTTTGTCATATTTCCTCCTCTATTTAACTCCTACAGTCTAATTATAAACTATTTAAAAAATAAAGTCAATAGAAAAACGAACTAAAGTTTGTGTTTTTAACTAAAATAAAAGATAGTCAAATGAAGTGATATTATAAAAGTAGACAACTACAAAAAAGGTAGAAGTCTACTTTTTTAGTGATAAAATTATAATTGAAGGAGGAATTATGAGAAAGAACAATATGAGAACACCAGAAGAAAAAGCA
>JAGHHZ010000030.1 GCA_017887425.1 Bacilli bacterium
ACACCTTTAAATAAAGTATATCTATATCCGTGATTTTGTTTAGAATCGCCAAAACTTCTTTCAACTGTTGTCTTTCTCTTTTTAAATAATTCTTTACCTTCTAAACTTAGTCTTCTTTCTCTTGCTCTCTCATTTACTTCTTCACAAACTAATCGTCTTATAGTTCTAAATTTTGATTTCTCACAACATTGTTTTTGATATGGACATCCTTTACATTGTTTTCTATCATAATATTTTTTATAACCATTCTTATCTATATTTTTATATGGGAGAATAATGCCCATTTTTGGACACACATAAACATCTTCTTCTTTAAGATAATCAAATTGCCATTTTCTTATCTCTGTATTTCCTTGACCATAACTTCTATATTGTATTACACCAAAAATGTTATTATCTTCAAAATATTTCTTTATATCATAAGTATCATATCCTGAATCCAAACCAACTTTATTAATATTTAAATTTAATTTATTTCTTTGATAATCTAATCTTTCGGTACATACTACTGAATCATGTAAATTGCCTTTTGTCACATATACATCTGTTATTATATTGCATTTTCCATTTACTGTCCTATGTTCTAAGTACATAAAACCTTTTTCTTTGTTATCTCTATGATAATATCCACTTTCTGGATCTGTTTTACTCACCTTAATATGCTTCTTTTCTATTTCATCTTTAAAATCAAACGGCTTTTCTCCAATTCTTTTTCTTTCTTCATTTATTTCCTCTTCTAAATCCAATTTTCTTTTCTTAATTTGTTCTACTATTTGGTCCTCATATTTATTTTTATTAGCATTAGCTTTTCTATGAGTAGAATCCATAAAAAACTCATCATTTAACATTCCATATTTCTGTGCTTGTTTTACAATGTTTATAAAAATATTTTCAAATATATCCGTCCCTTTAAATCTTCTTTCGTAGTTTTTACTAAAGGTTGAAAAATGTGGAGTATCTTCCCCAAATGGAATTCCTAAAAACCATCTATATTCAGCATCAACTTTAATCTTTTCACAAGTTCTTCTCATTGATTTTATGCCATCCAATGCTTGAATAAATACTAGCTTAAATAAAACTACTGGATCAATACTTGGCCTTCCATTATTTTCATAATATAAATCCTTAACTTCATCATAAATAAAAGTGAAATCTATATATTTATCTATCTTACGAAATAAACTGTTTTCTGGTACAATTTCTTCCATAGTAGTTATTAAGATTTCGCTTTGAATATTTTTGCTTATACTTATCATTTTATTACTCACTTTCCTTATTCCAACCACTTATATTATAACATTTTTACATAAAAAAAGCGAGATAGCAAGTGACTTAATTCGGTTAGAATAAGCTTTTATCTCGCATATTTATTATACAACATTTTTTAAAAAAAGAAAAGACCATTGACTTTGTCAACAGTCTGAGGAGAAAAATATTCTCTTTTTTTCTTTGATTTATTATTGAATTTTATAGATTTATGTTAAAATATTATTGGTGATGGAAAGTGACTTACGATGTCGTGATTATAGGAGCAGGACCAGCTGGTTTATTTACTGCCTATGAACTTATTACAAATAATAAAAAATTAAAGATTGCATTGATGGATAAAGGGCAAAAAGTTAAAACTAGATTTTGCCCGATGAATAAAAATAAAACAAATTGTGTAAATTGTAATCCTTGTAGAATTTTATCTGGATATGGTGGTGCTGGTACTTTCTCTGATGGGAAATTAAATTTTATTCCTAAACTAGGAAAAAGTGATTTATTTAAATATATGAGTGAAAGTGAAGCGAATAAATTAATCGATGATACTGAAGAAATATTTACTAAATTTGGTATGGACAGTGAAGTTTTTCCAAGTAATATGGATGAAGCTTTAGAAATTAAACGTAAAGTAGCTATTCAAGGCGCTAGATTGTTGCTTATTAGACAGAAGCATTTAGGTAGTGATCATTTACCTGAATATATCGATAATTTTAGTAATTTTTTAGAAGAAAATGGCGTGACTTTGTATGAAAATACTGATGTTTCAGATGTTGTTCCTCGTGATAATGGTTATGAAGTTGTTTATGGAAAAGAAAAAATATTAGCTAAAAAAGTTGTTGTAGCACCAGGTAGAACAGGAGCTAAATGGGTTCAAGAATTAGCAGATAAATATAATATACCTTATTTATCCCAAAGTATCGAAATAGGAGTTAGAGTAGAAGTTAGAAAAGAAATTTTAAAAGCAATTACTGATGTTATATATGATCCGACAATTTTTATTAGAACAGATACATACGGTGATGAAATAAGAACATTTTGTACTAATCCTGGCGGATTTGTAGCTAAAGAAAATTATTATGGTTATATTTGTGTAAATGGCCATGCTTTAAAAGATATTAAATCTAATAATAGTAATTTTGCTTTTATTAGTCGTGTTCATCTCACTGAACCAGTTACCAATACTAGATTATATGGTGAATCTATTGCTAAAATAGCTAATGTGTTAGGTGATTCGAAACCAATTATTCAATCACTTAAAGATTTAAGAAACGGAAGACGTTCAACTTGGCATCGCATTAATCAGGGTTTTGTCGAACCAACTTTAAAAGATTGTGTAGCAGGAGATTTAGCCTTAGTTTTACCCCACCGCATCGTTACAAATATTTTAGAAGGATTAGAAAAGTTAGATAAAATAATACCAGGAGTCAATAATGATGAAACACTTCTATATGGTCCAGAAATAAAATTTTTCAGTAATGAAATTGAGACAAATAATAAATTTAAATTAGAAAATGAAGGGATTTATTTTATTGGTGATGGTGCAGGTAAGGCAGGTAACATTGTTGTGGCAGCCGCTACCGGTTTAGTTGCAGCAAGAGATATATTAGATAATTTAAAAAAATAATTTTATGAAAATAATGTGAAAATTAATTGATTGACTTAAAAAATGCAAATATTTATTTGCAAATAAAATTAATAAATGTTATAATATAGTGCGAAGTGAGCAAAATGTATTTTTGTTTCAAATAGAATATAGAAGGTAGGTATGAATTTATGAGTGAAAGTAAAAAAATGCTAGTTGTTGTAGGAGCAGTTGTTTTACTAGTCTTAGGAAGTATTGGCTTTGTTTATGCTGGAAGTCAAGACTCAAAAGAAATTTATGAACAATTTACAACTAACTTTAATGGACAAGAAAATACTTTAGTTTATCTTGGGTCTTCTACTTGTGGATATTGTAGTTTATTAAATCCAAGTTTACAAGATATGTCTGAACGTTATGAATTTGATTATATGTATATTGACATTAATGAAATGTCTAGTAGTTATCTTCGTGATATCCTTAATGATTTAAATCTTTCATCAGTAGGAACACCTTATTTAGCAATCGTAGCTAATGGTAAAGTAGTTGATACTCAAAACGGTTATGACGATTATAATGTTGTTTTTGAATTCTTACAAGAAAATGAAATAATTGCTGAAGATGCTGAACTAAATCTTAATTATATCGATTATGAAACATTTGAAAAATTATTAGCAAGTAAAGATAAAGAAGTTATTGTTGTTGGTCAAACAACTTGTGGATACTGTGTTCAAGCAAAAGTTATTTTAAATGATGTAGTTGCTGAACATGAAGTTGAGATTAACTATATCGATTTTGCTAAATTAGATACAGACGAACAAGAAGCATTTGTTGACGCTTTAGAATATTTCCAAGAAGAAGATTGGGGAACTCCAATTATGATGATTGTTCAAGATGGTGAAATTGTCGATATGATTGAACAATTAGCAACAGAAGACGAATATATTGAATTTTTAGAAGAAAATGAGGTAATCTAATGAATATTTATGAGCAAGCGTTAGCTTTTAAGAGAAGATATCCTAAAACAATAGCATGGCGTATAAAAGCCCACAGTAAAGTTGCACAAACGCATGTCAATCCAGATGAAACTGTTAAATATGTCTTTGCGTGTCAAAAAAACCATCGTTCTTATGAAATTTTTAGGACATTTATTATTGTTGTTACTGATAAGCGAATCATCGTTGCTCAAAAAAGATTAATATTTGGTTATTTATTTATTTCCATAACTCCAGATATGTATAATGATTTAACTATAATGATGGGATTGTTGTGGGGAAAAGTTTGCATCGATACAGTTAAAGAAGTAGTAGTTCTTTCTAATATTCAAAAAGAAGCTTTAGATGAAATAGAAACAGCTATTACACAAAATATGATTGATTTAAAAGCCAATTATACAAACTATAGACATGAATTGAATAAATAATTCGTGTCTTTTATTTGTCAAAATAGTTCTTGTATTTTTTGGCTTTATGTGATATGATTTAATTGTAGATTGGAGATGGTTAATTTGGCAAGGAAGATTAAAAATCTAACTAATGACTTTACTAATGTTGAAGTTATTAGATATTTTATCAATAATGATACAGAATATTTAATCTATTCTTTAAATGAAATTGACGAATCTGGATATACAAAATTATATGCTTCTAAAATAATTGGAACTAAAGCATGTATAATAACTGATAATGATGAGTGGACTTTAATAAAAGAGATAATTAAAGAAATTGTAAGAAACAATCGTGATGGTAGTGAATTAAATATTATCGATTTAGATGAAAACGCTTTAAATGATATAGTATTACAAGATACTAGAGTCTTTAAATTACAAGGAAATTTAGTTAACTTATTATCAGAAAACAAAAAAGTAAAGGAAAAAAACAAGGAAGTTCCTGAAGAAGAGATTGAAGAAGAAACCGAAGAAGAGCCAGAAATTGAAGAAGTATCTTTGGATTACGAAGAGTTATATAAAGATCAATTAGAAAAAAATAAAGACTTAGAAGTCGAAATAGATTCTTTAGAAGAACAAATTGATAAATATAAAGAAATAATTGATAAAATAAAAGAAATAGTAGAATAACAGCTACTATTTTTATTTTTAATTACATAAAATTTATTGAGGTGAATAGATTGAAAAATACGATAAATTATTATTATAATTTGAATATAAATACTATTCACCAAAAAGAGAAAAATTATTATTTTAAAGCGGATAATAAAAATTATCTTCTTTTAAAGTGTACTAATATTGAAGAACCAGATGATATTTATAGATTAAACATATATTTAAGTCAGATTTTGCCAGTTCATCGAATAGTTTTAAATGCTAATAATGAAGCGATAACCAAAATCAACGATAGCAATTATTTGCTACTAGAACTATTTAGTAATAACAATAAGATTAATTTAAATAATATAATCGAATTAAGTAATATTAGAATTCCTTTTAGTGTTGATAAATTAAAACGTAATGATTGGTATAATCTTTGGATAAAAAAAGTAGATTATTTTGAATATCAATTAAGTCAAATTGGTAAAAAATATCCTCTTATTAGAGAAAGTTTTAATTACTATATTGGCTTGGCTGAAAATGCAATTATCTTAGTTAATAATATTGACTTTAATAATATTCCATTAGGTTTATCGCATCGTAGAATTACTAATATGTCTTTTAATTTATACAATCCGTTAAATATAGTAATTGATGTACGAATTAGAGATGTTTGCGAATATTTTAAATTTTGCTTTTTTAATAACATTGATATAAGTATGGAATTAGAATTATTTTTAAGTTATAATTCATTCAATATTGATGAGGCTAAGTTGTTTTTAGCAAGAATGTTTTTTCCTACTTATTATTTTGATTTATATGAAAAAATCATCGACAATGAAATCGATGAATCAGAAATAAAAAAGGTTATTATTAAAGCAGATAATTATGAAAAAATATTAAAACAAGTATATTATCACTTTAAAAATAACCAAATAAATATTGAATGGTTAGAAATTTAATTAACGTTAATAACTTCTTTAACATTAGGAACTTCGCTTTTAATAGCCGCTTCAATTCCTTCTTTTAACGTTAAATCCAACATATGACAATTAGCGCATGCTCCAGTCATTTTAATATAAACGATATTATCTTCATATTTAATAAATTCAATATCGCCTCCATCATTCATTAAAAAAGGTCTTAAATGTTCAATAATATCGATAATTATTTCTTTTTCGTTTTTCATTTTTAATCACCAAGAAGTATTATATATTAGTTTTAAAATTAAGTAAAGAGATTTTAATTAAAATGTGGTATAATTGTTTTAGAGGTGTATCTATGGCAAAATATACGAAAGGAAAAATAGTTGAAGGTGTTGTTACAGGAATTGAATCTTATGGTATTTTTGTTTCTTTAGATGAATTTTATAGTGGTCTAATTCATATTTCTGAAATATCTAATGGTTTTGTTAAAAACATACATGATTATGTCAATATTGGTGATACTATATATGTGGAAATAATTGGTGTAAACGATGAAGAATGCCATTTAAGCTTAAGTATTAAAAATATAAATTATAAGAAAAGAAATCCTAAAAAGAGAAAAAAAATAGTAGAAACGAGTTTAGGTTTTAAGACTTTAGCATATAAATTACCAATTTGGGTTGACGAAAGTTTGAAAAAAATGGAAAAAAAACAAAAAAGTTCTTGACAAACTGGCTAATTAAATGATATAGTTAAATACGTCCACAGGTATTTGGGCGATTAGCTCAGTTGGTTAGAGCACCTGCCTTACAAGCAGGGGGTCATAGGTTCGAGTCCTATATCGCCCACCATTTAAATGCCGAAATGGCGCAATTGGTAGCGCAACTGACTTGTAATCAGTAGGTTACGGGTTCGATTCCTGTTTTCGGCACCATTCTTGGAGAGATAGCGAAGTGGTCAAACGCGGCAGACTGTAAATCTGTTCCTTCGGGTTCGATGGTTCGACTCCATCTCTCTCCACCTCTTTTGTATTAGGTTAGATTGCCTCGTAGCCAAGCGGTAAGG
>JAGHHZ010000031.1 GCA_017887425.1 Bacilli bacterium
TTGCTTTTTCTTCTGGTGTTCTCATATTGTTCTTTCTCATAATTCCTCCTTCAATTATAATTTTATCACTAAAAAAGTAGACTTCTACCTTTTTTGTAGTTGTCTACTTTTATAATATCACTTCAAAATTCTACATTTTTATTAGTTTTTAGAAAAATTCCTGCGTTTAACGTTGAAAGTAAAACCACGCTTTATATGCGTAAGAGTTAAAATTTACAGAAAAATAGCGCCACGTTTGCTACAATTTAGATGTTCAGGTTTCAATTATAGAAGAAAGTAGTGACACTCTATAGCTAATAGTTCGGTAAATACTAATTAGATGCGTAAGTATTATATAGTTTTATACCGAAATATAGAAAAAAATATAAAAAACCTTTTAAATGATAGCATGGAAAATTCATTGTGGCTTGAACAAAATAAAAGCTAACCGTTTTAAAATGGCTAGCTAATATTTTGATCCCTTAGGACTATATGTCTTTTAGGTATAGTTATAATTATTTAATTAAGCTTTTTGGACATTCTGGTTCATCAACTATAACGACAAAGCATGCTTGACTACCCATACTTGCAACAAATGAACCAAATGTAGCTAATAATGATGCGATAAATGTCATACTATCTTCCCTCCTTTATTCTTATGTATCTAAATATACTTAATGTATATTTAAATATTATTATTTGCTAAATAAGTAATGTAATTATTGTATGGCAAGTTGAACATTTTATAAATAGTTGGAGATATCATAAGTGATTGAATCAATAATGATAATAAAAAACAATTACTTAAAAAATTATTACTAATTAAAATTGAACAGTAAATAAATGATATAGCAATAAACGTTGATGAATATTTAAAGAATAATCTTCTGTTTTTACTAACAATAGGTCTTTTATAAGTGTCAGCAGGTGCGTTTTTATAAATAAATAAAATTAATATAAGTCCTATTATTAATTTAAAATCATTACTAATAACTAAATATTTACATAAAAGTGGAAATCCGATAAATATAACAGTTGAAGATAATAGACAAATCCAGCTTTTGGTAGCGTGTAATCCAAATGAAGTTGTTCTAATAACATTATATATAATTAAGAATATTAAAACTTCTTTTATCACACCTAGTAAATAGGCTAGTAAAAAAATAACAATGAGTTTAGAAAAAGTTAGATATAAACCTTCTAAACCATATTTTATTTCAGCTAATTTTTCGTCGGAATATTGTCCATTGTTTTTAATTAGATTCATCATATTTTCTACTACTATTTTTTTCATTTTATAACCTCTAAAATAAGAATAACACATTTGTAATTATTGATATTAATCTTAGTTTTAAAACATAAAAATGGTGAGTAAAAACTATATAATAAATTATAATTTGTGTGTATTTTGCTTTTGAATCACAATAATGTTATTTTGAGACACTATGCACAATTTGTAAACGCAAAATATGATATCATTAAAAATATGTCTAGAAAGGAGTATTAAAATGCAAGGACGAGTAAAATGGTTTAATGATCGCAAGGGGTTTGGGTTTATTGAATATAAAGATAATATTGATATATTTGTTCACTACTCTTCAATTATACTTAAAGGCCATAAGACATTAAATGAAGGAGATATAGTAAGCTTTGATTTAGTAGAAACAGCTAAAGGATTGCAGGCTAAAAATGTTGTGTTAATTAAACAAAGTATTTCAATTTAAGCATATTTTTTAATATGCTTTTAAAATATCTAATTGTCGAAATATGTCGAATTTTGTATGACTAAATTTCTTGAATTTCGCTTATTCGTATTTTATAATAAAATTGTAAGGCAATTACTAGAAGGGAGATTTGAGATTGTGAAAGGTAAAGTAAAATGGTTCAATAATGAAAAAGGTTTCGGCTTTATTGAATACAAAGAAAACGAAGATATTTTCGTTCATTATTCATCTATTTTATCGCCAGGTTATAAGACTTTAGTTGAAGGACAATATGTTGAATTTGAATTAGTTAGAACTGATAAAGGCCTTCAAGCTAAAAATGTAGTTGAAATAAAAGCAGCGTTAGTATAAGCTCTTTTTTTGTCTTTTTTTATAGTGTTGAATATACTATATTGAGGTGAAATATGTATAGTATATATGAAGTTTTAAAAAACGAAAGTTTAAATGACATTGCTAAAAAGTTAAATGTTAATGTTGATGAATTAATTGAATTAAATGGTGAGTTAGATGATATTACACCAGGCCAATTAATAATTGTCCCTAAACAGGATAGTGCATTTAAAAATTACACCGTAAAGAAAGGCGATAATCTTTATAGTATTGCCCAAAAGTATGATACAGATACTAAAACGCTTGAATTATTAAATGGGTTAGATGGTAATGATTACATCTATCCAAATCAAAAAATATTGATTCCCAAAGAAGGAATAGGCATATATGTTGTTAATAATCGCGAAACAATTGCTGAACTTTTAAATAGTTTACCAGTTGGTTGGGAAAACATAAATCGTTTAAATAAGCAAATTTATTTAGAACCAGAACAAATTATTATATATGATAAAAAAGATTTGAAATAAGTCTTTTTTTATTGTATAATGAATAAAGGTGATGTTATGAAAAAAATATTATTATGCTTAATCGGATTATTTTTAATAACTGGGTGTGGAAGAAGAAATTATACACCATTATCTTATGCAGAACTTGAAACCAAACTAAATAATAAGGAGGATTTTGTATTGGTAATTGGTTCCGCAACATGTAGTGCTTGTGAAATATATGAGGAAACAATGCGTGATATTATGACTGAAAATGATATCGAAATATTTTTCCTAGATTTAGATGCATTATCTGATGAAGATTCAACTAAAGTATATAGTAAATTTGTGTATAGCTATACTCCTACTACAATATTTATTAAAGCCGGTGAGGAAACAGGAACTTATAACCGTATTGTTGGAGCGGGAGAATATAATGATGTTTTAGATAAATTACAACAATTAGGATATATAGGTGAATAATTATGTATAGTGTAATTGATACATATGGTGATGATTTAACTAAAAAAGAATATGTAACTAATCCAGCCATTGCTCGTGATGAAGAAATAAAAAGAGCGATTGTTATTTTATTAACACCAGAAAAGTCAGCTTTATTAGTTGGTAAACCTGGTATTGGTAAAACAGCCATTGTCGAAGGAATATCTTATTTAATTCAACGTAATGAAGTGCCTGAAGCTCTTAAAGGATACCGAATTGTTCGATTAAATTCAACTTCTTTATTAGGTACTATGACAATTGATGGTCGAGAAGTATTGGTTGCTAATCAATTAGTCGAAGAGCTTAAACGTGTTGAAAAAGTAATATTATTTATCGATGAAATTCATATGCTTATTGGTAGTAAAGACGATGGTCCAATGGATTTAGCCAACATTTTAAAAGCAGGACTTGATCGTGGCGATATTAAAGTTATTGGAGCCACTACAACGATTGAATATGAAACATATATTTTACGAGATAGAGCTTTTTTAAGACGTTTTGAAAAAATTGATGTTTTAGAGCCTGATGAAGAAACTACAGTTAAAATTTTAATGGGAACAATTCCTAAATTGGAAAAACAAACTGGTGTTAAAATGAAATATAATGAATATGTAACTGGTTTATTAGTTAAAGCGATAGTAAGTGCTACTAGTGAATTCAAAAGAGTATATGGTATTGCTGCAATGTATCCAGATGTAGCTTTATCTGTATTGTCGCAAGCTTTTTCAACTGCTTTATATTATAATAAAAAAGAAGTTGATGTTGAAGACTTTTATACAGCAATAAAAAGTAGTCGAAAGATTTATCCAGACAGTATTATTAAAGAATTAGATCAATTCCGTGAAACCTTTAAAGATTTATGTAAACAAGAAAATGTGGTTTTACCAGTTTTAAAAGTGGAAGATTTAGAAAGAGAACAAACTGAGTTATGATTCACATTGTTTTATATGAACCAGAAATTCCGCAAAATACAGGAAATATAATGCGTACTTGTGTAGCAACTAATGCTAAATTACATTTAATTGAGCCATTAGGATTTAAATTAGACGATAAAACAATTAAAAGATGTGGTGTTAATTATATCAATAACTGTAATTATGAAGTACATCCTAATTTTGAGGATTTTAAAAGTAAAAACCCTGGAACATATTACTACTTTACGAGATATGGAAAAAAGCCACACACTGATTTTGAATTTAAAGATAAGGATATTTATTTAATATTTGGCAAAGAAAGTACAGGCATTCCTAAAGAAATATTAAGTAAAGATTTAGACCATTGCATGCGACTACCGATGACTGATAAGGTTAGAGCTTTAAATTTATCTAATTGTGTTGCTATAGCAATATATGAAGTTTTACGTCAAAATGATTATTTTGATTTATTACGTACAGAGCCTTTTAAAGGTGAAGATTATTTAGAAAATTAAAAAAACTATTGAAAATATTCTTAAAAAATGTTATTATTATAAAAAGAATAAGGAGGAGTTAATATGGATTTTATAGCAGATAATTATGTTTGGTTTATTATTGTTGGAATAATCATTTTAATGGCAGTGATTGGATATTTTGCTGATAAGACTGACTTTGGTCGTAAAGTAAAAACTGAAAAACCTGAAAAAAATGTCGAAAAAATCGAAAAGAAGAAAAATAAAAAAGAGAAAAAAGAAAAGGATAAAAAACCTAATAAAATCGAAGTAGATGCGAAAGGAATTAACGAGTTAAGTAAAGATGTTGCTGAAAAGAATGCTTTAGTTCAAGAAAACAATGTTTTAGATAACAATAATGATGAAGTTAGCTTTGTTCCACCTGCAACTGACGATATTCCAACAGATAATCAACAATTCTCTGCGCCAACGGCTAATGAAGCAGTCGATCAATCTTTATTTGCACCATTAACTGATCAAAATAATACTGTTGTTGATGGTAGTCAAGAAGTAAAAGAACCAACGACTGATGCTGGTGCAGTTAGTGAAGTTGTTGAAGAAGAACCAGAAAATCCAAATGAAAATCAAAGTGAAGAGCTAAAAAATATCGATTCAGTGACTTTACCAGAAAATACTGAAGATAACAAAAAAAATAATGACGTAGTTGCTGAAGAAGAAGATATTTGGAAATTTTAAAACCTAGTATTTACTAGGTTTTTGCATTATTTTTAATATTTCATCAAAATTATCATCGTTAGCAATAATATTTTTGTGAATTTGCTTACAATTATTACACTTATAAACAATTTTATAAGTGTTTTTATATTTTTCAACACTAATAGGTACTAGTAATCCACAGCATTCATTTTTCCTATCACCAGGCATAATATCGACATGTTTTGAATATAAACAATATGGACAATGATCGCGAGCTGTATAATTTAATTTACTTACCTTTTTTCCACAGTATTCACATATAAATTCTTCATCAATCATGTTAAATCTTTTCATAAATCACCACTTATATTTTACAATAAATTTTGATATTGTCAATTATCAAAAAAAAATATATAATATAGTTGGAGTGGGTATTATGAACAAATATTTTTTAAAGATATTTTTAACTAGTTTCTTAAGTTTATTTTTTATTGAAATACTTTTTAAAATTATTTCTTTTGGAAGTTTTTTTGATTTTGAATTATTGCGAATATTATTGTTTACAGTTGTTTTAAGTTTAATAACTTCTTTCATTTATACTTTTTTTAAACCATTAATTGCTAAAATATTTACTTGTATTACAGTATTCTTTTTTGGTTTTTATGCCTTATTACAATTAAGTTTTAAAAACTTCATGGGCAATTTTATGTCTTTAAGCATGCTTGGCGGTGGTGGTGATGCTGACCGAATAAGCAATGAAGTGGCAACATTTATTGGAAGTATAAGAATAGAGTATTATTTATGTTTTTTGCCTTTGATTATTTTGATAGTTTTATTTATTTGGAAGAAAAAATGGTTTACCTATGAAAAACCTACTTGGTTAAATAGTTTAATTATAATTGGAATTATTATAGTTTTACACATTGTTTCTTTA
This sequence comes from Bacilli bacterium, assembly GCA_017887425.1. Taxonomy (GTDB): domain Bacteria; phylum Bacillota_I; class Bacilli_A; order RF39; family UBA660; genus Faecisoma. The sequence continues at coordinate 6,037 of JAGHHZ010000031.1, forward strand.
TTAACATTAAATATTACACCAGAAAACCAATTAAAAAACAATAACGATTTATATAAAGCACCAACGTTAATTGATATTTCTTTAAAGGAATTCGGTACCTCTCGTTTTATAATAAGAGATTTAGTATATTTTATCAAAGGTGATGATACCCATAGCATAATTGATATCGATCCACCAACTGTTGAAGAAGAAGAACCAACGGATTACACAAGATATTTTGACGATACTGCTTGGCAAGAGTTAATTGATAATGAAGATGATGAAGTTATAAAAAATTTACACCAATATTATATGAGTCAATCAATTACTGACAAAAATGAATATACAGGTATTTTTAAAGATAAAAATTTAGTCTTGATAATGGTTGAAGCTTTGGACTTAGCTGCTATTGACCCAGAGTTAACGCCGACTTTATATCGTTTAACTAAAGAAGGTTGGTATTTTGATAATTATTATGCTCCTAAATTTAGTTGTACAACTGGGGAAAGTGAGTTTATCGCTTTAACTTCTATTATTCCTAGTAATTCAGTTTGCACGCCATTTACTTATGTGGATAATAATTATAGTTCAAGTATTTTTAATTTATTTAATAATTCCGGTTATACATCAACTTCTTATCATGGTTGGGATGATAACTATTATCCAAGAACTAAACTTCATAAAAATATGGGTTCAACATTCTATAATTCAGATAAATTAGGCTTTAGCACTAGTGGTGGATGGACTAGTGACTTATCGCTTATGGAGAAAATATATCCAATGTTTACACAAAATGATAAATTTTTTAGTTTTGTCATAACAGTATCTATGCACTTTTCTTATGAATTTGATGATGCAACAACTAGAAAAAATTGGGATAAAGTCAAAGATTTAGATACCGGAATAACGATGAAAAGATATCTAGCTAAAGCAATTGAATTTGATTTAAGTTTAGAATATTTAATTGACAGTTTAGAAAACGATGGTAAATTAGATGATACCGTTATTGTGATTTTTGGCGACCACCATCCTTATAATCTAGATTTTGATTATTTGGCTGAACGTTCTCCTGTTGATAGATATGAAGATTTAAATGAAGATTTAATGCCATTTATTATTTATAACAGTACAGTTGAGCCACAAGTAATAAGTAAAACAGCTAGTACTTTTGATATTTTACCAACGATAGCTAATTTATTTGATTTAAATTACGATCCGAGATATTATATTGGTAAAGATCTATTTTCTGATGAAGAGACAATTGCTTTATTTCCTACAGGAAGTTGGGTAACTGATAAAGCAATATATAATGCAAGTAAAAATGATTATAAGTTAAAAGATGATAGTGTTACTGAAGATTATATTAAAGAAATAAACAAAATATTAAGTAACAAATTTACAGCTAGCGATAATACTTTAAAAAAAGATTATTTTAAATATAGTATTTTGAATAGTTCTACACAGTAGAACTTTTTTCATAGACTTAAATAGGTGAATTTGATGGCACGATTCTTTTTCTTTCTCGTTGGATTTGGTCTAACTTTAATCGGTTGTATTTATATAATAATTTATCTTAATTTAACGACAATTGGGTATAATTTTTTGGAATATGTTAATTTTATAATTAGAAAACCAGAATGTTTAATTATGATTTTAGGTATTATTTTAATGTTTTTAAGCATGCCTAAGGAGGAAAAAGATGAATTACATATACGATATTTTTTTAAATTATAATGACTTAGCTTATGAAGTGTTTGAATGGAATAAAGAAGATAAAATATCTCATATAAGAAAAATACCTTTAATTGTCATTAGCAGTTTAGATTTATACAATCTAATCAATAAGAAAATTATAATCGATAGTAGTTTTTTAACTAAAATTTATCGCAAAACAGAGGTTTTTAGTAAAAGAGATAATTACAATTTAGACTATAGCTTTTTAGCGACAGATAAAAATGAGATAATCGCTTTTAAACTAGATAAAAATGGTTTAATTAAACAGTATAGTAGGCTTTTGATAGAAGAAGAAATAGAAGTTTTAAACTATAGTGAATCATTATCTTATCAGACAATTGAATATAAAATAATAGCTAGTAAAAAATTAGAACATTTTAAAACACGAAATGAAAATAAAATAAAAAAATTTATCTATGAAGAAATAAAGAAAATTGAAAATGATTATGATAAACTTAAATTTTTATATTTAGAATGCTTTGGCAAAATAAAAAATAGAAATTTATTAAATATAATTTATCAACAATTAGCCAAAAATTGGGAAAATGTTTATATTAAAATTTATGATTTTTTAAAAATCATGGCAGTTAAAAGATAAATAATAGCTTTTTTTATCTTTTTTTGTTATAATTAAAAAGGTTAAAGGAGGTAATAAAATGGATTATTGTTTTACAATTGACAAATTTTCAGGACCACTAGATTTATTACTTCACTTAATCAAACAATCTAATATTGATATTTATGACATTAAAATTGAAGAAATAACAAATCAATATTTAGATTATATCAAAAAAATGGAAGAACTAAATTTAAATATTGCTAGTTCCTATTTAGTTATGGCGGCTGAATTAATTGAAATGAAAGCATCTATGTTATTACCAAAACCAGAAGTAGACGAAGATGACTATGATGATGATCCTAAAGAAAGATTAATTAAAAGATTAATTGAATATCAAAATTATAAAGAAATAACTTCTAAATTTCACGAATTAGAACTAGATAGACAGCAATACTATACAAAAAGTTCTAGTGATATAAGCGAGTATGAAACTAATCCTAATTTATCTAGTGATATCGGACTAAGTGATTTATTAAAAGCATTCGAACAATTTCTAAATCGCCAAGAAACTAATAAACCACTCAATACCAAAATAACAACCAAAGAATACTCGATAACTAAAAGAAGCAAAGAAATAAAAGATTTAATTAAAAAAAATAAAAAAGTTATATTTACCGATCTTTTTGATATTAAAACTAAAAGTTATATTATTGTAACATTTTTATCTATTTTAGTTTTAGCTAAAAACAACGAATTAAAGATTGTTCAAGAAAATAACTTTGAAAATATATTACTATGTGAGGTGTAATCATGAATTTTAATTCTATTTTAGAAAGCTTATTATTTGTCGTTGGCGATGAAGGTCTAAGCTTAGAAGAAGCAAAAAAAATATTAGAAATCGATGATGATACACTTAGTAAAGTTATCGAACAATTAAATATCAATTATAGTAGTAGTGATCGAGGAATTGAATTAACTGTGTTAGGTAATCGGTTGAAATTAATTACTAAAAAAGAAAATAAACAATATATTCAAAAATTAGTTGATATAAATGATAGTGACGTATTAACGGAGGCTGCTTTAGAAACGTTAGCTATCATTGCCTATAATCAACCAGTGACAAGACTTACAGTTGACGAAATAAGAGGCGTTAGCAGTTCTTATATAATTAGAAAATTAGTTTATAAAAATTTAATTTGTGAAATAGGAAGAAGCGAATCGGCTGGACGCCCTGTATTATATGGCACAACGCCTTTATTTTTAGATTATTTTGGATTAAAGTCAATTGCTGATTTACCAACAATCGAAATAACTAAAGATGACGGCGTTAAAGACTTATACAATTCAAAATATAGTGAAGATAATTAAAAACTGTTTAAAAATTTAAGATTATGTGATATAATCTTATTACTTGCTTGTGTGGCGGAACTGGTAGACGCGCACGACTCAAAATCGTGTGGCTTATGTCATGTGGGTTCGATTCCCACCACAAGCACCAAATTGATAGTTATTCGAACTAGAAATAGTTCGTTTTTTAGTTAATTTTAAATTGTATGGCCGAATATATTGATAATATTATTTGTTTTATATATAACAATATTTGGCAATGAAAATGTATAAAGAAGACCAAGAAACAAAATTAAAAGTTGAACTTACAAAGGATATAAAAAAGGAAATATTCAGTTCTGTTAAATTGAGTGACTAACAAACATACGTAAGTTAGACACTTATCATAGCTAATGAATGTCATTTTTTATGATAGAAAAGTTACCTAAAAAAGTATTAAAAAAAGTTATTCATATCACAATTAGAATAACTTTTTTGTGTTACCAATTATAAGAATATGCTTCGTTGATAAATACTTTATAAGTATCAAAATTTACATCGTCGTAATCATCGTCATGTGGGTAATATAAACTAAAGTTGGCTGATCTTTCTGGCTTTATCTCTATTTCATTATCATAATCATAACCAACAACTTTATCGCCTTGATAATAGACAATTCCAACTTCGATATAATCAATTTCATCTTGTGAATTATTTTTAACTTGAACGACTATTTCTTCGCCGTTATTGTTGTGAACTAATTCTACTTTATCAAAGTAAGAAATCTGTTCAGTAGCTGTAACATCGACATAAATTTTATAATTGTCAAATGATTCTGGTGTTGAATACATTTCAACAGCCACTTCAGCATTAGCGCCAACAGCCATTAAAGAATCAGAGTCACTACCAGCAATCAATCCATCAGCGTCATAAAATTCGACTTCTATATCCAAATCAACAGCTACATTATTGTTATTTTTTACGAGAACAACTAATTTACCTTCTTGAGTCATCGTTCCACTACTACTAACATTTTGCGCTAAATCAACGGAAGGATTTTGTGGATTTGTATTTTCTGCTTGATCGTTAGTTCCAGTTGAAGTATTAGTCCCTTCGTTATTTTCTCCGTTATTTGAACATCCTGTCGTGATAGAAAAAGTTAAAATAGCAACCAACAATAATAAATATAATTTTTTCATCCTATATCTCCCTTCTAATAAAATTTTAACACAAAAAGACATTGGTGTAAACTAAAAAACAAATTTGAGTGCAATTAAAAATATCTACTTGAAGTCTTGCTAAATTTTTATATTTTATATATAATAATTTTACGGTTTATAAAGGGAAAATAACTATTAATAAAAATATTAAAAATTTTTAAATAATTACAACCACACTAATAGTTTTTTCTGTAATTAGTTATTTTTTATATAAATTTATCAAAAAAGGAATTGAGGCAAGTATGTTAAAAGAAGAAAGAAAAAAATATAGTAAATTTTTAAGCTTAATTTTACGTCATCATCCAGAAGTTGCTAATCTAACTTTAGATAGTCACGGTTGGGCTGATATCGATAATTTATTAATTAATTTAAATATAACTAAAGCTGATTTAATAGAAATAGTAGAAAACGATTCTAAAGGCAGATACATAATAAGTAAAGATGGGAAAAGTATAAGAGCAAATTATGGACATTCAATAGACGTTAATTTAAATTTGAAAATTACTAATCCTCCTTTATATTTATATCATGGGACCAGCATTGACAATATTGATTCAATAATGGAAAAAGGGATTTTGTCGATGCAAAGACAATATGTTCATTTAAGTCAAAACTATGACACAGCTTTGAAAGTTGGTTTACGTCATGGCGAAGCGATAGTTTTGAAAATATCTGCTCAAGAAATGGTACATAATGGTATGGAGTTTTTTAAGTCAGAAAATGGCATTTACTTAACCAAATATGTTCCTAATAACTATATAACAGTATTAGAAAATGCTAAATTAAAAATTAAGCAAAAAAAATTATGAAAAAAATAATTAAATATGGTATACTAATATATGCAAGATGGAGGTATAAAAATGGAAGCATGGAAAAATTTTAAAGGTGAAAATTGGAAAAATAATATCAATGTTGAAGATTTTATTTTAAACAATTACAAAGAATATTTAGGTGATGAATCATTTCTAGAGGGAATTAGTGACAAAACTAAAGTAATTATCGATAAAATAAATCAATTAACTAAAGAAGAGTTAAAAAAAGGTGTTTTAGACGTTGAAACCAAAATAATTTCAGGAATTGATAACTTTGAATCTGGTTATATTGATAAAGATAATGAAGTAATTTTTGGCCTACAAACAGATAAGCCATTAAAAAGAATTGTAAATTTATATGGTGGAATTAGAATGGCACATACTTCATTAGAAGCTTATGGCTATAAATTAGACGAAACAATTGACAAACATTTTAAAGAATTTAGAAAATCTCATAATGATGGCGTTTTCGATGCTTATACTGACGAAATAAAAAGAGCACGACATGCCGGATTACTAACTGGACTACCAGATGCTTATGGTCGAGGAAGAATCATTGGTGATTATCGTCGAATTGCTTTATATGGTATTGATTACTTAATTGAACAAAAGAAAAAAGATTTAAAAGAAATCAAAGATATAAATGAGGAAACTATTAGATTAAGAGAAGAAGTAAGTGAGCAAATTAAAGCATTAAAAGAAATCAAAAGTATGGCTTCAAAATATGGCTTTGATATATCTAAACCAGCTACAAATGCTAAAGAGGCAACACAATGGTTATACTTCGGTTATTTAGCCGCTATTAAAGAAAACAATGGTGCTGCAATGAGTTTAGGTAGAACTTCAACTTTCTTAGACATTTATATTGAAAGAGATTTAGAAAATGGCACTTTAACTGAAAAAGATGCTCAAGAAATAATTGATCAATTTGTTATTAAATTAAGAATAGCAAGACACCTAAGAACTCCAGAATATAACGAATTGTTTGCAGGAGATCCTACTTGGGTTACTGAAGCAATCGGTGGTATGGCATTAAATGGCAAAAGCTTAGTTACTAAAAATAGTTTTAGATATTTACACACTTTAATAAATTTAGGATCATCTCCTGAACCTAATTTAACTATTTTGTGGTCAAATAATTTACCAGAAAACTTTAAAAAATATTGTACAAAAATATCTATTTTAACAGATGCTATTCAATATGAAAACGATGATGTTATGCGTCCAATTTATGGCGATGACTATGCAATTGCTTGTTGTGTATCAGCTATGAAAGTTGGTAAACAAATGCAATTCTTTGGTGCTCGTTGTAATTTAGCTAAATCACTATTATATGCAATTAATGGTGGTATTGACGAAATGACTGGAGAATTAATAGTTGAAGGTATTGATAAAATTACCGATGAAGTGTTAGACTATGAAACTGTTAAAAAAGCTTACGATAATATGTTAGAAAAGATTGCAAAAACTTATGTTGATGCTATGAATATAATTCATTATATGCATGATAAGTATGCTTACGAAAAAGCTCAAATGGCTTTACACGACACAAATGTCGAACATCTAATGGCTTTTGGAGTAGCCGGATTATCTGTAGCAACTGATTCATTATCAGCTATTAAATACGCTAAAGTAAAACCAATTAGAAACGAACAAGGTGTTGCTATCGATTTTGAAATTGAAGGTGATTATCCTAAATATGGTAATGATGATGACCGCGTGGATAGTATTGCTGTTGATATTGTTAAAACATTTATCAAAGAACTTAAAAAACATCCGCTTTATAAACATGCCATTCATACATTGTCAGTTTTGACAATTACATCTAACGTTGTTTATGGCAAAAAAACAGGTTCAACACCTGATGGTCGTAAAAAAGGTGTTCCATTTGCTCCGGGAGCTAATCCAATGCACGGAAGAGATGCTAATGGTGCTTTAGCTAGTTTAAATTCAGTTGCTAAAATACCTTATAAGGACGTATGCCAAGATGGAATCTCTAATACTTTTTCTATTGTTCCAACTGCATTAGGACATAGTGAAGAAGAACAAATCAATAATTTAGTTAACTTACTAGATGGTTACTTTAAACAAGGAGCTCATCATTTAAATGTTAATGTTTTAAATAGAGAAATGTTAATTGATGCAATGAATAATCCGGATAAATATCCTAATTTAACAATAAGAGTATCTGGCTACGCTGTTCATTTTAACCGTTTAAGTAAAGAACAACAATTAGAAGTAATTTCAAGAACCTTCCATGAGGCTATTTAATGTTTGGCTATATCAACTCAGTTGAAACGATGGGACTAGTTGATGGCCCAGGAATTAGATTTGTTGTCTTTATGCAAGGGTGTCATCTAAGATGTTTATTTTGCCACAACCCTGAAACATGGAAATTAGAAGCTGGTTTAAAAATAACGTCAGATGAATTAGTTAAAAGAATTTTAAAATACAAAAATTATTATGGTAAAGAAGGAGGTGTCACCTTCTCGGGTGGCGAACCTCTGGTCCAAACTGATTTTTTAATTGATACATTAAAAAAATGTAAAAAAAATAATATTCATACTTGTCTTGATACGGCTGGTTTTGGTGGCACTGATAATGAGGAAGTATTAAAATATACTGACTTAGTCATGATGGATATCAAAGCTATTGAACCGGATAAATATTTTAAATTAGTTGGTCAAAAAATCGAACAATCTTTAGAATTTTTAAATTTATGTCGTCGACTTGACAAAAGATTGTGGATTAGACAGGTAATAGTTCCTGGTATTAATGATAATGAAGAATATATTAGGAAGTTAAAACAATTTTTGAAAGGTTATAATGTCGAAAAAGTAGAGTTTTTACCATATACGACTATTGGAATTCCTAAATATGAAAAATTAGGTTTAAAATATCGCTTGAGTGATACTGAAGCGATGGATAAACAAAAATGTGAAGAATTATACAAATTATATCAATCGATATAATTTGTTCATTGCCCTATGGCCAAGCGGTAAGGCGGCGGACTCTGACTCCGTTATTCACTAGTTCGAATCTAGTTAGGGCAGCCATGAGTGATTAGCTCAGTTGGTTAGAGCGCTACGTTGACATCGTAGAGGTCGTAGGTTCGAGTCCTATATTGCTCACCATTTTAAATATGAAATTGCACTTATTAGTGCGATTTTTTTATAAATATTTGTGTAGTAAAAGTTAAAAATTCACAATAAAACAGTTGAAATAAATAAAAAAATATTATATAATTTTAATTAGAATAAAGGTGGTTAAGTTATGATACTAAGGAAACCATATGCATTTTTTATTAAGCATTTCAAGCTAATTCATATTATATTAGCTGTTTTGGTGTGTTATTCAATTTATCGTACAAAACTATTATTAGATTTTTTTAATGAATATAGTGCCACTATAATCAATGTTCAAGGGCAAGATTTAGTAACCCCTTTATTACCTTTCTTATACCAAATAATTCCTATTTTAATTATTGCTGTGGCAGCTTTAGTATTGGTTGTCATGTTAGTTAAAAATAAACCATATGCTTTCTATATTATAACTATCGGAATTTCTGTTTTCTCGTTGGTAATTCTGCAAGTTTCTAAATCGGTTTTAATTGAGTTAAATGATACACTCTTAGATTCACGAACTATCATGTTAGTACGTGACTTAATTATGGTTTCATTCCTCGCTCAATTATTCAGTATAGTAATTATTATAATTAGGGCAACTGGTTTCGATGTTAAAAAATTCGACTTTAAAACTGATCTAAAAGATTTAGAGATTAGTGAAGAAGACCGTGAAGAGGTCGAAGTTGAAATAAAAATTGATACGAACAAAAACATTAGATGGATTAGACGAAGGATAAGGTTCTTAAAATATGCTTATAAGGAAAATAAACTTATATTTAATGCATCTTTTGCTGCTGTTTTTGTTGGTATCGTAGCATTAATCACTATATATGTTATGAATGGAGAAAAAATAATCACGCAAAATGTTTACTTTGTTGGAAATAATTTTTCAGTAAACTTGGTTGATAGTTATTTAGTAAATACAGATTATAAAGGCAAAGTAATAAATGAAGATTACTATTATTTATTGTTGAGATTAGATATTAAAAATAACACATCTAGAGAAAATGCTTTAGATATAGCGACTACAAAAATATTAATTGACAATTATGTATATACGCCAGTAGTTGAAAATCGTGATAGTTTCTTTGATTTCGGAACAGTCTATCAAAGTGAAAATATCAGTAGTGATTATGAAAGAAAGATATTAATTTATCAAATTCCTAAAGAGCTAATTAATAAAGACATAATATTCTCGTTTGTCGACAAGAATACTACTGATGAAGAAGGTAATTTTGCAAGTACTAAAGTCGAAGTTAATTATATTGACTTAACAGGTATATCTTCATTTGAACAAGCTAGTATTAATAACGAACTTAGTTTTGAAGATAGTATTTTACCAGATTATAAAATAAATATTACAGCTTATGATATTCAAAGTGAATATAAATTAGAATACAATTTTTGCGTAAAAAACGAGTGTTATGAATCATATGAATATTTAAAACCAGAAGTAACTTCTAATTATGATAAAGCACTTCTAAAAATTAGAGGGACATTAACTAAAGAAACAAGTTTATCAGGAATATATGATTTATATGACTTTATTGAAAAATTTGGTACTTTATCATATACCATTGACGGTGAAGAAAAATATCAATCTGTTCAATTTAAAGAAGTTGTTAGTAAAAAATTAAGAGAAACAGACACTTACTATTTAGAAGTACTAGAAGAAGTAAAAGATGCTTCTAATATTTCGTTTATTTTTACAATAAGAAATAAAAATTATGAATATATTATAAAATAGTGTTTAAAAAACAATTACAATATGTTATAATTAAATAATGGAGGAGTAAAATGAGAAAAATAATTATTGTGTTTATCTTGCTATTACTTGTTCCAATTACGAAAGTTGAGGGTGCCAGGTGCAGTTATAGCGAAATGGCACGTCTTAAAAAAATTGCTGCCAATGTAAATATCAGCTATGATTATACCGTAAGAAATTCTTCTGCTATATTTACTATAAATTTAATTAACTTGAATGAAGAAATGTTTTTCATTGATCAATCTAATTATCGGCAGTATGATTACACTACTAATGAATTAAACCTATCCAATTATCAAGGTGGACAAACTATTAGATATGTGTTCTATGCTACAAATCCAGATTGTCAAGAACAACCATTATATACAATTAGAGTAGTTTTACCTACTTATAATCAATATTATGGTGATGAGGTATGTATTGGCGCTGAAGATTATAGTCTATGCCAAAAGTGGTCGAGTCACAATCTTAACTATGATGACTTTGTAGAAAAGGTAACTGAATATAAAAATAGTTTTATTGATCCAAATGACCCTGGTGGCGAAGCCAATCCAGATGGTGTATCAATTATACAATTGATAGTTGATTTTCTACTAGACTACTATATATATATTATTGCTGTATTGTCTCTTGTTGTAATTTTATTTTTAGCAATCAGAAAAAGAGACGACATATATAGTTAAGAGGAGGTAACGTCGTGAAAGAATCGTTTTGGGGAACCGCTATTGTTGCAATTGGTGTGCTCGCAATATTTTTTATCTTATTTTTTCAATCAGTAACTAATACTGACGAGCATAATTACCACCTTTTGAAAGAAGCAACAGAAGGAGCAATGTTTGACGCTTTGGATTTAGCAGCATATCGTGAATCTGGTGTAATTAGAATCGATCGCGAAAAATTCGTTGAGAATTTCTTGAGAAGATTTGCTGAAAGTGCTGTTTTATCAAGTACTTATAAAATTGAAATCTATGATGTCAATGAAGAGCCACCTAAGGTTAGCTTGATGGTTAGCACATCAGAATCAAATAGCTTAACTGGTGAGGTTATTGAATTTGACATTGTTAATAGATTGGATGCCATTTTGGAAACGCCATATAAAGAATAGGAAGGAATGAAAATTTATGAATAATATTATAGTATCGTTAAAGAAATTTATTACAAACAAAAACACTGTTACAGTTATTGGTGTAATCGTTATTTTAGGATTACTTTATTGGGGGTATAATTCTACTATTGAATCACAAGTTCAACCAGTTAGAATACCTGTCGCTACGCAAACAATTCAGCCAAGAACTTTAATAACTGATGATATGGTTACTTATATTGAAGTACCTTCAGTATCAGTTAGCTCTAATGTCTTAAGAACTTCAAATTTAATTGTTGGAAAATATACTGATATTAATACTGTTGTTCCTGATGGAAGTATGTTCTATAATGATGTTTTAATCGACGAAGAAGATTTGCCAGATTCTGCTTTTACAGCTGTTAAAGACGGTGAAAGACCATATAGTTTAGATGTTACAGTTGCTTCAACTTATGGAAACTCAATTTTTCCAGGTAATAAAATCGATGTCTATATGAAAGCGGTTGATGAAAATGGTTTAGTTATGATCGGAAGATTATTAGCTAAAGTTGATGTTTTAGCAGTTAAAGATAGTAGTGGTAATAACGTTTTTGAAGATACTTCTACTGAACGTACACCTGCAACATTATTATTTGGTGTACCTGAAGATGTGTTTATCTTATTAAAGAAAACAGAATATCTAGTTACTCAAGGAGTTGAATTATTCCCAGTTCCTTATGGTGGTACTGCTCCTGTTGAAGGTGATTTAACAGTAGACCGTGAAGAATTGGTTGACTTTATCGAAAGTAATACTGTAACATTTAGCGATTCAACAGATGACCCAAGTGATATTGTTCCAGGACAACCAACTGAAGAAAATGAAACTGGAGTTGAATAGTCATGAATGATAATTTATTTTCCCAAATAGATTTCGGACCACTTGTAGAATATTTAAACAATGATGATATTACCGATATCTCTTATGGTAATAAAGGACAAATTCATTTAAAAACTCTGTCTCAAGGTATTTTTAGAATAGAAAACCCTAACATCAATGATGCTTTTATGGAAAAATTAGCTTTCCAATGCTCTAACGTTATGGGAAAATCTTTTAACGCTGCTCACCCATTTCTCGACTCAGAAAGTGCCGAGTTACGTATGAATTTTATTCACGATTCAGTTGCTAGTAACGGAATTGCTTGTGTTATTCGTAAAACACCAGCTAAAATTAGATTAGAGAAGGATAAAATCATTGCTGATAAATATATTACTGTAGATGTCCATGATTTTCTTGTTCAATGTGTTTTAGCCCACTGTAATATTATGGTATGCGGGGAAACTGGTTCTGGTAAAACAGAGTTTGTTAAATATTTAGCTTCTAAAACAAAAGCAGAAGAAAAAATAATAACAATTGAGGATACTTTGGAGTTGCACTTAGACCGAATTTTCCCACATCGTGATATTGTTGCTATGAAAACTAATAATGTTGCTTCATATAGTGATGTTTTAGTTGCTTGCATGCGTCAAAACCCTAAATGGATATTACTATCCGAGGTTCGTAGCGCTGAAGCTGTTATGGCTGTCCGTAACTCTATTTCATCAGGACATTATATTTTATCAACTATCCATGCTGATAAAGCGGCATCTATTCCGAACCGTATGTACAGCTTACTAGAAACTAATCAAGAAATTGATCAGTTCTTAAAATCTATTTATCGTTATGTTCAATTAGGTGTTTTGATTAGAGGTCGTCAGGATCGTGAAACAAAGCGTTTTATTCGTGAAGTTGGTGAAGTAACAGAATTTTATGTTACTGAAGATAATGAAGCCAAATACAACACTATCTATCGTAAAACACCAGAAGGACAAATCTATCGGAAAAATCCTAGTAAGTATTTAATTGATTATATTGAAGGACAAGGTGTTAGTCTTCCAGAAGGATTTATTAATCCAGCCTTTGATGAGAAGCCGACAAATACACAATCTAATGTCCAACCTACTGCCACAGTAAATCCTACTGTTCAACCAGTAGTTCAAACTGCTACAGCTTAATTTTTTAGAATAGAAGGAGGTATAATATGTCTACCACGATTTTTGTCATAATCGCAATCATTCTTTTGTTTATTTTCGTCTATCGTATTAATACTGGCGAAAATGTTTATAAATATATTACGAATCGTGTTTCGACAATTTATGAACGATACGCACCTTATTCTTTTAAAATCGTTCGAGAAAAAGTTAAAGAATTAGGTCAAGAATATACTCCACGTCAATATGCTATTCAAATTTCAATATTTGCGGTTGCTTCCGCTGTTGTTTCTTATTTGTACTTTTATAATCTAGTTTGGTGTATTGTCTATATTTTAGCATCTGTCTTAATAATTCCTTATTTAGCTTATTTAAGATGTAAACGTTTATATAGTGAGTTTATATTTGAACAAATTCAAGTTTACACGACTAATACTATTATGGAATTTGCTACAACTCAAAGTTTCGTTAAGTCTTTAGAAGGTGTTTATGAATCTGGAGTTTTAGAGGATCCTGTTAAAAGTGATGTTAAGACAATGATCGATATGGCGTATCGTAATGGTACAATTAATGAATCAATCGATTTTATGAATGAAAAATATGATTATTATATTGTTCGAAATATGCATCAATTGTTTTTACAAATTACTAACGAAGGTGCTCGTGATGCATCCGAGTCATTAGAAAATATGTCATTGGATATCGACATGCTTGTTGAAGGTGTATATCGTGACCGTATCGATCGTGCTACCTTCCATAAAAAATTTTTACAATTTGGAATTGTCTTATATTTAATGGTTATGCTGGTTCAATTTTTGTTAGGAACTGAAACTTATATTGAAATGCTAAAAATATGGTATGTTCAAGTTTTATTACATTTAATCGTTATTATTAACACATACTTCTTATTAGCAGGTGAAAAATTTTATAATGAGAATGTGGGGGCTGAATAATGATATTTTTAATTATTACTGTTATCGTATTCTTTATTATAATTTATAATAAAATAATTGAACCAAACCAATTTATCAAAGATACTCAAGGTATATTTAAGTTTTTAATCGAATCAGATTATGAGTTTTTATTAAAATTAAAATATGGTACTGATGTTGATGTCAGCAAGATGTTTGGACAAAGAGTTAGAAATGGATTAATTGCAATGGTGGCAATGTTCTTCTTATTTCTCTCACAAATGCAATTCGTTTATGTATTATTTTGTGTAATTATAGGATTTGTAGTTTTCAAACAACCTTATTCTTCTTTAAGATCTTATTATAAAAGAAATTTACATCATATCAATTTAATGTTACCATATTATCTAAAAAGTTTAGAGATTTTAGTTCAACACTATACTGTTCCAGTTGCCTTGTCCCGTTCTATCGAACAAGCGCCTGAAATATTCAAACCGGGATTAAGAAGTTTAGTTTCTAAAATTGAAGCAGGTGATATGACTGTTGATCCATATATGGATTTTGCTAAAGAATATCCTGTTCGTGATTCAATGCGTATGATGCGTTTATTGTATCGTTTGAGTTTAGGTAATCAAGACAAAAAGCAAGAACAATTATTGATGTTCTCTAGAACTGTATCAAACTTACAAAATAAATCTCGTGAACAAAAATATGCTGAAAGATTATCCGCTATGGAACAAAGAACGATGGTTATGTTATTTGTTACTGGTGGTGGAATCATGTTATTAATGTTATTATCAATGATGATGATGATGAATTATTGATAAAATATAAGAAATGTGTTATACTAATGAAAGTAAGGTGGTGATAAGATGAAAGAAGCTGCTGGAGAAGCAAATATGACAGTTATTACTATTATCCTAATTGGTATTATTGCTGCAATCGCTATTCCTCTTGTTAATAATGCCATGAGTAGTTCCGCTAAACAAGGATGTTGTACTAACCTAGGATATCAATGGAATGGTGGAAAATGTTACCAAATTAATTCCGATGGTACAAGAGGTGGTGAAGTAGCAGAAGCTTCATATTGGAATGAAGCCAATAAAACTTGTACTAGTGATATAAGCGGTTAGTTATGATTTGATTCGAGGTGATTTATAAATGCGAACGCCAATAGCTTATACTTTTATTTTTAATTTAATGATTATTTTTATTTTAATAGTTTTTGCTTTTATGGCTGGAACAATGAGCTATTATAAAGCGTTTAAAGTAAATAATAGAATAGTTCATTCAATCGAAAAATTTGAGGGTTTTAACAGTGATTCTCAGTTGGAAATAGAAATATTTCTTGGAAGTATGAGTTATAAAAGTGGCGGCAAGAGATGCGCAGAAACATATAAAGGAATGACTTTAGTTCATGAAGGAGTTACTTATAGTTATTGCATTTATATTGATCCAGAGAATCCTAAATCAGGTGAGTATTATAATTATGGTGTCTTAACTTATATGTCTATTGATTTCCCTTTACTTAATGTGGTTAACTTTCCAGTATTTACAAGAACAAATGAGATATATAAGTTTACAAACACTTAAAAGTGATAGTGTTGGCAAAGCCAAAACTAGTCCTAAACGAGTATTTACATGGATGGTCAAATCGAAAGATTTGACCCTTCTTTAATTATATTTATAAATATTCCGTATTCGAAAACAACAATAGTATTTTTACTTTCTTATCTATTATAGAATAAAAAATATTTAAGAAGCATTTTATTGCTTTTTATTTTTTAAACTTTACACTTTTTTCTTGTCGTATTTTTTAAAATATAGTATAATTAATATAGAGTAAGGAGGGACGAGTTGTGAGGGAAGCATTAGGAAGTTCAATGTTATTCAACATTATTATGGTTTTTACGGCAGTTTTTATCGCTCTTTTAATAGGTTCCTTGGCTTATTCAAAAGGTTTCAAAGTGCGTAATAGAATTATTGATATTGTTGAAAAACATGAAGGTTATACTCAAGAAGCTGTTGAAGAAATTAATGAGAATTTGGCTACAATCGGTTATAAGATTGTTGGTGATGACCAACGTTGCCGTCCTCACAATGGAATATCTGCCATGAATAATAATAGTCCTTATGACTATTGCATTTATCAATATACGACTAGCAAAGGTGAATATTATGGTGTAACAGTTTATATTCACTTTGATATTCCTATTGTTGGCTATTTTTTAAATTTTCCTTTATATGGTGAGACTAGAATTTTATTTGATAAAAATGAGGTGGAAGGATAATGAATGTAATAATTGCAAATCAAAAAAAAGAATTATTGTCAACCTTGAATATTGATGTAATCAAGACCGTTGAAGGACAATATGAAGTTGATGAATTAGTTAACATGTTTAAAAATTTCTATTATCAGAGAATGATTTTAGATATTACAGCATTAAAAGATTATGGTGACATAAAAACCTTACAAAAACTATCTATTTCGTTAGATATGGATAAATTAATCTTATTATTAGATGATAGCGAAGAATCATCAACGCCAGGATATCTTTCAAAATTAATTTCAATGGGTATTTATAACTTTACTCGTAATATTGAAGGAATTATGTATCTATATAATAATCCTAATAGTTATCGAGATGTTGCCCAATATCATCAAATAGACAATCAAGGCAGTGAACAAATTATTTATCAAGGTGTCGAAGCTAATTATTGCCGAATAATTGGCGTTAAAAATGTTACTGAAGAATCAGGGGCAACAACTTTTTGCTACATGATGGTAAAACAATTAAAAAGAAATTACAATGTTATTGGTGTCGAGGTTGATTCTAGCGATTTTAATTATTTTAATGATAAATCATTACATAGTGTTAATAGTCGTGATTTGGGACATTTTATCGAGAGAAACAACGATAAAGATGTTATTATAATTGATGTTAATAAAAGTCCGACAGCGATGGGGTTAGTTCAAGAAATTATTTATTTAGTTGAACCATCGGTTATCAAACTAAATAAATTAATGAATATTAAAAGAAACGCATTTAAAGAATTGGCAGGAAGAAAAGTTATTTTAAATCAAAGTCTCCTAAGTTCTAAGGATGTTTTAGAACTTCAATATGAAGCAAGAGCTAAATTTTTCTTTAATATGCCACCTCTTAATGAAAGAGATTCAAATATTATGATTATGGATACATTTTTAGCTAAAATGGGCTTCTTAAGACAGCAAAGTGAAGTAGAAGAAGAAAAAAGAAAGAAAATATTTGGATTATTTTAGGTGAGTGCAATGAAAAAGATATTAATTGTTTGCTTGTTATTCTTTGTGCTTTTTAATATAGATGTAGTCAATGCTGAAGAAGCTTTACTACAAGGAAGTAATACTTATGCTAAAATAGTTTGTGGTGATACAGATGTTCCTTATGTTGCTGCTCAAATTACCACTACTGTTATAAATATTTTAAAAATAGTAACGCCCATAATAATTATAATTTTTGGTATGATTGATTTAGTAAAAGCGGTAGTTGCTCAAAAAGAAGATGACATCAAGAAAGGAAGTAGTACGTTTCTTAAACGAGTATTACTCGGAGCATTTGTATTTTTAGTATTTGTTTTTGTTGAAGTTATTATTGGCTTAGTGGCCCCTAAAAACGAAAATACTAATATGTGGAATTGTGTCGATTGCTTTGTCAATGGCAATTGTTCAAGTATTATGAAATAATTGACAAAATATTTAATTTGTAGTATTATTAATTTTAGGTGAGGAGGATTTATATGTTTATATTAGATGTCACTTGTGGTGGCGGAACATTAGTAATGGATGAGATGATACCAAGTTTAGTTTCAACAGCTATTGATCTTATTAAAATCGTTGTACCAATTTTATTAGTTGTTTTTGGTATGTTAGACTTAGGTAAAGCTGTAATGGCTCAAAAAGAAGATGAAATCAAAAAAGGACAACAAACATTCGTTAAGAGATTAATTGCTGCTGTTATTGTATTCTTAGTAGTATTTGTTGTTGAAATAGCTATCGGTTTAGTAGCACCTAGAGATAGTAATGAAAATGTTTGGGGTTGCTTCAACTGTCTTGTTAATAATGAATGCGATCCAGCATAATTTAAAAATAAAAAAAGATAAGATAAATCTATTTATTATCTTTTTTTTTTATGTTATAATGTAGTATGAGAAATGATATTTAAAATGATGGGAGCAAAAGAATATGTGGGATTGGATTGTAAACCTTGTTAGACAGTTTTTCTTTATGCTGGATAGGGTTATCTATTCGTTTATTGTTACTGTTTATAATTTATTTGTTGATATAGCTGAAACTTCAATTTTTACAGAAGAAGTAATTGATTTATTTGCTTCAAAGGTATATGCACTTTTGGGGATTTTTATGTTGTTTAAGGTTTCTTTTTCCATCCTTTCATATATTGTTAGTCCAGATGATTTTTTAGATAAAACTAAAGGATTTAGTAAAATGATTAGTAATATAATAATTACTTTAACTTTACTTATTGTAACTCCTTGGATTTTTACACAAGCTATGGATATTCAAAGAATTATACTAAGGGATAATATCATTGGTAAAATATTTTCTACTGCAGAAATAAACACAAATGCTATAACGGATCCGGGCAATACTATGGCCTATGAAACCTTTAAGGCGTTTTATCATTTAGATACGGATACTTATTCAGAATGTCAAGGGCTTGAACAAGCCACTGCAGAACAAATAACCGGAGGTTCTTTTGACTCTTGTAAGAGCGTTGGATTTAATAATGCTGATAATTTTGAGGCAATGGCTCAAAGTTTAAGATACGCTTATAATACAAACAGTATTTCTATTTATATGGATGGAGATTTATTAAATCAAAGAGCTAATGATGATGGTTATGTTATGAGTTATATGTATTTAATTTCAACTTTAGCCGGTGGTGCCGTATGTCTATTACTTATTGTATTTTGCTTTGATATAGCTGTTAGAAGCGTTAAGCTAGGATTTTTAAGAATGATTGCACCTATTCCGATTGTGTCAAGAGTTGATCCTAAAAAAGGTAAAGAAGTTTTTGATAAATGGGTTAAAGTTTGTATAAGTACCTATTTAGATTTATTTATTAGATTACTTGCTATATATTTTGCTATTTTTGTTATTACACAAATGATTGATTTACGTTTCGTCGACGCGGTTACAGGTTTAGAAACTGAAGTCAATGCTTTTGTTAAAGTATTTATTATATTAGGTGCATTGTTATTTGCTAAACAATTACCTAAATTAATTGAAGATTTAACTGGATTAAAGATGAGTGGCAAATTCACTTTGAATCCATTAAAAAAGTTAGGTGAAGTGCCTCTTGCTGGAGGAGCTTTAGCTGCGGGTGCTGTTATGGCTACTGGAGGAGCTTTAGCTCTTGGCCGTGGAGGAGCTAATTTAATTGGCGGCGGATTAAAGAAAGGTGCAGGAACTGCTCTTAACAAGATATCTGGTGGTAGAGTTGGCTCTGGACTTATGAACTCTGGTAATAGAACATTAGGCAATACTGTTTCAGCAATGCAAAGACGTTGGAGCCGGTCTGGAGAAGAAGCAAGAGGTAGATTTTCCGCATCAGGATTTGCCGGAGGCGAGTTTAAGGGAGATACCGCTCATGCAATGTATAAAAAGGAGCGACAAGAAAGAGCTAAGAAAGAAAGACAAGCTGATATGGATATTACCGCTCAAAGAAATTTATGGGATTTAGGTGATCGATCTAATGCGGTTTCACTTGGAGCTGGTAGCTCCGCAGCTGATTATAAAAGAGCAGGGTTTAAAAGTGATGAATTTATTAGATCTTTACAAACTATTGAGTCCAATAAAGCTGCTCTTGATACAGCTCGTGTAGCTTGGCGTCAAGCACAATATAATTTTGAGCATGGCGTGCCAGGTACCACTGCAGCAACTGTGGCTGCAGCAGAAAGCGCTTTCGAAAAAGCACAAAAAGCTGTTTCATCTGCTGAAGAAAATCATTCTAAATTCATAGCTCCAAGACATGCTCAAGATGCTGAATTAGAACGTGCAAGAAAAGTTGCAAAAGGTGCAAGACCATAATAAAAAGGGTGTGATAATTTATGAATAGTTTTTTAATACCAGCGAATGCAAAAAAATCTATGTTAATATTTGGTTTATTTACTAAATTTGATTTGATATTATTTTTAATAGGAATTGGGGCTTCTTTGTTAATGCTAGTCGTATTACCCGTTGAACAAATAGCAGTAGCAATAATTGCTTTATTACCGGCATTAGTAACAGGGTTCTTGGTTATGCCAGTTCCTAATTACTATAATATGCGAACTTTACTTAGTTCGGCCATTCAATTTTTTATGAATCAAAGAAAATTCAAATGGAAAGGTTGGTGTGTTCCTCATGGCGAAAGCAAAAAAAGGTAGATATACAAATGATGATGTACCTGTAAAAGAAATAAAAAATGGTTATATCATATTGGATAACGGACTAAAAGTAACTGGAGTTAAAATAATGCCAAGAAATATTTTCATTCTAGATCAACAAACTCAAGATGCTATTATTGCCAATTTAAGAACGGTTTATAATACAATCGATTATGAATTTTGGATTATTTGTGCTGATAGACCAGTTGATATCCATGTTTACTTATCACAACTAGAACTTTTATACAATAATGTTGGTAATCCGATTAAAAGAAAATTAATCATGGAAGATATTAATAAAGGTAATATGTTTATGAATAATAATATTGTCGATACAGAATATTTTCTATTGTTTAAAGAGAAAAAAGATGACTTAATTCAAAAAAGAATTAGAAATTTAATTAATACTTTAGCTGGAGCAGGATTAGTTGCTTATCAAACAACTAATGATGATTTACGAATGATTTTGGATAATTTTTTAAATGGTGGAGTAACCACTACGTTTGGGACGGTGTTAGGATAATGGATATAAAAACACAGATAGCTCCTAAAGGGCTAGAATTTAGATCAAGTGACTTTGTTATAAGTGATAAACATGCAACTATTTTAACAGTAATATCTTATCCAAAATTTATTTCTCCAGGATATTTAGCTAATTTAACTAGTATGTCTGGAGTTAAGGTAGTAATTAAACATATACCTTTACCATTCAGCGTTATTCAAAGAATGTTAAATAAAGAAATAGCTGACTTGAAAGCTCGTTATCAAGAAGAAAATGATAAGACCATTCAAGAAAGAATTAGACAAGACTATGAGTCATTAGAATATTTTATTTCTCAATTAGTTAGTACTCAATCTAAAATTTTTGACTTCCAAATGCATGTTATGGTGACTGCTGATTCAGAAGAAGAATTAATTAGTAAAAAATTACAAGTAAGAAGTTATTTAGAAGCAATGGAAATGAAGGCATTCCCATTAAGATTTGAACAAGAGAGAGTTTTAAAATCAATTATTCCAATTTATCCAAAACAGCCGATAGAAGATAGAATTGGTACACCAATTCCCGCACCAACAATTGCAGCTATGTTTCCATTTATTTTTGATAGTATTAAAGACCCAGGCTTATCATGTTTATTAGGTGTTGATTTTTCAGGTGGTGTAATATTATTTAACCAATTCTTATATCAAATAAGAAAAGAACACAACCGTAATAATGCTAATGTCATTATTTTAGGTACATCAGGTTCTGGTAAGTCAACAGCTGCTAAATTATTGATTAGAACCCATATTAGAAATGATATTCAATTAGTTATAATTGACCCTGAAGGGGAATTTGAAGATATGGCAAGATTATATGGTGGAGACTTTATCGACTTAGGTAAAGGTGGAGAATTTGGTATGGTTAACCCATTAGAAATCATTATGGATGCTGATGAAGAAGAAATAAAACAAGGATTAGGATATACCGTTTTAACTCGTACTTTGCAATCTATTAAAGCTTTCATAAAATACTATGACCCAAGTACTGAGGAGGATACAATCAATATGTTTAGTGAAATTGTTCAAGACACTTATCGTAGATTTGGAATTGATTTCACTACTGATTTTTCTAAATTAACGTCACAAGACTATCCAACTTTAAAAGACGTATATGCAACAATTAGAGGTAAATTATTATCTATACCTGAAAAGACTCATGAAAAAGATGTCTTAGAAAAACTTGAGTTAAAAATTCGTCCTTTAGTTAAAGAGCTAAGATACTATTTCGATGGTCATACAACAATTAAACATCAAAGTAATTTCATCGTATTTAACATTAAAGAGTTAATGAATAGTGATAAAAATATTAGAAATGCTTTATTCTTTAATATTTTGAAATATGCTTGGAGTTTAACTTTAAACCCTAATGTTAATACTGTTTTAACAGTTGATGAAGCACATGTTTTAATTTCTGGTAGCAATGTTTTAGGAGCTGACTTCTTGGGTCAAATTCAAAGACGTGCTCGTAAGTATAACACAGGAACAATTATTATAACGCAACAACCATCAGATTTTAGTGACCCTTCTGTTATTACACAAGGTAAAGCTATATTTGATAATGCTTCTTACTATTTAATTATGGGATTAAAAAAGCAAGCTGTTGAAGACTTATCTAAATTAATCGATTTAAATGATAATGAGAAAGAAAGTATCAAAAGATATAACCAAGGAGAAGCTTTATTCGTCTGTGGTAGTAGAAGAATGCGTATTAATGTAGTTGCAACTGAACAAGAATTAGACTCATTTGGTAGTGGTGGAGGATTATAAAATAAGCGGTGGTGATGTAAATGAACGACGAACTAAATAATGGTTATAACC
Source organism: Bacilli bacterium (assembly GCA_017887425.1). Taxonomy (GTDB): domain Bacteria; phylum Bacillota_I; class Bacilli_A; order RF39; family UBA660; genus Faecisoma. The sequence goes on from JAGHHZ010000031.1 coordinate 29,340, forward strand.
CTCAAAATATTCAAAATAATCAAAAAAACGAAAAAATTCCTGAACAAGGGAATTTTTCAGCATCACCAAATAATGAAATTACGACATCTAATGTTCCTCCAACACAAAATAGATTAAATTCTCAAGGTGGCCTCCCTCCTAAAGAAGGACTGGGACAACCTGACAAAGGATTGAATAATCCTAACAATAACGCAAAAAATAGTGCTAATAATGGTTTTAATCCCAATAGCAACCAAGTTAATCGAGGAAATCAAATAAGAAACAATCAAAATTTAAATAGACAAAATAAAATAAATCAAGCAAAGCAAGAAGTTTTAAAGAAAGGGGCTAAAGCAGCGGCGAATGCTGTTGCCGGTCCAGCTGCTGGAGCTGCTGTTGATGCTCTATCCAAAACTAAAGCCGGGCAAAAGGCTTTAGATACAGCTTCTAATGCTTTATCACCGAACAAATTTAGCCCATTTTCTTTTTTCGGAAAGAAAAAGAAGAAAAATGAAGATGAAGAAGAAGCTACAGGAGAAGCAACAGTCGACATAGCTAAAAAGGTCATAGGATTTGGTGCAGTTGGAACTTTTGGTTTAAGTGGTTGTCTAACAATTATTGCTGTTCTTATGATTATAGTAATAATTATTTCGCCTTTATTTTATATTAATGAATTGATAAATTCAGCAGGAGAAGCTTTATCTGATTTTGGTGAAAAGTTAGGTAACTTTTTAACATTTCGTGGTTGGTGTAATGATGAAGAATGTCAAGAAGTCGAGCAAAATAATTTTTACGAGCATATCAATGAAGTATATGATGAATATTTAGAAGATAAAAATGTAAGATTAAATGCAACTCTTTTAACAGCAACTTTAACTTATGCTGAGCCATTTACAACTCTTGATGATGAAGAAATTACGAGCATTGAAGATTTAGCAGCTACAAATTATATCGATTTTAGGAAAAGTGATAAAAAAGTTGAAGAATTAGCAACAAGGATGGTTAGTTATTGTTGTTATGAAAATGGTAGTGAGTATGCTGCACCGAATGGTAAACATATGTGTCAAATAAGCAATCATAAAGACTATGATGATATTGACTATGAATGTCCGGAAGATGTTTATGAAACAATTAATGGAGAAGAAGTTTTAGTAATAGATTATTCTGAAAGATATAAATTGGATATTGAGCGATATGAAGAATATTTAAGAGATGAGTTTGTTAGAAAATTTTATTATGAAGGTAAAGAAAATGCCGATGTTGATAGTAAAGTTGATAATACCGTTGACGAAATATTTTTAAGAGTAGCTATGTATGACGATATGAGTGGACAAAAGGGATTTACCAAAGTATATGCTTATTGTTCGGGAGTTACAGTCTTAGATTCTGGTGGTAACATGATTGGTACTTATAATCTAGAGGAGTATGTCGCTGGTGTTGTAAGTGGTGAAGCTTATCCAGGACAAGATATGGAAGCTTATAAAGCACAAGCGGTTGCCGCTAGAACTTATGTCCTGAATAGGACTAATAACTGTAGTGAACCGATTGTAAGCAGTCAAAGTGCACAAGTATTTGAAGAAAATATAGCTGATTACGCTAGAGAAGCGGCTCAAGCGACCGAAGGACAAGTTTTATTATATAATGATAAAATATTCTCATCTGAATATGATTCTTATTGTTATAATGATAGTAGCTGTTCATATGGAACAGATAGTAATGGAAAATATGTTGTGTATACTAGATTGCCAAATGGTGAAACGCATAAAGTTTATTTGAGTGATGAATACTTTAATATGGTTAATGGTGGTCATGGTCGTGGTATGAGCCAGGTAGTTTCTTATGAAATGGCTGATAATGGTTCGACATATGATGAAATATTAAAATATTTCTATTCACCAGGAGTTACAATTTCGCAAATGGTCACAATCATGAATGGTGAATATGTTAGTACTAGTGGTATACCAATGGGTGTCGATGAGGTTAGAGCTAGATCGGATTATTATGAGGCAATGGGAACAGTTAGTATTGGTGGCGTTAGTATCGATTTATCTTGGATTTATTCAAAAACACAGGGGTTATTTGGTGAATGTGTTTGGTATGCGAAGTCAAGAGCTTTAGAGATAATTTATAATTCTACTATGGATGATTTAACTAAAGCTAAAGCTTATCAAGCGATAACCAATGTTTATCAGAATGGTGAAGGATGGTATCGAGCGGCAGAATTAGATATTTTTGCTAAAAGTACAGATTATACTAAACCAGCGCCAGGAGCAATTGTTTCATGGTCTAGTAGTGTAGCTAATGGTGCTAGTCATAATTATGGACACGTAGCAATAATCGAAAGTGTTGACTATGAAAATCAAACTGTTGTTATTTCCGATGGTTGGAATGTTAGTAATAATAACACACTAAATTGGAATAATTTCCGTCAAGATGTCCGAACTGTAGCTTTTGAAGATATACCATATTATTCTAACGGATATACTTTTAATGGTTATGTTTATCTTTTAGGAATTGGTGAGTAATTATGAAAAAAATTATATTTTTAAGTCTATTATTACTTATAGTAACCGGTTGTGATGTCCAATACGAATTGGAATTTAATGATGAGACTTTGAATGAAACTATTCAGGTAACATTGGATAATTCAATGGAAAGAGAAATCGAACAAATACAAAATCGTCAAGTATATGCGATATTTAATAATTATGATCAAAATCTTTATAATGTTGATTATAGTAAAGGTTTAACTAATTTTAAAGCCACTTATACATATACTTATGAAGCAAGCAATTTTAATCAATCATTATTTAACAATAATTGTTTTGATGCTTTTAGCTTTGTAAAACAAGATAATAATTATATCTTATCAACAAGTGAAGGCTTTAAATGTATGACTGTGGAATATTTTCCCATTGAAAATTTAAATCTCACTTTAACAACTAACCATGAAGTTATTGAAACAAATGCCGATAAAATTGAAGGGAGAAAATACATATGGGAAATTAATAATAATAATGCCGACGAAAAAGAAATATATATAAAATTTGGCGAAGTAAGACAAAGAAATTTTTTCGAAAAAATAATTGATTATATCATCGAAAACAAATTTACTTTTATAGTTGCTGGAACAATCATTTTATTGTTAGGGGTTAGTGTGACAACTATTATAATTATTAGTAAAAAAAATAATGAAATTTAGTTAATTATGTGATATACTGTTATATAGGAATAATTAAGAGGTGAACCTAAATGAAATTAAAATTTAAAGCGTCAGCTAAAGACTATTTAATTTTTGTTATATTTGCAATTGTTTTATTATATTTTGTTGCTATCGCAGTATTAAATCTTTCAAGTTTTGCAACTGATGGCCGTTTTCATGGATTTAATCCTTTTCCAGCTTTTTCTTCACAATTTATAGTTCCAACTATTGTTGGCTATATCTTTGCTCTTATTTTTATAATTACTAGTGTTTCATCTTATTTCTTTGATCGTGATAAAGGATTTGGTTTTAGTACGGGAGCTAAAGAAGAAAAAGGTTATGCTAGATGGGCTGATGAAAAAGAATTTAAAAAACAGGATAAAATTTATAAAGTTATACCTAGTCAAGAAACTTGTGAACATGCAGGAATTCCACTAATCAACAATGGTAAAGAAATTTGGGTTGATGGTGGCGAGTATCACAACCTTATATTGGGTTCGACTGGTGCTGGTAAAACTCAAACTATGGTTCAACCAATGGTTCGTATTTTAGCTAAAAAAGGTGAATCAATGATTATCACTGACCCTAAAGGTGAAATATACGAAAATAATGCTGAAATGTTAAGAGAAAAAGGTTATAATATTGTTTTACTTAACTTTCGTGATCCCCAAAAAGGAAGCGCTTGGAATCCTTTAGGTTTACCTTATCAATTATACAAATCAGGGAATAAAGATAAAGCTAATGAGTTATTAGATGACTTAGCAATGAATATCCTATATGATGATAAAGCGCAAAGCCAAGATCCATTCTGGGAAAAAACTTCTGCTGATTATTTTACTGGTTTAGCTTTAGCATTATTTGAAGATGCTAAAGAAGAGGAAATAAATTTAAATACAATTAACTTAATGACAACTGTTGGTGAAGAAAAAATAGGTAATACAACTTATATTAAAGAATATTTTGGCTATAAAGATAAGGCTAGTCCTGCTTACATTAATGTTTCTTCAACCATTATGGCTCCTAATGATACTAAAAGTAGTATCTTATCAGTATTTAAACAAAAAATTAAATTATTCTCATCAAGAGAAAACTTATCAGAAATGTTAAGTCATAGTGATTTTGATTTAAAAGATATCGGGCGTAAAAAAACAGCAGTATTCTTAGTAATTCAAGATGAAAAGAAGACATATCACTCTTTAGTTACAATATTTATTAAACAGTGTTATGAAACATTAATCGATGTTGCTCAAGAATCAGGTGGTAAATTACCTTTTAAAACAAACTTTATCCTAGATGAGTTTGCCAATATGCCACCATTAAAAGATGTTACGACAATGGTTACAGCAGCTCGTAGTAGAAATATTCGTTTTACCTTTATTATTCAGAACTTTGCTCAATTATATCAAGTATATGGTAAAGAAAATGGAGAAACAATTAAAGGTAACTGTGGTAATATTATTTACTTAATCAGTAGCGAATTAGCTTCACTAGAAGAAATTAGTAAATTATGCGGTGAGGTTAAATCAAAAGAAAAAGATAAAACAGCTAGTACACCTTTAGTAACTGTTAGTGATTTACAAAGATTACCAGAAAATACAATTATAGTTTTAAGAATTAGATCTATGCCTTTTAAAACTAAAGTTGTTCCTGACTGGAAAATTCAAAAAGAAGGTGGCTGGGGAAAATCTTATCCTAAAGCTACTTATCCAACGAGAGAAAAACAAGAAATTAAATTATTTGATTTAAAAGCTTACGTTGATGCTAAAAGAGAAACAAAATTAAATGATATGATGTCTTCATTTAATCGTCCTCCAGTTCCTCCTGTCGCACCTCGTGATTCTAGACCGACCGGTGGAAATCAAAATAAGCCAATAAATCAACCAGTTAAAGAAGATAATTTTGATATTGATGCATTAGTAAAGCGTATTGATGCTAAAATAGCTGAATTAGAAGAACAAGAAAAACAAGAACAATTAGCTAAAGCTCAAGGCAAGGCTGATATCAAAGAAAATAAAGCAGATTCTCAAGATTCAAACTCTCAAATTATTGAAGATTCAAAAACTTCTACTGATGTTCAATCAATTTCAACTTCAACGGAAAATAAAGTTGTTGAAGAACCAAAGATTGTATTAAAAGAAGAAGAAAACAAAGTAATCAATGGTGTTACTGATGACCAATTCTTTGATGATTTCTTTAATGATGAGGATTAATAATTACCCCATTTAAACAATGGGGTAATTTTATTTAATTAAGGAATAGATTTATTCACTTTATTAAGTTTATCTTATTACATATAATGTAATAGGGTGGTTATAGTGAATATTAGTATTCATGATTTATTAAATAAAGAAAATATTAATATTATAGATATTAGAAGTATTGAAAAGTACAATGATAATCATATCGATAATGCCATACATATTCCGATGCTTTTGTTATTAAAAAATCCCGAAAAATATTTAAATAAAGATGAAGATTATTATATTTATTGTCAGTATGGAAAAAGCAGCTATAGGGTGTGCTTGGCATTAATCAGACAAGGATATAAAGTTTATAATATTCTTGGTGGTTATGAAGCTTGGTTATTAAACAAATAAATCGCATTTAATTTGCGGTTTATTTTAATTGACCTTTATTATCTGATATAGTATAATTAAAATGGTGAATGATTATGGAATATATCATAATAGCTTTATTAATTATAATCTTAATTATTTCTATTTTCGCATTAACAAAAAACATTAATGAATCTAATATTACAGAGAGATTAGGCAAATTAGAAACCAATGTTGTAAAAGAAATTGGTGAGTTTAAATCATCTTTCAGTAAAGATTTAGGTAATGATTTTGAAAGATTAAATGATAAATTAGACAATAAATTAACTTTAATTAATAATAAAGTTAACGAAAGATTAGATGAAAATTTTGAAAAAACAAACAAAACTTTTACAAATGTTTTAGAACGATTGTCAAAAATCGATGAAGCTCAAAAGAAAATCGATAATTTGTCAAGTGATATTATATCTTTACAAAGTGTTTTAACTGATAAAAAAACAAGAGGAATATTTGGTGAAGTTAATTTAAAAAATATTATGTATAACATTTTTGGCGATAATGATAAAATATATCAAATGCAATATAAATTTAATAACGATACTATTGCCGACTGTGTTTTGTTTGCTCCGCAACCATTAGGATTAATTGCCATTGACTCAAAATTTCCTTTAGAACACTATCAAATTATGGTGGATAAAAAAAGAGAAGTTAGTGTTAGGGAACAAGCGGAGAAACTATTTAGAAATGATATGAAAAAACATATTGACGCTATTAGTAGCAAATATATTATCGATGGAGTAACTAGTGATCAAGCAATTCTTTTCTTACCAGCTGAAGCAATATTTGCCGAAGTTAATGCTTATCATTCAGATATTATTGAATATGCTTATAAAAAAAGAGTGTGGATAACTAGTCCAACTACTTTGATTAGTACTTTAACGACAATTCAAATCATTATGAAAAATATTGAAAGAGATAAATATACAAGTGTTATTCATAATGAGTTGAGATTATTAAGTAATGAATTTAATCGTTATAAAGAAAGATGGGATAAGTTATATAGAAGTATTGAAACGGTTAGTAAAGATGTTAAAGATATTCATACAACTACCGATAAAATAACTAAAAGATTTAATGCTATAAATCAAGTAGAAATGGAGAAAATAGATGAAATTGAATAAAATAAACATAATAATAGCTTTTGTTTTATGTTTTATTTCAGTATTTTTTGCTTTAAATAATAAAGATATTACTTTATTACTATTCAGTTTATATGTTGTTATACCATTTATTTTTAAAGTAAAGCCAATAATTACTTTATTATATATGCTATTTGGTTTTATTGCTTTATTTTTAGGTTGTCAATTGCATTTATATAAAATAACATCTTGGTTTGATAATTTTTCGCACTTTATTTGGGGAATGTTATCGGGGCTATTAGCCATTTTTATATTAATTAAATTAAAAATGTTTAATAGTAAAAATATTATATTCAATTGCTTGTTTATTTTTATATTCTCACTTGCTAGCTCTGGTATTTGGGAGATAATAGAATTTGCTATTGATAATTTATTTAACCAAGATATGCAAAGAAGTGCAACTGGTGTCTATGATACGATGAAGGATATTATAGTTACTTTGTTTGGTAATATTATCTTTATTTTATGTTTCTTTTTTGAATATAAAAATAAAAAATTATTAATTAGATATATAATTGATAATATATAGGAGGGATTACGTTGGAAGATAAAATTATAGAATTATTAACTAATACTGATAAAGCTTTATCAGTTAATGAAATAAATGATGCTCTAGGCTTTAGTAGTGTTGAAGAACTAAAAGAATTATTAAAAGTATTAAATAAATTAGAAGATGAACTAAAAATTTATCGAACTAAAAAAAATAATTATTTATTATTTACTAATAGTCATTTAAAAATTGGAACAATGATTGCTAATAAAAAAGGTTACGGTTTTGTTGATATTGAAGGAGATGAAGATGTCTTCATTCCTCCTACTAATATGAATGGCGCTATTCATGGTGATAAGGTAATTGTCGAAATAACGTCGCCTAAGGGAATTGATTTAGAAGGAAGAATTTTAAAAATTGTTGACCGTAAATTTAAACAAATGGTTGGTGAAGTTTATTATGTTAAAAATAAACCTTTCTTAAAACTAGACGATGATCGAATTAAATTAAATATTGAAATTGACAAGAAAAAAACTTTAGGTGCTATGGACGGGCATAAAGTATTAGTTAAGATAACTAACAAACTAAAAGATAACAATTATAAAGGAGAAGTAGTTAAAATACTTGGGCATAAAAATGATCCAGGTGTTGATATATTATCAATTACTAATGAAATGGGAATACCCGATACATTTAGTGATAATGTAATGAAAGAATTAGAAGATATTCCTGATGAAGTCTTAGAAAAAGATTTAGCTAATCGTACTGATTTAAGAGATGAAGTCATCTTTACTATTGATGGCGATGATACTAAAGATATCGATGATGCAATTTCAATTGAGAAAATAAATGATCATTATAAATTAGGCGTTCATATTGCTGATGTCAGCTATTATGTTAGACCTAATACAGCTTTAGATAGTGAAGCTTTTGATCGTGGTACTAGTGTTTATTTAGCCGATAGAGTAATTCCAATGTTACCTCATAAATTATCGAATGGAATTTGTTCGTTAAACCCTAATGTTGATAGATTAGCTTTATCATGCATTATGGAGATAGATAATAATGGTAATGTCATTGACTATGATATCTTACAAACAGTTATCAAATCAAGAATTCAAATGACTTATAAAAAAGTTAATCAAGTATTAGAAGAAAATATAATTCCTGAAGGTTATGAAGAATATGCCGATAAACTAAGAATGATGTCTGATTTAGCGAGAATCTTACGGAAGAATAAAGAAAATAGAGGTTATATTGATTTTGACATCGATGAATCTAAAATTATTGTTGACGATAAAGGAAAAGCTATCGATGTAACATTAAGAAATAGAGGTACCGGTGAAAAGTTAATCGAAGACTTTATGATTGCTGCTAATGAAACAGTAGCAACTCATGTTTATTATATGGAATTACCTTTTATTTATCGTGTTCATGGTGAACCAAATGAAGAAAAAATTAATAACTTCATGAGATTTTTAAATATTTTAGGTTACAAAGTAAAAGAAGATACTAAAAAATTAACCCCAAAAACTATGCAAAATATTTTAGCTCAATTAAAGGATAAAAAAGAGTTTCATTTATTATCAGCTTTACTTTTAAGAAGTATGCAAAAAGCAATTTATGACACTAATAATATTGGACATTTTGGAATAGCAAGTAAATGTTATACCCATTTCACATCACCAATTAGAAGATACCCTGATACAACAGTTCATCGTTTATTACACACTTATTTATTTGATAATAATATCAACAATGATACAATTAATTATTATGAAAGAGAACTACCATTTGTAGCAGAACACACATCTAATATGGAAAGAAGAAGTATTGAATGCGAAAGAGCTGTTGATGATATGAAGAAGGCTGAATATATGATGGATCATATTGGAGAAGAATTTGATGGTATAATCAGTTCAGTTTTAAACTTTGGTATGTTTGTTGAATTACCTAATTTAATTGAGGGATTAGTAAGATTAGATAGTTTAAAAGGCGATTATTATACTTATGATGAAACAACCTTCACAATAAGAGGTAATAAAGACAAACGAGGTTATCGATTAGGTGACAATGTTAGAGTAAGAGTAATTGCAGCTGATAAAGAAAAACGCACTATTGACTTTGAGGTGGTTAAAGATGGAGATACAAAACAGGAAAGCTAATTTTGATTATGAAATAATTGAAACTTTTGAAGTGGGAATTGTTTTAACTGGTACGGAAATTAAATCAATTAGACTTGGTAAAGCTAATTTAAAAGATAGTTATGCCATTATTAAAAATAACGAAATATATTTATTAAATATGCATATTAGTAAATATGATCAAGGTAATATTTTTAACCATGAAGAAACTAGAACTAGAAAGCTATTAATGCATAAAAAAGAAATATTAAAATTAAGAGATAAATTAGATTTAGAAGGATTTACTTTAATTCCTCTTAAATTGTATTTTAAAGGAAGTAAAGCTAAAATATTATTAGGTTTAGCTAAAGGTAAAAAAAATTACGACAAAAGAGAGGCTATCAAGAAAAAAGATATAGAAAGACAATTAGCTCGTGATTTGAAAAATTATTAAAAAGAAAGTGATAATATGTTTGAAGTAATAAAAAAATTTCGTAATTTACCTAGAAATCAAATATTAAAATTAAGATTAATTTCTCATTTAAAAAATAAAAAAATAATGAGTCAAACTGAAATTAAATCTTTACCGAAAGAAATCTTTACTAAAGATTTAGTTGAAAAATATGGCAAATATCTTGAAGATAGATTAGATGTTCCACAAGTTTTTGAATATTTTTTAAAAAACGATATGATAGATTATATACCAGATGATTTAGATGATAATAGTCAAATTTTAATGAAATGTATTGAATATAAAAGGTATGAGTTAATTGACTCCTTTTTTTCTAGTGCTTTTACAAAAGAAGTTTTAAAAAAGTTATCATCAAATGAAGAATATATTAAGAGCATAAAAAAAATAACAGACGGGTTAGACGAAAGTATAATTTTAAACGGCTGCATAGAATATAAAAGATACGATTTAATTGACTCTTTTTCTTCTAGTGCCTTTACCGAAGAAATTACGGAAAAACTATTACAAAACGAAGATTATATTAATAATATTAAAACTGTGCCATTTGCATTAAAAGATAATTCTAAAATGTTACTAAAATGTGTCAAATGTGGAAGATATGATTTAATTAATCAATTTACAAAAAAAACATTCACCGAAGAGGTTTATCAAAAATTATTAGATAATGAAGACTTTATAAAAAAAACAACTGTAATTCCTTCTATATTATTGAACAATTTTGAACTATTACAAAAATGTATTGAATATAAAAGATATGATTTAATTGATTATTTTTCCTTTACAATTTTTACCGAAGAACTTAAAGAAAAATTAATAGGTAATGACGAATTTGTAAAAGTTATGAAAAGTGTTCCCAATGTATTAAAAGATAATTCGAAATTATTACAAAAATGTATTGAATATGGAAAATATGATTTAGTTGGCACCTTTTTTTCTAACATATTTTCTGTGGAAATAATAAAAAAACTATTAAATAGTGATGATTTTATAAAAAAAACAACTGTAATTCCTTCTGTATTATCAGATAATTTTGAAATGTTACAAAAATGCATAGAAAATAAAAGATATGATTTGATTGATTATTTTTCCTTTACAGTTTTTACCGAAAAGTTTAAAGAAAAATTAATAGGTAATGATGAATTTATAAAAGTTATGAAAAGTGTACCCAATGCATTAAAAGACAATTCAAAATTATTACAAAAATGTATAAAATATAAAAGATATGAATTACTAAAGTATTTTTATCCAAACACATTCACACCTAATATAATAAATTTAATAGAAGATGATGAAGAAATATTAAAAAATATAATAGAAAAATATTTTCCTGAAAATTTTGATTTATTACCTTTTTTTAAGGGCAATCCAAAATTATTAGAAAAATGTGTTGAATATAAAGGATATGATGCAATATATAGTTTTAATAAAAAGGCATTTACTGAAGAAGTAATAGATAAAATATTTATAAATGAAAAATTTTTAAATTATATTATAAAATTAACGACAATTCCTTTTTTATTAAATGATAATTCAAAATTATTAAAAAAGTGTATTGAATATGAAAAATATTATTTAATAATAAAAGGATTTAAAAAAGAGGCATATAGTAAAGAATGTATTGATCTATTATCAAAAAAATTAAATATTTCTTGTGATGAAATGCAATATAAAATAGATTATTTGTTTAACAAAAATAATGAAATTCTTTCGACACTTGATTTAAGATTATTAGGTAAGCAATATAATGTGTTTGATATTGAATTTATTGAAAAAATAGGAAATTATCAAGCTATACAAGAAAAAATTTTAAAATTAAACGAAACACAATTATTAGTTTTTTCTAAAGTCAGCAAATTATTAACCAATAATGATTATGATTTATCTTATATAATTGAAATTATTTTAGATAATTTAGTATTATATGGAGACTTACAATATGATAAACTAATAAACAGTTCAAATGAAAATAAATTAACAGATGAACAATTAAGAAATTTTGTATATGTTTTAAAAAGAAAAAATAATATATATAAAATAACTGATGCCAATCAATTGACCGATTCCAACTTTAAAAAAATAAAACAAGAATATAGGCAAAAAATAGAATTACTTATAACTTCTAGAACAATTACAAATGAGCAAATAAAAGAAGCAATTTTTGAAGAAAAGTTTGGTTTAAATATAACAGAAGTTAATTTTATTATTCAAAGATATTGTCATGATCTTGATAACTTAGAAAATAGTAATATTAATGAAGAAGTAAAATTAATATTAAAATCATTAAAAGATATAAGTGATTGTGATGATTTAAACAAATTAATAAATTATTATAATAATACAGATTTTTTATTAACAGATTTTTATGCATCAATTTTTTTAGAATCAGTAATACGAAATGAATACATAAAAGAATATGATAAAACATTATATAAATTAGATAAAAAGCATAGTTTAATTCAAATATTACATAATAATCCTAAATTAAATGAATTAGAACATATTCGGTCTTTAGTAAACCTTGATGTTTTAGGAAAAAAGCCAAAGTTTTATATTTTAGATGACGATTTTAACATGTTAGTACATGCTTTAAATGCTTATTCAAAAGTAAGTAAGCATGACAATTTTAAAGAAGAATGGGAAGTTCCTTTGATTGCTAATCATGGAGTATGCACTAGTTATATTGGAAATAATCAAATAGCGATAGCAAGAATAAAATCTGTGGTTTTAGGATTTTCAAATTTAGAAGGTGGTTCTATTTATAGAGCTGCAAATTATGACATGGGATCTAATAATAGTGAATTATCAATTTCTTCAACATCACCTGATAATTTTTTACTGCCTAATAAAATGATAGATAATACTAGACATACACATAATGAAATAGTTATAGAAAGAAGAGGAGCTAAGTCAAGCACAACTTTCAAAAGAATGCCTGACTATTTAGTTTTATTTGTTGATGATATTAATGATAGTAATAATTTTGATCCTTCAATAAATGAGCATTATAAATACACTTTACAAGCATCAATTGATTTTGATATTCCTATAGTAATTGTTGATAGATTAAAATATGCTAAAAGAGAGCATGAAAAATGCGAAAAATTATTAATTGAATTTTCAAATTCATTTGATAATAATAAATTAAATGAATTATTATTAACATTCTTTAATAATGCGATTGGTTGCAAATGTTATGATGTAGTAGAACATGAATATAATAAAATCTTTAATCAAAATTCATTTGATAATTTATATCAAAGAATTATTGATATTGTAGAAAAACAAGATAATTTTAAAAAATTAAATTTATTTTCTAAATTACTTTCTTATTTAGAAATTGAGAAAGGAAAACAAGGTAATGAAATTACAATTAATTTAGAAGAAAAAATTAATTTATTAAAAGATAAAATAGAAGAATTAAAAAAACATAAAATGGCTGATTTTATAAAAATATATAATCTAGAGGACTTTGAACGTATATTGTTATCTATACCAGTTCAATCAAATGATAATAATGATTTCATAATATTATATAGTAATAATGTGTTTAAAGTAGATTTATCAAAAGCATCATTAAAAAAAGTTCCTGAATTAGCAGAATCAAGTTTTTTAAATAGAATGAAATTATTAGAAGCTTTGAGTGGAAAATATATACCAATTTGTGATTTAAATGATAATGTTTTGTTTACAGAAGAAGAATATAATAAAATAAGACAAAAAATGTCTGGATTGAAACAATACAATACAGGGAATTTTATTTTTAGTGATAATTTGTATTTTCCTCAATTAGACGAATATTTAACTATTATAGATGATAATTTGAAAAGCAACAATGTAATAAATAATTTAATTAATAATAACGTTATGATTTCATTATCAAATATTGGTTTGGTAATTGGTAAAGATGTTGAATTAATTAATACTGGATCTACAGTTAGAGGAACAAATTTACCAAATGATATCGACTTTGATTATGTTATGAAAATAGATTTTAATAAAATAGATATTATAAAACAAAATTTATTAGTAAATTTACCATGTATAGATAAAATTGTAATGGAAAATAAAATCAGATTAAAACAAGTTAAAATAGAGGGATTGGATCAATTAGTTGATATAGATATAACATTTGTTTCAAAAGAAAAATATTATTCATCAGATACTGCTTTAGCCGAAAGATTAGAACAAATAAAAGAACAAGATTATGAAAAATATCGTTTGGTTTTAGCTAATATAATGTACGCAAAGAAAATCTTACAAGATGCAAATGTTTATAAAGCTAGTAGAAGTGATAAAACCCAAGCAGGATTAGGTGGCATTGGTGTAGAAAATTGGATATTACAAAATGGTGGATCATTATTAGATGCTGCGAACGAATTTTTAGAATATAGTAAAGATATTGATTTTATTGATTTTGAAAAGAAATATTTTGTAAATGATTATGGAAAAAATCATGTAAGTATTACAAGAAATCAATTTCCTTATGATAACTACATTATGAAAAATATGCGAGAACATGGGTATATAAAAATGCGAGAATGTTTAGAGCAATTTGTCCAAAATATAGAAAATGATATAAGTAAGAAGAGGTGAATAAATGAATAAAAATGAAATGGATTTAAGAAATACATCACCCAGAGAATTATTAAGTGAATATTCTAAAATTGCTCAAAAAATACAAGAATGTAAACAAAATTATGATAAAAAAAACGATCTTGATAGTGCTATTTATATATATAAAAAAGTAATTTTAGAAAAAAAGAATAATAATTAACAAATTTGATAAAAAAAGAAAAATGTGGTATTATATATACCACATGGGGCTGTCTAGTTTCGACGGAAATATTATTTTTAAAGGGCAAGTCGTCAAGGTATGACGTTATAATCCAAAATAAAAATATCTGGAAACAGAAACCAATTAGCTTTCGCTTAATAATTTAGAAGGCTGCTTCTTTATTTCTTTACTCACGGGAAGTAAAAGAGGCTCGATTAGTGAGTTATATCAACAATTTATTTTCTAGGATTGTTGATGAATTTAATAGAAATTACTAAGTAAAATTTTGATAATTTATTATTACTTAGGACATCAACAAATTATCTAAACTTGTAGAACTTTAATCTTGGTATTTTCGGACAGGGGTGCGATTCCCCTCAGCTCCACCATTATGTTGATATACGCACACAAATTTAGGTGGCGTTTTTTTAAATAACAATATAAAATTTAATTTCTTAAAACATAATTATTTAAAACAATGAATATATTAAGAATTTGATATAATTGATATATATAACTTAACTTTATAAAGGAGCAAAAATGAAAGAAATCTATGATAAACTAAATTACTATTTAAATGAAATTTGTAAATATTTAGAAAAAGAAAATGCATTTTTATTAGAAAATATATATGCTATATCTAGATTAAATGATGAAGTTTTAAAACATATTGAAGATTATCGTTTGGACAATAAGACAAAACAAAATAAATTGACATTTGAAGATGTTTTTCTTCTTGCAAGAAAAATTATTGCAAGTATTGATAAAAGTTATTTAGAAAGTTTTGATAATTTAATTAAAAGTGGAGAACTAGATTTTAGTTTTGAAAGTGCTTACGAAGATTCAGTATGTATAAGCATGCATAGAAAAAATCAAGTAAAACAAATTATAAATATTAATAGAGAGTTTAATTATAACGATGTAAGACTATTAGTTCATGAATTTATTCATTATACTAATGGAAAACATATTTCTCCAAATCGTCATTATTTTACAGAATTTTTATCTATTTATTTTGAATTTTATACAATCGATTACCTTTTAAAAAAAGGAATAAATAAAGATGAAATAGATTATTTTTATAGAATAAAAAATATTAAAGGACATTCGACTGTTTTTTTTCAATATGAAATACCTTTATTAGCTTTTATAAAATTTGGTAATTTAGATGATAATACGATTTCCCTATTACAACAATATTTATTAAATATAAAAAAGGAAACATTTGAGAAAGAATGCTCTATTTTGTGTAAAAATTTATCTTTGGTAGAACAAAATAATAGAGAAAAAATTAAAGATAAGTCACTTGGATGTGTCTTAAGTGAAGAGTTTATAACTCAAAACTATCGATATATACTAGGAACAATTCTCGCTATTTATGCTCGGAAATATGCTAATTTTGACGATATTGTTCATTTAAATAATCATATTGGTGAATATGATAATAAAAGTGTTTACGATATTTGCCTTAGTATAGGTATTAACATAAAAGATGACCAATTTTTACAAAAGACATTTCAAGCACTTGATGAATATGTAGATAGTAAGCAAGATTGTAAAAAAATATGAAAAATTAAGAAGGGATAAGATGAAAGAAGAAAATACAAAATTATTTAATTTAGTAAATATGGATGATGCTGATATATCAACCGAAGCAAAACCAATTATTGGGACTCAGGCTTTAGCTACTTGTTTTGGAATACTTTTATATGAAAGAAAAAAGAAACAAGCTTTAGTAGCTCATGTATCTACTACTTATCTACCAGCGGTTATGAAATTATTTGAATTAATAGATTTAAATAGTGACAATACATTTGAATATCTAATTATTCCTGGATATTATTCAGCGCAAGAAGATCACTATGATATTCAAAGACAACTATTAAAAATATTTAATAAAGGAGAAATTTTAAATACAAAATTTATTCCTTTTACAGAACAAAAGAAATTCGAAGATATTGTTCAATTAGATAAAAAAACATTATCTTATGAATTTGCTTTTGATTCACGAACTGGTAAATTTGTAAATAACGATGTTTATTTTGGAATAGAATATTTAGAATATAAAGAAAAAGCTAAATAATAAATCAATTATAATTTTTTAAAATTAGTAATTATTGTTTAACTATGATATAATAAAGGTGTTTTAGGGGGAATAAAAATGATAAATATTAATAGTATCAATCCAAATTTAAGACGTTTTATTTTTCATTCACAAACTATGGTTTTAAAAAATGCTTTTAATGGCTATAGTTATCGCTGTTATACGAAAAGTTGTAGTGAAACAATATATCAATATCTTACTATGATACCTAATAGTAGTTATGGTAATAAGCCAGTTGATTTTTTAACTAGTTTTGATGGTAAAGATAAAAAATCTTATATTTTAGTTGGACATCTATTAGAAAATATTCCTTACAATGAATTTGAAGCATTATATAAAAAAATAGAACAGTTAGTTGAAATTGAAGGTCATATAGATATTCCTTCTGAAAAATTAGATGTAATATTAAAATATTACAAAACTAAATTTTTTAGTGATCAAGTAATTGAAGAAATGATAAAACTTCATGAGAGTTTTTATAAACATCTAGATAATTCAGCTTTATCTAAGTTCACACATCACTATTATGAATATTATCAAGCAATTGAAAAAGCTCGATTAGAGCGTCTTAATTCAGCTTTGCTATCTGATGAGGTACAAAAGACTTATCAAATGATATAATTGATTTTTGACAAATATAATCTTAAATGTTATAATTAAAGAGTTTAAAGGGGAGATTATCGTGAAAATAAGTTCCGTCAATTTAGAAATTAGTGCAGTTAGACGTAGCCAATATCCAACGGATAATAAACCAGAATTTTTATTAGTTGGTAGATCTAATGTTGGCAAAAGTAGTTTTATAAACACATTAATCAATCGTAAGAATTATGCTAGAACTTCAGCTACGCCAGGAAAAACACAGACAATTAATTTTTATTTAGTAAATGACCAATTTTATTTAGTTGATGCTCCTGGGTATGGATATGCTCAAGTAAATAAGAAAAAGCAAAAGAAATTTGGCTTAATGATGGAAGATTATTTAACTAGCCGTAAAAATTTAAAACAAGTTTTTATGTTAGTTGACTTTAGACACAAACTATCTAATGATGATATAATGATGTATAATTTTTTGAAATATTATAAATTACCAGTTACTATTGTTGCTACTAAAGTTGATAAAATCCCAATTACTAAACAACAACAACAAAGAAATGTTATTTTAGAAGATTTGGATTTAGTAATCGGCGACGAATTTATTATGTTTAGTAATGTCACTAAAATTGGTAAAGATGAGATCCATCAAAAAATTGAAAGAACAATTTAGCTTATTGCAATTTTAAAACAAATTCATAATATATCAGTAGGTGATATCATGAAATTTGTTATCGACAATAATAAATTTATTGTTTTTTTAAATAAAAAATTTGATTTAGATGATAAGCTAAAACTAGAAAAATACTTTAAAGATTTATTTTATAACTTAAAAAATAAATATAATATGGAAGTTAATGGTTATTATAATATCAATGTTTATGCCGATAAATATTATGGAACTATCATTGAAATGGAAAATGAAGACTTAGAATATTATACTTATTTTAATCAAATTGATATGGAAATAAATGTTTTTAAAAGCAGTTTTTATTATAAAGTGGACTATAGTTTTTTAGATCAAGATATTTTAAATAAATGTTTTTGCTATAAATATGATGATCAAATATATTTAAAAATTAAAGATAGTATTGATAAAATAACTTTATCTAAATTATTAGAAATAAGCAATGTTTCATATGGTGAAGAAGCTGAAATGATTGCTAAATATGGTAAGAAGGTGAAAATATGAAAAAACCAGTTGTCGCTTTAGTTGGACGACCTAATGTCGGTAAAAGTACATTATTTAATCGTTTGGTAGGTACTAGAGTAGCTATTATCGAAGATATTCCTGGAATTACTAGAGATCGAATTTATGGTGACGTTAAATTTGGCGATTATTCCTTTCATTTGATCGATACTGGTGGAATTGACATAAGTAATGAAAAATTTAACGACGAAATTAAAATTCAAGCTGAAATAGCGATTGAGGAAGCAGATGTCATAGTATTTGTTGTTGATGCCAAAGAAGGAATCACAACTAACGATTTAGTAGTAAGAGATATGCTATTAAAATCTAACAAAAAAATAATTGTTGCAATTAATAAAATCGATAGTAAATTAGCATCTAACAATATTTATGATTTTTATGAATTAGGCTTTGATAATTACATAAATATTAGTTCTGAACAAAATGAAGGTATTTATGAATTGTTAACAGAAATTACTAGTGATTTTAAAGAAGTTACTGAAGAAGATAACGATGTCATTAAATTTAGTGTTATCGGACGACCTAACGTTGGTAAAAGTAGCTTAGTAAACGCCATTTTAAACGAAGAAAGAGTTATTGTTTCACCAATAGCTGGGACAACCCGTGATGCTATCGATACTCCT
Source organism: Bacilli bacterium (assembly GCA_017887425.1). Lineage (GTDB taxonomy): Bacteria > Bacillota_I > Bacilli_A > RF39 > UBA660 > Faecisoma. The sequence continues at coordinate 48,662 of JAGHHZ010000031.1, forward strand.
TTTACATATCACAATGAGAAATTTGTTGTTATTGATACAGCCGGAATGCGTAAAAAAGGAAAAGTTTATGAAACTGTTGAAAAATATAGCTTATTACGCAGTATGAAAGCAATAGATCGATCTGACGTGTGTTTATTAGTTATCGATGCTGAAAGTGGCATTATCGAACATGATAAACATATAGCAGGCTATGCAATTGAAGCTGGTAAACCAATAATTATCGTTGTTAATAAATGGGACGTTATTGAAGATAAAGATGAACAAATGAAAAAATTTACAAAAGATATTCGTAATAATTTTCAGTTTATGCCTTATGCTCCAATTGTATACTTATCAGCTAAAACAAGAAAAAGGTTACATACTTTAATGCCACAAGTTATTAAAGTATATCAAAATAGTACCAAATTTATTGCTACTAATTTAATTAATGATTGTATTAAAGATGCTTATAATCTTAATTTACCTCCTTCATATAAAGGAAAGAGATTAAAAATATATTTTTGCAATCAAGCATCGATTAAACCACCAACATTTAATATTCAAGTTAATAGTAAAGGATTAGTGCATTTTTCTTATCAAAGATATTTAGAAAATAAAATAAGAGAATCATTTGATTTTGAAGGAACACCAATTGTTATTCAATTTAAAAATAAAGGTGAGGAACAATTATAAAAAAGAATCTCATTAATTTTGAGATTCTTTTAATTGTTTGATTTTTTCTGTATTTTTAAAATTTAATTTAGCAATATCAGTTAATTTATCAAAGCCAAATTTATTAACAATTCTTAATCCTAATTCATCTACTTTATCGCTAGCACCTTTAATTAAAAATACTCCTAATTTCTCACCCAATTTATCGAATTCTTTTAAAAACACAAAACGGCTAATTAATGATGCACAAGCAACAGATAGACATTTATCTTCAGCTTTAGTAATAAATGTTATATTTCTAACATAATTAGTTCCTTTTAAATAATTGTAATAAACATAAGGATTTGCAAATTGGTCAACGACAACATAATCAGCTTGATATTTATTTACCATTTTACTTAATACTTTATTGTGTAAAACTGCTTTTACTTTATTCATGTTCATATCAGCATTATAATTTTCATTATATTCTTTATTACTTAAAATGATACATTCATAAGGTATTTTTTTAATTATCTTAGGGACTATTTCTAATATTTTGTCATCGGTTAATTTTTTGGAGTCCTTAACACCTAATTCTTCTAAAAAAGGAATATCATCTTTAGTTACATAAGTAGCAGTTACAACAATTGGACCAAAGTAATCGCCGGTTCCAACTTCATCAGAGCCGATTGTATTAGCATAATAAATTTTAGGATCGACAAATTCTTTAACTTTTTCTTTTTTCTTTTTATCTTCGCTATTTGTCATTTCAACTTTTTTAGTTGGATTCAAATGTCTTTCCATTTCTTTCCACATATTAGCATCGATATCAGCACTTCGTCCTTGAAAAACAACTTTGCCAGAGTTATATAATGTAACAACTGTATCAGCTTCATCAGCTTGAAAGATTGCATAATCAGGAGTTTTTGGTCTTTTTTTATCTTCAAAATATTCGATCATTTTTTGTTTAGTATTTTCGCTAACTTTTAATGTAATTGTCATAAAAATCACCTAAATATATTTTATCATATTTTAATTATAAATACTAATATGTAGGGTTATTATTTATCATAAATAGTTCTAAAAAGGCTTCAAAATCAGTATTTTCTAATCTTTCTTGTAAATTAGTTAAGATAGTCATAATATCATCTTCAGTTAATTGTTCTGAGGCAATACTATTATCTGGGTTTTTCACTGTAATATCTGCGTTGTAATAAATTGTGGCTTCATTTATAAACTCGATACTGTAAGGATTAGTTTCATTTCCAAAGTATAAAATAACATTCATATTTGATTTTGTTTCATTTTCATTAATTACTTCATTGTCTTGTTTAAAACTGATTCCAAAATAGTCTTTAGCATTTGGTGTATCAATATTAAATTCTAAACTATTTTCTGCAATTTTAAAGTTTATGTTTAAAATTTCTTCATTATTTTCTAAAAAAGTCACATCTACTATATCGTTAATGCATTCTCCTTTGATTGTATTTGTTTCATCTAAATAAACTTCAAAATTTTCAGTATCGTTATAGTCGGTATAATTTATTAAAATATTTTCGTCTTCGGTTAATCTAAAACCGATAAATTCATCTTTATTATTAGTATATATAGTTATAGTGGCATTAAGTTGTTCTTCATTTTTGGTAGATAAGAAACTACCATCTTCTTGAAGGGTAAAAGTATAGCCGTTACTATTGATAATTAAACTTTCAACTTTATCGGTATAAACTATTTCAACAATTTCTGCATTTCCTAAATTAACCATATATTCTACTTCTTCAGCAGTAACACCATCGGCACATATATCAATATAATCTTCAGCTAGTAAAGCTTTCATTGCCGAAGTCGCACAGTAATTATTAATGCTACTATAGATCAGTGATGCTTCTGATTTTCCGGCTGTTTCTGCGACACTTCCTGAACTTTGTTCTTCATTTAGCCCTTCAATTAATTCTTCTTTTGGCATTTCTAATAGATTAGACAAAACTTCAAGATAGCGATCGTCATTAAGTATTTTTTCTTTAAAAGTATCAGACATCGTTTGATAAGCTTCATCATCAATTAAATAGTTATTAGCAATAACATTTACCTCTTCATCACCAATTGTAATTGTATCATTATTTTGTGAGAATTTACTTTCCATTAAAGAATCATTAAAATATTCTAAAGTTTTATCAAATAGATAAAAATAGTCTTCATTTGAAACAGTAGTAGTTATTTCACTATCTTCTGTTATATTGCCAATTTCGATTGGTTTATCAAATAAATCGGTAGATTCAAAATACATTATGTCATCGATCATATAAATCATCATATCGATAATTCTTTTATCACTATTTGAAAGTGAAGTTATTAAATTAAAATAATTGTTAGTTTGATCAATTTCAAAAGTTGCATCTAATTTATTATTGTTAAGCATACTTAATTCTTCGATATCAGTATTAAATCTCATATGATTTTCAACTATCATTTTCTCACTTACAACATCTTCATTAAGTTGTGTATTAAAAGAATTAAGTTGTTCTCTTAAATTAGTAATACTGGCATTAAAAATCTCTTTTGGCGTAGATTTTTGATTAAATATAATAAGTAAAACAACAACAATAATTGCGACTAATACCAGCAAAGCAATAATAATATATTTTAGTGTTCCTCCTTTCGAATTTTCAGCTTTCTTTAAATTCATTTCATTTCCTTCCATAAAATCCTCCTTATTATTTAATATCATAACACATCTTTTTATTAAAGTAAATCAGTTTTAATTATTATCGTTATAACATATTATATTTCTTTGATTAATGATTTTTGCTTGAAAAATAACGATTTTTAAGATATAATGTTATAGGTGATAGTATGGCTTACAATGAGAGCTCAATAAAAATATTAGAAGGATTAGAAGCAGTTAGAAAGCGTCCTGGTATGTATATCGGTTCTACTGACAAAAGAGGATTACATCATCTAATATGGGAAATCGTCGATAATAGTATCGATGAAGTATTAAATGGATTTGGTAAAAAGATAAAAATAACTTTACATGCAGATAATTCTGTTAGTGTTGAAGATGAAGGAAGAGGGGTTCCAGTTGGAATGCATTCATCAGGCATGAGTACCCCTGAAGTTATATATACAGTCTTACACGCTGGCGGTAAATTTGAAAATTCTGGTTATAAAGTATCTGGAGGACTACACGGAGTCGGTGCTTCGGTTGTCAATGCTTTAAGTAAATGGATGGAAGTAACAATTAAAAGAGATGGTTATACTTACTATATTCGTTTTGAAAACGGTGGTAAGGTTAAAGTTCCTCTTCAAAAACTAGATAAGACAAGCAGAACGGGAACTAAAGTTAGATTTATGCCCGATGATACAATTTTTAGCACAACTAATTTTTCTTTTACAACTGTATGTGAAAGAATGCAAGAGTCAGCTTTTTTACTTAAAGGTTTAACTGTCGAAGTAATCGATGAACAAGATAATAAACAAGAAGTATTTTGCTATGAAAATGGTTTAAAATCATTTGTCGAATATTTAAATGATGGTAAAAGTGAACTACATAAAGTTGTTCATTTTGATGGTACTAAAGATGGTATTAATGTTGAAGTGGCCTTTCAATATACTGATACTTATTCAGAAAATATAATTAGTTTTACTAATAACGTTAAAACATCTGATGGTGGTACTCATGAAGTAGGTTTTAAAACAGCTTTAACTAAAGTATTTAATGATTATGCCAAAGCAAATGGATATTTAAAAGCCAAAGATAAGAATTTAGAAGGAACAGACACAAGAGAGGGTTTAACTGCTATTATCAGTTTACAAATACCTGAAGCATTGTTACAATTTGAAGGACAAACTAAATCAAAATTGGGTACCCCTCAGGCTCGTCCGATTGTCGAAAGTATCGTAACTGAAAAATTACAATTTTTCCTAGAAGAAAATAAAGCAATTGCTACAGAAATCTTAAATAAAATGGTTAAAAGTAAAATGGTTAGAGAAGCGGCCCGTAAAGCAAGAGATGAAGCGAGAAATGGCAAAGGTAAAAATAAAAAAGAACAAGCTTTATCAGGAAAATTAACTCCCGCTCAAACTAAAAACCCTAATAAAAATGAGTTATTTTTAGTCGAGGGAGATTCAGCTGGTGGTTCAGCAAAACAAGGAAGAGACCGTAAATTTCAAGCTATTTTACCATTAAGAGGTAAGGTCTTAAACTGTGAAAAGACAAAACTAGAAGAGATATTTAAAAATGAAGAAATAAATACTATAATTCATACTGTCGGTGCTGGTGTGGGCAGCGATTTTGATGTTAAAGATTGTAATTATGACAAAATCATTATCATGACCGATGCCGATGATGATGGGGCTCATATCCAAATATTATTATTAACTTTCTTCTATCGGTATATGAAACCATTAATTGAAAATGGTAAATTATATATTGCTATGCCACCTTTATATAAATTATTTAATGGCAAAACAGTTTATTATGCATGGACTGATGAAGAAAGAAAAGAAATATTAGAAAAAAGTAAAGTAAAGTTAGAAACACAACGTTATAAAGGATTAGGAGAAATGAATGCTGACCAGTTATGGGAAACAACGATGAATCCTGAAACGAGAAGTTTGGTTAAAGTTGATATCAATGATGTTGCTTTGGCGGAAAAGCGAGTCAGTATTTTAATGGGTGATAAAGTTGAACCAAGAAAAGAATGGATTGAAGAAAATGTTAACTTTACTTTACAAGATGATTATCGTAAGTAAACGAGGTGAATTATGCAAGATGTTTTAAAAAGAATATATGATTATTCATTAGAAGATATTATGGGTGAAAGATTTGCAAGATATGCTAAAACAATCATTCAAGATCGAGCTTTACCCGATGTTCGCGATGGTTTAAAACCTGTTCAAAGAAGAATTTTATACACCATGTATCAAGGTAAGAATACCTATGACAAACCATATCGTAAGTCAGCTAAAACAGTTGGTGATGTTATGGGACAATATCACCCACATGGCGATTCAAGCATTTATGAAGCAATGGTTAGAATGAGTCAATGGTGGAAACAAAACACTCCTTATATTGATATGCACGGAAATAACGGTTCAATGGATGGTGATACTCCGGCAGCTTATCGTTATACTGAGGCAAGACTATCCAAAATAAGCAATGAATTATTGAAAGATATTAATAAAGATACCGTTGTTATGACTTACAATTATGACGATACTTTATTTGAACCAACTGTTTTACCAGCTAAATTTCCTAATCTTTTAGTTAATGGTTCAAATGGTATAAGTGCAGGATATGCAACTAATATTCCTCCTCATAATTTAGGAGAAATTATCGATGCTACAATCAAAAGAATCGATAGTCCTAACTGTTATTTAGATACAATTTTAGATATCGTTAAAGGACCAGACTTTCCAACTGGTGGTATTGCTTGTGGTAGACAAGGAATTATCGATGCCTTTACAACCGGTCGTGGTAAAGTTATTGTTAAGTCAAAATATGAAATAGTTAAAACTAAAGGAAAAGACCAAATAGTTATTACGGAGATACCATTTGATGTCAATAAAGCATCTTTAGTTAAAAAAATCGATGAAATTAGAATTGATAAAAAAGTAGAAGGAATTCAAGAAGTAAGAGATGAATCGGATTTAGAAAATCCCGAGACAATTGTTATTGATTTAAAAAAAGATGCTAATAGTGATTTAATTATTAATTATTTGCTTAAAAATACTGATTTACAAATTTCTTTTAATTATAATATGGTAGCGATAGTTAATAATCGTCCAATGACTTTGGGAATATTACAAATATTAGATGCTTATATTGCTCATCAAAAGGAGATAATTTTAAAAAGAACGAAATTTGATTTAGATCATGCCTTAGCTGAAATGCATATAGTTGAAGGTTTAATTAAAGCTCTATCAATTTTAGATGAAGTTATTAAGACTATTAGAAGTTCTAAAAATAAAAGTGATGCAAAAGACAATTTAGTTAAAGAATATCAATTTACTGAAAAACAAGCAGAAGCTATTGTTATGTTGCAATTATATAAGTTAACTAATACCGATGTTACTGAATTATTAGAACGCAAAGATAATTTAAAACTAATGATTGAGTTTTTACAAAGTATTTTAAACGACGAAAATAAATTAAAAAACGTTATGAAAGATGAATTAAGAAATATCAAAAAAGAATATGCTACACCTCGTAAAACTACAATCGAAGATGAGGTAAGTGAAATAAAAATTGATACTACTTCGATGATTCCTAAAGAAGATTGCATTGTCGTGGTAACTAAACAAGGCTATGTTAAAAGAGTATCACTTAGAAGTTATAATGCTAATGATGAAGAAACTTTAGTTAAAGAAAATGATTATGTTATCGGTCTATATCAAATGAATACTTTAGACACATTATTGCTATTCACTGATTTAGGTAACTATTTATATGTACCAGTTTATGAAATTCCTGATTTGAAATGGAAAGAATTAGGTAAACACATTAGCAATATTATTAAAATAAGTAGTGATGAAAATATAGTTCAAAGTATTCCAGTTTATGACTTTAATAAAGATAAATATATTACTTTATTTAGTAAAGATGGACTAGTTAAGAGAACTAAATTGAATGAATTTAAAGTAACAAGATATTCTAAACCAATGAGTTGTATGAAATTAAAAGATAAAGATAAAGTAGTTAGTGTAACTGAAAGTAATGGTAGTGAAGTTTTCATTACAACTAAAAATGGATATGGCTTAAGATATAAAACCGATGAAATATCTATAGTTGGCATAAAAGCTAGTGGCGTTAAAGCAATTAATTTAAAAAATGATGAAGTAGTTAATGGTATTTTATTTGATAATACTGATTATATAACTATTATTACAGCAAATGGAACTGGTAAACGAGTTAAAATGACTGAATTTGAACTATCAACTCGTGCAAGACGCGGTGTCTTATTAGTAAGAGATGTTAAAACTAATCCTTACCACATATTAAAGACATTTATCAATGTTAAAAAAATAGGTATTTTAACTACTGATATAAACTATATGAAAGTAACTGAATTACCAATCGTTGATCGTTATTCAACTGGAACAGTTATTAATAAAAAAGGTATTGTTGATTGTTTTGAAGAAGTTACTTTAACTAAAGAAGAAAAAGAAAACCCAAATATTATCGAAGAAGAAATTATTGAAATATCTTTAGATGATGTCGATGAAAAAATATTAACTATCGATGACTTTCTTGATGATTTTAAAATATAAGAAGGAAGGTTTAAATGAAAAAAGAAACAATAATTGAAATAAGTTTTGATGAAAAAGATGATTATATTAGTCAATTTAATAATACAAAATTATCAAATAAATTAAGTAATTATATTTTAGAGGAATGTCGTGGTAAATCATTATCTAATTGTATTACTTTAAATGTTAAACCAAATTTTAAAATTAATGCTAATGAAAAAGAAGAATTTATCAAAATGGTTCATGAAAACTATAAAACGGATTTACAAGAGCATACTTTAATTTTAAGACATTCAAATTTAAAAAAATTGATTATTTTCTTTATTGGCATTGTACTAATATATATGTCTTATTTTAGAGGTATAAGTGAAAATGAAGTTATATCAGAAGTTATTTTAATAATTGGTTGGGTTGCAATATGGGAAGCAGCTTATACTTGGTTTTTTGAAACTGACAAAAATCGAATTAAAGCTAAAAGATTGAAACAATTAGCTAAATGTCGAATAAATTTTATATAAAATTTAAAAAAAGTATTGTCAAACAAAGAATAATGTTGTATAATTAATCTTGTCAGCAGATGACAAGATTATGCCTGAGTGGCGAAATTGGTAGACGCACAGGACTTAAAATCCTGCGGAAGTCAAATTCCGTGCCGGTTCAAGTCCGGCCTTAGGCACCACTTAAAAATTAACAAATCAAATATATTTGGTTTGTTTTTTTTGTAAAAAGATGATTATGAAAAGAAAGTAATTTTTATCATTAATATATATGATTGTAAAAAAAATTTAAATTTTTGTGAAAATTAATAAAGGATAAACTCAATTTATTTACAACTAATTTAATCCATAGTATAATTAATAAATAAGGTGATGTAAGTGAATCAAGAAAAAATTGGACAAGTAATTAAAGAAATAAGAACGAAAAACAATTTAAGTCAACAAGCTTTTGCGGAAAAGTTTGGAGTCACTTATCAAGCTGTATCAAAATGGGAAAATGGTAAAAATATTCCCGACATTGCTACCTTAAAAGAAATTTGTAAAGAGTATAATTTAAAATTAGAAGATTTATTAGATGCTAAAATATCGAGTAAACAAAAAAATAATTTATTAAAATGGTTTCTTTTAGTTATTATATTATTAATTATTATTTTGATTATTGTTTTAATTTCTAAAAATAACGATTTTGAATTTAAAACATTATCAACAAGCTGTAATGATTTTACCGTAAATGGCAGTATTGCTTATAACGATACAAAATCATCTATTTATATTTCACATATAACTTATTGTGGTGAAGTAGATAGTAATAAATATAAAAAAATACAGTGTGTTTTATATGAGTCTAATGATAAAATTAAAACAGAAATCGGAAGATATAATTATGAAGAAGAGAGTGGTATAACACTAGAAGAGTTTTTAAAAGAAGTAAATTTTAATGTGGAAACATGCAAATTATATTCTGAAGATAGCCTACATTTAGAAATAGATGCGACGACAGTTGAAGGTAAAGATATATTTCACAAAGTTCCTTTAAAACTAGTTGATAATTGTATTGATTAGGACTCAACCTTAAGTTGAGTCTTTTTTCAACCTATAATTTATTGCTTTTTAGATAAAATAGTTTTAAAATTAAACATGAGGAGGTATTTATGAAAAATAAAAAAATGTGGGTTTGGATTATTTTAGTGGTTGTTATATTAGCTATTATTTTATTTATTTTACTTAATAATAACAATCAAAATGTTGATGAAGTTGCTATTAGTGAAAGTTTAATAACCGGTCAATATAACAAAGAAAAGGATTTTAAAACAGAAGGTTATACTATTGATAACCCAAATGTTATCTTAAACCCTTATGGTAATTCACCTTTGACTGCTTTGATATTGTTTGAAACAACCGAAGAAGTAAGTCCAACAGTAACAATTGTTGGTAAAGACGAAAATACTACTTTTACACATACTTTTAATGCTAGTCAAGAACATTTGTTATCAATCTATGGTTTATATGCAGATTATAATAATGAAGTTATAATCGAATATGAAGTTGATGGTGAAACTATTAGTAAAACTGTCAATATTCAAACAGAGGAATTACCAGATGATTTTATTTTACCAACGAGGGTTGAAGCTGATAAAGAAAACTTAGATAATCAACTTTATTTCTTCACACCATCAAGTAGTGGTTATACTTGTGCTTATGATGTTAATGGTGATGTTAGGTGGTATTTAACCAATTATGCTTTATGGAAAATTGATCGTTTAGAAAATGGACATTTATTAGTTAGTACAGAAAGATTAGTTAATCCACCATATTATATGACAGGTTTATATGAGATGGATTTATTAGGTAAAATCTATGTTGAATATAGTCTTCCTGGAGGATATCATCATGATTATTATGAAATGGAAAATGGTAACCTATTAATAGCTAGTGATGATTTTAATAATGCTAAAGGAACTGTCGAAGATTATATTGTTGAATTAGATCGTGAAACAGGTGAAATTGTTAAAACATTTGACTTGAAAAATGTTTTAAACATGAGTGATGGTAAAAGTGAAAATTGGACTGATTATGATTGGTTCCACAATAATTCAGTATGGTATGATGAAAATACTAATTCGATAACTTTATCTGGTCGTCATCAAGATGCGGTTATTAATATCGATTATGAAACAGGCGAATTAAATTGGATAATTGGTGATCCAACAAACTGGAGCGAAGAATATCAAAAATATTTCTTTACCCCAATTGGTGACGATTTTGAATGGCAATGGAGTCAACACGCAGCCATGATTACACCAGAAGGTTATGTCTTTATTTTAGATAATGGTAATAATAAATCAAAAATAAAAGAAGAATATGTTCCGGCTAGTGAAAGTTACACTAGAGGTGTTATGTATAAAATTGATACTGACAATATGACGATTGAACAAATATGGCAATACGGTAAAGAAAGAGGAAGTGATTATTATTCACCTTACATTTCTGATGTTGATTATTTAGATGCTAATCACTATATTGTTCATTCAGGAGGAATTGCTTATAAAGATGGTGAAGTATTAAATCAACCTGCAGGATTAGCTGGTGCTGATGAATTAAAAAGTATTACGACCGAATTACTTAACGATGAAATTATTTTTGAAATCGAATTACCTACTAATAATTATCGTGTTGAAAAAATGGATTTATATGTCGATAATGAACAATTAGTATTAGGCCAAGCTAAAAAAATCGGTTCACTTGGCGAAACAGAAAGTAAGCAAAGTTTATCATTAATTTTAAATGCTAAAAATCCTGATGAAGAATATAATAATCACAATATTACATTTACTAAGGAAGATGATCGTTTAGTAATTAATGGAACATTTAAAAGAGGAACTGATGTTGAAATAATTTTAGCTAAAAATATGATGGTTAATACTTATGATTGGCGAATAAGTAAAAAACCATATACAGCTTTATGCGTCGATATATTTACTGAAGAAGAAAATGAAAATGGACTTAATACTAATAAATATATTAATAGTGAAGGCTTAAGTGGTAAATATTCTATTTATGTTAAAATAGAGGGAACACTTTATAACACTTTAAAATCAGTTGAATTTTAATTGATAACTCGGACTATTTTTAGTCCGGGTTATTATTATATTTCATATCTTAAATTTATTCGACATATAATAGAATAAATTGTAATTTAAGGGTTGACTTTTGAATTTGTTTTATGATATAATCTACATGTTCGTTACAAAAACTGTGGAGAAATACCCAAGTCTGGTTGAAGGGACCGGTCTTGAAAACCGGGAGGTCGGAAACGGCGCGGGGGTTCGAATCCCTCTTTCTCCGCCATTTTGTTTATATCGCGGGATGGAGCAGCTTGGTAGCTCGTCGGGCTCATAACCCGAAGGTCGTAGGTTCAAATCCTTCTCCCGCAACCATGGTTCCGTAGTGTAGTGGTTATCACGTCTGCCTGTCACGCAGAAGATCGCGGGTTCAAGTCCCGTCGGAACCGCCATTTGGCTTCATAGCTCAGTCGGTAGAGCAAAGGACTGAAAATCCTTGTGTCGGTGGTTCGATTCCACCTGAAGCCACCATTTTATTAGATTGAACTCCAAGTGGTTTTGCGCCCGTAGCTCAGTTGGATAGAGTGTTTGGCTACGAACCAAAAGGTCAGGGGTTCGAATCCCTTCGAGCGCACCATCTAATCGGGAAATGGCTCAACTTGGTAGAGCACCTGGTTTGGGACCAGGGGGTTGCAGGTTCAAATCCTGTTTTCCCGACCATTTAAAATTTAAACCCTTAATAGGGTTTTTATTTTTGGATAAAAGGTGATTAAAATGATTTACAGAAATACATATGTCGAAATTAATTTAAAAAATATCAAAGAAAATGTAAAAACAATAATTAATAATTATCCTGGATATAAATATTATTTTGGTGTTGTAAAAGCCGATTGTTATGGCCATTTCAGTAATAAAGTAGTTAAATCTATAATAGATGGTGGTTGTAATTATTTAGCCGTATCTAGTTTAGAAGAAGCTCTATCAATAAGAAAAAGTATTAAAAATATTCCTATCTTATGTTTAGGAATAATTTCATCTAAATATTTAGATATTTGTGTAAACAATGATATTGCGATAACTATTCCTAGTTTAGAATATTATAATGAACTAGAAAAAAACAATATTTCTAATTTAAAAGTTCATTTAAAAGTTGATACTGGAATGAAACGGCTTGGGATCGATAATAAAAAAGATTTAGAAAAAGTATATAATAAAATAAGGAATAATAAAAATATTTTTCTTGAAGGAATATATACCCATATTTATAAAGCAAATGATAAAGAAATAACTGAAAGACAGTTTGAACAATTTAAACAATTAACAGAAAACATTGATTTAAAAACTATTCCTATCGTTCATATTACTGCTAGTGAAGCAACTGTTTTATATCCCAAATTACCTTTTGTTAATGGTTGTAGATTAGGTATTATTATGTATGGCCTTACTTCTAAATCTTTGCCACTTAAGTCAACATTTAAATTAATTAGTGAAGTTATTTTAATTAAGAATTTAAATCCCGGAGATACAGTTGGTTACGATGGAACTTATCAAGCTAAAGAAAAAGAAAAAATAGCTATTGTTCCAATTGGCTATGGCGATGGGATTATAAGAGCAAATAAAGGAAGAAATGTTTATATTAATAATAAAGAATATGAAATTATAGGTAATGTTTGTATGGATATGTTATTTGTAAAAATAGATGATAATGTTAAAATTGGCGATAAAGCAGAAGTGATTAAAGATATCGATCATATTAAAAAAATAGCTAAACATTTAAATACTATCGAATATGAAGTTATTTGCAATATAGGTAAAAGAATACCTAGAATATATAAATAATATTTGACACACCTAAAATTTAATGATATAATCAAGGCGTTAAGGAGAGATTATTATGAAAAAATTAAATAGACAACATCATCATAATAGTCGCACTTGTTAATACATAAAATTATGTAGGCGCAAGTGCTATTTGTGTTGCTTGTTGCCTGTAAATATAAAACTATACAGGCAACTGTATAGTTTTTTTAGGAGGAATTTATGAAAAGAAAAATCGAATTAAAAAATGTCAAAGGAACTTATGATTATTTACCAGAACAACAAAAAATTAGAAATTATATCAATGATACTTTAAAAGAAGTTTTTGAAAAATATGGTTATCAACCTTTAGAAACACCTATTTTATGTTATTACGACTTATTAGCTGGTAAATATGATGAAAGTAATGATATATTAAATGAAATATACAAATTAACTGATCAAGGAAACAGAAATTTAGGATTAAGATATGATTTAACAGTACCTTTTGCTAAATGTATCGCTATAACTAAAGATTTAAGATTACCATTCAAACGATATGAAATCGGTCGAGTATTTAGAGATGGACCAGTAAAAACAGGAAGAGATCGAGAATTTATTCAATGTGATGTCGATGTTGTCGGTATTTCTGGTCAAATGATCGAAGCTGAAATAATCTCATTATTTCTTGATGGATGTGACAAATTAGATATTGATGTTTTAATTAAATATAACAGTCGTAATTTAATGTCAGGTCTTATTAAAGAACAAAATATCGCTGATGAATTAGTTTCTAGTGTTATTACAATTATTGATAAATTAGAAAAAATAAGTGAAGCTGAAATAATTGAAGAGTTCAATAAAATTGGTGTATTACAACAAACAGCATTAAATTTATTAAATATATTTAAATTAAATATTAATGAATTAAATAAGTTATATGAAAATACTAATAATGAATTAATTAAAAAAGGCTTAGAAGAAATTAAAGAATTAGAATCATATATTGTTAAGTTAGGTATTCAAGACAAAACTAAATTTGTTGCTACTTTAGCTCGCGGTCAAGAATATTATACTGGTAATGTTTTTGAAGCATATTCTAAAGAATTAACTTGTAGCATTGGTGGCGGTGGTCGTTATGACAATATGATTACTGACTTTATCAATGATGGTAATGCGTATCCGGCTGTTGGAATCAGTTTCGGATTGTCCGCAATCTATGAAATATTAAGAAAAAGAGAACAATTTAAAAATAAATCTTTAATTGATATTTATGTTATACCGATGAATACTAAAAAAGAAAGTTTAATTTTAGCTAACAACCTAAGAAAATTAGGTTATAAAGTCGATATTGAAATGAATGATCGAAAACTAAAGAAAAGTTTTGAATTTGCTAATCGAGAAAACATCCCTTATGTTATTGTTTTGGGTGAAGATGAAGTCAATAATAATTATTTCAATTTAAAAAATATGATTACTGGTGAACAAGAAAAAATAGATATCAATGATTTAGAACAAATTAAAAAAATTATAGAAAAAAATCTATAATTTTTTTTGACTAAATGGAACAATATTAGATGGTTCAATATTTTTAACTTTAGTTTTTTCTTTAGGCACAGTTATTTCACTTAATAGTTTAACTGTATTACGATAATTTTCGTCTTCTAATCTTTGAAAAATAGTAGCTTCATAGTAACTATAATTTTCTAATTGTTTTAAAACCATTTGATAACAATAATAAAGACTGATTGTGCCTATCCCTAAAGTCGCAGTAATCCCTTCAAGTTCTCTTAATTGATTTAAATAATCAGAATTTACTTTCATTCTTCGATAAATATCGATATCTTTTTGTAAGACTCCGATCGGTATAATTGTATTCATAAGCGCTCCTTTGCTATATTGTATCACATTTATTTAAAACAATAACCTTTTTTTTTAATATTCATATAATATTTTGAGGTTGATAATATGTTTAATTTTTCAGATAACTTTTTTAAAAAAATCGAAAAGAAAACCAATGTTGGTAAAGACACCATTTTAGGTTTGGCTAAGAAACTTCAAGAGGGTAATTTAAAAGATGAAAACACTTTAAGAGAAGTAATTCAAGAATTAAGTAAAATGACTGGTAAAGATATATCTAAAGAAAAAGAAAATAAAATAATTAATGCCGTTAAAAATGATAATGTTCCTAAAGATATCGATAAAATGTTTTAAATAATAATGGTATAAAGTCAATTTAATCACATATATTTTACTAACGATATGGAAAGTAGGGAATATATGGAAAAAATAGATATTATAAAAAGTATTACTAGTAGGACAGGAGGAGAAATTTATTTAGGCGTAGTCGGAGCTGTTAGAACAGGTAAATCAACTTTTATTAAAAAAGTAATTGAAAATTTAGTTGTACCTAATATTGAAGATGAATATGAAAGAAAAAGATGTCTAGATGAAATTCCTCAATCGGCTCAAGGTAAAACTATTATGACAACTGAGCCTAAATTTGTTCCAAGTAATGCTGCTAAAATAAGAATAGAAGACTTTACAGCTAGTGTAAAGTTAATTGACTGTGTGGGATATGTCATACCAGAAGCTAAAGGTTATGAGGATGAAAATGGGCCAAGAAAAGTAAGAACACCGTGGGAAGAACCCCAAATAGTGATACCACTATAAAAAGTGTGTAAAAGCCTTATTTTATAAGGAATTGCAATATTAACTTGTTAGTCATTTTTATAAAATTTTGTAAAGAAAGTGAGATTTATATGAATGAACTAAACAATGTTATAAATGATGAACTAATTGATTTATTGATTAAATATCGCAACATAACTGGTTATTTGTTCCCTATTGGAAAAGTCAAATCTATAAATAATGAAGAGTTAATTAAGCGTATAAAAATATGTATATCAGAAAAAAAGAGATATGATTTAAAATTATTTAAATTAAATAATATACAAATTATGACGGATGATGTTTTTGAAAAAATAATTCCTTTAATAAAGCAAAATATGGAAGAAGTTAACTATGACTATATTAACAAATCAAAAGAAATTATAAATATAATCAATTTAAGGAAATGTGGGAAAAAATTTAGTTTTTCTGAACATTTAAGTGCATTAATATTTACTTTACTTAATAATAATCGTTGGGGAGATACAAATATAAAAGAAAATAAAAGTAAAATTTATTCTATCTTTCATGACTTTGACAAAAATTATTTAAAATTAGTTGACCCAAATGAATTAATAAATGAATTAAAAAAATTGCACTGTAGCAATCCAGCAATAAAGAAACAACTTTATGCTCTTTCTTACAATATAAATATATTAGAAAAAATAGAAGAAGAACATAACAGCTTGGATGAATTTATATTAAAAAATGATCCCAATGATATTGCGATATGTTTTAGTGAAGGAAAATATAAGTTGAAACAAGTTGGTAAAGCTATTACTTTTGATTATTTGAAAATGGTAGGTATTGATTGTTGTAAATATAGTATTCAAATCGGACGATTATTTGGGAAAAATAGATTAGCTATTGTATCTAATGAAATAGCTACATTTGAACAAATATTATCTATAATAAAGAAATTATCAAAAATCAATAAAATAAGCGAAATAGAGATAGAATTGATTTTACAACAATTTTGTTTATCAAAATCTGCTAATATTTGTGGTGAATTTCCACAGTGTGAAAAATGTAGACTAAAAAGTATATGTAATTATAACAAATAAACCTCAAAAATGAGGTTTATTTGACTTTATTCTTCAAAAAATTTATCTATTCTAGTATCAAGAATAATTGATATTTTATATAATGTTATAAGAGATATATTATTTCTATCATTAGGCGACTCAATTCTTTTTAAATGATTTACTGATACATCAAGCTTTTCGGCTAAATCCATTAATTTGACATTTTTTTCTTTTCTATATTTTTTGACATTTTTGCAAATAATTGCTTTTATATTAGCATTATAGTTTGGATATTCATTCATATAATAGCACCTTCTTTAAAAATATTATATGATTTTTTTGAGAATAAATAAGCAACCTTTCGTGCCTAAAAAATGTTGCAAAACTATTTTTATATGCTATAATAAAAATAGATATTAAATCATATCTATGCTATTTTGTATTTACACGTTTAGGTAAAGGTGGAAGATTATCAGTAGGCATTAATAATTTATATGTTTCGATTTTTAAAACTTCAGCTATTTTAGTTAATGTATCCAATTTCACGTTAGCACGACAAGTTTCAAGGTCACTAATATATCTATTGCTAAATCCACATTTCTCTGATAATTGTTCTTGCGAATAATTTAATTTATAACGATAATACTTGATATTTTCTCCTAAATATTTACGAGTTTTAATATTATTCATCTAACATCACCACTTCTAGTTTATCGTTTTTTTTAAAAAATAAACACGAACTAGTGTCCACAAAAAATAATATAATAGGAAAGTGATAAAATGAAAGATTTTTTAGTAAAACCATTAATTAAAGAAACCGTTGCTTTTATGGAAAAAGATAATTTTTTAGATATTATAAATAAATATAAAAAACTTGAATATTACGTAGGCTTTGGTAAAGATTGCTTAATAATTAAGACAAGAAAGGAAAATTATTCGTTAGGAATTATAGAAGAAAATAAGATTTTGTATTGGCATCTAAAACCTTATAATAATTCTTATTTTGAGACAAAAGTAAATATAGGAAAAGGTAATGTTGAAAAGCTTTTATTTGTTATTGAAGAAAATGAAAAATTATTTATAAATTCATGAATTAAAATAAATAAGGTGTAAACAAAATGCGTAAATTCATTAAAATATATTTAAATAAATTTAATATTTATGTATAATATAAATATCTTGATAAATTTTTTTGGAGGTGGCAGTATGAACTATTCAAACAATTTGTCAGAGTTTTTAGAAAATATAAATGTTAATTCAAACATTAAAAAAGAATTCAAAGAATTTACTAATTTTACTGTAATAGCATATTATCAACAAATAAATGCTGAAACATTAGAAAATGAAAAAGTACAATATGTAGTTGAACTTTTAATTGCTGGAAATAACGTAAATTTTAAAAAAGTAATTTATGATG
The DNA here is from genome assembly GCA_017887425.1 of Bacilli bacterium. GTDB lineage: Bacteria > Bacillota_I > Bacilli_A > RF39 > UBA660 > Faecisoma. The sequence continues at coordinate 67,014 of JAGHHZ010000031.1, forward strand.
GAACAGACAATAGCCATGCAATGAAAGAATATGAAAAGCTTGTTGATGACTTAAATAATAATGAAGAATATTTTTCTAAAATTTTGATGTACGAAAAAGAACAAAAATGAACGCAAAAAGTACGAAAATGTAATTGACTAGAAAAAATCAAGTGATATAATATGGTAAAATGCAATCAATTTAAAGAAGATGAGTTTACTCATTTTCTTTTTGCAAACGATTAATTTTAAAAAAAGCATTGACATTAAGGAAAAATTTGGTAAAATAGTTAACAATTATTTATTAAAACGAGATGATGCTATGTATAAAGGAAAGAATTACGGTTATATTGTTAATTATTTAAAGTATATAAAAATTAAAAATCATTTATAGGTTTTTTATCCCCTAAAAATGATTTTTTTTTGTACAAGGAGGATATATCATGAATGATGAATACGAAGTAAGTTTATTATCAACCAAGTTTATTAATAAGTACGATATGGATAAAACTATATGTCGGTTAATTAAATTTATGGAAGAATATAAAAAATTAGAATTTCAATCATCGAGCGAAACCTGTTTATTAACGGCTAAAGATTTCTCTCAAATTTTTGTTGATCGTAGTTTTAATAATGATACATATTTTAAACTTGATAAGAAAATAGATGCAGAAAAAGAATATAATGAAATTTCTTATAAAATATCAATTATAAACAAGAAAATGACGGCTGAAGAAAAAGCATATTTTAGCATTGTTTTTCGTGATATGAAAACCGAATATGTAGCTAGTAATATAATTGGTAGATCTCGTAATGGATTAAAAATTATTAGAAATAGTTGTGCTTTAAAAATAGCTATAGCATTTAATTTGGATGTTCTTAAATCCGAAACAATAATAGATGAATAATTTGAAAGGAGGTGATAAGATAGAGTTATGTCCATTTTATTCGACAGATTTGGGTAAGTTATATAAAGGTGATTGTTTAGAAGTCATGGATTATTTAATAGAACAAAATGCAAAATTCGATGCCATAATTACTGATCCACCTTATGCTATAACTAATTATAGTTGGGATCAGATTATACCTTTTAATGAAATGTGGAAACGACTATTAAAACTTATTAAAGATGATGGAGCAATTGTATTGTTTGGCAATGAACCATTTTCCAGTAGTTTAAGAAAAAGTAACGAAAAGTTTTATCGCTATGATTGGAAATGGTTAAAAACACAAGTTACAGGATTTCAAAATTCCAAATGCCAACCACTTCGTTGTTATGAAGATATAATGGTATTTTCAAAAGCTGGAGCAGTAGCTAATGCCAAAAACAAGATGTGTTATTATCCACAGGATTTAATAAAAGTAAATTTAGCTGTAAAACGTTCATCAGTTGATTATTTAAAGGAACAAAAAAATATAAATAAAATTGAGGCAATTCAAGAATATTCTAACTATCCTAGAAATGTAATTCAGTTTGAAAGAGAGTCAACTATATTTCATCCGACTCAGAAACCGATGAATTTAATGGAATATTTAATATTAACTTATACTAAAGATGGCGAATTTGTTTTGGACTTTACATCAGGTAGTGGTACTACATTATTAAGTTGTGAACTTTTAAATCGACATTGGGTTGGTATTGAGATTAATGAAAAGTATTGTCAAGTAATTAAAAGAAGAATTAAAAATGGAATTCAACTAAAATTAAACTTTGAAAGAAAAGAATGATAAAAAAAGAGGAGGATTGTTTTATTGAGATAATTTTAGAAAGTGTTTTAAAACTAATTAATGATGCAATGGGATATTTAAGACTGTTTGTCATAGGAGGAACAGCTTTTTTTGTGGCTAAAGATTATGCTTTAAAGATGGCTAGTTCAGATGATAATCAAAAAGCATCATATGATCGAAAAATTAAAACAACTATTATTGCAGGTGTTTTGGCGTTAGTGACAACTGAATTTGTTAATTGGATATTGGGGTATTTTAAATAATGAAGCAAGAATTTATATCAAATATTCAAAATATTTTAGATGAAAAACAAATTGAGAATATTCCATTAACAAGAGTCGATTTGTTAAAAGATGTGCTAAACGATAAAGAATTATTTGAAATGTTTTATAGTAATTTTTCAAAATATTTTAACGAAAATTTTTCGATAGAAGATTTGTTAATGAAGACTGAAGATTTTCTTTATCGGTTACATTATGTAATAGATAAATGGCTGATTCCCATTCATCATAAAGAAACTAAAAATGAAATCATTGAGTTTTTTAAAAATCTAAAGAATATTGATTTATATAGTGGTGTATCTTATGATGATTCTGATAAAGAAATTTTAGAAGAACTAGAAGAAACTTTTCATGGAAAGGAATATAAAATATAATGCAAAATAATTATATAAATTTCATTAAAAGTCATAATTTAGTTAATCGAATATATGATATGCTTTTTTATTTTGGAACGTTAAAAGATGAAAAAAATGAAAAGACTGTAAAAAAGTTTTTTGTTAAAAAGTTAGATGATATCGAATATGTTGAAACATTAGCTAAGTACTTTGAAAGAAAATTAAAGCAGTATAAAGATAAAGTAGAAATAAAATGTAATTTATTAGATTTAATTAATGATTTAAATTATTTAAAACAATATCTATTATAAAATTTGTAAAAAATTAAAATATATTGTACAATGGCAATAGGAGTGATACTATGAAAAATAAGAAAAAAATTGTTGTTATATTGTTAGTCATTGTACTTGTTTTTTCAATTGCCATTTTTACTTTAAATATTAATAATAAAAGAACTAAAAATTCTAATGACAACATAAATAATAAATTAGATTCATCTGATTTAGATAATAATGAAATTAAAGATAATCTTGATAATGATATGAACAAAAGTATTTTAGAAGATTCTAAAAGTCCAAACAATGAAAACAAAGAAACTTATGATAGCCAAAATGTAAATATTAATCCAATAATTGAAGACGAAATTAAAAATAATGAATCAATTACTAGTGATGATAAAGTTTCAAATGATGATAATAAAAATAGTATTAATGAATTTGAAGAAGAAAAGGAAGAAGTTAATAAAAATACTAATGATGATGAAGAAGTAAATGAAATCATTGAAACTAATGAAGAGGAAGAAGAGGAATCAACCAAACCGATTGATGAGAATATAATAGATACTAATCATTTTATGTATTCTATTCATCAAGGAAGAATTGATTGTGATACTAAAGAACAGTGTTTAGCAATTGGAACTGAAATAGCTTTTATTGATACTGTTGATATTCGTTACTTTAATTGTATAGAAGTAAAATCCACGACAAATAAAACGCTTGGATATTATTTAGACATTGTTTGCTATTCAGGAAATTGTGAAAGGTATAAAAGTGAAAATGTTAATTAATTTTAACATTTTTTTTGTTAAAGGAGGAATTTAATTGAAGAAAAAGAATTACAAATTGCTATTAATTGGAATAGCAATTCTATTTATGTCTATTTTTGGAATAAAAGGCATATATGCTTTGTCAAAAAATGGAATTTTGACCAGAAAATATGTTGATGATATGTACTATGAAAGAACAAAAACGGACTATTATCATTCTCATCAATATTCAACATTTGATGTAAGTGGTAAGGTCGCATATTGTATTGAACCAGTAACTAATATAACTGAATATGAATACGTTGGTAGTGATGATTTAATTGAGGCATCAGGTTTATCTGATGAAGAAATAAGAAAAATACTTTTATATGCTTATTATGGATATGAATATCCAAACCATGGAACTATGGAATATAGAGCTGCCACACAAACACTAATTTGGGAAGAAGTAAGTGATTTTAAGTATGAATATCATACCAAATTAAATGGCAAAGGTGATTATATTGACTTAAGTGATGAGATTAAAGAAATAGAAAATTTAATAAAAAACCACGATAAAAAACCATCATTTAATGGAATCACTATTGATGCAGTTGTTGGTGAAACAGTAACTTTGACTGATGAAAATAATGTTTTATCCAATTATGAAGTCTATGGTAATAATATTGCAAATGTAAAAATTAGTGGTAATAAATTATCATTCAAAGTAGAAAAACTAGGCGAAATAGATTTGCGTTTTGTAAAGAAACAATATTTAGATGAAGTAGCACTAGTATACACGAGTGGCGATAGTCAAAAACTACTAACATCAGGAGCTTTAGATCCTGTGTATTTTAGTTTTAAAGTAAATACACTATTAGGGAAAGTATCATTAAAAAAAATAGACGCAGATACTGGAATTGGTATTCCTCAAGGTGATGCTTCATTAAGTTGTGCTATTTATGGAATTTATAAAATTGATGGGACTCGTGTCGGTGAATTAAAGACTAGCGAGAACGAATATGTTGTAAGTGATGTTTGGTTAAAAATAGGTGATTATTATTTATTGGAAGAACAATCTTCAATTGGATATGAGTTAGATAATACCAAATATTATTTTGAAATAACTAAAGATAATTTATATCCTCAAATCGAAGTGGTAGAGAAAGTTATTGAGAAAGAGCTAAAAATATTTAAAGTGTTTGCTAGTGACCAAACTGGATTTTTGATTGGAGAACCTAATGTAACATTTGATATTTATTTAAAGTCAAATGGACAAAAAGTTACTAGCATTACTACTGATGACCAAGGTTTTGCAAGTACCAAATTGCAATATGGCATATATGTAATAAAGCAAAAAACAGGGACACAGGATCATGAATTTGTAAAAGATTTTGAAGTTGTTATTGATGAAAATGTTGAAAATTCAATTTATAAATTGCTTTCAAATGCTGAAATTAAAGCAAGGCTTAAAGTAGTAAAAGTTGATAAAGAAACTGGTAATGTTATTGCACGAGGTGGAATAAAATTTAAAATCTTTGATGTGAATAATAATGAATATGTTTGTCAAACGACTAATAAAGTTCAATGTGTTTTTGAGACTAATGAAGATGGAATTTTACTCACACCATTGCCTTTAAATTCTAGCACATATCGACTTGAAGAGGTAGAACAAGATATAGATGGATATTTATGGAATAGTCAATCTAAAGAGTTTACTATTGGCGAAAATACTGAACTAATTACTGATTCTACTTATGGAATAATTTTTGAAATGCAGTTTGAAAATCAACCAGTAAAAGGTAATGTTGAAATATATAAAACTGGTGAGAAAATTGTTTTTGAAGATGGAACTTATTATTATGAAAAAATAAATTTAGATGGAGTAGTATTTGAACTAATAGCTAATGAAGATATTATTTTTGGAGGGAAAAAATATTATTCTAAAGGTGAACTAGTAGCTACTTTAATTACCGATGAAAATGGCTATGCATCATTAAGAGATTCACTAATTCCTTTAGGAAAATATCAATTAAGGGAAATTAAATCTAATCATAATAATCTTATTAATCCAACTGTTTATGAATTTGAATTAAGCTATAAAGATCAATATACCGAAGTTATTTATGAAACTTTTTATTTAAATAATGAATTACCTAAAGGTGAGTTAGAATTCACTAAGACTGATTTTATAAATGATAAAGCTTTACCTAATACTAAAATTGAAATTTATACTGAAAATAATGTTAAAATTTTTGAAGGTTATACTAATGAAAATGGGAAGATTATAATTCAAAATTTGCCGATTGGTAAATTTTATATTTTAGAATCAGAAGCACCAGAAGGATATATTTTAAATGATGAAAAAATATGGTTTGAAATAAAAGAAAATGGCGAAATTGTTAAAGCTAATATGTTTAATGAGCAAGTGGATGTTCCTAATACATTAAAAAATTCAAATAATATATTAGAGATAAATTCAGTATCATTTATTATAATTGGAGTTGGTTATATTATCTATGCGAGTAGAAAAAAGTAGAAAGTTATGGTTTATTATTAGTTTTTTGCTTATATTTATTGGTACATTTTTAATTTTTAATAAATACTATAGGTTTGCAAAGGAGGATAAAATAGAACGAAAAAAAATCCAAGAATTCTTTGAATTTACTGAAAATGAAATAAATATTGATAATATAGAGGTTGTCAATTCAAATGTTCAAGAAAATAATTATATCGCTGTTTTAGAGATACCTAAAATTAATTTAAAAAAAGGATTGTTACCGAAAGATAATGAACATAATAACGTCAACGAAAATGTGACTATTTTAAAAGAATCAGATATGCCAGATATAGAAAAAGGTAATTTTATTTTAGCCTCACATTCAGGAACTAGCAAACAAGCTTTTTTTAAAAATGTTTACAAGTTAGATATTGGCGATGAAATTTATGTTTACTATAAAAATAAAAAATATGTATATAAAATAGTTGATAAATATGAGCCTAAAAAAACAGGTAAGGTGAATATAAAAAGAGATATTAATAAAAGTACTCTAACATTGATAACTTGTAAGGCTTTTACTGATAAACAAATCGTGATTATTTCACAACTTTTAAATTTTTATAGTATAAAATAGTATTGATTAAGTTTGGGAGGAATTAATGTTTTAGATATAAGTCAGGTAGAACAACATTGGTATTCTGATATTTTTAGAAGTATCCTTTGGTCAATAGCTAAAGGAATACTAAATTTACTTGATGGCTTTTTTAATGTTATTAATAAGATATGGCAGTATGATTTTTTTAATAATGAATATGTTGATAAGATATTTAGTGGTGCGATTATAGTTGCATCAACTTGGCTAATTCTAAAAGTTGTCATTGAATTAGTTATGAATTACATTGTAAAAAATGAAGGAAGAGACACACCACTATCGGCTTATCGTGGCATATTGTTTGCAATAATAATGATGTTTTTGATACCTTATCTTTTTCAGTTTGGTCATGCAATTTCAAGTGGTCTTACTAATTCCGTTTTAGCAGTTTCTAATATTGATGAAAGTACTAATGTTGAAAGTACCATTTCAAATTCATTAGTTGAATCGATGATATATAAAAATGAGACAAAAAGTGAACACGTCTCAGAATTGATTAGAAATTGGAAAACAATTGATATAAATGCTACTGAAGATGGTATTTTAGGATTTGGTGATGTTTATAAATATTCATTAAACTTTTTTATGTTAATTGTACTTTCTATTATTACGATTTTTTTGTTATTTTTTGTAGCTATTCAAATGGCTAAACGAGTTTTGGAAATTGCTTTATATAAAATTATCGGACCTTTTTGTGCTACTTCTTTAACTAGTCAAAACAAAACTTTTGAACTTTGGTGTAAATCTACGATGGGAGCTTTTTTAGTAACGGTTGTTCAATTCATTGGGATTGGTTTACTTTTAACTTTATTTGGTAGTGCCTTTCAAGAAACAGGTACATTAACAGGTATTTTTCTAGTGATAGGAGCACTTTTATTTATTATTTCTACACCAACTCTTATTAATAGTCTTTTAAATCAGCAATCAGGAATGATGGCAGGTTTCGGTGATCTGCAATCAATAATAGCGATTGGTCATTTAACAGGTCAGGGAATAGGCTTGGCGAGTGCAGGTTTATCTAGTGCTTTATCGATTGGTTCAACAGTATTTAATTCTAGTTCTAAATTAATGAATGGGGGGATTTCGAGAATATCTAACATGATGAATAATAATAAATTAAATCCTGAACAAATGAGCATTGTTAAAGATAGCATTTCAAGTAATAACTCTTATAAAGCTCAAAATCAAGTAAAAGAATTTCTAAATGAAAATAAAAAGACACCAACATTTAATAATAATCAATTTAATAATTTAAATCATTTATCTAATATGCACTATAATACTATGAAGGATAATTTTATTAGTAAAGATAAAGGAAAATTATAACATGTATTTAATTCCTAAAAATATAAAAATAAAAAAAGAAATATTTAAAGGTTTTGGCATATTAGAAATAATGGCTATGGCAGTATCCTTTGGTATAGGATTTATATTACAATCGTTTATATCTAACTATAAAATTAAAGTAGTGCTTTTTATTATTGTCCCTATTACAACTTTTTTATTATTACTTCCTCTACCTAATGGTAGTACATCATTAATTATTTTAAAAAAGTTTATAATTTATAAAAATAGACAAAAGAATTATAAATTATAAACATAAATTATGTGGTATAATTAGTGTGATGAAAATGCAGGAGATGTGAAATGTGGATAATAAAGAAATCGAAGAAGAAACTATTAAGTCAAAAGCGAAAATGTATTCATTAATAGTATTTTCTATAATTGTAATAATAATAATTTTTATTTTGGTATTTATATTTAGTATAAAATCTGCATTTAATAGTTTTTCTCAAAAAACTTATTATATATTAGATGTTACATCAGAAAACAAAAATAAAATTATTGAATTATTTGAAAAGGAAAAAGAAAATATATTCTATGATAAAAACTTTTGTGATTCAATTTATAGAATTGAATATTATCATACTTTCCCTGATGGAACAAGTTATACTATGTATTGCAAAGATGAAGATAATATCACTTTTAATATAGACAAAGCTGAAGAAGATACTTTAGCAAACTATATTTATAAAAACGGCTTTACTGAAAAAAGATAGATGGAGGATGAGATGTCGATGATTGATACAAAAGATATAATAGTACAAGCAGAAAAATTTTATGAAACAGCAAAAGATTGTATAGGTATTGAATATAACAATGGTTGGTATGTAGGTGATAAAGAACTTTCTACTGAAGAATTGAAAAAATATCTCTTTCCCAAAAATGTTGTGACAGCAACAGTTAATCTCGCTTTTTGTTGTGAATTATTATTGAAATCTATGTTAAATAATGGTGCGAAAATAAAAGGACATAAATTAAGACCTTTATTTAACAAATTAGATGAGAAATGGAAGCAACTTATAATCCTAAAAATGGGGTATGAAAATAGCAATCAGATATTTTATCATTTATTAGATGAAATATCTAATAGTTTTGAAAAGTGGAGATATATATATGAGTGTAAACTAGAAGATCGTAAAATTCAGTTTTCGTTTTTAAATAATTTTAGTATAATTTTAATGTGCGTTGCTCATGCAAAATATTTTTATGAAAAGAAAGAATTTGATAAAATTGATTCTAAAGATTTGGAATTAATTCTAAAATAAAAATTTTTAATATTATTCATTTATTTTGATGTTTTAAAATTGTTGGTGAACTAATGGTATGTTTTATTTTTTATTGAAAGTAGTATAATTTTATATTAGAAAGAAGGGTTATTTTGGATCAAAGTAAAATAGGAAGATTTATTTCAGAATTAAGGAAAGAAAATAATTTGACGCAAGAACAATTAGCCAATAAACTAGGGATAACAAAGAATGCAATTAGTAAATGGGAAAGAGGAATTTGCTTAATGGATATTTCATTGTTGGAACCATTAAGTAAAATCCTTAATGTTTCGGTTTTGGAATTATTAAATGGTGAAAAAATAAACGATGTTGATTTAATAAAAAAGACTGAAGATAGTATAAGTATAGTATTAACTTTCTCTAAAGAAAAAATTAATGAATATAGAAAAAAAGTAATTTTATCATTTTTATTTTTAATTAGTTTATCACCAATGCTTTTGAATCAGTATGGAGCATTAAAAGGTGTTCAGGAAATCAGTGGAATAATTAATTTAATCAATCCAATAGGCTTATTATCATTTATATCATATTTTTTAGGAGTTTGGATTAATTTTAAACATAAAAAATATAATAGAATTTTAGGTTCGATTGGCGTGATTGGAATTATAATATCAGAAATTTATCAATTTTTAACTTGGCATAATATTGGTATGAGTTTTAAAATAGACTTTTTAAGTAGTATATCAAATGCTTTTCCAGAGTTTTATTTTGGACTATTTATTTCGATTATTATGTCAATAGTTTATTTTAGAATGAATAAAGAAAACTAATAATTTTAGAGGTGATTATATAAATAAAATAATAAATTTTAGTTATGGTAAATTGCTACTAGAGGTGATGAGCTATTCGAATAACAAACGAATAGCTCTTTCTTCATATTTGATTGAAGAAGATGATCCTTATGGATTTATAACTATAAATTTGGATATACCAATTAGTGATATAGATGAAGGATTTATCGATTCTGATATAGAAAGTAGCAATTTAGTTCCAATTTTAAAAGAATTAGGAATTATAAAAGAATCATATGGCTTTATACCATATAACTATGGAACTTATGAATATGTAAAGTTCGATTTAAATAAGCTTAAAGAATATGATAAAAAAGGAGTTGAAGAATATATAAAAATAGCAAATAAAAATAGTAAAAGTATTTTACTAGGAAATGAAAATTTTGATTTAAAAATATGAAGGAGGAGTGATTATAAATCAAAAGAGAAAAATAAAATTAAATGGCAAATATTATAATATAAATGTTACTACATATAAAAATAATCGAATATGTTTAGAATTTATTAATAAAGAAGAAAAACACGAACTTACTATTAATTTAGAGGATGTTTATATAGATAATGGTCGTGTTTTTTTAAATCCTATTGTTAAGAAAAATGGTTTATTAAAAGAATTAAAGAAGAAAAGAATTATTAAAGATATTTGTGGAAGTATAAATTATAATTATATTGATATTCCTATTGCAGTATTAAATATGGGAATTCTTCGTAAATTTGATAATTATGGTGTGAATAAATATTTGCAAAGAATAAATGGTTTAGAGGACTATTATGAATAGTCATTTAAAATTATATGATACACACATTACTATCCGTTTGAGCAAAAAAGAAAAGCAAATTTTTAAAAGAAATGCTTATCGAAAAAAGCTTACTATGTCTGATTATCTTCGAAGTCTTATTTTATTAGATAATCGATTAAATTCTATTTCTTCTAAATTAGATAAAATAAATAAAGAAATCAATGAAGTTGGTTTAGCAAGTACTTATATTGGGAGGTATTTATAGTTAAAAGAATAAATATAAAGCAAAAAATTAATCGTAAAAAGGTTTCTAAGACAATATTAGATTTTATTCCGTTTCAAGAGGTGTGGAATAATTGTGTTTTTCTAGATAATAATCGAATTGTTGGTGGTATTAAAATAGGTTCAATAAATCTTTCTTTATTATTTGATGAAGAGCAAAAAATAAAAGTTAGTCAACTAAAAAAAATTTTGAACTCCATTGACTATCCGATTAAAATTTTTAGCATTGATAAACCTATAAATTTAGATGATAATTTAAATACACTAGGTTCTAAAATAAAAGTGGAAAAAAACAGGTTTAAACAACAATTATTGGAAGAGGATTATGATTATATTAGGTTTTTAAATAATCAAAAATCGGTTGTTAATCGAGAATTTTATATTATTGTTGAAGAAAGTTCTAATAATGAAAAATTGTTAAAACAAAAGATAAATGATTTAATTCAAGAGTTTATTTCAATCGGTCTTTCAGCTGAATTGGTCTTAAGTGAGGAGTGGCGAGAACTTTTATATATAATCTTAAATCCTGTAACTTCGTTAGATTCTTTTAAAAAAGATGCTACAGGTATAAATAGGTCTTTTAAAGAGAAAATTGCTCCTACAGGGCTTAAAATTAGCGAAAAAGACCTAATATTTGGAGATGCTTATATAAGTGTTATTACACTTCGAAGTTATCCATCTATGGTTTCAGTTGGATGGTTAGGAGCTGTTGCAAATGTTGATCATACAAGAATGGTAGTTAGTATTAGTCCAATGAATACACAAGAGATTTCCACAACATTAAAAAAAAGTATTTCAGAAGTCAAATCAAAAATGATTAATATTAATGATTATAATGATCAAATAATTTTAAATAATCAAATGCAAGATTATGTAGAACTTGTTAATAGAATTGATCGTGAACATGAAAAATTTGCCCTTTTAACTGTTAACTTTATTTGCTATGCTGATACAAAGGAACAGCTAGAAAAAACAAAGAAAGAATTAAAGTCTACATTATCGGCATATGGACTTGGTGGAGCAGACTTAATGTTTGAACAAGAAAGAGCATTTAAAATGTGTTTGCCTACAATGTATAATGAACTTGAAAAACAATTTGGTTTACCTGTCCCTATGATGACAGTAGCATCTTCTTTTCCATTTATTTTTCAAAATTTACAAGATGATGGTGATGCAATTATATTAGGTAATGATGCACTTGGTAGTTTAATTTTTTTTGATATGTGGAAAAGAACTAATAAAAGGAATAATTCTAATGCAGTCATTGTTGGTAAGAGTGGTAGTGGTAAATCTACATTGATAAAAAAACTAGTTCGTGGTGCGTGGAGTCGAGGATCTAAAGTTATTATAATCGATCCTGAACGTGAATATCGTGATATATGCGAGTCGGTTGGAGGTTCTTGGATAGATGCAGGTACTGGTATTGCAGGAATTATTAATCCTTTAGAGGTTCGTCATGGAGCAGATGAATATGATGAAGAAACACCGGAAAATAAAACTAATGATTTATCACGACATTTTCAAACATTCAGAACATTTATTAAATATTATTTACAAGATTTATCAGCTTATGAACTTACAAAAATTGAAGAAGTATTGATTGAAGTGTATAAAGATAAGGGCATTGATTTTGATACAGATTTGTCTAAACTAGCAAGTAAAGATTATCCTATCATGGAAGATCTTTATAAAAAAATTTATGATAAATTGCAAACGGCAAAAGAAGAACATGATGCTAAAAACGTGATTGAATCGTTAGAAAAAATAAGTTCAATGTTAAAACGGGCTACATTTGGAGCTGATGCTAAATTGTTTAATGGTGTTTCAACAATTAATGTAGATAAAAATACTGATTTTATTGTTTTGGATATCCACAGTTTAGTTGATAGTGATACAACAATTTTACGTACGCAATTTTTTAATATTTTATCTTGGTGTTGGAATGAGATTAGTCGTAATCGTGATGAACAAGTAATTCTTGTATGTGATGAGTCACATTTACTTATTGATCCATCTAATCCTGATGGTGCTGATTTTCTTAAAAAATGTACTAAAAGATGTCGAAAATACAATTCAGCTGTATGGACAATTAGTCAAAATTTTATTGATTATACGGCTGATGGATTGGAAAGATATGGACAGGTTATTATTGATAATAGCACTTATCTTATTGTTATGGCACAAGGACAAAAAGAAATTGAGTCAGTAAAAAAAATGATGAATTTAAGTGAGTCAGAAACGCAATTTTTAACTACTGCAGGTAAAGGACAAGCTCTTTTTGTTATCGGACAGGATATGAGAATACCAATTCAAGTTCATTTACGAGAAGAAGAAAAAATTTTATTTGGTAATGCAGGTGGTCGCTAATAAGTGACTTAAAAGTATTTAAAATATTTATTATATCTATAATTCCATTTGTATTAATATTGTTGCTGTTTTTACTGTTAATTATGAATTCATCAGTTGATGAATCATCAATTTATGTAGCGAATAATTTTGTAGTTCCTTTTAAAGAAGAAACTAAATTTTCTATTACTTCTGATTTTGGATATCGTCTTGATCCATTTAATAATGATGAGATTAATTTTCATAATGGAATAGATTTAGGTGCAAAATGTAATGAGCCAGTGATTGCTAGTAGTGATGGAATTGTTTATGAGATAGGGACTAATGATAGTGGTTTAGGTAATTATATTTATTTAGAACATGATAATTTATTGTACACAATTTATGGACATTTAAGTGAAATTATTGTTGCCAAAGATGATGTTATTAATAAAGGTGATATTATTGGCTATGTTGGTAATACTGGATTGAGTACAGGATGTCATTTGCATTTCATGATTACAAAAGGTATTCTTTCTTTTGAGAAAGAACACTTGATTGATCCAAGCTTTGTTATTTATGGTTTAGAAGGGAGAAAAAATAATAAAGAATAAAATTAATGATTTATATATGAATAAAAAAATTTTAACTGAAGAGGATTTTAATCGTTATATTGATTCGCAAAAAATTGCTTTTTATGTACATGATTATCCTGTTAGAAAAAAAGTCAATAATGAATATGTTGATATTATTGGCAACACTTATTGTAATTATGGTGATGAAGAAGTGATAAGTTTTTATTTAGCAAAATGTGTTTTAGAGGATGAATATGGAGTGGATATGTATAGTTTACCTTTTCGCTATGCTGATTTTAAATTAAAAATTCAAAAATACGATTTATTAATGCAATTAGAAAAATATTTAGAAGATAATAGTATAGAGTATAAAAAAGAGATCCTTTTTTCTAATCCTAAAGAATTAGAAAATAATGATTCTAATATTGAAAAACTATTAAAAAGAATAGAAGATATTGATAATAAATTGATTTGTTATAATAATGAAAAAAATATTAATATTTAGGACATTTTATAATATTGTAATTATGAAAAAGTTTTAATTCTTATGTACAAATAGTATTATTTATGATTAATATTTATAGTATTTTGTTATAACATTTGTCATATATGTTAAAGAATTTAATTGTTTTTATTAAATGGTCGTGTTACAAATGTCATACAAATCATAATTTGTCAGACAATTAAATTTTAAATATTCCTTTATATTGTTGGCTAAACTACCCACTGGGTAGTTTTTGTCAGCCATGTTTATCCTGCTTTAACACATAACATAATAATAGTTATTTTTTTGAAAAAAAGTTTAAAATTAATGAACTATTTTAGGTACTTAAAATTATATTAGTGGAGGTGTAATTATTGAATAATGATGTTATTATAAAAGGAAAAATTGATGAAACATTAGATAATGCTTTTAAAAAAATATTGAAAAATATGAATATGACACAACAAGATTTTATAGAACAAGTAGTTAAAGAATTTGTTTTAAAAAATTTAAATTTAGTTATGAATAAGGGAACACAAGATAAATAATAAAGAAGAAAGAATAACTTTTCGCATCGATATAAAAGAAAAACAGGATATCATTAACTATGCTAAAAAAAATGATATGAACGCATCAGAATTTGTATATATGGCAGTAATGGAAAAGATGAATATTAATAAAATAAATGACGGTCAATCGCAATTTTTTAATCTTTATGATATGGCTTTTAAAAAGTCATATGAATCTTATTTTAAACAACTCATTTTAATTTTAAATAGGATTGAGTTTAATACTAGATGGCTTTTAAAACAACAAGATATTTTTATGCAACATTTAAAAGTACCCAATAATATCGAGGAATTAAATGTTTCCGTTATCGATCATGCTATTACAGAAAAGTCAAAAGAATTAGTACTTAAAGATATAAGGAAAATGAAAGAAAAAAAACAGGAATTAGAAGATGAGTAATAGTAATATTGTTTTTAAGATTAATTACAAAACTTGTAAAAACAAAAAAGTAGGTATTAAAGGATGGCTTGATTATGCTTCAAAAAAACAAAAAGCCGATTCTTCTAGCATCGATGAATATAATCTTTTAAAAGAATATGCTTTGTTTTCTGATAAAGAAACATATCTTGATGAAAGTTATGAAACTTATCTTTGGACAAATAATGGTGATATATTAAAAAAAGATGCTATTGCAAAATTAATTGATAATTCAAGTGGCTTTTTTTGGCGAGGTTTTCTTTCTTTTCCACCAGATTTTGCAATAAATCATGGATTAGTCACAAAGTCAGATTATTATAGTTTATCTAACGATATTATTACTTCATTAATATTAGATATGGGACTTGATTTAAACAATGTTAGTTGGTATTGTTCATTACATCGTGATACTAATCATCCTCATATTCATTTTTGTTTTTTTGAAAATAGAGTAACTAAAACTAATCCACATATTCCTAAATATTGTTATAAAAACTTTAGAAGTAATGTTGGTAAATATTTGGTTGATTATAAAAAATTCTATGAACTCCGTGATCGTACTTTTTCTAACATTACAGGTAATGTTGATTTAAATGATCTAAATAAAATAAAAAAGCAAAGATTATTTAGTGATAAATATCGTAATCAATTAAATAAAATGCTTTTAGAACTTTATGATAAATTACCAACTAAAGGACGTTTGCAATATAATTCTAAATCTATGAATATTTATCGTAAAGATTTAGATAATATAATAGAATTTATATTATTGCATGACTCAGTTAAATATGATTATGCTAAATATTTAAGATTACTTGATGAACACAAAAAAGAACTTAATTCTTTATACGGTATGACTTTCGATAATAAATTCAGTAGATATTATGAAAATCAAAAACAAAGGCTTTATTCTAAAATTGGTAATGAAATTCTCGCTAATTATAAAAGATATCAATCTATTGATTTTATAGAACGTGAGAAAAAATTTTTAAATAAACATATTAATGAATTTAATTTTAGAAGTCGTAATGACTATGCAAAAGAAGAAACTAAAAAAAGTATTGCTAAAGATTTATATAAAATATGTGTACTAGCTAATTTAAACGATAATCAAATCAAAAAGGTTTTTAAACGATGGATTAGTAATTCCAAGTATGATTATGATGCTGACGTTTTGATACCATTAGTTAGGACTAATAATACTGATATGAGTATTCAAGAACTATATACGGCTTTAAAAAAATTGGGATATGATTCTCATCGATATAATAAACTAAAAGAAAAAAATTTTTATAAAGAGTTAAATTACAAAAGGTTTATTAATCAAGCTATCAATCATCTTTATTATGAGATAGAACGAGAAGAAAAAGAAATTTTAGAAAACATGGAATATGAATTGGAGGTCAATAAATAATGTATGTTGTAGATATTACGAGAGATAATTTTGAAAATGACATATTAGTTGGTAATGATAGTATGTTTGCTAAAATTAAAACAATTAACTATATTATTGATTATGTTTTTGCTAATCATAATATTTATTTAGATAAAGATATTCTTGATAGAAATTTAAACATGAATAAGTTTTCTCTCAAAAAATTTTTAAAAGACAACTATCAAATAAGCATTAAAAACGATTTGAAAATACAAGGAGTATTTGTAGATAAAAATCATTGTTTATTTTTAAAATACATGGATAATAAGAATGATTTTCCTTTGCTTTATGTTTTCAAAAAAGAAGATATTAATAATCTTAATACTTATATAAAGTATTTAATTAATGAAACTCTTATAAACAAATATCAAGATGATATATTAGAGTATGACCGATTAAAAGTAGATTATGATACAAATGTTAATTCATTATCTTCTACCTATTTAAAATTTGGCATTTATAGTGAGGTAATTTCTTTATATAATGGTGGTTTGTTTTTGCAAGAACTTTTAGATAATAATTGCACCTTAAAAGAATTAAAAAAATATGGAGGAATTAATATATAAATAAGTTAAAAAAATATTGGAATTATATTTTAATTGGATTTTTAGATTTTATAGTATCGGCTAATATTTGTTATAATTTAACTTGGATTATTACTAACGATATTAAACTCACTTGGGATTTTAACTTTATTAATTCTTTTACTTGTTTGAAAGATTTTAAATTATTATTTGGAACATTTCTTCTTTCCACCATAATATTTTTAGTAATTATAAAGTATGATCGAGATTTTAAAACTAAATTTATTAGAAAAAAAGAACTTCCAAAAGAGGATGGAAGTTTTGAATATGGCAGTTCAAGATGGATGACAAAAAAGGAAATAAAAAAGAATTTTAAAATTTGGAATGTAGGTGAAAAGCTAAAATCAGGGGGGATTCCTGTAACTTTTCTTGATGGTAAATGTTATTATGATGATTCATTTGATCATACATTAATTATTGGCTCTACTGGTAGTGGTAAAACAATTTGTGAGATAATGCCCCTTATTTTTAATTTAGGATACGCTGATGAGTCGATGGTAATAAACGATACTAAAGGGGAACTTTATAATACTACAGCTAGTTTTTTAAAAAAACAAGGATATAAAATTCATGTTATAAATTTAAGAAATGCTTTAGCAAGTGATGGTTGGAATCCACTTCATTTAGCTTATAAATATTACCATGAAGGTAATATTGATCTTGCTGGAGACATCATAGAAAATTTTTCTAAATCTCTTTGTAAGAATTTAAGTTCTAAAGATATGTATTGGGAAAAATCAGCAACAGCAGTTTTATCAGCTTTATGTTATGGTTTGATTGAAGATTGTGCTGATGAGTCAGAAGTTAATTTATATTCTATTTATAATTTGCTTGTCGAACATGGTTCTAAAACAATAGATAGATTTAATTCTCTTGATTTATATTTTCAACAAAAGCCAATGGGTAGTTTATCAAAAATGGCTTATGCTACAGGCAGTTTTGCTAAAGGTGAAACAAGAGCAACTTTATTTTCCGTTTTAACCACTACAATAAAGATGTTTAGTGATACAGGGATTGCTAATCTAACAAGTAGAACTGATTTTGAATTAGATGATATTGGTAAAAAGAAAACAGCAGTATTTTTAATTATTCCTGATGAAAAAGAGTCTAGACATGAATTAGCATCTTTATTTATCGATCAATGCTATCAAGCTCTTGTTAATACTGCTCAAAATCTTTCAAAAGGTATGATGCCTATTCGTGTTAATTTTATTTTAGATGAATTTGCTAATATGCCACCGATAACATCTATTTCTAACAAAATTACTGTTTCACGTTCTCGTAATATTCGCTTTTATTTAGTATTGCAAGATTTTGATCAATTAAAAGAAACTTATAAAGAATCAGTAGGGACAATTAAGTCAAATTGTACTAATTGGGTTTATTTGTTAACTGCTGATAATGAAACAGCTCGTGAGATATCTAATCGTTTGGGAAAATATACAATTTCTTCAGAACGAATATCAACCTCTAGTCGATTAGAGCAATTAGATTATAATATATCAAATGATAAGTCTTTGATGGGAAGAGAATTACTTATGACTGATGAATTAATGCGATTTAATTTTGGTGAGGCAATATTTATGAAAACACGTAAATATCCTATTAAATCAAATATTGTTCCTATTTATGATTATCCAATAAAAATAGGTAAAACTAATATTCCTTATGAGATTAAAGATTTTAAAGTTAAATGTTTCAATTTGGATGAATTTAGAAAACAAAAAATAATTGACAATTATAAAATAGATTTAGAGTGAAAATTTATAAAATGCTTACACAAAAACTAATATATTAGTTAGAGATAAAACAATAAAAGATATAGCAGATATAATTGTAGTTGAAATTAAGAATAGATACACTAATAACAGTAAATTAGATATTAGTATTATTAAAAATAAAATTATTAACAAAATTTATAATATAGATAATTATGATTTTATTTTAAATGAATCTTCGAACAAGCTATCAAGAGAAGATAATATTATTAACAATAAAATAAATATTTAGATGTTTTAAAAATAATGAATTAGAAATTAATTATCTTTTTAAAATATTTACATGGCATTTTATATATGTTATAATTTGTTTAAGGTAAAATTATATACAAATCAAAGATAATATTCTAATAATAACTATATGATTTTTAGACAATTTATCATTACAAATTCTAAATAGTACTATAATAAGTGATTATAGTTAGATAGTAGAATAGATTTGTATGATGAATGGCATTAATCTATTTTTTCATTAACAATGTTAAATGTTGCAATTATTAATAATAAAATTGATATCATTTATTAGTTTCTGCTTTTAAAAGTTTTAGAAATTAATTGTATTTTAATTAAAAAATCTTACTTTTCAGCACTTATTTTATTTTTTTAAACATATAAACTACATTTTTAGACAAAAAAATTTTTTTTAGTGACTTTTTATGATATGTTCTAATGAGAAAACTATACTTTTAAAAAGGAGTGATAATATTAAAACTATAAGAACATTATTAATTTTATTTGCTATCACATCATTATCAAGTTGTGCAGATGTTTTTGCTTATAATGTAAAAGAAATTAGAAATGTAGTAGTTCCTGGGTTTAATGGTAAAGTAGATACTGGACATGTATATATAGACACTGTTTATATGGGACAACATCACAAAATAAGAGATATTGATATAGAAAGAAGTTTAGATGTAAGACTTCGTAAATATAATACTTATGAACTTGACAATTATACTGATACTCAATGGTATCCAATATATTCTGATACAAGCCTTGCTTTAACTAATTCTCTGTCACCAGTAAATCTTTTTATGCAAGGTGGGGAATTTGTATTACAGTTTGATTCTAGAATCCATTATGTTACAAGCACAGATATTAATTATATATTGTGGTATTTAGAAGTTTAAAATAATATAATAAAAGTATAGTTTTCTTAATTTTTTTAGGTTTACTGGAGGTAGTATGGAAAAAATAATTAAATATTTTAAAGACAAGTCATTTTTTTGTTTATTTATAATTATTTTACTTCTATGTTTATATAACGCTTATACATTTTTCCAAAGATATAATATTCTAGCTATTGAAAATGTGACAAGTTTTTCCTTTTGGAATTATATGAGAGTATATGGTGTGGGAGAATTAATTATGTTTTTTTCTCCTATTGCTATTTTAATTTTAGGAATAAACAAAATATACAAGAAAATAACAACAAGTTTTCTTGAATTTGAATTAATGAGAACTGAATATAAGCCCAAAATGTTTAAAGAATTGATTTTATGCTATTTTAAAGGATCAATATTATTTATAGTCATATCGATTATTATTTTTGTAATTGGTTTGATATTATTTCCTAGCGATTTATCTGTTTTAACTTATAGAGACTATTTAACATATTTTCCAGATGAGGCAATGACTAATCCATTTTTGTATGTTTTTTTATATCATATATTAATTCTACTTTTTTGTATGTTCGTTATTAATATAGGTTTAATAGTTATGTATTATATTAAAGATTTTATTTTAATTGTAATTGCATCATTTATTACACTTAATGGAATAAATTTTATACTTGGAAATGTTATTTTATTTATTGCTAAAATTGTTAACAATGAAAAGTTTATTGAATATGCTTATGATGTTAATGTTTATGAAGGATATATGGTACAAGGAACAATAGGACAAGCATTTATAGATATTGGTATTTTATATATAATTTCATTGATTATTGTGATGATTTTATATAGGAACAAAGAAAAGGTGGTAATGAGATTTGATTAATTTTGCAAAAACTACAATTTTGTATGTTTTAAATTCCATAGAATATCGCATATCACTTTTAATAATAACATTAGGTTTACTATTTACTATTGTTCAATATGCTGATGCTGAATATTCATTTATGGTTTTTAGTTCGTTGACAAATAAAACTTTAATAGTTGCAATTTTACTGCCATGTTTTATTTTTATAACATACAAGACTTTAAATTATATAAATCATAACGCTAATTTACTGTTAAAGTTAAATAATAGAATATCTTTAATAAAATATACAATAATATCTATTTTGATTTTAAGTTTAATTCTTTTTTTCGAAACATTTCTCATTACTTTAATAATTAGTAATATTACGCAACACCATGATTTTCAATTTACAAATGTTTTAGGCTTTGGTTGCAGTGATATAATAATAATGATAATAGAATTAATTAAATTTTATTTATTAATATTTTTATTTTCGTTAATGAGCATTTTCTTATATTACCATTTTAAAAGTAAAAGTATATCAATTTTATTTATGTTACTGTTGTGCATAACATTATTCTTTTTTTCAAGATTGATAACAGGTAATATAGTAATTGATACTTTTAATCCATCTTTTCATTTTCTTGGTCATGGATATACCAATAGTGTTTTAGAACTAGTAATCAGTGGTATACTATATTATAGTATAACTTATAGTTTGCTAATTTTGTTATTAAGAAAAAAAATAAAAAGAGAAGATATAGGAATTTAATATATGAAAAAGCTTATGAAATTTAATTTATTTATATTTAAAGATATTTTAAAATTAATTTTTTTCGATATTATTTTAATGATATTGTTTTTGGTAATTTGTAATTTTAATAAAATGATAAATAACGATATTTTTTTAAAAATAACTGGGAGTTATTTACCAATTAATAATATATTAGATATTTCAATGTTTTTAATAATAAATGCGTCGTTTGTTTATATTACAGTATATTTGTTGGCCTATGATTTTAAAAAAACAGAAGTGTTTTTAAGAATCAAAAATTTAAAAACATGGTTTTTAGCTAAATTATATTCATTATTAATTTTTAATGTTATATTTATTTGTACAACTATCATTGTTGTTGAAATGATATTTATAATTTTAAATCAAATGGTATTTAATTTATCTATTAATATGATTTTAATTTTATTTATAAAAAATGTAATTATAAGTTTTATAGTAGTATTTTTGTTTTATGTACGAGGAGGTAAAAATGGATGTAGTTATCAAAAATCTAACAAAAAAGCTAGATAATAATATAGTTTTAAATGATATTAATTTAAATTTAGAGTCTGGACAAATAATCGGTTTTGTTGGAAGAAATGGTAGTGGTAAATCAATGTTGTTTAAAACAATATGCGGTTTTTTAATACCAGATGAAGGAGAAGTTTTAGTTGAAGGAGAAAATATATATGATAATAACACTTTTCCTAAAAATACAGCAGCGTTAATTGAAAATCCTAATTTTTTAAGTGATATGAGTGGTTATGAAAACTTAAAATTACTTGCGTCTATTAAAAATATTATTACTGAAGAAGATATAATTAAAACATTAGAAGAAGTTGGATTGTTGGAGGAAAAAGATAAACTTTTTAAAAAATATTCTTTAGGTATGAAAAGAAAATTAGGTATAGCACAAGTATTAATGGAAAATCCAGATTTAATGATATTTGATGAACCATTTAATGGACTAGATGAATCAAGTGTTGAAAAAATAAGGAAAATTATTTTAAATAAGAAAAAAGAAGGGAAATTAATATTAATTGCTACACATATAAAAGAAGATATAGATAAATTATGTGATCATGTATATGTTTTAGATGGTGGTAAAATAATTAAAAGTGAGTAAAATGAGAAAAATATGTTATGTTATTTTAATTTCAATATTATTATTTCTAATATATTTAGAATATAACAATTATAAAAAGATAAGTTACAAAATAGATACAAATAAATATATTAACGAAATAGAAACATTAAAAAACAATATAAATGTTATTGAAAATTATAAATTTAATGATAATAAATTGATGAGTACAATAAATAGATGTAATATATTATATAAAGATATATTATATAAGCAATTTGTTGATATAAGAGATATTTACTATATCATTCAAAATAAATCTAGTTCAATATGTTTCGGTACAGATTATGACATCAAAAATTCATATGATATAGAAGAAACTGACATATATAGTTACATAGATTTGTATAATAATAAAACTATTGATGAATTATTCAAAATAGTTTTAAATAATGAAATAAATACAACAAATGAATTTATTGAAATGATAGACTATTTGGTAGGGGATTATAATGTTTAAATTAAATTTGTTTTTAAATATTATTATTATAATTGGATTATTTATTTTGGATGGTATAACAGGTAATTTATTGGGAATATTCTGTGTGATTTTTATTTTATTATTACCTAAAATAAGAGGTTTATTGTTAAATAAAGATATTAATTCAAGTATAATGTATGAAATATTTGAGTTTATATTAAATATTTATTTATTATTTGTTATTAATAGAGCTTTATTTGATAGTTCAATTAATTTTAATAATTTTGGAGTATTTACATATTCTTATACGGTTGTTAGATTAATTCTAGTTATTATAATATTGATTTTAGCAAATTTATTATTAGTAAAAAATAATAAGAAAGAAAAGATTGTTATAAATGATCTTAGTTTTGGTTATATAATTCTTTTTACTTCTATATTTGGAGTTTATTTTGCTATAAAAAGTCAACCATACTTTGGTACAATTATTTCAACTATTTTATGTTGTATAAATGTTTATTTTTGTTATAAATTAATTGATGAATTAAAATATGGAGAAAGTGGATTATATTATAGTTTGATAATTTCTATTTTATCAATACTTTTAGGTAATGAAATATTAATATTATCTTTTATTAAAATTTTCTTTACTGCATATTGTAAAGATAAACGTTTGTTTTACAAATAAATACTAAAAAATTTATATAGTTTTTAGATTAAATATGAATGAAAAAAATTTAAAAAAAGCTATAAGCTATTTATATGTATATATGCAAGGAGATAACAAACATATCTAGAGTGAATATAATTTTGATAGAGAGATTATTAAATGATGAGTTTAATAATCTTTTTTAGTAAATTAAGATTTTAAATTAATTTAAAAAAATTGAGGAGGAATAATCATAGATTATAATAAAACAATGAAAGAAGTTAATAAATTAGCACCCGAATTTTTAAAACAATTTGGCTTTGATGAGAAAGAAATATCTGATTGTATTAAAAATGTTGAATTTGAAAACAAAATTAGAGATGGTATTATTTTGAAGATGAAAGATAAATATCATATATCAAGATATAAGGAAGATTTTCCTGTTGTATGGTATCTTTTAAAAGATGGCGAACAAAATATTTTTATTGAACATGATTGTAGTAAATGGATTAATATATACAAAGATGAACGATATAATGTTGCAACATTTGATCCATTAGAAAAAGATTGCTTTGAAAATATTACTTGTCATATAGAAAATTTAATTAGAAATATAAAAATTTAGGAGGAAAATATATAAAAATAAAAAAAATTAATCAAAGTGAAGTCAAAAAATTAAGAAATACTAATTGTGAATATTTAGTGCTACAAGGTTGTGGTGGTGACTATGACGAATGGATTGATGGAATAACCAATACGTTAAAAGATAATGGAATCGTACCTGATTCTTTTTCTTTTGATGAAATTTATTTATTTGAAAAAGATGGAGTAACTAATATTGCCTTTGCTCTTAATAATAAAAGTATTGATATAAGTAAACTAGCTATGTTTAGATTAAAAATAAGAAATGAATTTGGGGCTATGTGGTTATCTGACTATATTGATAATTATTTGAAAGATGTTAGAGAAGTTAATAAAAAACCAAAGGCTCCAATAGTTGGAGCAGATGGAAATGTATTTAATTTAATTGGTATATGTTCACAAGCTTTAAAACGAGTAGGTTATTATGATCAAGCTAAAGAGATGACTAATAGAGTAACTAATTCTCATAGTTATGAAGATGCACTTTCTATAATGCTTGAATATATTGAACCAGTAGATCAAAATGGAAGAACATTTGAAGAAATAGAAGAATTTGATGAAGATATTAGTATTTAGGAGGGATAAATATAAATATTACAAAAAATAGGAGTTTGGAAGTTAGTCAAACTTTTTTTAATAAATTAGAAGAAAAGCTAAAAAATGTGTCGGAAAATCTAGAGGGAAATTATAAAACATTTAATAATTTTAGAGAACAAGGATTAATGCTTACCATTTATGAACCTACTACTGATAATGAATTATTAATATGGGCTTGTGAATGTCGGAATAGTAATGACATAATGGTTATTATTGCAGATAAATCATGTTCTAATATAAACGACATGTTTAATGATGTTGCGTGGAAATCAGCTAAATATTTTAAATGTGGTGAATATGATAAGGCAGTTAACTACACCTATAACGTAATTAAGAAACAATTTTATAAGAATTTTTTAGAAGTATATAATTCTAAATTTCAAATGCATAAATGTCTTGCTGATTTACAGCATATACAAACTGATGCTAAAGATCTTGATTATGAAGATTATTATGATCTAGCCACTTTTGAAGATGTTGATAAACTATATTTTTGTGATTTGATTATTCTTGAAGGAAAAATTGGTTTAAGATATTCAAAATATGATGACCAGTATAAAGAAGAATTTGATAATCTTTATTTCGAAGAATGGGAACCTGACCTAACTAGTAGTGTAACTTTAATGTTAGGTATGCAAAATAAATTGAAAGACTTTATAGAAAAAGAAATAGATTACAATATTGATGTTGGTATAGATATATAGGAGGTCTAATTATAATAGAAGAAAAACTAAAACAAATAAATCAATTAGGTTTTCAATTTAAAAAATCAAAAGATATAAAAGAAAAAGATAATATAGAAAGTGAATTGAAAGAGATTTTATTAAACCTTAAAGAGGAAGCATTTAAAAAATTTCAAAGTGAAAGTGATATAAAGAAGTTTTTAGATAATATTTTAAAATTTAATAACTATTCATTCAATAATCAAATATTGATATGGTTACAAAATCCTAATGCTGAATATGTATCCTCTTTTAAGACTTTTTCTAAAATGGGATATAAAATTAATAAAGGTACTAAAGGAATTAAAATATTTATTCCTAACTTTTATAATTTAGTCAAAATAAAAGTAGATGATTCAAAATTCGAAATAAAGCCTTATTATATGTTGACTGATGATGAGAAAAAAAGATATAGAGATAAAAATGATGAATCTATATCTTTTTATAAACAAAAATTATCAGGTTTTAGTTTGGGTAATGTTTTTGATGCAAAAGATACTAGAATGCCAATGGATGTAATTAATCAAGAATTGAACCCAATTCTCAATGATAATAAAGCTGATGAAATAATGGATATCTTTATTAAAACTATTTATAATGATGGTTTCAAAGTTAAATATAAAGAAATTAGTTCAACTGCAAAAGGGTATTGTGATTTTGAAAAAAAAGAAATTGTGGTTCGTAAAGGACTCGGTAGTTTGATGCAGTTAAAAGTATTAATTCACGAATATGCTCATTCACTTGCACATAAGCATTTAGAAAATAATAATCGTGATTATAGAGAATATCGTAATCAGTATGAAACTGAAGCCGAATCAATTGCTTATTGTGTATCGAAATATTTAGGGTTAAATTCAAATGATTATTCTTTAACATATTTATATTCGTGGAGCAAAGACAAAGACTTTAAAGAGATTGATGAATCTTTCAGTACAATAGTTAATTATTCAAAGAGAATAATAAATAATTTTGAAAAATTTTATAATCGTAAGTTTGATTTGTATAGTGAAGAAATGGGTTCAATATCCATATGAGAATAACGAAATTTAAGTGGAAATGGATTAAATTTTGGGGTAGATGGTTTAAGTTTGTTGATACTGATAACAAAAAAGAGTTTATATTATATCATCGAAGAATTTTTGATGTTAACAAGTGGGATGAATTTTTGAAAGGAGATAATGGTAATTAATAAAAAAGAATATATTGAAAGTATAGTTGGTTTATTGGGTAATTTAAATATTATTTTCAGTGAGTTTCAAATAGTAAAGATATTTAATAAATTAAGAAAATTTAAATGTGATTTAGAATTTACTTTAGAAAAAATTAATAGTTCAATTAAAGATAAAAATTACAATTTTATTTTTAAGTTGCTAAATAGCAAAATAAATATTGAAAAAAAGTATAATAAATGTAAACAAGTTCTTTTTAATTTTAAAGTTCATACAATTAAAAAGAATTGGAGGAAAATAAATGTATAATACTACTGAATTTTTTATGGATGATGGATTTGATTTAAAAGAGGTATTAAAAAGTAGTATATATAATTATTATATTAAAAATAAAGTTGATAAAGATTCTTTAAAAGACTTGAAAAATAAAGAAATTAATCGTATAATGGAACAGACTAATGAGTTAATATTGTCGCAAAGAAAGGAGACTGTTAATGAATATTAAATTTGACAATATGACTTATAAAATTGGATTATATATAAGACTTTCTCGTGAAGATGGCGATGATTTAGAAAGTGAGAGTATTGGAAATCAAAGAAGCTTATTAATTGGATTTTTAAAAGCTAATAACTTATCTTTTGTTGATGAGTATGTTGATGATGGGTATTCAGGAGGAAATTTTAATCGACCAGATTTCAAACGGTTAATAAGAGATATTGAAAGTAAAAGAATAAATTGTGTTATAACCAAAGATTTATCAAGACTTGGTCGTGATTACATTGATACTGGTAATTATGTAGAGCGATATTTTCCTGAACATAATATAAGATATATTGCTGTTAACGATGATATTGATACTTTTAATGAAACTAGTGGTAGTGATATGATGCCTTTTAGGTTAGGCATGAATGACATGTATGCAAAAGATATTTCTAAAAAAGTTAGAAGTCATCTATTAGCTATGAAAAAAGAAGGAAAATTTTGTGGTAGCGTAACAGCTTATGGGTACATTAAAGACCCTAATAATAAGCATCATTTAGTTCCTGATCCTAAAACTGCTCCAATTGTCAAAAAAATATTTGATTTATATATATCAGGATATGGAAGTAGTGATATTGCTGAAATACTAACACGTCAAGAATATCCAACGCCAATTTCTTTAAAAAATAGTGCGAAGAAAATTGATAAATGCAATCATCCTGAAATATGGAAAAGCTCATCTATCAATAATATTTTGAAAAATAAAGTTTATACAGGATGTTTAATACAACATACTTCGCAAAATATTAATTACAAGACTAAAAAAAGAAAAAAAGTTCCTAAATCTGAATGGTGTATAGTTGAAAATACTCATGAACCAATAGTAGATTTAAAAACCTATGAGATAGCTCAAAGTATAAGAGACAAATCTAATAAATATAAAGAGGATAAAAGATGTGTTGAATATGTATTAAGTAATTTAGTTTATTGTAAAGATTGTGGTGCTAAAATGACTATCAGTTATGATAGAAAAAGAGATAGAGTTGTTATGAATTGTAATAATTATCGAAAATTTAGCAAATACGGAATTTGCTGTTCACACTTTATAAATTATGAAAAATTGACTAATACGATTTATTCTAAAATAAGAGAGATGTCATCTCTTTACTTAAATGATAAAAAAGAATTTGAAAAAATTATCAATGAAAATTATCTTGATCCCAAAATAGAATTGAATAAAAAAATAGATAGTTGTAAAACTGAAATTAATAATTTAAGAAAAAAACAGGATGCAATTTATGATGATAAGTTTAATGGAGTAATTGATGTGGATACATATCAAAGACTTTTTAATAACATTAATACTGAAATAAGTACTCTCACTAATAAACTTGGAAAATATAAAAAGGAATTAGAAGAAGTTAAAGAGGATTCAATATCTTACATTGAATATTTAGATGTTGTGGAAAATTTCTTAAACATTAATAATCCAACAAAAGAAATGTTAAATAAAATAATTGAAAGAATATATATTACTAAAAATAAAGATGTGGAAATCCATTATCGTATTAAAAAAGTTGAAGTTTTAGTTACTTGAAAAAGTAACGTATATTTTTAATTTTTTGGTATCACTTTAAAGGTTCTCCCTGGTACGATGAAGAAATTCCTTTTATTGAAGCTGCGGAAATAGGTACAGAAAAGGTAATTAAAGATCATTCAAGTATTGGTATTGTTGTAACTACTGATGGTTCGATTGGAGAAATAAGTAGAAACAGTTATGTTGAAGCTGAACAAAGAGTAGTTAGTGAATTAAAAGAAATCGGTAAACCTTTTATTGTTATTTTAAACTCAGTCCATCCGATGTTACCAGAAACAGAAAATTTAGCTGACAGTTTAAGAGAAAATTATGGAGTACCTGTTTTACCAATTAGTGTCGAAAATATGACAGAAAGAGATATATATAATATTTTAAAAGAAGCTTTATATGAATTTCCAGTAATAGAAGTTAAAGTTGAAATGCCAGAATGGATAGCTTGTTTAAATCATGATCATTGGTTAAAACAGATTTATATCGATAAAATAAAAGAAAGTGTTATTGAAGTAGAAAAAATAAGAGATATTGAACATATCACTAATCATTTTAACGATTGTGAATATATTAGTAAATCTTACTTATCTAATGTTGACACTTCAACTGGTGAAATAACAGTTACTTTACAAGCTCCTAACACTTTGTATAATCAAGTTCTAAAAGATATTATCGGTATCGATGTTACTAATCGCGCTGATTTATTGATGTTATTTCAAGACTATAATGAAGCTAAACAAGAATATGATCAGATCAAAACAGCTTTAAAAATGGTTAAAACTACAGGGTATGGTGTAGCAAGTCCTACTTTAAATGATATGAAGTTAGAAACACCTGAGATAATTAAACAAGGTAGTCGTTATGGAATAAAATTAAAAGCAGTAGCTCCTTCAATTCATATGTTTAGAGTTGACGTTGAATCGACATTTGAACCAATTATCGGTAGTGAAATTCAAAGTAAAGAATTAATAAATTATTTGATGAAAGATTATGATGTTAATCCGGCTAATATTTGGAAAAGTGAAATATTTGGTCGTAGTTTAGACATAATAGTTAAAGAAGGAATACAGGCTAAATTATCTTTAACACCAGAAAATGCTCGTTATAAATTACAACAGACGTTAACCAAACTAGTTAATAAAGGTTCAGGTAATTTATTTACGATAGTCTTATAAATCATACAGTTAAGTATGGTTTTTTTAATATACACTATTAAGTTAAACAATGTTATCGAGATTTTTCTTTCTTTTTAAAAGAGCTTCTGAAATATACCAAAATTAGGACTCATTTATTATTGTGTTAAATTTGTCAAGTGGTATAATGTGATAAAGTCAAACAATGTGAGAAAAATTTTCAAACGGCAAATGTCGTTTTTTGTTTGACTAAAGGAGATGGTTTTATTGATTGTATTATAATATAATAATTAAATGATTTTAATTGGACTATTATATAGTCTTTTTTTAAAGAGAAAGAGAGGAAAAATAATATGGAAGAAAATGAACTTTATTTTAAAGATGCGTTTTCACAATCTGAAGGAAAAATAAATCTTACAATTAACAATTTAACTGCAACATGTATAAGCTCTAGCAATAACAAATTTAGTTTAGATAGTGAAGGAAATTTAGTTGTTAATACAATTCAAACAACAGGAAATACAAGCACAGGTACTGGATATGATATAGATAAGATATATCCTATAGGCGCAATCTATATGAGCGTTAATAGTACAAATCCTAATACTTTATTTGGAGGAATATGGGAAAGGATAATGGATAAATTTTTATTATGTTCTGGAGATACTTATGCTAATGCATCAACTGGAGGAAATGCAACTACAACTTTAACAGTTGACAATTTACCGTCACATACACATACTGGTTCTACATCAAGTGAAGGTAATCATACACATACTGGCTCTACATCAACAAATGGTGAACATATTCATAAATTATATTATAGAACTGTGTATGCTGGTGGAGATACTTATAATGCAGTATGCCGCCCAACAGCAGGAACTGGCATAAACAATTATATGGATGAAGCAGGCTCACATTCACACAATTTTATGACTACTTCTAATGGAGAACATTTACATAATTTTACTACTGATTCAACTGGTACAGGAATAGAATTTAATAATATGCCACCTTATTTAGCAGTATATGTTTGGAAACGGATATCTTAGATTAAAGGAGAAAGTATGAAAAGAGAATTAAAGCAATTGAGAAAACAAAACGAAAAACATTTTTTAAACGATGATGGAACAATTGAAGCAGTCCTATATAATGATAATGTACATTATTTAAAAGATGGTGTATACGAAGAAATTAATAATACTTTAGTTGAAAAAAATAATCGTTATCATATTGTTGATAACGATTTTGATTTGTCTTTTTCAAAGCAAAATGATGAAAATTTATTAGAATTTAATAAAGATGGACATTATTTTAAGATGAGTTTAAGAGATTCTTTAAAAGTTTATAATAAAGAGTTAAAAAAAGATAATAAAATACGAAAAAGAGGAAGTATTAGCTATAATAATATTTTTGATAATATTGATTTGAATTATCGAATATTACCACAAAAAATAAAAGAAACAATAGTTTTCAAAGATAAAACAACTATTAAAAATAAAATTGTATTTGATATAAAAACAGATTTAGAATTAACCTTAGAAAATAATAAAATAGTATCAGAAAAATTTACTATTTTAGATTCGTTTATGATTGATAGCAATAATCAAATAAGTAAAGATATTTATTATATTTTGAACAAAACAAATTACGGATATGAACTTATTTTGATTTTAGATAAAGGTTGGTTAGAATGCAGTGATAGAAAATATCCTGTTTATGTAGATCCAACAATAGTAACAGAAGATTCTAATAGTCTTCAAGATACATATATCAATAGTAAGTATCCTAATACTAATTATAGCGATGATGAAATTTTAAAAACTAGTGTTCTATCAGAAGATGAAATTTGTCGAACATTAATAAAATTTAACCTACCTATTATAACAACTGGTTGTAATGTTATAAATGCTAAATTATATGTTGGTGAAGTTTTGTATGATTATTTATTGGGAAGATATGATGATTCAATTATAACTATCCATAAATTAACGTCAGATTGGAATGAAAATACAGCAACTTGGAATAATATGAACGATAAATATGATGAAAGAGTGGAAGATTATAAATATACTTCAGGAGAAGTAATTGTAAATAGTACTTATGAAATCGGTTATGTTGACTTTGATATAACTAATTTGGTTAAAAGATGGTATGCTGGAACTCCAAATTATGGATTAATGATAAAAACATATAACGAAAAATTACTTGATAAACCTATTTTTCATGATTATTGGTCAAGGGAATCAAATGTTGATTCAACTAATCCTAAGCCAATATTAGTTATAACATATAGAAATAAAAATGGTTTAGAAAATTATTTAACTTATCAAAGTCAAAGTTTAACTAATGGAATTATTTATGAAAATAATTATAATGGAAATATAACTGCAAATTTTCATTTAGGAAATACAGTTGGTGGTTCTTTTCCTGTATCTTTAGATTTGTTTTATAATACCAATGATGTTATATTAAATAAAAATTATGGATTTGGTTTAGGAATGCAACTTAATGTTCATCAAATTATCCAGCAATCAGATTTAATCGAAGATGACATAAATTTATATGAATACATAGATGAAGATGGAACAATTCATTATTTTATTCCAAAAAGAGAAAATGGTGAAATTGTAGCTAATCAATTTGAAGATGAAGATAATCTTTCTTTAAGTTTGTTTATTTCAAATGATTCTTGTGAATTAAAAGATAAATATGGAAATTGTAAAACATTTACTAAAATAGATAGTGTTTTTTATTTGACTAAAATTAAAAATTTGAAGAATAACGAGATAAATATCTTATATAATTCTACAAAAATTTCTAGCATAACTGATTCGTCAGGAAAACAAATAACAATAACTTACAATGATAATAGCATATCTATAAATAGTCCTAGTAATAATAGCGTTTTAACTATAACTGATGGTAAATTAACTAAGATAGATGATAATTATGGAACTACCGTTATTTCTTATAACGATAAAAATATAATTAATTTCATTACAGATATAAATGGTAAAAAAATAGGCTTTGAATATTATGATGTAATTCCATATAGAGTAAAAAAAGTTGTTGAATATGGAATTAATAATAATGTTGGACAAACATTAACTTTTAATTATGGTTTTGAAGTTACGCAAATAACTAACAATAAAGGAATTAGCAATACTTATACCTTTAATGAAATTGGTAATACTGTATCTATAAGTAGTTTAGGAATTGGTCAAAATATTAATGATTGCTATGGTAAAGAGATGAATTATGGAACATCGGGACAAAATATAAACAAATTATTGTCAAAAAGCGAACAAGTAAAAACTGTTAACAATTTGATATGGAATTCTGGGTTTGAAAAAGACTACAATATTTTTAGTGGAGATGATAATTTAATTGTTAGTATAACAAACGAATTTTGTTTGGATGGTGATAGAAGTTTAAAACTTTATGGTCGTGGCAATGCTTATGCTAGTATACCTGTAACAGATGCAGGTAGCTATACATTTAGTTTTTATAGTAAAGCTTACGACGAATATATGATTTGGTTGAAATCTGGAGAAAATATGTCAAATACTTTGACAGTAAAACCAAGTGTTGAATTTGAACGATATGAATTAACTATTGATAATATTGAGGCTTTATCTAATGTAGAAATATTTATTTATGTTGGGGGATTATTTATTGGTAATGTATATTTAGATAATATACAGTTAGAAAAAGGTAAAGTTGCCAATTATTATAATTTAATTGATAACAACAATTTTTCATTTAATTTAGCTGGTTGGGTTTATGATAATCCTAGTAGTAATAATACCGAATCAACTCCTAATGATACAATTACATTTAAGAATGTCGGCAATAGAAGTGATTCAATTATAACATATGAAGATGGAAGTAAGGCATTAAAAGTAGTTTGTGATCCTGATGAATTGCGATTCATTAATAGATATATTGATATTAAAGGTTTTGAAGGTGATATGCTACAATTTTCTTTTTGGTATAAAAATTCGGGATTATCTAAAACATTTATTTATCCGGAAGGTCGACATAATACTGTTCAATTTATACTTTGGCCAACTAACGAAGAAGATGCTGGAGATATGTTTTATTATGCTGATTTAAATTCTAATAGCGATGAATGGCAATATTATTCAGCTACATTTATGGCACCATATGATTTTAATAAATTTAGAATGACAATTATGTCTAATCATTCAGCAAACGAATTATATGTTACAAACTTTAATCTTTTCAAAGTAGATGGATTAATAAGTAATTCCTATGATGAAAATGGTAATATTATTGCTACATACGATAAGAATAGCAATGAAAATACATTTAAATATGATAAAAATAATGAATTGATTAAAATGACGAATCCGATAGGTAATAGTTTAAGTTATGAATATGATAGTGAAATAACTGATAAAATTTTATCTGGAATATCGCCAACAGGAATAACTAATAGTATAAAATATGATGATAACAATAATCCAATTTTCACTAGAATAGAAAACAAAACTAAATTAAATTTAGAAAATGGTAATTATTATATTAGATTAAAAGGGACAAATAAATATTTAAAAATTGATAGTTTAAATAAAAAATTAGTGTTAAAAGAAGATTATTGTAGTCATGCAAAATGGTTAGTTACTGTAAATAATAATATTTTAACAATTAAACCACTTATACAAAAAGTTTGTTATATAGATTACTTTGATTTAAGTGACTTGATTTTTACTTTTGAAAAGCAAGATAATGGCAGTTTTATTCTTAAAAATAATGATAAATATTTAACTATAGAAGATGATAATACTATAACATTAAGTAATAATGTTGATTTAAATAATCAACAATTTTATTTTGAAGTAATAGATTCATTATTTATAGAATCATCGGCAGAGTATACTTCTGATGGACGATTTTTAACAAAAACAATAGATTCATTGTTTAACACTATTAATTATAACGTCAATATGGATAATGGCCTAATTAATAGTGTCACAAATTCCAGTGGAGCAACAACAAATTATACATATAATTCTAAAAAACAAGTAACCAATATTTCAAAAGGTGATATGTCAGTAAGTTATGAATATAACAATAATAATTTGTTATCTAAAATAATTTTAGGAAATAAATCTTATAATTTTAATTATGATGATTATTTAAGAAATAAATCAGTTTATATAAATAATAATAAACTAGTTGAAAATACTTATGAAGAAAATAATGGAAACTTATTAAATACAACATATGGTAATGATGATATTGTCTCATATGAGTATGACCAATTTAATAGAATTTCAAAATTAATTAAGATGGATAATACTTATCAGTATTATTATGATCATTTTGGAAATTTGAAGCAAATAGATTTTAATGGTAATCATTATAAATACTATTATGATTTAGCGCAAAGATTAATAGATATAATAGAAAATGAAGATTTTAAGATTCACTATGATTATAATGAATTAAATAATTTAAGTTCCAAAGTGGTAACATTAGAAAATATTGATAATCAATATATATATGAATACAATAATGAGGGTAATATAATTAAAATAACAACCGACGGAATTGTTATTAATTATGTTTACGATAACCTTCAAAGATTAATACAGGTTAATACTAATGGAAACATTGTTAATTATCAATATATAACAAATGGTAAAAGGACATCAGTTTTAGTTGATTCTATTATAGATGAAAATGATAACTATAAATTTAAGTATGATAAATTAGGCAATATAACTAATATATATAAAAATAATACTCTAATAAAAACATACTATTATGATGTATATAATCAACTTATAAAAGAAGAAAATCCTACAGGTAGTATAGAATATGTATATGACAATTTTGGCAATATATTATCTAGAAAACATTATAATGAATCTAATAGTTTAATAAACACCGATACATATGAATATAGCAATAATGAATTTAAAGATCAATTAACTAAATATAATGATATATCTATAACATATGATAATATAGGCAATCCATTAACTATAGGTAATAGTACACTTACTTGGACAAATGGAAGACAATTAAGTAGCTATAGTAATGATGATTTAACAGTAACTTATAAATATAATTATAATGGTATTAGAACGGAAAAAACAGTAAATAATGTCACATATAAATACTACTTAGAAGATAGAAATATTGAATATTTACAAACATCAAATAATATGTTATACTTTTTTAGAGATGATAATGATAGGTTGATTGGATTTAAAAATAATTCAGACATGTATTATTATATTAAGAATGGTCAAGAAGACATTATAGGAATAAAAAACGCTAATTCAGACATAATTGCAACATATACATATGATAATTTTGGTAAAATATTGTCAATAAAAGATGCATTAGGTAATGAAATAACTAGTGACGATAATATTGCTATTATTAATCCATTTAGATATAGGTCGTATTACTATGATAATGAAACTAAGTTGTATTATTTGAATACAAGATACTATAATCCAGAGTGGGGAAGATTCCTAAATATGGATGGTATAATTGGTTCAAACAAGGATATATTATCTTTTAATTTATATTCATATTGCAGTAATAATTTTGTAAATTGTCTAGATTCTAACGGAAAATTTTTAAACCTTATTGCAAAGTTAATGTGGAAAACTGTGATATCAGCCTTACCTCTTTTCAGTATGAAAACATCTGCAGAATTTTTAAATGATTCAATTGAAGGTAAAGCTGAATATGTGATATATGGCTCAAGTTCAAGAGTTGCAAACCAGATTAAAGAAGATTCTGCATTTAAAAAATACATTGATGAGTTTATTCCTGAAAACTATACAGGATATATTGAAAAAAGTAAAGTAGTTACATTTGAGAATGATGATTTACAAGGATCAATTATGGATGGAACTGTAACTGTAAAAGGTAACGTAGTTAATGGTTGTGGACCTTTGGATGTAACAGTGTATGATGTTTATGATTTTAAATATTCATTAGATTACTTCAATGGAGGGTTTAAAAATTTTGCTTTTACAGTTGGAAATAATTTGGCCGCTTTTGATCAAAATTTTGGAACAATTAATAATTATGAAGTTTATATTTTTTTTGAATATGATCCTTGTGCTTAATTTTGGAGGTAAAAATGAAGAAATTTTTTTTGATAATTTTTACTTTATTTATAATTGGAATATTATTTTATTTATTTTCTCATTATACAATGGAGATTAATTTAAATTGGGATATAAATATTCCAATTGAAGATAAGTTAATATATTACGAAGATGGAAAAGATGAAGATGATATTAATTTTCACGGAGATGGCCGGAATTATGTTGTTTTAGAATATAATGATGAAAGAAAGATTGAAAAATTATCAAAAATAAATTGGATTTCTGGTAAAAATAAAGAAGTTGAAATAAAAGCTTTAGAAGTAATTGAAGCAATTGAAGTTGATAATCAATATATAATAGATTTTACAAAAGACTATCAATATTTTTATAAGGAAATAAACAAAACAAATTTTATTATAATTTTTTATCATAAAGAGAATAATATTGTTTATATAGTTGAACAAAAAACATAATATTATAAAATTTATATATAACACTGATGGTAAAAATATTTAATTAAGTAGTATGTTGTACTTTTAATTATAGAAAATTGAAAAGCAATATCACTTGTTGGAAATATTCTGATATTGTTTTTCTTTTTTTTTTAGATTTGGAGGTATATATGAATTATAAAATGAAAAAATTATTTGTTACATAAGTAGTTTAAGTGGTAAAAAATTTAAAATTAAATAAAGATTTAAATGGAGGCTATGAATGAATAATATAAAAGAATTTGAAAATATGTATAGTGAATGCTATGTTTTAGACAAAGTTATATGGGATAAATATGATATGAAACAAACAAAAGTTAATGTTGTTGAATTAATTAGAAATTATAAAGAGTTGAAATCTAAATATATACATTTAGCAGCATCAAATGAATTAGGATTAACAGCACATAATATCGAAAATATTCATAGTAAAAGTTTTTCTAAGAATAGATTTA
The DNA here is from genome assembly GCA_017887425.1 of Bacilli bacterium. Taxonomy (GTDB): domain Bacteria; phylum Bacillota_I; class Bacilli_A; order RF39; family UBA660; genus Faecisoma. Next base: position 105,458 of record JAGHHZ010000031.1, read on the forward strand.
ATGAAAAAATTGATATTCAAATTGAAATGGAAAAGGATTTAAAAATTAAAGCTGCTATATTTGAAAAACTTAATAAGTGTTTTACAGAAAATGAAAAGCAATATTATGATTATTGTTTGCAAAATAATAAGTCAGAAGAACGATTAAGAGATCGTCTTGGTGGATTATCTAAATTGGGGTTATTACCAATTAAAAATTCTTGTGTATTGAAAATAGCATTAGCGTTTAATAAAGCAGTAACAAAAAAGAAGTAAGAGTATGTGAAGTGATATTATAAAAGTAGACAACTACAAAAAAGGTAGAAGTCTACTTTTTTAGTGATAAAATTATAATTGAAGGAGGAATTATGAGAAAGAACAATATGAGAACACCAGAAGAAAAAGCAA
>JAGHHZ010000003.1 GCA_017887425.1 Bacilli bacterium
AATCATTTTCGACACTATATCTATAAGCGGCCTCTTCAATTGTTTTAATTGTATCTTCCAAAGCTTTATTTTGACTATTTCTAATCGAACTAGTGATTATCGGGAAAGTTATTAAAGCTACTACAGCCAATACTACTATAACACCTAATAGCTCCGCCAAAGTAAAAGCACTACTAAATTTTTTATAATTCACCAAAGACCGCATGTTAAACATCCCCTATCATACATATAAAATTTTAACTTATTTCTAACTAAAAGTCAATAAAAAAACTATACATTAGTATAGTTAATCAAATAAAACTTTTTTATTTTGTTGATAATATTGAATACCAGAATAAACAGATAAAACAGTTGCAATAATAAGTAAAACATCAGATACTTTAATATTAATAAGTTCAAATGGTAAATTATTAAATAAAGTTAAAGCAATTCCTAACATCATAAATATCGTCTTAACCTTACCAGACATAATGGCAGATACAACTTCTTTTTTAGCTCCTACTATCATTTTAATAATATCAACAACTGTATCTCTTGTTACAACAATAACAGGAATAATTGGATGAATTAAACCTTGACTAGCTAAGATAATTAAAACAGAATTAACTAAAAACTTATCAGCAATTGCATCTAACATCTTGCCTAAATCAGTAACCATTTTATATTTTCTTGCAATATAGCCATCCAAAAAATCAGTTAATGATGCAATTATAAATAAAGCCCCAGCAATAAAATATCTTAAATCGACAACCATTGCTTCATTGATAAATAACTTAGTGGCAGTTAAACCAACTGCATCAAATGGAAATAATAAGATTATAACTACTAAACAAGTCAAAAAAATTCTAATCAAAGTTATTTTGTTCGGTAAATTCATATCTTACACCCCCTAATAAATTCTCTTCATCAGTATCTTCATCAGTTAAAATAGTATAAAGAAGAAAACTAATCGTTATCAATAAAACAGCTATAGCAATATAAATAAAATTTTGATAAACTTTTTCTCTTTTTCTTTCAACTGTATAAGGCGATCTTATTTTATTTTCTTCTTTTTTATTTTTAACTTCACTCTTTATATCTTCAAGTGACAATTTAGAAGTGTAATCAAACAAATACTCGTTAAAATCATCGACAATTTCTTCTTTATCTAAACCTAAATATTTGGCATAATCACGAATGAAATACTTTAAATTAAAAACATCTTGAAAAGATTCAACATTGCCGTTTTCAATATCGGTTATTTGGGATGGCGATATTTTTAAATCTTCGCTAGCTTCTTCAATCGATACCCCGATACTTTCGCGAGCATTTTTTAACTTTTCACCTATTTCTTTCATTTATTCACCTCAAAAACTAAAAAAAATAACACTTATAAGCCATGTTCTGTCCTTTAATAAAAAGGGGCAAACATCTATCTACCAATACTGGTTCTAAAGTAAGTTACTAATTCCTCACTTTAAACTCCCCTACCATAATTTGGGTTTCTTGCTTGTGGGGTTTACCGCGTTTCACTTTTCTATTACTAGAAATATCGTCACTGTGGCACTTTATATCTACTAAAACCCTTATAGGGTAATTTCGATGCCGTTAAGTCTTAAAGACTTACCATAGGTTATTTTTTCCCTATGCACAATCACTACTACCATTTCAGGATAGTGCAAGCATGGACTTTCCTCTACAAAAAATGCAGCGTTTGCCAAGTATTATTCTTTACCATATATTATTTTTTCTAAATTAGACAATCTTTTTAAAACATCGACACTATTAGTTCCTTCACCATCAGCACTTTCTTTTAAAATATCTAATTTCATTTTTAAATTTCTAATTTCTTGTTTTAATTTTATATTATCATTAGTTAACTCTCTAATTTCGTTGCTTAATTCTTTATTGATAGCCATAAATTCTTCGTAATCACGCATAATAACATCTAAAAATTTATCGACTTCTTGAGGACGATATCCTCTTGTATCTAACTTAAACTCTTTTTCAAAAATATCTTTGACAGTAAGCATTATTCTATCTTGATACATAATATCACCCATATAAATTATATAACATGATTTACTACTTTGTCAACCAAAATTTATTTCCTTATTTTTCTAAAATAAGTGGCTAATTTAATTGTTTTTACATCTTCTAACATCGAATTAAAAATTGTTTCTATATGATCCATATCTCTCACCTAGTATTATTAAAACACATAATCTTAAGCCTTGCATTAAATTCGACAAAAGTTGTCAAAATTAGTTTGAAATAAATTTTCTCTATTTGAAAAAATCAAAATATATAGTATAATATAAATGGTGGAATTATGAATTATCCAAACGGAATAAAAAAAACATTTAAAATAAATACTAGTAACCGTGGTATGACTTTAGAACAAGACTTAAATGACACTAACTTATTTTATCGTAATAACGATATTGCTGTTATTTACAAAAAACCAACCCCGATTACAATTAACAAAGTAGATTATAAATCAAGAAAAGACGCGGTTATCAAAGAAGCTCATTTTATTATTCCATCAACCACTGACTATAATGGAATATATCAAGGTATGTATATCGATTTTGAAGCAAAAGAAACAAGAAAAAATTATTTTCCTTTAGCCAATATTCATGCCCATCAAATTGAACACTTAAGGAAAATTAAAAAATGTGGTGGTATTGGATTTATTATCGTTAGGTTTGTTTTAAAAAATAATACCTACTTACTAGAAATTGACAAATTAGACAAATTTTTAGATAATAATAATCGTAAATCTATTCCTGAAGAATATTTTATTAAGGAAGGATATTTAATTAAACAAGGATATAATCCTTATTTAGATTATTTAAAGATAGTTGATATTATCAAGGAGAGTGAAAAATGAAAAAATTTATAAATAAAAATAAAAGAACTATTATATTAGCTTTAATAAGTTTTATTATTTTAATAGTTGGTTCTCTAACAATTAGCTTTATTCCTACTTTACTAATATTAATAATAGTCGGTCTATTTTACTATTTTGTTAGTAAACCTAAAGGAAAAAGAAAAAAAACAAATGGTAAAGAAATTTTTAAAACTGTTTTAATTTTTGGCTTTTGTTTTATGATTTTCTTCCTAATTGCAGCTGGCGCGTTTGGCGTATATATTATATCTACTGCTCCTGAATTTTCCGAAGAAAGATTATACAACAAAGACGCTTCTATTCTTTACTTAGCTAATGGCGAAGAATTTGGTAAAATTGGTGCTGAAATAAGACAAAAAGTTACTTATGACGAATTATCCCAATCTTTAATCGATGCGATAATCGCTACTGAAGATTCAAGATTTTTCCAACACAGTGGTGTTGACTTACCAAGATTTTTAAAAGCTTCTATTAGTCAAATATTAGGTCAAGGTGGTGGTGGTGCTTCAACCCTTACTATGCAAGTATCTAAAAACGCTTTTACTTCCACTGAAGATAAAGGAATAGAAGGTATTATTCGTAAATTTACCGATATTTATGTATCAGTTTTTGAA
>JAGHHZ010000032.1 GCA_017887425.1 Bacilli bacterium
AAGTTTATAGAAACAAATCCACAGTGCGAGATATATTATACATCTAGTAGTATAATATATCAAAAAATATAATAGAAAGGGATCAATCTAATAGATTAATATTTCTATAAGATTGATTATACGTGATATTTATGATAAATAAAAAAAGTATTTGGTTTTTAACTTTATTTAGTCTTATTTTAGTATTAAGTGTTTATTATATCACTATGCCAAGTGAATTATTAATTAGTACAAATGGTAATTATACAAAAGAAGAAGAGCCAACCACTAATGTTACCGAAAGTACTGTTTTAGTAGCATTAAGAATTGAAGCAGAAGAAGAATTATTAAAAGAGATGGAAAATTTACAGTTAATTCTTAATAGTGGTGAAGCGACAGTTGAAGAAAAAAATGAAGCTTTTGATAAGATGAAAGAATTAAATATTAATAAAGGTGAAGAAGAAAAATTAGAAAATAAAATCAAAGAAGTTTATCAATTAGAAAGTTTTGTTAAAATAAGAAATGACCAAATTGAAGTTGTTATAAACAAATCAGAAAACGATACTGATTTAGCTAATAAAATTATGCGAACCATTCAAGAACAATATGAAGAACAAAAATATATAACTGTTAAATTTACTTCATAATTATTGCTTTTTCCCTCACTTATTTATAGATAGTACATAGAATAATATGAAGAAATATAAACCACCCAAGGAAGTGAGGGAATTATGTCTAAAAGTGTTTTGACTAAAAGAGAAAAACAAGTTTTTGACCTGTTAGTATTAAATCGTTCAACTGAACAAATTGCTGAGAAATTAGGAATAAGTGAAAAAACAGTTAGAAATCATATTTCTAATGTTATGCAAAAATTGGGAGTTAAAGGTCGAGCTGGTGCTGTTATAGAACTTTTAAAATTAAAGGAAATTTCATTATAAAAAGGTATAAACAACCTTTTTTTTCATAAAATTAAGTAGGTGATTTTATGCTAAGAAAAAAGATGATTAGAAAGATTATTATCACTTCATCAGCTTTATTTGCCCTTTTATTAATTTATCTAATTCCTAATCAAGATGAAAAATTAAACATCAATCAAAATTTAGAATATGTTAATTTAGAAGTAGCAACCAATACTATTTATCTATTAGATAATTATAACTATTTAGGAAAAACTGAAGTTGTCGTTAATAGTACAACAACAGAAGAAAAAGTTAAAGAATTAGTGGAAGTTTTAATTAGTGGTGGAAGTGGTGAAAATAAAATACCAAACGGATTTAAATCAATTTTACCTAGTGATACTAAAATATTAAGTGTTAAATATGAAGATGGATTAATAAAAATCGATTTTTCTAAAGAATTATTGAACATAAATAAAGAGTTAGAGGAAAAAATGATTGAAGCGATCATTTATACAGTTACTTCTGTTGATGAAGTTGATAAATTAATCATTTATGTCGAAGGTGATATATTAACTAAATTACCTCAAACTAAAATAAATTTACCTAGTACTTTAGATCGTAATTTTGGAATAAATAAGACTTATGATTTTACTAAAACTGATGACATAAATCAAGTTACTGTTTATTACTTAAATAAACACAACGATAACTACTATTATGTACCAGTGACTAAATATTTAAACGACAATCGTGACAAAATAAAAATAATTATTGATGAATTAACAAGTACAAATACTTACAACACTAATTTATTAAGTTATTTAAATAGTAATACAGAAATTTTAGCTATCGAAGAACAACCTGATATATTAGAATTAACATTCAATTCCTATATATTTTCTGATGTTGAATCAAAAGATATTTTAGAAGAAGTAATCTATACTATTTGTTTATCAGTTAAAGATAATTATGATGTAAGTGAAGTTGTTATTAAAAGCGAAGACGAAGAAATTTATCAAGCAGTTTTAAAAGAAATTGAATAAAAAATAGTTATCATTTTTCGATAACTATTTTTGAGTTAACTTTATGTTCTATTTTATCCCAAGTTATATTCTTTTTAGATACTGCTCTTAAAGCACATCCAACATAAGTTGTTAAATAAATTGGATTATAAAATATTGTTTTTATTTTTGTTTTTTTATTTAAATCTAGTTTATCTTTTTTTATCATTTTATAAGTTATAATCATCATAATTAAATAAGCGATTAAAACAACACCTAATAAAAACATTAAAGCAATATAAATTGGAATATTTTTATCAAACATACTTATAAATAATAAAATTAAAGTTTTTAAAATATATAAAATAATACCAATCGCTAAGTAAACATACGCTCTAACCCCTAAACAAGCACTATACTTAGAACCATAGTTTTTCTTATTTTTTTTCATACTTTTAACAATTAAAGGAATATATTTTTTTCTAGAATCAAAGTATCCTTTAATCCATCTAGTTCTTTGTTTTACCGTTTGACTATATTTAGTCGGCTGTTCATCATAAAAAATAGCATTATCGTTATAATATGTGGTTAAATCATGTAATATACTATATAAGCTTAATTCATAGTCTTCAGTTAAGCTATGGAAAGGATAACCTTGCCATTTTTTTATCCACTTACCTTTGATATAAAAACCAGTACCAGACACTACTACATTAGCATTATATTTATTTCTAAAATCGTTTCCCAAAGTATTAATCATCGAAAAAGTTAAACTAGAACAAGCTGATATAACATTATCGTTACCGTTTTTACAATTACGATAACCCACACCAATATCATAACCTTGTTTGTAAGTCTTAAGCATTTCTTTAAAATAATTTTTATCTAAAACATTGTCCGCATCAAAAATAAAATATAAATCGTATTCTTTTTTTATTTGTTTTAAAGCTTCATCTAAAGCATAACCTTTTCTTTGTTTTTTAGTTGTTCTTATAATAACTGTCGCATTATATTTTTGACATATTTCGACTGTTCTATCTTCTTTGGTTTCAACAATAACATAAACATCTTGCATAGAAAATTTAACAGTTTGATTTTTTAAACTTTTAAGTAAATTTTCAATAACTAAACTTTCATCACGAGCGGGAATTAAAACAGCAAAATTAGAACTATTAACTGTAGTTTTTTCAATAGGATTTTTATTTTTTCTAATATTTAAGTTACCTAAAATTAATAAAATAACTCCCATTATTACAAAACATAAACAAATTAAATCTATTAACATCTACTCATCTCCTGAATACGACATGTTAGGGAAATATTTAGATAAAAATTCATCATCATAATGCTTATCAAAAAATTCACCAATTGGGGTAAATGCTGGAACATGATTTCTTCTTAATGTTTGTCTAATAATAGCTCCCCATGATATAAGCATATTTATTATCATAAAAATAAGTAAAATTCTCGTTAATAAAGTTCCTAATTTGTAAGGTATTTTTTCAATCCATTTCGATATAAAAGGATATAAATACCGAACTAATAAAAAGGCTAAAAATCCCCATAGAAACATATATTCTAAGGTGATTCTTCCATTAATATTTAACAATTTATGGGAATAATCCCAAGAAATTGTTTGGGTAAATGTCTCTTGTAAAAATCCAATTAAATATTCGATTCCGCCACCTAATAACGCTCCATAAAGGATGGTTTCATACCATTTATGTTTTTTATCAGCTAATAAATAAATAATCAATACTGCACCAAACCCATATATTACATTAAATGGACCATATATAACTCCTCGACGGTATTCCCAAACTAATTCGCCAGTTTCTGAATAAACTAAAAACAAATTTAATAGTTGTTCATATAACGAACCAATTACTGACGCAATAAGAAATATAATAAATAACTTATCAAAGCATATTCCTTTAGCAAACACTTGATCTCTTTTAAAAAGTTTTTTTAATTTTTCTTTCATACTATCCAACCACTTCTAAAAACTATACTTTTATTATACTATAGATTTTTTTTAATACCAAATAATTACAAAATTGTAATATTATTTAGCATACTTTCTTTTGGTAGCTTGGCCACCTCTAATATGACGTAACGCTTTATTTACTTGAAAAACGCTTATAACTTCAGCACTCATCTTTAAATTATATTGTGGAAGTAACTCGCTTAAATCACGATAAACACATGATTTAGACATACCAAGTTCTTTTGCAGTTTGTCTAACGGTTGCATTATTGACAATTACATAATCAGCTTCTTTTAAAACTCTTTCATAAATTTCTAATTTTTTTATCATAATATCCCCCCTCAAATAGGCTTTATTATATTTTAAATTTTAATACTTGTCAAATTATTCTTCATCAACTTTTAAAACAGCTAAAAAGGCTTCTTCTGGTATTTCAACTCGTCCTACCATTTTCATTCTCTTTTTACCTTCTTTTTGTTTTTCTAATAATTTTCTTTTTCTTGATACATCGCCACCATAGCATTTAGCTAAAACATCTTTTCTAACGGCTTTAATAGTTTCTCTTGCAATTACTTTATTGCCAATACTCGCTTGTACAGGTACTTCAAATTGTTGTCTTGGAATCATTTTTCTTAATGTTTCAACTATATTTCTACCTCTTTTATAAGCAAAGTCTTTATGAACAATAACACTTAAGGCATCGACAACTTCACCATTTAATAAGATATCCATTTTAACTAAATCACTTGATTTATAACCAATTAAGTCATAATCAAATGAAGCATATCCTTTAGAAATACTTTTTAAACGATCGAAAAAGTCATAAACTATTTCTGATAAAGGTATTTCATAATGAATATTTACTCTTGTTTTATCTAAATATTCCATTGAAATATAATTACCTCTTTTATCTTGGCATAGCTCCATAATTGGGCCAATATAATCGCTTGGCACGAAAATAGAAGTTTTAATATATGGTTCTTTGATATCTTTTATTTTGACTTTATCAGGCATTTTACTAGGACTATCAATATTAATTATTGAATCATCAGTTAATGTTACTTCATAAATAACGGAAGGACTAGTAACAATTAAATTGATGTTGAATTCTCTTTCAATTCTTTCTTTAATTATCTCTAAATGTAATAGTCCTAAAAATCCACATCTAAAACCAAATCCTAAAGCTTTAGATGTTTCTGACGTAAACTCTAATGAGGCATCATTTAATTTTAACTTTTCTAATGCCTCTCTTAAATCGGGATATTTTGATGTTTCAATCGGATAAATTCCTGAGAAAACCATTGGCTTCATCGGTTTATATCCAGGCAAAATATCACTAGCAGGATTATTATTTAAAGTGATAGTATCTCCAACTTTAATATCCGATATATCTTTAATTGATGCACATAAATAACCAACCTCACCAGCAACCAACTCTTCTTTTTTTATTTCTTTAGGTGAATTTACCCCTAGTTCAACAACTTCTTCTACCTTTTGAGTAGCCATTAATTTTATTTTATCGCCTACTCTTACTTTACCATTTACTACTCTTATCAAAACCACAACTCCACGGTATGGGTCATAAAAACTATCAAATATTAACGCTTGTAATGGTTTATTAATATCACCGGTTGGAGCAGGAATTTTTTCGATTATAGCATGAATTAGTTCTTTAATTCCAATACCATTTTTTGCTGAAGTTAAAATTATTTCATTTTTATTAAAGCCAAATGTGTCCTCTAATTCTTTAGTCACTTTATCAACATCAGCATTAGGCAAATCAATTTTATTAATAACTGGAATAATACTTAAGTTATTATCTAAAGCTAAATATAGATTAGCTAACGTTTGAGCTTCGATTCCTTGAGCTGCATCGACAACTAAAATAGCACCCTCACAAGCTGCTAAAGAACGACTAACTTCATAGTTGAAATCCACATGTCCTGGAGTATCGATCAAATGTAATATGTAATCTTCATTATTATAATGATACTTTAATTGAACAGCATTTAATTTAATCGTAATGCCTCTTTCTCTTTCAATATCCATATTATCTAATAATTGATCTTGTTTTTCTCTTTCAGTTATAGCACCAGTTTCTTCTAAAATTCGATCAGCTAAAGTACTTTTACCATGATCGATATGAGCAATGATTGAAAAATTTCGGATGTTTTCTTGTTTCATGTCAAATCACCTGTTATTATTATATATTAAATTATTTTTATTGACAAGAAAAACACTTTTATAAGTGCTTCCTTGTATAAATTATAAATAAAATTAAAGAAGTTAAACTAATTATTATTCCTAGTTTTAAACCTTTTACTTCATAAATTATTTCAATATCATGTGTTCCATTTTCTAAGTCTAAACCAATAAACTGGTCAAAAACTTTATAATAAGAAGTTTCTTGTCCATCAACTAATATTTTAAAATTCTCATTATAAGGTATTGTTAAAAATAAAACATTTTCATCATTAACATTAACATTTCCTTTGATATGATTTTCTTTAAAATAAGTTATATTTAATTGATTATCTTTTAATTTATCATAAGCCTTTTCAAATTTTTCAAAATCAAAGTACCCTATATATAAATGATCTATGTTATAATCTCCACCAAAAGTAATGTTTAGTTTATCACCTATTTCATAATTATTTTCAACAAGAATACTGCGATTTGAGGTAGCATTTAAATCGAAACATTTTTTTTCAATACATATTTTATATGATTTATCTAAAAATAAACTATCATCAACTAAAAGATAAAAATCATTTTTGCTAGTTATTGTTATTTCATTACTAACTTCTTCAACTTGATAAATATCATCTTTTATATTTGTCATTAGTTTAATAATTTTATTTTGACATTCAAAACCATTATTACATTCTAAACTTGCTTTAACGTTATTAGATACCATATAACCCAAATTAAGAGCATAAGGATTTCTATATAAATAATTATCTATATAACTAGTTCCGTAAAGCAGATCATCTAATGCTGATATTTGTTTTGTATCGATTAATTCATAGTATTTATTTTTATTAATTGCACTATAATATTTGATACCAAATAAACTATCTAATAAAACATATGAATTATAAAACCCCATGTTATTATCACTATAATATCCTATTTTATTATAAAAATCACTATTGATATTCGTGCTTGATAGCCATCCAGTTAATCCATAATAATTATAGTTTAAAGAATCATTAAAAGCAAATTTTTTTTCAAATTCCATACGATAAAAAGAATCATCATTAATACTATTTATTGTGGATGTTTTTTCTTCATATCTTCCTTCTAGATAATAACGGCGAGTTAATTGATAGCAGTTCAAAACTGTATAACTATTAAAGAACAATTCTGCTATAACTAAAATAAAAAATAATATTTTCGCATCGCGATTTTTAGTTTTAAATATAAATAAATATATTATAAATAATAAAACATTTATAAAGATAAAAACTAATGGAACTGCATCATTTAAAATAAATGTATTAGCTAAAATCAAAAAAACTAATAAAATAACATAATACCAAATTTTATCAACATATTTAATATTTATCAATGATTTCAAACACCAAGTTAAAAATAAAATATTAAACAAATATATATATCTAAAATTAAAACCAATTGGACTAGTAAGAGCGTGCCAAAAATTGTTTAAAGGGACAATTATTATACTTAAAACTAAAATAACAAGAAAAACTAAAGATAATTTTTTTTCTCTTTTAGTAATTTTTTTGTTTAAAAAATAAAATACTAATAAAATTATATTAAATATACCAATATATAAAAATGGATGAAATTCATTCATTATTCCACTTTCGCTATGCGAACCTAAAAATAGTTTTGATAAAATTCCTAATATATCGGTATTAAAAAAGTAGTCTTTAGTATAAAATCTTTCCACACTAATAATTTCTAAAAAATTAGGTAGATTCAAAAACATTGTCATTAATCCAGCTAAAACTGATATAATCAAGAAATTCTTAATTTTAAAACGTTCTTTTTTATTGTTTAACAAATATTTATAGCTAAAATATAAAACACTAAAGACACAGCACATATACCCCATGTAATAATTAGTTAAAATAGTTAAAAATAAAACTATTGCATATAATAAATATTTATTTTCTTTTATTATCTTATCGATTCCTAATAAAAGAAGTGGAGCTAAAAAATAAGCATCTAACCACATTATCTGATAGTAATTAGCAACTATAAAAAAAGATAAAGCGTAAGCTGTCGAAAAAAGCAATGTATATTTACTTTTGAAGTGATATTTTAAGTAACAATACATTGTTAACCCACATAAACTCAGTTTTACTAAAACTAATAATATAAATAAATATTCCATATTATTGTAATTAAATAAATTAACTAAAACATTAAAAGGACTAGTTAAATAATATGCTAATGTTGCTAACATAGGACTACCAAATCCTAACTGAAATGAATAAAATATGTTAGCATTCCCTTCAAAAATTCTTTTTAAATATAACAATAATTGATAATATTGGTATTGTGAATCACCATATAAAATAGAACTGTCATCAAGCAAAATACCGTTAATGAAAAAAAGAACTATGAAAATAACAAAAGGAATTAAAAAAGATAAAATATATTTTTTCATATAATCCACCTTTTATAAAATATCATAATAAATAAAAAAAAACAAGACTTAATAATTTTAAATCTTGTTTAATTAATTATTTTGAAACTGAAAATGTAGTTCCATTATATGTAACAGTAAATGTGTTACTTGTTATTGTTAGTGCTGTTACTGCACCACTTGTAGGATTATAAGTAATACTAGTAACTTTAGCATTACCTAAATTAACCATAGTTGCTACTTCTTCTTTAGTAACACCATCAGCATCAGCACAAATATCTTCAGTACCATCTAATTGATTTCTCATAGCAGATGTTGCACAGTAATTGTTAACACCACTTACAATCATGCTAGCTTCTGATCTGGCAGCACTTTCTCTTGCATCATCAACTACATTTAAAATGATTGGTGTTGCGACTAATGCTACTATAGCTAAAATGATGATTACAGCTAATAATTCAATTAATGTAAAACCTTTTTTCACTTAATCTCACCACCTTTACTTTTCTATTTCTATACCCATTATACCTACTTTTTTTTAATAAGTCAAGAAAAAGTGATAGTTATAGCCAAATAATATTATAAAAAATAGTCAACATCTTGCCTTTTAAAATGATTTATATAATAAATAAACGTCAAATTATTTACATATTAGTAGAATAATTGATTCTGTTAATATTTTTAATTTAATTCTAACATTCTTAATTTTTCTTCTTCTTCTTTTAAAGTCTTTCTTTCCTTTTCGACCAATTCCTTTGGTGCTTTTGTTACATAACCTTCATTAGAAAGCAATTTTTTTCTTCTTTCAATGCTTTGTCTTAATGATTCTATTTGTTTTTTCTTAACTTCTAAGTCTTCTTCACTTAATATAACTTCATAACAAATATCTAAATCGTAGTTTTGATATTTTACATTAATTTTCTTTTTATCTGATGATGTAACAATCATACTTTCATTTATTTTTAATACATTTTTTATCAAATTATAGTCAGCATTACTATTAATAATAACTTGATAATCTTTACCTATTTTATTTTCTAATTTTATATTTCTAAACATTCTAATAAATTCTAGTTTTTCATTAATATTTTCTAGTTCATTATTAAATATTTCGTTTTTACTATAAGTAGGGTAAGTACTAATCATAATATTCTCTTCTTTTATAGGTAACATGTTATAAATTTCATCAGTTACATAAGGCATAAATGGATGTAACATTTTAAGTAAATCAGTTAAAACTTTAAGTAGGACTGATTTTGTTGTGTAATCATTTAAGCTAAATTTAGCAAATTCAATATAGTTATCACAAAAAGCATTCCAAATAAAAGTATAAAGTTCTGAACCAACTATGTTAAACTCATATTTATCCATTCTTTTTGTAACTACCTTTATTAAATTATTTAGTTTAGTTAAAATCCATTTATCTTCTTCTTTAAGATTTTCTAATGTATAGTTTGTCTCATTTAAATCTTCAATATTCATCAAGACAAAACGTGAAGCATTCCAAAATTTATTAATGAAATTCCAAGTAGATGCTACTTTCTCTTCATCATATCTTAAATCCATTCCTGAAGCTGTGCTAGTTGATAAAAAGAATCTCAAGGCATCAGCTCCATATTTTTCAATTACATCCATTGGATCTACGCCATTACCTAAAGATTTGCTCATCTTACGACCTTCTTTATCACGGATTAAACCATGAATTAAACAGTCTTTAAATGGTCTTTTTTTAGTAAAGTGTAATCCTTGGAAAGTCATTCTATTTACCCAGAAAGGTATAATATCATATCCTGTTACTAACACATTATTGGGATAAAATCTTTTAAAATCTTCAGTTTCTTCTGGCCAACCTAAAGTAGAAAATGGCCATAGTGCACTAGAAAACCAAGTATCTAATACGTCTTTATCTTGGACCCAATCTTCACCAGGAGATTCATATCCAACATATATTTCATCTCCTTTATACCAAGCCGGTATTCTATGTCCCCACCATAATTGTCTTGATATACACCAATCATAAGTTATTTCCATCCAATGATTCATGATTTTTTCAAAACGAGTTGGTACAAAGTTTACTTTGGTGTTTTTATTTTTTTGATTTTCAAGAACAGCATCGGCTAAAGGGCGCATTTTAACAAACCATTGTTTAGATAAATATGGTTCAATCATAACATCTGTTCTTTCAGAGTGACCAACAGCATGGGTTATCTTTTCGATTTTAATCAATAGTCCTTCTTTTTCTAAATCTTCTACTAACTGTTTACGGCATTCAAAACGATCTAAATCATTATATTTAAAGGCATTTTCGTTCATCGTTCCATCCGGGTTAATAACGATAATTCTTTCTAAATTATGTCTATTACCAACTTCAAAGTCATTAGGATCGTGAGCTGGAGTAATCTTAACGACACCAGTTCCAAATTCCGGATCAGCATGTTCGTCGGCAACTATCGGTATTTTTTTATTAGCTACTGGTAATATAACATTTTTACCAATATATTTTTTATATCTTTCATCATTAGGATTAACAGCTACAGCTGTATCACCAAATAGTGTTTCAGGTCTAGTTGTCGCGACTTCTAAATAATCATCACTATCTTCAATATAGTATTTGATGTGATAGAAGGCTCCTTCAACATCTTTATAGATAACTTCTTCATTAGATAAGGCCGTCATCGCTTTAGGATCCCAGTTAATAATTCTCTCACCACGATATATTAAACCTTCATTATATAAATCAATGAAAACTTTTTTAACAGCATGTGATAATCCTTCATCTAAAGTAAATCTTTCTTTAGTATAGTCCAAAGATAAACCTAATTTAGCCCATTGTTCATGGATATTATTAGCATATTCTTCTTTCCACTCCCAAGCATATTCAAGCCATTTTTCACGGCTTAAACTTCTTGGATTGATACCTAAATCTCTTAATTTAGCATCAACTTTAGCTTGAGTAGCGATTCCAGCATGGTCCATTCCTGGAAGCCATAGAGCATCATATCCTTGCATTCTTTTATATCTAATAATGATATCTTGCAAGGTCGTGTCCCAAGCATGACCTAAATGCAATTTACCAGTTACATTAGGTGGTGGGATAACGATACAATATGGTTTTTTTGATAAATCTCCACTAGTAAAATAACCTTTTTCTTTCCACGTTTCATATTTGTTTTTTTCAACTTCTAAATGATTGTATTTTGTCTCTAACATTATGCATCCCTACTTTCTATATATTGATTTATAGTTTCTTTAATTTTATTTAATCTGAAAGATTCGTGCGGATTTTTTTCAATTACTTTATCAATAATGGTATTAAAATATTTATTTTCTTTTAAATATCTAATTGTCCATGAAAAATTTATATCATAGACAAAACCTATCAATAAGACATAGTAATCTAATTTATTATTTATATTTTCATAATCATATTTACAAGTTAACATTCGATTATATATTTTATCGTCAATTTTTCCTTCAACTTTATCAATTTCCATGTCTTTCCATATATAAAATATATCTAGTTTGTCAGCATCTCTAATGATTTGAGAGAATAATAATTCTTCTTCTGTTAAATTATCGTCGATAAATGTTTGGTTGTGGTTTAAAACAGCTATTTTTATTATTTCTTGTGTTTTTTTATCTTTGACAAATTTATCAAAGCCGAATTCTTCTAAAAGATCCATTCCTAACTTAGCATGGTCGACACTGATTCGATCATTATAGGTATTGTATCTTTTAATTTGTTCGAATCTTCCAAAATCATGTAATAGCCCGATAAATTCTGCAATTAAAATTTTATCATCTGATAAATTCAAATAAGTAGCAATTTTTTTACATAAATCACAGACTCGTAATGAATGTTCATATTTTTGAATGATTCTTTTATCGTTTGAATCGTATTGTGAAACATAATCTTTAAAAATAATTTTAGCATTATTAATATCCATAAATTCATCTCCTAATAAAATAAAAAAACACATCCTAATAAGGACGTGATTAATACGTGGTACCACCTTAATTTATAGACTAAGTCTACCTTAAAGACTATAACGCGTCACCTTTGGCTCCAAAGACTACTTCATTAAAGATTATCAAATGTTTCCACCAACCACATTCTCTCTATTAACAATTACTTTAACTACTCCTTCTTCATCACAGCTAGCAATATAATAACACATTTTTTTAATTCAAACAATATTTAGATAGTTAATTTATTTAAATTGTTAATAAAATTTTTACTTTTAAGATATAACCCAGTATATCGATCATAATATTCGTTTAAAAAATTATTTATCTCATTTTTGGCTTCTTTACTAACTTCTAGTTTAGTTATTTTAGATATATCAACATAATAATACATTCTAATTAATTTAATCGTTTTATCACTAACAATTCTTTCATTAGTATAACACTTACTACAAATAAAGCCTCCAACATCACTCGATAATGTTTTTATTGAAGTACTTCCACATTTACAACAGCTATCGATAACTGGCATAACCCCTAAGTAATCTAGATATTTTAGTTCTAAAATATTCATGATAACTAGGGGATCATAATTTTCATTTATTTTAATTAAAGCACTAATTAATAAATCAAATATATCAAATTTCAAGCTATGTTTTACTACTTGACCAGTTAATTCTAAAAGATAAGTAGCGTAGCTTATTTTAGTAATATCTTTTTTTATATTTTTAAAATTATCAATGATATCAACATTAGATAAAATTGATAATTTATCTTTTTTATAATATATATAAAATCTGCCATAGCTAAGTTTATCAGTTGTACTCCTTAAATTACTTTTAATACTCCTAGCACCTTTAGCAATCATGCCGATAATACCATATTCTTTGGTAATAACATTGATAATTTTACTGGTTTCACCATAGTCTTGACTAGTTAAAACAATACCTTCAACTTCAATCATTATTAATCAACTCAAATCGATATTCTTGTTCAATATTAGGATATTTTTCTTTATCGACTTTTGATATAAACATATCATACGGTCTAACCCATATTTTATGGTCATCATATAAAGCTTCATATATAACTAACTTTTTAGGATTTTCATCGTTATTGGTTTCACTATCATAACCAATCATTAAAACTTTATATAAATTACCTTTAAAATGTCTATATGTACCTCCAACTACTACTTCCAAATCATTCACCTTCTTTTTTATATTTTAAATAGTATTCTATCTTTCCTGTTTTTTTAAATAGTTGCCATAATATTTCTTTTTTCATATTCTCATCTCCATTAATATTGTGTTACAAGAGATAAAATTTTATACAAACTATTCTAAAAAATCTTTAAAACCGAATTCTTGTAAATATTTTTCCTTATCACGCCAGTCTTTAATCGTTTTAACAAACAATTCTAGATACACTTTATTTTCTAATAACTCTTCTAAGTCTTTTCTTGCTTCAATGCCAATTTCTTTAATCATATTACCTTGCTTACCAATAATAATTTTTTTAAGTGAATCACGATCGACAATAATTGCCACATTAATACTATAATTGTTTTTTTCTTTTTTTATTTGTTCAACGACACAAGTAACTGAATGTGGTACTTCTTCTTTAGTTAAGTTAAAAACTTTTTCACGAACAATTTCAGAAACTAAAAATTCTAATTGTTTATTGGTATAAGTATCATCATCAAAGTATTTGATATTATCAGGTAAATATTTAGTTAAAACATCAACTAATGTTTTTATATTATCTTTCTTTAAAGCTGATAATGGAACAATTTCTTTAAAAGGATATAAGTCTTTATATTCTGCTATTTTTAATAATATATCTTCTTTTTTTATTTTATCTATTTTGTTAATTACTAAAATAACAGGTTTATTTATTTCTTTTAATTTTTCAATAATATATAAATCGCCTTTACCTAACTCTTCACTACCATCAACTAATAAGACAACAATATCAACATCATTGATACTATAATAAGCTTGTTTATTTAAATATTTTCCTAGTTTATATTTTGGTTTATGGATACCAGGAGTATCAACAAAAACAATTTGAGTATCTTTATCGTTATAAATTCCTTCAATTATATTTCTTGTTGTTTGCGGTTTATTAGAAGTAATAGCTACTTTTTTACCAACAATACTATTTAATAAAGTACTTTTACCGACATTAGGTCGTCCAACCAAACTGACAAAACCACTTTTCATTTTCATCACCTCGTGATTCCAAACTCATTTAATAGTTCATCTTGTTTTTTAAACATAATTTCTTCTTCTTCTTTAGTCATATGGTCATATCCTAATAAATGTAGCAATCCATGAATAGTTAAAAACGATAGCTCTCTTAAAAAAGAATGGCCATATTCTTTAGCTTGGTCTTTTGCTTTATCAACTGATATGTATATATCACCTAAAACTCTAAAATCTAACTTTACTTCATCTTGACTATCTTCTAAAGCAAAGCTAATAACATCGGTTACACGATCAATTCCACGATATTCTTTATTTAGTTTATGAATATAATCGTTATCAACTAAAATAATATTAAAAAGACAATTTTCTAACTTTTCTTTTATGACGACAAAATTTAAAAGTTCATTTATTGTATCTAGTTCTTTTATTTCTTCTACTTCATTAATAATTTCAAACATAAAACACTCCTTGTAAATATAAAAAGATCAATACTAATATTAATACCATTATTATATTATAAATATATTGCTTTTGCAATAAACCAATTTTACTTTTTATTTTAACAAATAAATAATATAAAACATAGCCTAACAAACCACCAACAATATTAAGAATAATGTCATCGACATCGAAAACTCGTCCAATTAATAGTTGCGTAATTTCTATCGTAATCGATACTAAAGTAGTTAGTAGAAGAACTAACCATGGCTTTTTTGTTTTTAAAAAATAAGCAATAAAAAAGCCATAAGGAACAAACATCAACATATTACCAACAACATTTTTATAAAATAGTTTTGTTCCAAATTCATACCGAAACATCTCTTCGAAAGGTATAAAATTAGAGCTTGACCAACTAACATCTTGAAAAGTTACGACTCTAAATAAAGCCATAACATAAATAATAAAACCCAACATTATCATTTCTTTATAAAAAATAAATTTTATTTTATTCTTAATTAAATAAACTATCCGTAAAGAAACTATAATTACTAAACAAATAAACAGCATGGGCCAAATATCTTCAAAAATACTTAAGATTGTTTCACGAAACATTTTCTTCACCTTCGATCGCACTATAACTAGTAATATTTTCATAAACGGTAAAAAAGATATCTAAAATTATTTTATCTTCTTTTATATTTATTTTTAATACTTGATAATCGATTATTCTCTCATCTTCATCTAATTGTTCTTCCATTTTTTTAATTGCTTCTTCAATTGCTTTATCTTTAGCTTCGTCACTAGTTAAAACTAAAGAAATAGTTTCGATTTCTTTTTGCTTTTGTTTAACTAAAGAAAAAGGTAAAAAAGGATGAAACAATATTTTTCCCTCTTCGATTCTTTTATCTTCAAATTTATTAAAAGTAAATTCTAAAGTTTTATCGAATAATTTTAAAGCTATAACTTCTTGATAATTATCTAGTTCTTTTATTTCACTATAAATATAGGGATAACTAACATTAACATTATACCAAACTTCGCCATAAATCTTCCCTTCAGCTTTAACGGTGTCTTTTATTTCTTCATTAAGATAAATATTACCTGATATAACAATATCGCCTTGATTAACATAACTATTGATATTTTTTACTATCTCGCCATTTTCAGCAATTATTTTTTTAATAACCGCACTTTTACTAGCAACAACATTCTGTTTATTATTATTAACTTCATTATTAGGAATTATTCTACTTTCTAATCTTACAATATAACTAGTTCCACTCTCTTCAATTTCTAGCCATTCAATTTTATCTTGGTATTCATTTAAAATACTATTTTTTATTTCTTGTATTTCTTGATAGTTTTTTTTGAACTTATATTTTTTTAAACCATATTTTTCTAATTCAGTCATTAGGAAGTTTCTAATTTCATTATCCGTATGAATAACTTTTACATCAAATATGATGTTTGATAAAAAAGCAATCAAAAATATTCCGAAAGTTATAAATATCAAAATATATTTATAACCATTAATAATTTTCTTAATTTTTATTATACCATAAATATCAGTTTTATCTATCTCATAAGTTGTCTTTAGTTTTAAAACTTTGTCATAGTCTTTTTGATAAATTATAATATTTATTTCATTATATTTTAAATATTCTATTTTTAATAAATCAATTTGGTTAGTTTTTAGTCTTTTAATAAAACGTTCAATGTTTTTACCTTTAATATTTAACTTTATTTTATTTTGTAATTTATTAATTAAATTATTTTTCATAAATCACCTAAATTCTATCTTTTCAATACTTCCTTCTATTAATAATTCATCTTTAATTAATTTAGAAACAACTAAATTTTTACCACTTACCAATACACTTCCATCTTTATAATTAATAGTTATTTTATTACTATCAAAATGGCTTATATCTAAGTAATTGGTTATTCCTAACTTGTCTTTAAAATAATTTATTTTGAATTCTTCTTCAAATACTAGATTTTTTAAATTATCGACTAAATTCACTTTAACCACCTATTTAATTTTATTATTTAAAATAATTATTTATTATTTAAATTTGCTTTATTAAAAGGAATTATCTTTTATTGTAATAAAATTTTAAGTGTACAAAAAAAAAGAATGATTTCATTCATTCTAATTTATAATTGATCCTGCTTTAAAATCCTTAGTAATAGTTAGTAATTCAACATCTTCGTCATTGGGAAGAGATGCGCACATTAACATACCATCAGATTCCATACCACGAAATATAGCTTTTTTTAAATTTGCTACTACCACTACTCGTTTATTAATAACATCTTCAGGCTTATAAAATTCCGAAATACTGGAAATAATTTGTCTAGTTTTTTCTTCTCCAATGTCAACTTTAAAAACTAGTAGTCTATCAGCATTAGGATGTTTAAAACATTCTTTGATTATTCCTAATCTAAATTCTATTTTATCAAAATCTTCAAAATTTATTTTTTCTTTTTCCATATTATCTTCCTTTCGTCAAAATTATATCATACGTTATAATTGAAGTAAAGATTAACTATTAAATTGAAGTAAAGATTAACTATTAAATTTGACAAAAAGAAAAAGATGTGTTAGGATAAACGACATCTAAAAAAAGGGGGAAAAATATATGCAAGAAAATACATTTCAATTTAACTTAGATATTGACTCAGCTATTATTTTAGCCAATATGAAAAAAGAAGATAAGTCGGTTCAAGAACAATATGAGAAAGATGATGAATATATTTATTTAGAAAGTCCGATTCAACGAATCAATGACACTAATTATTAAAATGCTTTAAAGCATTTTTTTATTGTTTTAAAGTTGTTAAAATAGTTTGGATCATATCAAAAGTATCGATTGCTTTACTAATACGATCAGTTGGTCTTAATTTATAAGTTATTTTCATTTCATTTTCAAAATCTTTAAAAAATTGATTACTGCGGTTTAAATACTTATACCAATAAGAATTTTCTCTTAAAAACTTTAAATAATTAATATTACTTTTTAATTTAATTTGGGTTTCAATACTCATTAGTCCTCGAAATGTTTATATATTGGTCTTGGTTTATACTCTTTTGTCGGTTTACTATCATCTTTACTAGATAGGTCTTGAACCATACCAATTACTCTTTGTAAATTACTAACACCACTTTGAACGCTGTCTAAATTAATGTTTTTTAGCCAATTAAAAACTTCATTTACCCCAACGGCTGTAGCTGCAGCAGTCGCCACAGTTTCGACATTTAAATAATCTTTCCAAGCTTCATTATCTTCGCCATATAAATCATAAATTTCATAAAATTTTTGCCAATTACTTTCTCCTGTTTTCACATATTTAACTAATTTAGGATTTTTTTTGACAAATTCTTTAAATTCATCGATTTTAGCCATGACAATCACCTAATACATTTTATGCGAATTGTTTTAAAAATGTACTAATTTCATGATATAATAATTAAGAGGTGGCTTTATGGATAAGATTAAAGAGATGTTTTCTAATATTAAAATCAGCAATGTAAGTAAAAAGAATATTCGAGGAGTACTTATTATTGTTTTTGTTATTTTGGTTTCGTATTTTGTCATATCTAGTGTAATTACAGGAAACAGAAATAGAACTTGTCAAAATTTAAGAAATGAAGTTATAGCTGCTACTGATATGTATATGTCAGAAAACGATTTGCTTCCTAATTTAAATGGAACTAGTGAAACAGTTTATTTAAATGATTTACAAGATAGTATCATTTTTAAAGACTATGCCGTTACTGGTACTGTTACTTATACTAAATATAATGACCAATACATTAAAACAGTTGAATTAGATAATGCCGATTATTGTACAACTAAAGAATTTAAAAAAGAATCTACGGAATATGACAATACAAAAAATGTTAAAGTAGAAACGACATTTAACTACGTTACAGTTAATTCATATAATTCCAAATGGACAGCTTGGTATCCTAGTGAATATATTAGTGAAGAAGAAACTGATGGCGTATTACTTCCATTAGATGAAAAAAGATTACCAAGTATTCCAAGTAATGCTGTAATAACAGAGTATGTAAGAGAAACTAAAACTTATTATAGTTATCGTGATAAAAGGTGGCGTTGGTATAGAAACAACGTAAAATATAGTGATTTTAGTTCTGAAAAACCTAAGGGTTATACAACTAAAGATACTTCATTTTCAATGTCTACTGAAGCTACTGCTTGGAGTTTAGATTATCCAGAAGAGAAAGATTATCGTCACATTAGAAGTACTACCGGTTATCGTTGGTATTATTTAGATGAAAATGAAGAAAAGGTATATTGGAATAATGGCGAATATAGTCCTGAGTCTCCAGGAGATGAATATGTAAAAGATACCGAATTTAAAGCGCCAATGTATTCTTACACAGATGACTTATGGCGTTGGTATAATGGTAAAACTAAAAGAGTTTATAGTAGTTATAGTTCTACTAAACCAGATACTTACAACTATAAAGACGCTGAAACTTTAACTTATACTAATTGGTCTAGATTTGATGATGAAAGTACTCTTAATAAATCTAATAAAAGTTATCGTGAAGAAAGAACTGATACTTATTCACGTTACTTAATTAAATATGATATTTATGATTATCCTGCCTTAGATAGTTATGTTTCATTAGATGAATTAGAATCAATTTTAGGTAAATCATATGAAGAAATAAGTGAAGATAAATCATTAAAAGTCCAAGTTAATTTTACCTTTTATTATGAATAAAATCGAGTTAATTTAAACTCGATTTTATTTGTTCTACTACATCAATATATTCACCATTATTATATTCTTCAATAATTTTTTCTTTTATGTAGTTATCTTTACTATTATTATAGCCGACAATAACTTCGTCACCGATTACTAAAAAAGGAACTGCAAAATATGTTTGGTTTAATTTATTTCCTACTTCATGCATTAAATTATTATTTTCTTCATTATACCACACTTCATATTTAACTAAATTGTAATAATTACCATATTCTTCCTCTAATGTATCAAAGTAAGCCATTAAATTTTCACAAATATGACAACCATCACCCCAAAATAGATAAACATTGATTGCTTCTTTATTTTCGTCAATTATTTCTTCTTCATTTGTTTGATTTTCTCCTGTTCCTTCTGAAACATTTGGCTGATTAGTAGGATCTAATGTTTCGATATTTTCATTACCACATCCCACTAAAACTAAACAACCGACAACAATTAATAATTTAGCTAGTATATTCATTAATTTTACCTCACTTTGTATATAATAAAACCCTTATATAATAAGGGATAATTATTTAATGGCGGAGTAGAAAGGA
>JAGHHZ010000033.1 GCA_017887425.1 Bacilli bacterium
ATTTAACTATTGAAATGGATGCAGTTGAAGGTGATGATACTTGGACAGGAACTTATGCAATTCAAGTATTTAGTGGTTCAGCTACATTAAATAATATTACAACAACAGGTGCTGATGGTGGTATTTTCTCAAATAGATCAACAGTTACATTAACTGGAACAATTGATGTATCAGGAAATGAATTTGGAGGAATCGAAGTATCAAATGGTACAAGTACTTTAAATGCAACAGAAGCTACTATTGTAAACACAACTGAAGCATTTAGAAAACCAACTATTTGGACAGATCAAACTCCAGATGCTGTAGTTAATGTTGAAGGATTTACTTCAAACAACACAATTAAAAATGGTCAAGTTCAATATTATTTAAATGAAAACAATATTGAAAATTCTGAAATAACTACAAATGTTAATGACATTTATACAAGTACTGATTTAAATCAACCTACATCTATTACACCTAATGCTTCAGCAACTATTACAGTTTATAAATCTTATACAAATATTAGATTTAGAGTTGAAAATATAAGTGCTCCAGCAAACGCAAACTTTAAAGTATGGGCTCAAGATACCAATGGTAATATTTGGGATATGGTTACAACTGGTTGGGGACCAGCTAATGGATTCCCAGTCGAAGCTGGATATAGTGCTACAACTCCTTTCCAAATAGTAGTAGATAAAGCTGGTAGTTATTCAGCTGATATAGTTTTATACGATGTTATTGCTAATGAAGAATTATCTAGACAAACGATCGCTTTTGAAGCAAATATGCTTGTTACAAACGAAACTGAATTAAGTGAAAGTTTAGCTGATAGTACTATTGATACAATTTATTTACCTGCTGATTTTACTAGTACTACCACTGCTTTAGATATTAATAGACCAGTTACAATCGTTGGTAATGGTGCTACTTTATCTAATCAAGTAACTATTTCTGGTGATGATGTTGTATTAAATGATGTTGTTTTAACAGATGATTTGACAGTTACTGGTGAAAACGCTATATTAGATGAAGTTACAATATCAGGTGTTACTTCTACTGGAACTGGAAATGGTTCAGGACATACTGTTGTTAAAGTTGATACTACTGGTGACTTTACAATGACAAATTCTACTATTGATAATGCTAGTAGTACTGGATCATTCTACAATGCTTTAAATATTGAAGCTACAGGAGTAGTCACAATTGAAGATAATAATTTTACTAATATGAACAATGTATATAATGTTATTGAGTTTTCACAATCAGTAGCAACTGCAAATGGAACAACTATAAAAGGAAATAAATTCGATGGAGCAAACAAAAATAACATTATCAGTATGTTTTTATTCGAAGAAGGAACAGTTATAAATATTGAAGATAACGAATTCGCATTTTCTGGAAATGCATTACGTGTATCAAACTACAACAATGTTAATGATGTAACATTTAATATAAGTAATAATAAATATAATGATACACTTTCTGGAGCTTATGCAGGATTTATGCTATTCCAAGAAGTTAAAAACGAAAGTTTTAGTGGCATTACAGTAAATGTAAATAACTTAATCGGTCCAAGCGGTGAAAAAGTAACTGCCGATAGTACTGGTAAAGATGTATTCTGTTATTATTACTTTGATAATGTTACTAATACAGGAGAAGCTACTATAAACTTCTTAGATTAATAAAAGATTATAAAAAGCAAATTTTTAAAATTTGCTTTTTTGTTTTAAAAAAGTAGAGTATATAACTCTACAATTATTTAATCAATTTACTTTTAATTAGTTTTTTAAGAGGAACATAATTACGGTATAAATTATAATTACGACGATTAGTAACTAATTCAAAGTCACCAGCATATTCGACCATTTTAGCACCAAATCCTAATTTAAATTCATCTAATCCTGAATATTTATTGGCATCAACTGTTAAATTAGATATACCACCTAAATTAAATTTAGTATATCCTTGTTTTTGATATATTTCCATAATCTGCCATATTAATAAATGTTTAGAATTTAGTTTTTTAAATTTAGGATCATAACCATCCATTAAGATGGTTATTTCCTTGTCTTGCTTAACCAACAAGATACAAGAGGTAACAACTCCATTAGGATAATTATGTAATAATTCGGTCGCCTCAATTAAATCATTTTTATATTTGTGAAGATATTTATCAATGTTTATTTTTTTCTTAATTATTTTTTGATTCTTATTATTAGGACGACTCATTATCTTTTTATTTAATTCACTACTTTGGTTTTCATAATGATTTAATTTTTCTTGAACAGTTTTTAAATATATTTTTGTATCTAATTTTGTATAATATATCTCAATCATATTTCTTTTAGAATAAAAACCGAAACAGTCTTTAAAGTAATCCAATTTTCTTTTATACTTTTTCTTAGTAAATTCATGGAGATATTCTAAATCATTAAAAGTTCCTTTATATGTTTTAACTCCATTTTTAATTGCACTTCTAATTTTAGTACGGTATTCTTTTTTTATGTTTTTAAACAAACTATATATCGATTGATTTAAATTAATAACGGCATCAAATCTTGGCTTTAAGGCCTCGAAAAAATTGTTGTATCCTAAGTGGTAATATCCATTATTTCTTAAAGCCTCATAGATTAAATCATATTTAGGATTAGTTTCCTTAGTTTGAGTACTAAAATCATAAATATTTTTTACGATTGGTGGATTAATTTTAATTCCCATAACTCCCATTTTACCTAAATAATTTCTAATATGATTAGTGAAATCTTTAAGTAAATAGAAATCTTCATAATTTAAGATAAATCCTCTTGGGGCATAAGCGTATTTAAAACCTTCTTCTTTGTTAACTAAAACTAAAGTGGCAGCTATAACAATACCATCTTTTAATAAACCTAAAAGAAGTGGTTTAAAACCTTGATTGCCCATAACCATTCCATATTCTGCCGTTTGATAGATTGATTTAACTGGACAATTAGTCATAAAATTATCGAATTCTTGATTAGTTAGTTCTTTTAATTGCATAACAAATCACCGAAAATATTATATCATACAATACTGAAAATGTCATATAATTCACAATCGATAATATATTTATTTAGGGTGAGATAATGAAAATAGGAATACCTAAAGCTTTATATTATTATTATTTTTTTGACAAATGGCAGTATTTTTTTGAACAATTAAATATCGAACTAGTAACTACTGATACCGACAAAAACATTATCGAAAGAGGTAATAATTACGCTAATAGCGAAATGTGTTTATCCCTAAAAATATTTTTAGGTCATGTTGATTACTTGAAAGATAAATGTGACTATATATTAATACCTAAGATTGAAAATTTCGGATTAAACGATCAAATGTGTACTAATTTTAGTTGTTTATATGATTTAGTAAATAATTTATTTGATGTGAAATTATTAACTTATGAAATAAATCATTTAAAAAAAAGAACTGAGAAAAAGGGATTAATTAAAATTGGTGAGCAACTAGGATATGATAAAAAGATATTAAAACAAGCCTATAAAGTTGCTTGTATAAAACAAAATAAAAAAAGAAAAGAGTTAATAATTGATAATTTAAACAAATTAGAAAGCACAAATAAGAAAGTATTAATAGTTGCTCATGCTTATAATATTCATGATGATTATATTGGTAAAATAATTACTAAAAATTTAGAAAAATATAATATCGAATATATTTATAGTGATTTATTTAATAAAGTTGATGATTTATCCTTTTATTTAGCGCCTAATCTATATTGGAAATACAGTAAAGAAAGTATTGGGGCTATTAGTTATTGTAAAGAAAATATCGATGGGATTATTTTTATAAGTACCTTCCCTTGTGGGGTTGATAGTCTAGTTAACGAATTAGTCATGCGGAAAATTGATTTGCCTTATTTAAATCTGATTATTGACGATTTAGATGCTGAAGCGGGAATAGAAACGAGAATAGAAAGTTTTGTTGATATAATTGAACAAGATTAAAGTGGCTTTTCCGCATATGGCCAATTATTATATTCCCGCTCGTTATTTAATGGAAAAAATAGTAGATGCTGAAATAATAGAATCACCATTTATTACCTCTAAAACAATTGAAATCGGAAATAAATATAGTCCCGAATTTGTTTGTACACCTTTTAAATATACTTTAGGAACATTAATAGAATCTTTAGATATGGGAGCAAATGTTTTAATTCAATTTGGAGGTGGATGTCGTTATGGCTATTATAGTGAATTACAAAAACAAATATTAAAAGATTTGGGTTATAAGTTTGAACTATATAATTTAGTAACCGCAGGTAAAACAGATATTAAAAGAATATATAAAATAATTAAAAAAATCGATAGAAAATTTAATACATTTAAAGGCCTATATTATATATTTATAACTTATAAAATGGTCAAATACATGGATAAGATAGATGACTATATTAGACAAAACATTGGCTTTGAAGTTGAAAAGAATAGTTTTACTAATTTGTTAAATGAAATGCTAAAAAAATTTAAATCAGTTAATAATCCAATTAGTTTATCAATTTTATATCATAAATATTTTAAAAAGTTTAAAAAATTAAAAACTAATAAACCTAAAAATTGTTTAAAGGTTGGTGTAATTGGTGAATTATACACTTTGCAGGAACCATTTAGTAATTACTATTTGGAAAAAGAACTAGCTAGTTTTAATATTGAGATTAAAAGATTCACTAATGTAAATTATTTACTTTTTAGTAATAAAAAAACAACTAATAAAGCCTTAAAAAAAACCAAAAAATATATGAAATATAAAATGGGAGCTGACGCTTCATCAAATGTATATTGGACTAAATATTTAGCAGAAAACAAATATGATGGGATCATTCATATTAAATCAAGTTTTTGTACTCCTGAAATAGGTGTTATGCCGATATTAGATAAAGTGGCCAATGATTATAATATACCAATTATTTATTTTAGTTTTGATGCAAATACCAGTGAAGTTGGTATCAAAACAAGAATAGAAGCTTTTTACGATATGATAGAAATGAGGAGAAAATGAACTGTTATTTAGGCGTTGATATAGGAAGTATATCGACAAAAGGAGTTATTATCGACGATGATAATAATATTATTACATCAGCTTATATTTGGACAGAAGGTAATCCAGTTAACGCTGTTAAAAAATTAATTGAAATATTAAAAAAAGACTTAGATAGTAGGCATGTTATTAAAGGAATAGGTACGACGGGTAGTGCAAGAAAACTAATAGGATTATTATTAAATGCTAATATTGTTAAAAATGAGATAATGGCTCATGCAATTGGTACCTTATCACTTTATCCAGATGTTAAAACAATATTAGAAATTGGCGGACAAGATTCAAAAATAATTTTATTAAATAATGGAATAATTACTGATTATGCGATGAATACCTTATGTGCAGCAGGAACTGGTTCTTTTTTATCAAGTCAAGCTAAAAGATTAAGCATAAATATCGAAGATTTCGGACCGCTCGCCTTAAAAAGTACTAATCCTGTTAAAATAGCAGCTAGATGTACTGTATTTGCAGAATCTGATTTAATTCATAAAGCGCAAGTTGGCTATAAAAAAGAAGATATAGTAGCAGGCTTATGTAAAAGTATCGTTTTAAATTATCTAAATAATGTGGGTAAAGGTAAAAAAATAAAGTCTCCTGTTATTTTTCAAGGAGGAGTATCAAAAAATGTAGGCGTTTTAAAATATTTTAAAGAAATATTAAATACTGACGTTATAGTAGATCCCAATAGTCATTTGATGGGAGCACTTGGAATAGCCATTTTAACTAAAAAAAATAAAACCAATAGAGTTTATGATTTAAATATTCAAAATATTGAATTTTCGACCAAAGCTATTGAATGTAAAGGATGCAGTAATAACTGTGAAATATTAAGAATTTATAAAGATAATAAATTAGTCGATAGTTGGGGTAACAGATGTGATAAATATATTAAAAACTAATTGTACAATTTAAGTACAATTTTTTATTGCCTATATTAAAAGATTGACTAATATTTTTAATTGATGTAAAATGAATATAGTAGGAGAGTGAATTTATGAAAAAAGGATTTACATTAGTTGAACTATTGGCCGTAGTTGTTTTATTAGCAATTGTTTCTTTGATAGCTACACCAATAATTGGTAATGTTATCGAAACATCAAGAGAAAGTGCTAATCAGAGAAGTATTGAAGGATATGCTGATGCAGTTAGAAATGAATATTATAATCAACAAACTGGAGGAGAAATACCAGTAATTGATTCAGAATTTTTAGCTAATATTGATACAGAAGGAAATGAAATAAGTTGTGAAAATGTATTATATAGTACTGAGTATCAAGTTATATTAAATAAATGTACAATAGCTGATGAAATCGATAAACAATATTGTTATGCTAGTGGTAATCATTATGATTGTGAAGATAGTGAATTTTTAAGTATTTTACAAGAGAGTACTATTTCAGATTCTTCTGATCCTATATCTTTTGCAGAAGATTCATGGGAGACGATAGCAAATGCAGTAAAAAATAACAATACAAGTAAATATAATGTTGGTGATACAAAAGAAGTAACATTAACCGGTGATTATGCAGGAACATATACAGTAAGAATCGCTAATAACTCAACACCAACTGAATGTTCAACTGAAGGATTTTCTCAAACAGCTTGTGGATTTGTAGTAGAATTTGTAGATATAATAACTGAACATGAAATAAACTCCACTGTTACTAATTTAGGGGGGTGGCCAGCAAGCGAAATGTATAATTTTGTAAATACAAATATATATAATGCTTTACCAAGCGATTTACAAAATGTTATAATAAATACATATACAGTATCAGGTCACGGAAGTAATGATTCAACTAATTTTACATCAACAGATAAATTATATTTACTTTCAGCTAAGGAAATATGGGGTAGTGTAACTTATGATTCTGTCATTGACGAAACAAGACAATTAGATTATTATGAAGACAATGGAGCAACAGAAAGTAATTATTCTAATGCGTCAAAAAACTACCAAGAAGTTGAAAATACTTGGTGGACAAGAACCTCTTATTCTTACAATAACGAAGATTTTTATAATGCATATACTGATGGCGGTGTTGATTTTAGTCATGCATATAACAATAATATTGGTGTGGCTCCAGCTTTTCGAATTGGTTAATTATTTAAGTACATTTAAAACACATTTAATAATCTAAAATGTGTTTTTCTAAACCCTTAAATTAATAAATTGTCTATTTATTGTAAAAATGATAATAAACAAACAAAATAAATTAAAAATATGATATAATGTTACAAGTGGTGAGGTTAATGAAAAAAATAAATTTTAATAAAGTTTTATTTGCTATAATGGCATTATTAGTTGTTTTATTTACAGTTTTCTTGATATACGCTAATATTTTACCTTTAAAATATTTGATTTTAATTATAGTAATATTATTATTATGGTTAGCAGGGTTATTTTTCTTACTTGTTTTCAAAACAAAAAAAGGAAAAAATAAAAAAAGAAAAATAACTGGTTATGTTTTAAGTGGTTTATTAGCTATTATTATGATAATTGCTTTTTACTATATTAATATAACCTTAGGTTTTTTTAAAGGATTTGGAAATAATGGCTACAAAGAAGAAAATTATTTAGTATTAGTACTACAAGATAGCAGTTTTCAATCTTTAACTGATTTAACTAATATCGGTTATACTTCAAATGAATTATCAAACATAAATGAAGCTTTAACTAAATTAAATGAAGAAGCAACCATTGAAAACAAACAATATGACAATACAGTTACAATGTTTGAAGACTTAATTAATCAAAATATTGATTCAGTACTAATTGAGGAATCTTCAATGAATATTATTTATGAACAAAATGAAGATTATGAAGGATTATTTAGAACATTATATACAATTAATATTAAAACAGAAATTGAAATAGCTAAAGAAGCTGATGTTACTAATCAACCATTTGTTGTATATATAAGTGGTATTGATTCATATGGAAGTATTGCTACTGTATCACGAAGTGACGTTAATATGGTAGGAGTTATTAATCCAAAAACTAAACAAGTGTTGTTATTATCTATTCCAAGAGATTATTATGTTCAATTAAGAGGAACAACTGGTTATAAAGATAAACTAACACATGCCGGATTATACGGTATCGAAGCTTCAGTTGGTACTTTGGAAGATTTATTAGCGACTGATATTAATTATTATGCAAGAGTTAATTTCTCATCATTAGAAAAAATTGTCGATGCTTTAGGTGGCGTTGATGTATATTCTAAATACAGTTTTACTAGTTCTAAAGCAACTGGCGGAACTTACTATTTCGCTGAAGGATATAATCATATGAATGGTAAACAAGCTTTGGCTTTCTCAAGAGAAAGAAAAAGATTACCAGGTGGTGATCGAGCAAGAGGAATTAATCAACAAGCTGTAATTGATGGTATTATTCGAAAAGCAACTAGTCCTGCTATTATAACAGGGTATAGTAAAATATTAAATTCTTTAAAAGATTCATTCCAAACCAATATGTCAGATAATGATATGCAAAAATTAATTAAAATGCAATTAAATGACATGGCATCTTGGAATATTACTAGCTATAGTTTAGACGGAACTGATGGTAATGATTATACATATTCTTACCCAACACAAAAATTATATGTTATGTTACCAATTGAAGAAACGGTAACAGAAGCACAAAATCTAATCGATAAGGTTATTGCTGGTGAAATGTTAGAAAGTAGCTACGATAAAGAAGCTACCGATATAAAAGACCCAGTTTATGTTGAACCAAAGCCAGATCCTAAACCAGATCCAGAACCAGAAGAACCAGAAACACCTTCTATAATTGGAACTATTCCAACAATCAGTTTTGATACAGACACTATTACAATAAATCAAGGCCAAACCTATGATTTATTAACAGGTGTAACAGTTAATGATTTAGAAGATGAATTATTGAATTTAAAACCAACTATCACTACTGATATAACTGATACTTCGGTTTTAGAAATAGGTAATTATACTATTACATATACAGTTACTGATAGCGATGGTAATAAGGTTACTGCAACAAGAAATTTAGTTGTTCTATTAGATGTGGTTGAAGAACCAGAAGATCCAAATGTTCCACCAGAAACCCCAGAAGAACCTGATGAAGAAAATCCTGATGAAACAAATGAACCAGATGAACCAATGGTGCCTGAAGTACCTACAATTGAACCTACTTTATGAGTAGGTTTTTTTAATCATAAATTTTTCTAAAGTTATTGAAATAAATTGTCAAAAATGATAAGATATAACTGGTGATAGTAAATGAAAATATTATGTTTAGGACATGCTACATACGATGTAACACTTCCATTAGATGAATTTCCAATCGAAAATACTAAAAATAGAATTCAAGAAAGAATCGAATGTGGTGGGGGACCTGCTAGTACAGCAGCTTATTTATTAGGATGTTGGGGTGCTGATGTTCATTTTGCTGGTATTGTTGGTGATGATTATTATGGTCACAAAATCAAAGAAGAATTTAAAAAAGTTCATGTCAATACTGACTATTTGGAATTAAGAAAAGGTCATGACACAACTTCAAGTATTGTTCTTGCTAATAAAGCTAATGGTTCAAGAACAACATTTGCTTATAAACCTAAAAAAGTTGAAATGAAACCATTCGATTTAGATTTTGAACCTAATGTTATTTTAATCGATGGACAAGAATATGAAAGAAGTTTAGAAGTATTAGAAAAATATCCTGATGCGTTAACAATAATTGATGCTGGAAGAGCACGACCGGAAGTAATTCATCTTTGCAAATTAGTAAAATGGGTAGCTTGTTCTAAAGACTTTGCTGAAGAAGTTACAGGAATAGATGTCGATTATACTAACATAGCTACTATTAAAGAAATTTATCAAAAATTAAAAAATCTTTTTGGCAATGAAATTGTCATCACATTAGAGGATAAAGGTTGTTTTTATAAAGACGAGATAATAAAATCTGTTAGATTAAAAACAATCGATTCAACGGGGGCAGGTGATATATTCCATGGAGCTTTAACATATTATTTAGCTAGAGGGTATGACGCTTATAATGCTTTAAGATTAGCTAATTATGCGGGAGCTATTTCTGTAAGTAGAATTGGTACGAGAAACTCAATTCCTACTAAAGAAGAAATGGAAGCTGTTTATAATGAATTTAAATGATATAATTTTTATCAATAACCTACCAACTTTAGATTTACACGGATTTGATCGCCAAACTGCTAAAGTAGCTATCGATGATTTTATTAACGATAATATTAAAATGAAAAATAGTTTTATCGTTATTATTCATGGAATTGGTAGTGGTATTTTGAAAGAAACAACACAAAAGACTTTAGCAATTAATAAAAAGGTTATTGAATATAAAATATATCCTTTTAATGTTGGATGCACGATTGCTAAAATTGATTTGACAAAATAAAAAAAACTGCTATAATATAGGCACAAACGCAGGGAAAGGACATAAAGTTGACAAATATATAATTTTGTGGTAGTATATAAGCCAATTAAAAAGAGGGGGAATTTATATGTACGAAGAAAGAAGAAATACGTTTGAATTTAGAGACATAATTTTACAATTATTACTAGTTATTTTGTTCGTTTTCATTATGATTTGGTTATTTCCAACTAAAAATTACTTAAAAGAAAATTTTGTTGGAAAAGATGAACTAAGTAGCGAAATTGCTATGCAACTAGAAAGTTTATATGGTCGTTTATTTACTGACAATATTGAAAGTATGCGTGATGCTGCTCAAGGATATTTCACTAATGAAAGATTACCAAAAAATGTTGGTGATTCAGTTACTTT
This sequence comes from Bacilli bacterium, assembly GCA_017887425.1. GTDB lineage: Bacteria > Bacillota_I > Bacilli_A > RF39 > UBA660 > Faecisoma. Next base: position 10,856 of record JAGHHZ010000033.1, read on the forward strand.
AACATTAGATGAAATGATTGAGAAAAAATTAGTTTTATCATTTAAAGATAGTAACAATAAAACATGTAATGTTAATAGTTCATATGTTCAAGTTACTAAAATGAATGATGAATATCAAATGAAAGTTCAATTATCTTGTTCAGATTATGAAGATTATATCATTGTTTACATGGGATGCTATGATTACTGTGATGAAGATATTTGTGTTAAGGAAGAAACTACAACTAAGCCTACTACTCCTACTAAACCTACAACACCAACAAAACCAAGTAAACCAGATCCAAAACCAGAAACACCTGTTGTTAATAAGAAATACGAATATGAGTATCGTTTAGTAACACAAAATACATATTCTGATTGGGGTCCTTGGTCAAAATGGTCTACTAACAAAGTAACATCTGATATATTAAGACAAGTAGAAATTGATAAACGTAATGAATTAGTTCGTTATGAAACTGAGACATATTATGTTTACGAAACTCATACTGAATATAGAACTGAAACTGTTCAAGTTCAAGTCGGAAATAAAGAAATTGTAACTGGTACTAAAGTTGATACTAAACCAGCTATTAGTACAGGTGGTACAACAACTAAACAATATACAAATCCAATTAAAAATACAACTTCTGGAGGTTATAGTGCTTGGTCTTACCGTGGTACTATTACATCTAAATATGCATTATCATCTGGTAATACTACTAAATATGAATATGTAAGTCACAAAACAACAGTTGATTGTTCAGATGTATGTAAAAATGTAACTACTTATACTTATAAAAAATATACAAGAACTTATAATTCAGGATCTACAACTTATTCTTGTCCATCTGGATACATTAAAGAAGGTTCAGGTTCTAGTACAAAATGTTATAAGAATGTAACTTCAAGTTCACAATTATCATGTTCATCATATGGTAGTGGTTATAAATTAAGTGGTTCAAACTGCGTTAAAACAATAAATACTACAACTACTGTACCAGTATATAAAGAGGAAACTGTAACAGTTCCTGAAACAGTTACTGAAAGAGTTGCTAAGACAAGAAAAGTACCTATTTATGAAAAAATAACATATTATCGTTATCGTGTACGTGAACAATTAACTGAAGCGGGCGTTAAATATAAATGGAGTACAAGTAAAAATGATAAAACATTATTAGCAGCTGGTTATGAGTTGACAGGAAATAAAAGAGAAGTGTAAATCACTTCTTTTTTTGTTTGACTTTTAGTATTATATGTGTTAAAATTAAGAAGAATAGAGGAGAGTCGAGGTGAGATAAAATGAAAGATAATTATATATTTGAATATGTCAACGAAAACGAATTTAGAAAATACGAAAGATCTTTAAAAAAATATAATATGCTTGCTTATAAAAAATTATATTTTTCATTTTATCCATCTTTTAAAGAAGGAAAATTTTTAGGTGAAGTTGTTTCTACTGACGAAGCCAATGGTTCTAAAAATTATGAACTAAAACTCCCAACTGATGTAATGTTTTCTAAAGTTCATGGTGATGTAAAACTTCATTATACTGTCTACGAGGATAAAAAAATAGTTATGTTAGACAAAATCACCCCCGAAGGTATTTTAGGAGAAGGTCATCAATCAGAATTAACTACTTATAAAGGTGTTATGATTTCTAAAGAAAATCAAGAAAAAGATATATTTAAAATTAATTTATTAAAAATGTTACAAAAATAACCCTAATTGATATTATTCAATTTAGGGTTTTTATTTTAAACCAAATCTTCTATTAAATTTTTCAATTTGACTCATTCTTTTAACTAAAATTTTGTCATCACTTGAAGTTGATAAATTATCTATACTTGAAGAAGTGTTAAAATTTCTATTTAAAGAAAACTCTTCTTCGCTCAAAAAACGCAATCTATTGATAAAAATAAATTGTTTTACATTTACATGTTCTATTTTCCCATTTTGAAAATCCAAGTTTAATTCAAGAACAGCGGGCAATGTTTTATTTAATTCAGATAGTGAGGGAACTTTTATATATAAAATTGAATTATCCTTGATACCAGCAGAATATTTGTGATAATGTCCTTTCAAGATAATAGTAGCTTCATTAATATCGATATTTGTGCCTCTAATATGATGATGAAGTAAAATTCGGTCTTTTTTAATATTCACATGAACATTACCATAACCACCGATAATTATATCATGACGATAATTTTTAACTTTAGATATAATATCTTGACTTAACAAACCATAAGAACATTTATCATGATTACCAGCAACGGCAAATGTTAAAATGCTTTTATCAAATGGATAATTATTAATAAAATATTCAATTTGATCGAACGGACTTTTAATATTTTGTTTTGTTTTAGAAAAACTACCATCGATCATATCGCCACAGCAAAATATAATATGAATATTTGATTTAATACAATAGTCAAAAACTTTATCCAATAAGTCCAATCTTTGAGCTGAATTGCCAAAATGTAAGTCAGATATTACCATACATTTTAAATTATCACTACCACGTGGAGTTATAATGTTAGTACCGTTACAAAAGTCTTTAACGAAATCTAATAATGCATCATCATCAGATATAAATTTATAAACAATTGAACCGTCAGAATAATATTCTCTTTTATAAAAAAGACTTTGTCTTTCTAAATCGATTAAGCTATTGTATAACTGTCTATTAGAAATTCCTAAAATAGTACATATTTCATTACAAGTTTTTTCTTCTTTTATCAATTGAATTAATTCTGCATAATTCATCGAAATCACCCCTTAATTTAATAAGTTAAAAATCAACTATTTTTTCTTTAATAATATTTTAGCCGATTCATAATGTGGGGTGATGATTTCTTTACCTCGATTAGATAATTTATTATAGCTTCGTTCTAATTTATTACAAACAAATTCAGCTCCATCATCAATTGACATTCCTTTTTCAACATAAACCATTCGTAATAGGGAAGGAACACTATAGAAATGAGCCATTGCATCAGCATCAGCAATACATACTTCTTCTGGTGTTGTTTTTTCTTTTAATCTACTTCCTCGATGGTTTAAAATACATAATTTAATTAATTTTATTTTATTATTAGGTAAATTATATTGCTTTAATAATTCTTCTGCTATATTAGCTCCTATAATATGATGTTCTTCAGTATAATCTTTGTTTGTTACAGATGCGATATCATGAAGTAAACTAGCTAAAGCGACAATATCATACTGAGCGCCATATTGTTTATAAATATCAATTGCAATTTCATATACTAACTTAATATGATGGTCCCAAGCACCGATGCCGTATGCATTAGTGGGTAGTAGACAACGACGTTTAACTTCTTTATATATAATTTCAATTATTTCTTCCATAATGCCCCCTAAAAATGTAAAAACCCGAACTTTTATAGTTCGAGCCTAATTTCGAATTGGTGCGAGTGAAGGGACTTGAACCCCCATGCCGTAAGGCGCTAGATCCTAAGTCTAGTGCGTCTGCCAATTTCGCCACACTCGCATAAGTGGTGGACCCTGAAGGACTCGAACCTTCGACCGCCCGGTTATGAGCCGGATGCTCTAACCAACTGAGCTAAGGGTCCATGTAAAACTAATACTTCCATATCATAACATATTTATATGTTTTATGCAAGAACTTTTTAAAAAAATATACAATTTTTATGAATTTGACAAAATAAAAAAAGATGTTATAATATAGGCAACAATTGATTGAAATGGCTTGAAAAATATATAATTACATCGATTTGACAAAACAAATGTTTTGTGGTATTATATAGACCAAATTAAAAAAGAGGGGGAATTATTATGAAAAATTATTATGAAGTTTTAGGCGTTAGAGAGGACGCTACACAAGAAGAAATAAGAGATGCTTACTATGCTTTAGCTAAAAAATATCATCCAAATGGAGATAATGCAAATGCTGATCCAGAAAAATTTATGGAAGCTTGTGATGCTTATGAAGTATTAGGTAAAGTTGAAAATCGTAAAAAATACGATAAGGAAATGTTTGATGATGCTGAAGATTTTGAATATGGTGAAGATGCTAAAGAAATCGATTCATTTGATGACATCAAAAAAACAAAATCAAAAATTAAAGTATCTAAAAATGCACCTGGTTTCTTTAAAAAACATAAATATAAATTAGTGACTGGTGCTTTAGTAGTTGGTGGTTTGATCGTTGGTTATTTAATTGGCCAAGGAACTAATACGCCATCACAGGAACCACAATCAGTCGTTGATACTATGGACGATGAGGATGTTACTCCAACACCAGAGGTAGAAGAAAAGAAATTAACAGCTGAAAACTTTGATGAAACAGTTCAAAATATTTTAGCTGATAACCAAAGTAGAGGTTTAAATATCGATCCTGCATTTATTAGATCAGCTTTATTTATTACAAATATCGATTATTTAGATCAAGAAGATATTAAAGCTTTATATGGTGGTACTGACTTAAATATGATTGAAGAAATTCAAAACATGTATAACTATACATCTGCAGTTGGTACTCACAACAACAATTTAGCTTTTGGTAATATCGATGGTTCTTATATCTCTTTAGCTAATTTAGCTTTTGATGAAGAAGATAAAGCAGTACTTCACGAATTCGATGTTGAATTTACTGATTTAGTTAACGATTTAAATAGTAAAGAAATGACCAGTGAAGAATTCCAAGCTTCATTTAAATATATTACTGAATTTTATACTGGTGCTGGTAGTGTTACTACAGATGGTAACAGTTATTCTAATTATTCTATGACTAGTGGTGGCGGATTATTATCTGAACAATACTGGCCAATGTTCTCAGTAATATATGCTTCAAGTGAATATATTACTAGTGAAAATCAAATCGATATTAAATCTTTATCAGAAGGTGTCGATGGTCATGATGCAGTTGTTAATGGTTCTAAATACTTAGGTGGTATTATTAATCATGAATCTTTAAATTGCTTAGATGAACCAGTAGTAGAAGAAGATAAAACTTTAACAAAAACGCAGTAATGCGTTTTTTCGTGTTATTTTATCTATATCTATGATATAATATTAATAGGTGATTAAAATGCGATTATATAATACTTTAACCAAAAAAATCGAGGAATTTACTCCTTATAATAAAAATGAAGTAACTTTATATACTTGTGGACCAACAGTATATCACTTTGCTCATATTGGTAATTTAAGAACATATATTTTTGAAGATATTTTAGAAAAAGGATTGGAATATTTAGGTTATAACGTTAAAAGATGTATGAATATTACTGATGTTGGACATATGTCTAGTGATGCAGATACTGGCGAAGATAAAATGCTAAAAGGAGCGAAAAGAGAGCATAAAACAGTTTATGAAATAGCTGATTTTTATACAAAAGCTTTTTTTGATGATTCAGCCAAACTAAATATTAGAAAGCCTGCTATTATAAAAAAAGCATCTGATCAAATTGATATGTATATTAAAATGATTGAAAAATTGTTAAAAGAGGATTATGCTTATATATCAAATGGTAATGTTTATTTTGATATTTCTAAAGCTAAAGATTACTATCAATTATCTGGTAAAAATCCTGATGAATTAATTATTGGAGCTAGAGAAGATGTCGAACTAGATAAATATAAGAGAAATCCTTATGACTTTGGTCTTTGGTTTACAGTTAGTAAATTTGAAAATCAGGATATGCGTTGGGATAGCCCATGGGGAATTGGTTACCCTGGTTGGCACATTGAATGTTCAGGTATATCAATCAAATATTTAGGTGAATATTTAGATATTCATTGTGGGGGAGTGGATAATATCTTCCCACATCATACCAACGAAATAGCGCAATCAGAAGCCTATTTAGGCCATAAATGGTGTAATTATTGGTTACATGGTGAACATTTAAACGATGCAACTGGTAAAATGAGTAAGAGTAAAGGCGAATTTTTAACAGTTTCTTTATTAGAAAATAAAGGATATGATCCTTTAGCTTATAGATTTTTCTGTCTACAATCTCATTACCGCAATCAATTAGTATTTAGTTATGATGCTTTAGATATTGCAAGTAACACTTATACTAAACTTAAAAATAAAGTTAAAAATATTAAAGAAAATGCTAATGGTGAAATAAATAAAGAAATAGTTAATAACTATCAAAATAAATTCAAAGAAGCTATTGAAAATGATTTAAATACTTCTTTAATGTTAACATGTTTATATGATATTTTAAAAGAAGATGTCAATAATAATACTAAGTTAGAAATAATTAAGTCTTTTGATAATGTTTTATCACTCGATTTATTAGAAGAAAAAGAAAAAACTATTGATGAAGAATTAGTTAAATATATTGAAGAACAAATCGCAAAAAGAAATTTAGCTAAACAAAATAAAGATTATGAAACAGCTGATAAAATAAGAAAAGAATTAGAAGAAAAAAATATAATAATCAAAGATACCCGCGAAGGAACAATATATGAGGTGAGATAATGGAAGATATAATGTTGTTTTGGGGCTTAGCGATATTAGGTATTATAATCGTTTTATGGGCGCAAGTAAATATTAATAGTAATTATAAAAAATATAAACAAGTCAAAGTAAAAACTGGATTATCTGGTCAAGAAGTAGCCAGAAGAATATTAGATGCTAATGGATTACAAAATGTTCATATTGTTGAAACACAAGGAGAATTAACCGATCATTATGATCCAAAAAGAAAAGTTGTTAGGTTATCCCATACAATATTTCATGAAGATACTATTTCTTCAGTTGGTGTTGCAGCTCACGAGTGTGGTCATGCGATTCAAGATAAAGAAGGATACACTTTTATGAGGGTTAGATCAGCTTTAGTACCATTCGTCAATTTAGTTTCTTATCTTGGTTATTTTGGGTTACTTGTTTCATTTGTTGGCGGACTGACTGGTTATTTAAAATTAAGTATTTTAGTTTTATTAGTAACTGTTTTGTTTCAATTAGTAACTTTACCGGTTGAATTTGATGCTTCTAAAAGAGCTAAAGAACAATTAGTTCAATTAGGGTTAATTGATAGTGATGAACACGATCAGGTTGGTAAAGTATTATCAGCTGCTGCCATGACTTATGTTGCAGGATTAATTTCTAACTTACTTCAAATATTAAGACTAGTTATTCTTTTAAACGGTCGCGATGATTAACGGTTTATTAGTAGTTGATAAAGAAAAAGACATGACTAGTCGTGATGTGGTAAATGAAGTATCTAAAATATTTAAAACAAAAAAAGTAGGACATACCGGTACTTTAGATCCAATAGCGACTGGTGTATTAGTCTTAACAATCGGTAAGGCAACGAAATTAAACGAACTAATAACTGCTACCGAAAAGAAATATCAAGTTGAAGCTATTTTAGGCTTAAAAACTGATACTTTAGATATAACTGGTAATGTTTTAAAGAAAGAAAATACTAATTTTACTAAAGAAGAAATTACAAACACTTTAAATTCATTTTTAGGAAGTTATAATCAAGAAGTACCAATTTATTCAGCGGTAAAAATAAATGGTAAAAAATTATATGAATACGCTAGAAACAAAGAAAATGTGACCTTACCTAAAAGAGTAGTCAACATTAAAGAAATAGTTTTAGATGATATAAATTATATTGATAATCAAACAATTATTAAATTTACTTGTTTAGTTAGTAAAGGGACTTATATTAGAAGTCTAGTTAATGATATAGCTATTAAATTAAATACCGTTGGAACTATGAAAAATCTAAGAAGAATAAAACAAGGTGATTATTTAATAGATAAATCTTATAAATTAAATGATATTAGAAATAATAATTATCAAATAATTTCGATTAAAGAAGCATTAAAAGATTATTTTACCGTTAAAGTTGACGAAAAATTAAAGTTTAAGGTTATTAATGGTCAAAAACTAGCGAATATTTATAATCAAGAATATGTTTTATTTGTCGATGATGATGTTATAGCTTTATATAAAAGTGTCAATAATGAACTAAAACCATATAAAATGTTTATTTAACTATTTACATTTTATTAAATTTAGTGTATTATTATATAGGTACTTGTTACTGAGATTAAAAACCTCTCCAATTTTTTTCTCGGTTCCAAGCGAATAAAAAAGAAAGGAGAATAAAAATGGCTTTATCAAAAGAAAGAAAAGCAGAAATAGTTAAAAAATTTGGTAAAGATACTAACGATACAGGAAGTATCGAAGTCCAAGTTGCTATTTTAACTGACGAGATCAATACATTAACTGAACATTTAAAAGAACATGCTCATGATTACCACTCACGTCGTGGATTACTTAAAAAAGTTGGTCATCGTCGTAGCTTATTAAATTATCTTTTAAAACATGATGTTACAAGATATCGTAAGCTAATCAAAGAATTAAATTTAAGAAAATAGTAGGCACTTTTTTAAGTGTCTTTTATTATAGGAGGATTTGTGAAAAAAGTATTTGAATTAGATTTTAGAGGTAGAAAATTAATCGTTGAAAACGGCGAATTAGCCAAACAAGCCCATGGCTCAGTTTTAGTTAGATATGGTGATACTGTTGTTTTATCAACTGTCGTTATGTCAAAAAATGTTAATTTATTAGCTGATTTTTTTCCATTAATGGTGCTATATAATGAGAAATTATATTCAGTTGGTAAAATACCAGGAGGATTTATTAAAAGAGAAGGAAGACCAACAGAAAATGCTACTTTAGCAGCGAGAATGATCGATCGTCCAATGCGTCCATTATTCCCAGAAGATTTTAAAAATGAAGTTCAAATTGTTAATACGGTATTATCAGTTGATCAAGATAATTCACCTGAAATCACCGCTTTATTTGGTTCATCTTTAGCTACTTGTATCAGCCAAGTTCCATTTAATGGCCCAGTTGCTGGTGTTAAAGTAGGACGAGTAGATGGCAAATTTATTATTAATCCAACAGTTGAAGAAACAGAAAAATCTGATATTGATTTAACTGTGTCAGGAACTAAAGATGCTATTAATATGGTCGAAGCAGGCAGTCGAGAGGTTAGCGAAGAAGATATGCTTGAAGCCTTAATGTTTGGACATGAAGCTATTAAAGAATTAATTGAGTTTCAGGAAAAAATCATTGAGGAAATTGGTGTTCCTAAATATGAATATCCTAAATTAGAAATTAGTAATGAATTAATTGCTGAAATAACTACTTTAGCTAAAGATAAAATTGACTCTGCTTTAAGAATTAAAGATAAACAAGAAAAATATGCTGCTTTAGATAATATTAAAGAAGAATTGATAGAAAAATATAAATCAGAAAATAGTGATTTAAAAGATGATGAATTAGAAGAATTACTAGTCAAAGTAGCCAATGTGTTTGAAAATATCAAATATGAAGTGTTTAGAAATATCGTTGTCAAAGAAAAAATTAGAGCTGATGGTCGAAAAATGACTGAGATAAGACCATTATCTACAGCTATTGATATTTTACCTAGAACCCATGGTTCAGCTTTATTTACAAGAGGTGAAACACAAAGTTTATCAATTACTACTTTAGGTGCTTTAGGTGAACACCAAATATTAGATGGTCTTGGAATTGAAGATTCTAAACGTTTTATCCTACATTATAACTTCCCACAATTTTCCGTTGGGGAAACCGGCCGATATGGAGCTCCAGGAAGAAGAGAAATTGGTCATGGTGCTTTAGGCGAAAGAGCACTATTGCAAGTAATTCCTAGTGAAGAAGAGTTCCCATATACTATTAGAGTTGTATCTGAAATATTAGAATCTAATGGTAGCAGTAGTCAAGCAAGTATTTGTGCTGGTTGTATGAGTTTGATGGCTGCTGGTGTACCAATTAAAGCGCCAGTTGCTGGAATTGCAATGGGTTTAATTACTAGTGGCGATGATTATACTATTTTAACTGATATTCAAGGATTAGAAGATCATTTAGGAGACATGGACTTCAAAGTAGCCGGAACAAAAAACGGTATTTGTGCTTTACAAATGGATATTAAAATAAAGGGTATTACTAAGCAAATATTAAAAGAAGCTTTAGATCAAGCACATCAAGCCCGTTTAGAAATATTAGATGTTATTGAAAAACAAATCAAAGAACCAAGAAAAGAAGTAAGTAAATATGCTCCTAAGACATTAACATTTATGATTGATCCAAATAAAATTAAAGATGTTATTGGTAAAGGTGGCGAAATGATCACTAAAATCATTTTAGAAGCTAGTCATGTTAATACGGTTAATGACATCAATGCGGTTAAAGTTGACTTAGAAGATGATGGACGAGTTATCATCTACCACACTTCTAAAGAAATAATTGAAAAAACAGCTGAAATGATTAAAGATGTTGTCAAAGAAGTTGAAACAGGTAAAATCTATACTGGTAAAGTTGTTAAAGTTGAAGATTTTGGTTGCTTTGTTGAATTATGGCCAGGAACTGAAGGATTAGTTCATGTATCACATTTAGCTAAAGAAAGAGTTGAAAAACCGAGTGATGTTGTCAAAGTAGGCGATGAGATCATCGTTAAATCACTAGGTTACGATAAAAAAGGAAGACTTAATTTATCGCGAAAAGAAGCTTTAAAATAAGTCTTTTCTTTTGTTTAAAAATGTGTTAATATATTTACCAGGAAGTGGTAGTATGGTTAATTTTATTAATTTTAATGGGGAAATAAGAGCTTTTTTAGAAAGAACATACCAACAATTTTATAATGAAGATGAAAAAGATGAAGCGAGTGTTAAATACTTTGAATTTATCGAAGGATTAAAAAATACTAATTATAATTTATATAAAATTATTGTTGGACTTGCTTTTGTCGATAATTATCGTTTATTGATCGATAAAAAATCTCATAAAAAATTAACCGAAAATCAACAAAATCATTTAGAAATGTATGAACAAATAACTGATATCGATGATTTATTATTTAAAATTGAAGAAGATCCATCTCTTTTATCTTCAATTATATATGCGCCAATAAAAATTAATCATTTTAATTTAAAAGGCAAAGCAACCATTTTAATGCAGTTAGATGATGATTACGTCGATAAATTTAATAGTTTTAATCGCTTTGAAAAATACAATATTTTCAAAGAAAGAACAACTGAAGAATTTGTTTTTATCTATCTAAATAATTCTAAAACTGAAGAAGCTAAAAATGAAACAATTTATAATATTATTACTATTTTAGATTTACTATATAAATATAATTTAAAAAATTTTTCTAAATTGATATTAGATATGATTAAAGTGTTTTATCGTTATAAAAAAGTTATCCAGCACACCAACCCTGAGTTAACCTTTGGTATCGATGAGATGATAATTGATATCGTCGAAAACAACTCATTAAAAGATATTGTTTATACATTATCTTGTAATAGTGACATGATCGCTGTTTTGGTTGAAGACTTCTTAGAATTTGAGACTAATCAAGAACTTGAAAGAGAAAGTATTAATGCCATTTATAATAAATTAGTGCCTCATGATGTTAAGATAAAATTAAAAGAAGCATAATTATTTTAATAATTGATATGCTTCTTCTAAAGTTTTATCTTTTTTTTCTTTATAAAAAGGTTTTAAATGAAGATGAAAATGTTTAACTTCCTGAATTTCACCATTATTTTGAATTAAAGTTAATCCATCACATTTTAATTTTTCTTCAAGTCTTTTTTTAAGCATTTTAGCTGTATTCATAATATGCATTAATGTGTCACCATCGATATCACTTAAATCAAGATAATGTTTTTTAGGAATAATTAAAGTATGTCCAAAACTGTCTGGATTAATATCTAAAAAAGCAAACACAATGTCATCTTCATAAATTTTTTTTGCTGGAATTTCACCATTGATAATCTTACAAAAAATACAATCCATATTTTAACCTCCATTACCATTATACTATATTTTAAAACAAAAACCTAGCTTAACTAGATTTTATCATGAATATCTGCGAATATTCTATTTTATATTGTTTTAATTTATTAATATTTATACAAATTTGTTAAAAATGATAAATAAGTGTATAATATCATTGATAAAATTATTTTTTCTAGGACGCATATTATAAGGAAAAATAAGGTATCTGAATAAACTATTAATAACTTATAGGAGGTGATTTATATGAACCGTGAAGATTTTTTATTATTAAATCAAAATATTATTTATTTAGATAATGGGGCAACTTCTTTAAAGCCTAAAGTTATAAGTCAAAGTATTAGCGACTATTATAATAACTATAGCGCGAATGCTCATCGAGGTGATTATGATTTAAGTTTAAAAGTTGATTCAAAATACGAAGAAACACGAAAATTAGTTAAAGATTTTATTAATGCTAAAACAACAAAAGAAATCATTTTTACAAGTGGCGCTACTGATTCTTTAAATAAAATTATATTTGGTTTTTTCAAAAACTATTTAAAAACTAATGACGAAGTCTTACTTACTAAAAGTGAACACGCATCTAATATCTTACCTTGGTTTGAATTAGCTGATGAATTAAACATAAAAATAAATTATATCCCTTTAGAAAATTTAGAAGTTACTTTAGACAATGTTAAAAGGAGCATTACTCCTAATACTAAAGTTATTAGTATTGCTCATATTACTAATGTAGTGGGGGATATAAGACCGATTAAGGAAATAATTAGTTATGCTCATAGTAAAGGTATTTTAGTAGTTGTCGATGGTGCGCAAAGTGTTGCTCACATGCAAGTAGATGTTCAAAAATTAGATATAGACTTTTTAGCTTTCTCTGCTCATAAAATGCTAGGACCAACCGGAGTAGGGGTTTTATATGGTAAAGAAGAATTATTAAACAACATGCATCCAATTATTTTTGGTGGAGGAATGAACGCTAGTTTTCAATTTGATGGAACTAGAATTTATAACGACACTCCAACTTGTTTTGAAGCTGGAACACCGAATATTGCCGGAGTAATCGGTTTTGGTGAAGCAATCAAATATTTAAATAATATCGGCATGGATAAAATTACTAATTACGAACAGAATTTAAAAAAATATGCAATTTCAAAATTAAAAACTATAAATGACATCATTATTTATAATGAAAATAGTCAAAGTGGCATTATAACTTTTAATATTAAAGATATCTTTGCTCAAGATTTAGCTATTTATCTTAATAAATATAATATTTGTATAAGAGCCGGTAATCATTGCGCGAAAATATTAAATGAAGATCTAGGTATTAAAAATACTTGTCGCATTAGTCTATATTTTTATAATACTAAAGAAGAAATTGATTATTTAGTTAAAGTTCTTTCAAATCCTAACATAAAAGAAGAAATAATCTAACTTCTTTTTTTAATTACTTGTTTTTCCTAAACTATAATGTTATAATTTTAATGGTGAAGACAATGAAAAAAGTAGTTATATTTCTTATCTTACTTCTTACTTTAACAGGATGTAATAACCAAGAATATTATAGTAAAAACTTATTTTATATGGATACGGTTATCAATATAAAAATTTACGATAATAATGAAGAAAAAGTAAATAAAGCTTTTGAAGAAATAGAAACTTTATATCAAAAATACGAAAATTTAACTAATTTCTATGATGAAAACAGTGAATTGTCAAAATTAAATAACGATATTAATACTGATATATCTGATGAATTATGGCAATTAATAAAAATAGGTGTCGATTGGTATGATAAAAGTAATGGCTTATTAAATATCAATATTGGAAATCTAACGAAAATATGGCACGATTTTAGAGAAAATCCTCAAGAATTACCTGATGTTGAAAATATCGAAATAAGTAAAATAAATATTGAAAATGATCAAATTACTAATGATAAAGTATCGATTGATCTCGGTTCAATTGCTAAAGGCTATGTTACCGAATTAGCTGGTAATTATTTAGAAGAAAATGGTTTAGAATACTATATTATTAACGCTGGTGGTAATGTAAAAACAGGTAAAAGTCATAAAGGTTATTATAATATTGGTATTGCTAGTCCAATTAATCAAAACGAAACATTTGAAATTGTTAAAGGAGAAAATATTAGTGTTGTAACTAGCGGTGGATATGAGAGGTTTTATGAATATGAAGGTGTTTTATATCATCATATAATCGATCCTAATACTAAATACCCTGCCAATAATATGAAAAGTGTGACGGTAATAGGAAAGAATAGCGGAGTATGTGATGCTTTATCGACTGTTCTTTTCCTAATGGATGTTGCTGAAGGCAAAGAATTTATCAAAGATTATGACGTTGATGTTATTTGGTTTACCAACGATAATGAAATAATAAAAAGCGATGGTTTTAGATATGAATAAAAATGATATAAAATTAATAGTGATTATTTTAATAATAATTATTATCCTATTTTTAGTATACTTTCTAAATACAAATAAGGCTAATATGGCTTATGTTTATCACGAAAACGATCTAATCTTAACTATCGATTTAAGTATTGATGAAACATATGAAGTAAATGGTGAAAATGGAATAGTTAAAATAGAGGTTTTAAATAATCAAATAAGAGTAGTTGAAGAAAATAGCCCTCGCCATCTATGTTCAAAACAAGGATTTATATCTAATTCCGGTCAATCAATTATCTGTCTACCAAATAAAATCATTATCGAATTACCAAATAATGAAATAGATGCCGAGGTGAGTTAATTGAAAAAATTTACAAGATTATCGATGTTATTAGCTTTATCAGTAGCTTTAAATATAATCGAAACAAGTTTACCCCTTTTAAACGGTTATATTCCTGGTTTAAGGCTTGGTTTAGCTAATATCGTAACTTTATTCATTCTTTATCAATTTAGCCTTAAAGATGCCTTATATATTGGAATTTTAAGGGTGTTTCTAGTTGGTATATTAAGAACAGGTATTTTTAGTACAACTTTTTTCTTTAGTTTAACCGGTGTTTTGTTAAGTATTTTATTTATGTATTTAGCTAAAAGATTTTTAAATTTATCAATTATTGGTGTTAGTATTATCGGTTCGATTGCTCATTCAACCGGCCAAGTCCTAGCTTCTATTTTTATTTTGCAAATGTCTTCGATGATTTATTATTTGCCTTGGTTATTATTGTTTTCTATACCTACTGGTATCTTAGTCGGTATTTTATGTAAACAATTGGTCAAATTTTATGAACAAAACTTGCCTATTGAAATATTTTAAGATATAATATATTTAATAATAAGGAGGAATATAAATGAAAAAGATTTTAAGTATTGCTTTAGTAGCTATTTTATTAACTGGATGTGGAAGTAACGGTTTAAAAGAAGGAACTTATGAGGGAAGTGCTATCGATACATATGGAGGAGAAGAGAATACTGCTACAGCTCGTGTTACAATCGATGCTGAAGGAAAAATCACTGATGTTTATCTAGATACAACTTATACTAAAGATGGAGTAGAAACAACTAAAAAAACTTTAGGTGATGAATACGGAATGAAAGTTGGAAATAGTGATTATGGGCAAGCTGAATATGAATGGTATGAACAAGTTGAAGCTTTAGAGCAAGCTGTAATTGATAATCAAGGTATTGAATTTTTAAATGTTGATGAAGATGGATATACCGATGCTGTTAGTACTTGTACAATTCAAGTAAGTGCATTATATGAAGCTTTAGAAGATGCTTTAAGCAAAGCTAAATAAAAGGTTTTAAAGCCTTTTTTTCATTTACATTTCACAAATATATAGTATAATACTAACTAGAGGTGATGGAATGACTGTTTTAGTAGTAGATGATGAAGAAAGAATTAGAATCTTGATTAAAGAATATTGCTTAAATGAAGATTATGATGTATTAGAAGCGAGTGATGGACAACAAGCATTAAATATAATAAAAAATAATAAAGTTGATGTTGTAATATTAGATATAATGATGCCTAATATGGATGGTTTGACTGCTTATAAAGAAATCAAAAAATATAATATTCCAACGATTGTTTTATCAGCGCGAAACGAAGAATATGATAAGTTAATTGGATTTGGATTAGGTGTCGACGATTATGTCACTAAACCTTTTAGCCCTAAGGAATTAATCGCAAGAATTAAAGCGGTTACTAAAAGATTTAATAATTTAGATGATATGTATATATATAAAACTTTAAAAGTAGATTTTAAAGGGCATGTCGTCTATATCGATGATAAAGAAATTAAATTAACGCCTAAAGAATACGATTTATTAATATATTTTATTAATAATAAAAATGTTGCTTTATCAAGAGAAGAGTTATTGTCTAAAATTTGGGGGTATGACTTTTTTGGTGATGATCGTACTATCGATACTCATATTAAAATGTTACGCAATAATTTAGGTGAATATCGCGACTTAATCCAAACAGTAAGAGGAATGGGTTATAAATTTGAGATTAAATAAAAATAAGTTAACTCGCCATATTTGGTTTTATTTAATAATATTTACGCTATCAATTATTTTATTTTTATGGTTTTTTCAAGTTGTTTTTATCAATAGCTATTACGAATATAGTAAGACTAATCAAATCAAAAATGTTACTGATGAAATATTACAAAATTACGACAATGATATCGAATATTTAAATAAATTATCCTATGAAGAAAATATTTGTATTGAAATAGTTAAAAATAGAATAACTATTTATAGTTCAAACGATTCAATTAGAGGTTGTATTAGTAGTAGTGGCAAATATAAAAATGATTTTTACGAAAACGATTTAGAAGAACAAACATATAAATTAATTAATCCTTTACTCAACACTAAATCGTTGATTTATGCTAAAAAATATAATGAAGATATTACTATATTTGTCAATGCCTCATTGGAGCCACTAGACAATACAATCAGTATATTATCTAATCAGTTAATTATCGTATCAATTATTGTTGTCATTTTATCGCTTATAATTGGTTATTTTATTTCTAAAAGAATTAGTAAGCCAATCGTAAAAATGAATGAAAAAGCTAAAAAATTAGCTAACGGTAATTACAATTTCACATTTGATAATAATTCTAATATATATGAAATTGACGAACTAGCTAACACTTTAAACTATGCTAAAAAAGAATTAGCTGAAACGGATGAATTAAGACGCGATTTATTAGCTAATGTTTCACATGATTTAAAAACACCGCTTACCATGATTAAAGGTTATGCCGAAATGATTCGTGATTTAAATAGTGATAATATCGAAAAAAGAAATGCTAATTTAAATGTTATTATTGAAGAATCAGAAAGATTAAATATTTTGGTTAATGATTTACTTACTTTATCTAAAATTCAAGCTAATAAAGATGTACTAGAAAAAGAAGATTTTGATATTGTCGAATTAATAAATAACATTATTAAACGTTATAGCATTTATAAAGATACAGAAGGGTATATCTTTGAAGTAAACACTCCTGATAAAGTTATAGTTAATGCCGATAAAAAGAAAATTGAGCAAGTTATTTATAATTTAATTAATAATGCTATTAACTATACTGGTGATGATAATAGAGTAATTATTAATGTTTTAGTTGATAAAAATATTAGAGTTGAAATAAAAGATACGGGTAAAGGAATTAAAAAAGAAGATTTACCACACATTTGGGATAAATATTATCATTCTAAGAAAAAACATAAACGCAATGTCATTGGTACTGGCATCGGATTATCAATTGTCAAAACTATTTTAGAAAGTCATAATTTTAAATACGGTGTTGAGAGTAAAAGAAATAAAGGAACAACCTTTTATTTTGAAATCTGTAAATAATTTTGTTATAATAATATTAGGAGAAGATATTTATGGATTTAAATAAAATTTATTCTAAAGGGTTTGGCTGGATGTTTTTCGGATTATTGGTCACTTTTTTAACTGTCTATATTAATAATAATTTTATTATAGTCTCATATGCTTTAGAAACAATTAATTTTCTTTGTTTTGTGTCTACTGGAATGTATCTAACCGTATCTTATTTTTTAATTCGTAAAATTCATGAAACAAGTTATAAAACAGCTAAAATATATTTTTTGATTCTTTCAGTTTTAACTGGCTATCTTTATTCAACAATATTTACCATTTTTGAATTATCTTCAATTATCTACGTCTTTGCTATTATAGCACTACTATTTGGTATTTTTGCCTTATTAGGCCATTTTGTTAAAATAGACTTAAGTAAAATAAGAATTTCTTTGTTAATTGGATTCCTTGGTATTTTAATTTGTCTGTTAATCAATATATTTTTAGGTAATACTATTTTTGATTTAATAATAATTATTATGATTATCATTTTTTACTTAGCTAATATCGTTTATGATATGCAAGCAATCAAAAAAGAAATTAATGAATCAGAAGAAGATAATGAAGATAATTTAGCTATCATTTTTGCTTTAGGTTTATATTTGAGTTTTTATTATCTTTTTTTAGATTTGTTAAGATTATTAAGAAAGTTAAAAAACTTGAAAAAATAAAACACCAATTATAGAAATAGGCGTTTTATTTTGAAATTTATAAATAATTTTGCTATAATAATCATAGGAGGAAATAATATGGATTTGAATAAAATTTATTCTAAAGTGTTTGGTTGGATGTTTTTTGGGCTATTAGTTACTTTTTTAACTGGTTATATTATTGCTAATAATGTTAATATGCTATTATTTGTTTTAGAAATACCTTTTATTATTTATGTAATATTAGAAATAGGTTTAGTTATTTTCTTATCAGCTAGAATTCATAAAATGAGTGATACAACAGCTAAATTATGTTTCTTAATCTATTCTTTTATAACTGGATTAACTTTTTCAACAATCTTTATCGTTTATGAACTATCTTCAATTATCTATGTCTTTGGTATTACATCCTTGTTATTTGGTATTTTCGCTTTATTTGGCCATTTTACTAATATCGATTTAAGCAAAATAAGTACCTTTTTATTAATGGGATTACTCGGTATTATAATTTGTAGTATAATAAATATATTTTTAGGCAATAGTACATTTGATTTAATAATAACGATCATTAGTGTCGTCATTTTCCTTGCTTATACCGCTTATGACATGCAAAAAATAAAAAGGTCGATAAATACCTTGCCAGAAGACAATTTAGCTATTATTTCCGCTTTAGAATTATATTTAGACTTTATTAATCTTTTCTTAGATTTATTAAGATTATTTGGCAAGTCAAACGATTAAACACCAATTTGGTGTTTTCTTTTGTATTGTTAATCATAAATTTACTATCTTTTTTTAATAAAATATAGTATAATTGAATAGGTGAGTAGTATGGTTTATCTCTTGTATGGTACAGTTGATTATTTAATAAATAAAACCATTGATAAAATAATTAATGATAATAAAATAGATGAATTTAATGTTAATAAATATGATTTAACTAATAGTCTATTAACTGATATTATTAACGATGCTAGTAGTATGTCGCTATTTAGTGATAAAAAGATAATTATCGTAAATAATGCTTATATATTTACTGGTGCTAACAAAAAATATACTGAACAAAATACGGAAGAATTAGAAAATTATTTAAATAATATCAATGATAATACAATCTTAATCTTTACCACAAACAACGAAAAATTAGACGAAAGAAAAAAAATAACTAAATTAGTTAAAAAGAACGGTATAGTTAAAGATTTTAATAGTATTGACAATATATCTTTAGTTAAAAATTTATTTGAAGACTACTCTATTAGTAATGATAATGTCAAGTATTTGATAAGTCGAGTAGGGGAAGACAGTTCCCTTCTTGCTAGTGAAATTGAGAAGATAAAGATATATAAAAACGATGATAAGACAATTACTCATGATGATATAACTAATCTAACAACTAAATCATTAGAAGTAAACAATTTTAAATTAATTGATGCTATTATTAATAAAAATAAAGCTGAAGCATTTAATTTATATCAAGATCGCATAAAATTAAACGAAGAACCGATTGCTATTATCATCTCATTAGCTAATCAAATTAGAATAATGTATCAAGTTAAACAACTATATTTAGATGGTTATACGGAGAATAATATTGCTAATATTTTAAAAATTCATCCATATCGTGTTAAATTAGCTAGTCAAAATGCGAAAAAATATGATTCTGATATTTTACTTAATTATTTAAAACAATTAGCTGATTTAGATATCAATATTAAAACTGGTAAAGTCGATAAAACATTAGGTTTAGAATTATTTATCATTGCATTATAAAAACCTTATCTATTTAAAAATAAGGTTTTTATTGATAATATTCAACTTCCGATAATATATATTATGTTAACTTAAAGGTTTTTTAAATGTATCTTAAATTAACCTAAACCTTTCTATATTTTCTATTTTATTAAGTCTATTTTTAAAAATTTACTAATTTATTGAATACTTGATGACAAAAT
>JAGHHZ010000034.1 GCA_017887425.1 Bacilli bacterium
ATACTAAAGAACAAATTATTGAATTTTATGTTAACTCTAATAACTTAGGTGGTTCTAACCGTGGAGTTGAACAAGCAAGTCAAGATTATTTTGGGAAAAGCGCTAGTGAATTAAATGTTGCTGAAGCAGCAATGATAGCAGGACTTTTCCAAGCTCCTAATGCTTATAACCCTTATCTTTATCCGGATGCTTGTGAAGAAAGAAGACAAACCGTTTTAAGCCTAATGTTAAGACATGGTTATATTACTGAAGAAGAATATAACATCGCTAAAGAGTTAACTGTTGAAAAATTATTAGTCAATAGCTCTGAAGAAGAAGCAAGTGAATTATATGATGATTTTATTAATACAGTTGTTGAAGAAGTTATCGAAAGAACTGGTAATGATCCTTATACTGTACCAATGAAAATATACACAACCATGGATAAAGATATGCAAGAAGTTATGACTGGTGTTATGAATGGTACACTATATGACTGGGAAAATGATAAAGTTCAAGCCGCATCAGTCATTGTCGATGTTAATACTGGTGAAATAAAAGCCGTTGGTGGCGGAAGAAACAGAGTTGCTAAAGGTGTCAACTATGCAACTGGTGTAGCTCGTCAAATTGGTTCAACAGCTAAACCATTATATGATTATGGCCCAGGTATTGAATATAATAATTGGTCAACATATACTCCATTTACTGATGAACCTTATGCTTATTCTGATGGTACAACTTTAAAAAACTGGGATGGAAAATACTATAACTTCCAAACATTACACGATGCTTTAAAACACTCAAGAAATATTCCGGCTGTTAAAGCATTCCAACAAAATAGTAATGATAATGTTAAAGAATTTGTTACTAACTTAGGTTTATCTCCTGATATTGCTGATAACGGTTTAATTTATGAAACTCATGCTTTAGGTGGTTATGAAGGAGAAACTCCACTTTCTTTAGCTGCTGCTTATGCGGCATTCTCTAATGGTGGATATTATATTGAACCACATACTTTTACTAAAATAGAATATACCGAAACAGGCGATACTTATGAGGTGAAACCAATTACAAGAAGAGCAATGAGTGAATCAACCGCTTATATGATTACTAAAATATTAGAAGACACATCTAGTTATGCAATTGGAAGAAGTGTTAATGGCGTTAATTACGCTGGTAAATCTGGTACTAATAACTTAGATTCTGAAACAATCGATAAGTTTGACTACCCTTCTAATGCCATCAAAGATAAATGGATTGCTAGTTTCAATGATTCCTACGCTATTACCGTTTGGTATGGTTATGAAGAATTAAGTAAAGAACATTATATGACAGTTAATAATTATAATATTAAAGACGTCTTTAAAACTATTGCTGAATCAGCATACACTGAAAGATCAACTTGGGAACAACCAGATAGTGTTGTCGAAGTTACTGTTGAAAATGAGTTGCCAACAGCAATGTTAGCTAGTGAGTTCACACCAAAATCACAAAAAATAACTGCTTACTTTAAAAAAGGTTTTGAACCTACTGAAACTTCTACTAGATATAGTCAACTAGAAAATGTTACTAATTTAAATTATGATTCTAATACTAGTACCTTATCTTGGGATCCAATTGCTACTCCTGATTTTATCGATACTAACTATATCAATAATTTATTTAGTCAACTTTATAGCGATGAAGAAACAAGACAAGAAGAAATAAATGATCGCCTTAGTTATAATCGAAAGAACATTGGAACTGTAGTTTATAATGTTTATACTAAAGATGCGAGTGGTAATCTAAATTTAATTACAACAACAAGTAATACGCAATTTACTTATCCAGTTACTGGTCCGACAACATTTGTCGTTAAATCTACTTATACAATCTTCAAAAACAATATGAGTAGTGGCGCAGAATTTACAGTAAATAACGGTAGTTCTTCAGTCATAAGCTCTGAAATTAATGGTGATTACACAGTTGTTTTATCAATTGGTGATGATTATATCGAACCTAGTAAACCAGTAATTGTTTTACAAAACGGAATAACTGATGTAACTAGTTTAGCCACAATAACTTATACTGTAATGCGTAATTCTGATGGTCAAGTATATAATAGTACATCCTATATAAATACTAATGCCCCTGAAACTTATACAATTACTTATCACGTTAAATATGGCGACTACACCAACACATTAACTAAAATAGTTCAAATACAATAAAAAAGACTCTACTTTCTAGTAGAGTTTTTATATTTACAAATATCACTTAATTTACAAGTATCACAACTAGGATTACTAGCCTTACAATAATAACGACCAAATAAAACTAGTTGATGATGTAAGCGACATAAATTATAATCTTTAAATTTTTTAGTTAATTTCATTTCTGTTTTTAAAACATCATCATTTTTATTAGCAAGACCTAATCTAATACTAACGCGATGAACATGGGTATCGACTGCTATACATTCTATATTATAAATATTACTTAAAACAACATTAGCAGTCTTTCTCCCAACTCCAGGTAAACTTTCTAAAAATTCCCTATCATTAGGTACTTTATCACCAACTTCTTCTAATCTTTTAGCTATTTCAATAACATTACTGGCTTTTTTATTAAATGTTCCAATTGGTCTAATAATTTCGATTATATCTTCTATTTTAGCTTTCCTTAATTTGGCTAAAGAATCATATTTTTTAAATAAAATACCAGTTACTTCATTAACCCTTTTGTCAGTCGTTTGAGCACTTAACATAGTCGCTAATAATAGTTCATAATCTTTATTATAATTTAATTCACATCTTGGATTAGGTATTAATTCATCTAAATACTCAACTATCTTGTTCATTTAACCAATCATAATCAAATAATTTCTTATTTTGTTTTTTACTTTGAAAGTTTTTACGATCGTTGATAATATCTTGTTCATTTTTAATACCTTTTTTATTCCAATCAATTAATATTTTATCGATATATCTTAAATTATTAACGCCATTAAAAACAGCTTCTTTTAAAGCAAGTAAGATTATTTCATCGTTATAGTTCTTTTGCCAATCAGTAATTATTTCATAATCTATAGGAGATAAAGTTCTGCCAAATTCATTTTCAAATATATCAAAAATATTATTGGAATTCTCTTTAATTTCATCGTTAACAACAATAAAACCTAGTTTTTTATATAATTCTTCTAAATTTATTACTTCTTCTCTTACTTTTTTATTAATAATATCGATTTTTAATATCCCTTTTTCAGTTAAAGAAGTAATAATATTTATTATTTCACTTAAATCAAAATTCAAATCTTTAGCTATTTGTTTGGGATTAAAACTAATATCCGTATTAATTAAATAAACTAAAACAATTAATTCACTATCAGTAATATTTAATTTACGATAATTTTTAAGTAATATATTAGGAATATAAAAGGGTTCATTTCTAATCAAGTCAATTACTTTACCTAACATTTTAATCACCTCATTTAAAATTTCGACATAAATTATCCAATTCTTCTAACATTTTATCAGCTTCCGCAAATGTTTTAGGACGAGCACCACTCGCATAAATATGTCCCCCACCGTTATAATGACTTGCAATCTCATTGATTATAGGTCCTTTAGAACGGATAGAGCACTTAATATAGTTATTACCTTTATCCTCACTACAAAAAGCAACTACTTTAATTTTATCGACATTATTATAGTTTTCAATCAAATTTCCCGCTGTCGATGGATCAACTTCATACTTTTTTAAAATATCATCAGTTAGTTTAATATAAGCTAAACCATTCTCAGTAATATTCATGTTTAAAGAAATATATCCAGAAAAAACAATTTCTTTTAATGATTTAGTATATAAATTGTCATAAAGACTAGTAAAATTTAAATTAGTTTTTTTAATTAACCAAGCAACTAATTCTAATGTTTTATAAGATGTATATTCATATAAAAAACGATTAGTATCAGCAACTACACCTAAATATAACTTACTAGCAATGTCAATGTTTAATTTATAATTATTTTTTTTAGCTAATTCAATAATTAATTGACTAGCACTACTCGCTTTATCGTCGATTAATTCAATATCAGCAAATGCTTCAACAAATGGATGATGATCTATTTTGATAACTTTAGCGAACTTACTATAATCAACGCCATCTATTCTTTTTGTATCAGGCGTATCTGTCACGATTAATAAAGATTTATTATATTCAATTTCTGGTAATTTATCGACATTTCCTAAATAACGAAAACGTGATGCGGGAGCGCCTACTACATAGACTTGTTTTTTAGGAAAATTATTTAAAATAAGTTCCTTTAAACCTATCGAGCTACCTAAAGCATCAGGATCAGGACCAATGTGTCTTGCAATAACAATTGTATTGTATTTTTTTATTTCTTTAGCTATTTTTTTATAACACATAATTTCACACTTTCTATCAGTCTTATTATACTATATTTAAAAATATTCGTCTATATTTTAGAGCAAGAAAAAAAGGCTTTTAGCCTATTAATTCATATGTATCACGAGCTATCATAACTTCCTCATCAGTTGGAATGATATACACAGGGACACTAGAATCTTTTGTTGTAATTAATTGTTCCTTTCCTCGAACATTATTAGCTTCTTCATCTAACTTAATTCCTAGGATTGCTAATTTATCAATAACACCTTTGCGGATATCGATAGAGTTTTCACCGATTCCAGCAGTAAATGCAATTGCATCAACGCCATTTAATAAAACATAATATTTAGCTATATAATCAACAACTCTTCTAATAAACATATGTTGCGCTAAAATACATCTTTCATTTCCTTCTTTAATACCATCTTCAATATCTCTTGAATCACTACTAACACCACTAATACCTAATAATCCACTTTCTTTGTTAATGGCATTATCGATATCTTGGTAACTCATATTTGTTTTCTTAATCATATAAGGAATAATACTTGCATCAATATCACCACAACGAGTTCCCATAATAACACCAGCATTAGGTGTAAATCCCATCGATGTATCTACACATTTGCCATCTTTAACGGCTGTAATACTTCCACCATTACCTAAATGACAAACAATTACTTTACAATCTTTTCTACCTAAGATTTCACTTAGACGATTAGATACATAATGATGACTCGTTCCATGAGCTCCATATTTTCTTACCTTATAATCTGTATACCAACTATATGGTAAAGCATAAAGATAAGTTTCTTTTTCCATTGTTTGATGAAAAGAAGTATCGAAAACAGCTACTGCTTTAGCAGATGGAATAATTTCTTTAAACGCATTAATTCCAATAATTGCAGCTGGATTATGAAGTGGCGCTAAAGAAGATAATTCCGAAATAACATTGATTACTTCATCATCAATCAAAACAGACTTATCAAATTTATCAGCACCTTGAACAACACGATGACCAATACCTTTAATTTCATCTAAAGAACTAATAATTTTGTTTTGTAATAATTCATCAACTAAAATCTTTACCGCTTCTTTATGATTAGGTAAATCAGCTTCTTTTTTTATTTTCTCACCGTTTATTTTAATAGTATATAAGCTATCATTAATTCCTATTCTTTCAAATACACCTGAAATTAAAACTTTTTCTTCTGGCATTTCATACATTTGGAATTTTAATGATGAACTTCCCGCATTTACTGATAATATTTTCATTTTTTTCCTCCTTATATATCATATTCAAAAACTTCACAATTTCTAATTGTTATCTCACTTAATATGCCATTGTCTGGTATGCCTTTAAAATAGTAATATAAAACTCGCATAATTCCACTATGAGTAACAATAATTATGTTTTTATCTTTATATTTTTCTTTTATATCTTCAACTAATTTAGCGACACGATTATATAAATCTTTTACACTTTCTGCTTTTTCATACTTTATGTTTTTATTATAATTCCAATACTCATCAAAATTAATCGATTCTTTAGGTTTCCCTGTAAATTCACCATGATCTCTACCTAACAAACTATCAGAATAGATAATTGGAATATTCTCGTTACTAATTATTTCTGAAGTTTGTTTACATCTATCTAAAGGTGAACTTACAATTAAATCGATATTTTTATCTTTAAAGTATTCGCTAACTTTTTTAGCTTGATTAATTCCTTCTTCAGTTAAAGAGCTATTTAACCTACCAACTAAGCAATTATTAGCATTTTCTAAAGTTTCTCCATGTCTAACTACATATAATTTCATTATTTTACCTCGATTTATTTATTTTTCATATGTGGAAATAGAATAACTTCACGGATATTTTCGGAATTAGTAATCATCATTACTAATCTATCAATTCCCATCCCCATACCACCAGCAGGAGGCATTCCATACTCTAAAGCTTCGACGTAATCAATATCCATATCATTAGCTTCTTCATTACCTAATTCTTTTTCTTTTAATTGATTTTCAAATCTTTCATATTGATCAATCGGATCGTTTAATTCAGTAAACGCATTAGCATATTCACTACCACAAATAAATAATTCAAATCTTTGCGTAAATCTTGGATCCTTTGGATCTTTTTTAGCTAACGGGCTTATTTCAATTGGATGTCCGTAAACAAATGTTGGATCGATAATTGTATCTTCAACATACTTTTCATAAAAGGCATTGACAATATGTCCATAACTAAAATGATCTTCTAGTTCAATACCATGTTCAACAGCTAACCTTTTAGCCTCTTCTAAACTCATTTGTTCAAAGAAATTAATACCTGTTTTTTCCCTAATTAAATCTACCATATGCGCTCTTTTGAATTTCGGTTTTAAAGAAATATTATGGCCTTTCCAATTAATATCGTAAGTTCCTAATACTTCCATCGCTACATTACCAATAATCCCTTCAGTTAAATCCATCATACCTTCTAAATCACTATAGGCTTTATACACTTCAATTGTCGTAAATTCTGGATTATGATTACGGTCCATTCCTTCATTTCTAAATAATCTACCTATCTCATAAACAGCATCCATTCCACCAACTAATAAACGTTTAAGTGGTAACTCGGTAGCAATTCTTAAATAAAATTCCATATTTAAAGTATTATGATGAGTTATGAATGGTCTTGCAGCCGCTCCTCCTAAAGTAGCTTGTAAAACAGGTGTTTCTACTTCAGTATAACCTAAATTATCTAGATAATGTTGGATTGATCTTATAATCTTAGGTCTCATAAATGCCACTCTTCTAGCATCATCATTCATGATTAAATCGACATATCTTCTTCTAAATCTTTCTTCGACATCAGCTAAACCATGATATTTATCTGGTAATGGTCTTAAGGCTTTAACTAAATGAATATATTTATTAGCTTTAACTGATAGTTCACCCATATTAGTACGCATTACTGTTCCTTCAATACCAACAATATCGCCTAAATCAGCTTTTTCAAACAATGTATATTGTTCTTCACCAACATTATCCAATTTAACATAAATTTGAATTTGACCAAACTTGTCTTGAATATGCATAAAACCGGCTTTACCTTTGCCTCTTTTAGTCATAATTCTTCCAGCTACTACTACAGGAATATCTACTTCATGTAATTCTTCTTTAGTTTTATCAGCATATTTTTCTTTTATTTCTTTAGAATTAGAAGTTACATCAAATCGAGATCCAAATGGATCAATCCCTAAACTTTCTAATTCTTTCATTTTTTCTCTTCTTACTAATTCTTGTTCTGTAAATTCTCTCATCTTATCTCCTCCATTATTTATTCATTAAAGTCAACAACATCACAAAATGGATTGTCGGAATTATAACCGTTTTGATTTCCTAAAAACATGTCCATTAAGAAAGCTAAAATAAATGGTACTAAAAATAATAACGCAGCTGATATTAATCTCGTTGAAAAACGTTTAAATGTATTTTTCATTTCTTTATCAGCGTCGCCGTTTGCTACTGTTCTAATAAAATCTAAAGTACCTAATCCTAAAGCTAATAGTGGTCCAGCTATTTTAATAATATCTAAAAACCAAATTAATTTTTCAACAAATTCATTAGATAAAAAAGCACAATCAACAGTCAAATCATCTATTATACCATTAGACACTAAACTTTCATAAAATGTATGAAATTGAATACATTCTTCCATTCTACCAATATATGATGGATTATCTAATTTTGAACTAGTATAACCGCCATATATTTCGTTACAATAAGAAACAATTTCTTTTACCTTTTTTTCAGTGACATAACTTAAGGATTTTCGACATGCTTCATCATTACAATTAAACACAGTTTCTATATTCCAACCATTTTCACATTGTCCACTTATCAATTGATTTATGTTATAAGTTTCAGGGTCAGAACCATCATAGTCATAAAAAATAACATTTTCAGTTAAAGAAAGTGCGCTATTATTTGATATCAGATTTAAACGATCTCCCAACTCACACATTAAAAACCTATACATATAGCCATTATATTTTGACATAGCAAGCTCAATAGTAGTTCGGTCAGTCTCATTAAGAATAGCATTTTGAACTAATCTAGTAGAACCTGCAAATTCAGTTGATGATATTTTACAATTAGTTGCATCGCCACCAATGCAATCAGTATATAAATAAGGCAAATCATCGCATGATTTCATCAGTTTACCACTTGGAATATCAATAGTTTGAGGAATAGGTATATTGCTGGGAGTTGTATCATTTAAAAATACTTGATAAAATGGATCATCACCAAAAGGAATAGTTTCTCTTACTGCATAATACCAATTATCTAAGTTTTCTGCCATCTCTGATTCAATTCCATAATTACAGATTTGTCCTTGTTGGTCCTCTCCTTTATCATAATCAATGAAACTAGCACTTTCATTCAGGCTATATGCTTCTTTATACTCGGCATTATTAACTTCTTCCATTAGAGCATCCAAATCACTAACGGTTTGAGAGTCTAAATAACGATCCAATTGATCAGTTGGAAAACCAATCGCTACTTGTGAATCCCAAACATGAGTTGAAGACCATGCTGGTGTTAAAGAAGTAGAACTATAACCAAGCATTATCATTGTTGGGCAAGAGTAAGCATTTGTATCGCTATACCAAAAAATTCGTGGATTTAATAAATCATAAACTTCCAAAGACTGAGCCATGCCGGCTAATGAATACCAACCATTGGCATCCGCTGAAACATCGCCTTCATAAAAATATTTAATATTGCCTGAACTTTCTCCCATCAAAGAATAATTATATCCATCGCCTTCTTTTTCTAAACGATAAATAATTGTATCTGGAGCAAATGTTCCCTCAATGCTTCCTTGATATGTACAAACAAGTTCATTTAATATTGCATTATTAGCAGTATCTTGATAATTATCAACAAGGCTAAGACGAGCTATTTTATCAGTACCACTAATACTTTGATTACTATTATTACTAAAATACCAATTATCAGCGCCAGCCGGAGCCTGCCAATAAAGGTAATTAAAACAGCCTTCTTCTTCAATTATGCTATACTTAAGATTATCACCATTATAAGGACTAGAATCATCTTTTACTTTAATTGTTTTAAACATATCATAAGAAGTCCATAAATCATTAACACCATAATTTTTATTAAATTTAGCTATTCTTACATCATCTAACGGTTGAATATAAACGGCATCACTATCATAAAATCGCACAAAAACTTTAAATTTTGAACCATCATCATTGTTTCCTTCATACATACAACCAAGATCTTGTGCTTCTACTTTATTCGCAAAGCTTAGGCACAAAATAACTGTGAAAAAAATAAACATCCATTTTTTCATATAAATCCTCCCTATATTTTTTCAATTCTTGTCCCTGTAAATTTATCAGCAATTCCACATTTGTTCTTATTATATAATACCATAAAACAGTTGATAATTACCACTAAAATTTGGAAAAATCCCAATAAATTAATTAAAATAAAGTAAATACTGTCATTAGTTAAATATAAAATTATAAACATGAAAAACATATAACCTAAACCATTTATAATAACAGCTCGTCCAACATAATCTTCTAATTTAATATCATCCTTAGCAATTTTTATTTTTAATAATTTTTGACCGATTGTTTGTCCTTTACTTATAAACGGTATAATTACAAAACCAACAATAATTAAAATAGTGTTAACTATATTTATTCCTAAATTACTTTTATCAATATTATGAGTAATTGTTTGAGCTTCATTAAAATATTCATTTATTTCTATCTTTTGTTCAAAATAAATTTCATTTAAATTATTTAATTCTATTTCATATTTATTAACTGGTAAAAACTGTTTTATTAAACAAATTATTATAAATATTATTAACATATCAATTAGATATGCAAAAAACCTTTTAAATGCTATATTCATCTCTTACCTCACTAACCAACTTTATAAATTCTTCCTTTTTATTAACTTTCATAAATTTTTGCTTATATTCTTTTGATATATTTTTTAAGTAATAGCAGATATGTGTTCGCATCTCTAAAATAGCGATTCTTTCTGGTTTAAATTCTAGTAAATAATTCAAATGTTTTAAAACCATATCTAATCTTTCACTAATTGTTATTTCTTTTATCTCTTTGTTATCTAAATAATCTAAACATTCTTTTATCAACCAAGGATTCCCCAATAATCCTCTTCCTATCATTACTGCATCACATTTTGTTTCATCCAACATTCTTTTAGCATCATAACACGTTTTAATATCCCCATTACCGATAACAGGTATTTTGACATTTTCTTTTACTTGCTTAATAATATCCCAATTAGCTTTGCCAGAATATCCTTGACTTCTTGTTCTTGGATGAACAGTTATCGCACTAGCTCCAGCTTTTTCAACTATCTTAGCTATTTCCACAGCATTGATACTATTTTCATCCCAACCACTTCTAATTTTAACAGTAACAGGAACATTTACATTTTCAACCACTGCTTTTACTATCTCATACACTTTATTAGGGTCTTTAAGCAAAGCGCTACCAGCTTGAGCTCGTGTAGCTACTTTTGGAACAGGGCATCCCATATTGATATCGATAATATCAGGTTTCATGTTTTTTTCAATATATTTAGCTGCATAAACAAATGATTCTTTATCACTACCAAAAATTTGTTGACTGATTGGTCTTTCTTCTTCTTTCATATATAACATATCAATTGTTTTTTGACTACCATAAAAAATAGCTTTATCACTAACCATTTCAGCCACTACTAAGCCAGCCCCCATTTCCTTAGCAATTCTCCTAAAAGCACTATCAGAAATCCCTGCCATTGGAGCTAAAACGATTTGGTTTTTTATTTCTACATTGCCTATTTTCCACATCCAAAACCACCACTTCAATTATACCATTTTTTTAACTAAAAATCATCAATTAAAAAATCAAAGGAAATTAATCACTTTGATTTATTTTACTATCCAAGCATTAGGTAGACTTCTTTCTCCAGTAGAAGAATAAGCTACGGGATTATTATAAACTTCGCCATTGATAGCTAAAACACTAGAAGCGCCACCATCTAAATTAGCAGCATTATATGCTCCATATCTTTTAAATATATCAATCATATCGATAACAGTAGCTCCACCTCTAAAGCCATATTTATTGCCATTACCTTCGATAGTTAAGAATAAAATAATTCCATCTTTTCTTTGACCAATAGCAGTTCTCGGATTAACTCCATATCCACCATTACCTTGAGTAAATGATTCTTTACCGTTGACAATTAAAAATGGTCCAAAACAAACAGCATCTCTAATTCCCATACTTATTGCTTCGTCAGCCGTCATATATCCTAAAGTTAATACATTATCTTCACTCATTCCAATAACTGAATTGCGTGTACCTCCAGCATCTTCGATAACTTCACCATTAGAAATAAATATTTGACTAGCTTTAGCGCCATTACCTTTACCACCAACATCAGCAAATCTACCTCCGTTTATGGCAACTATTGCATTATTTTCTTGAGCCATCACCGATAGGTGTTGACCCTTAGTACCATAATATTTACTTTTTACTGTTGATACTCTTGAAGCATCATAAATAACTGTTAAATAAACGTGGTAATCTTTTTCATCAAATTCAATTATTTTATATAATTGACCTTCATCTCTTTTTAAGATTTGTTCTTCATATATTGATTCGTAAACATGTGGGTCTTCATTATCAAAATTTATTTGTCCTTGATCAGTTATTTCATCATTTTCTTTTAAATAATTTTTACTTAAAATTTCTTTAATTTGTTCGTCGCTATATAAAATATAGGCTAAATACTTATGACTTTTAGTATCCATAGCTGTCGTTACAAACATATCACGAAAACCACTATAAGGTCCATAAGCCAATAATAAGCAAAAAATAGCAATAATATCTAAAATAGCTAAAATTATTACTTTTTTCATAATACATCACCTAATTCATAGTTACATAAAAATATATAAATCTTCCAACGTAAAAAAATACCATAAAGCTCAAAAATATTATACTAACTATTATAAATATCTTAGTCGCTTTCTCTTTCAATTAAAACTTCTCCCGTCATCTCTTTAGGTATTTTTTCATTTAATAAGCAAAGCATTGTTGGAGCAATATCTCCTAATTTACCATTTTTTAATTTGCATTTTTGAGTTATTAAAAATTTTACTTTATTAGTTGTATGGCTAGTTAAAATATTGTTATTTTCATCGATCATTTCTTCACAGTTACCATGATCGGCTGTAATAATCATTGTTCCTTCTAAACTAGTTACTTTCTCATATAACTTATAAACACATTCGTCTAATGTTTCCACAGCCTTAATAGCTGCATCTAAATTACCAGTATGTCCTACCATATCACCGTTGGCAAAATTTAAGATTATAACATCGTAATTGTCTATTTTTTCTAATAAAGTATCCGTTATTTCATAAGCACTCATCTCTGGTTTTAAATCATAAGTAGCTACCTTAGGAGAAGGTATTAAGATTCTATCACAGTTTTTTAAATCTAATTCTTTTCCACCATCGAAAAAATAAGTAACATGAGCATATTTTTCTGTTTCGGCAATTCTTAATTGTTTATATCCTAATTTAGAAATATATTCTCCAAATGGATTAACTACTTCATTTAAATCATATATTGTTTTATTAACTACTTCGTCACTAACAGGCATCATCGTTAACAATTTAATATTAACCTGTTTTTTTCTTTTAAACCCTTTGAAATCTTTATTACTTAAAGCACTTCCTAATTCTCTTAAACGATCAGGTCTAAAATTAAAGAAAATTATTCCATCTTTATCATTGACAATTCCATCTTCATCGATTAAACCAGGTAAAATAAATTCATCAGTTATATTATTTTCATAGTTAGATTTAATTGCCTCTTTAACACTTGCGTATTTACTATCAGAAACTCCTGTTATAACATCATATGCTTTTTCAATTCGGTCATATCTGTTATCACGATCCATTGCATAGTATCTACCACTTATACTTGCTATAACACCATTTTTTAAATCTAATGATTCAATATAACTTAAACTACTGTTAGGTAAAGTATCTCTACCATCAGTAAAAATGTGTAGGTAAAAATCGACTTTATTTTTATAGCATAAATTAATTAATGCTTGTAAATGATTTAAAGATGAATGAACTCCTCCATCACTAACTAATCCCATTAAATGTAGTTTACTATTATTATTTTTAACATAATCAAACATTTTTAATATTTTTTCGTTTTTATTAAAATTTTTATTTTTTATTTCTTGATTAATATATTGAATACTTTGATAAACTATTCTTCCTGCTCCAATATTAGAATGTCCTACTTCACTATTACCCATTTGACCTTTAGGTAATCCTACTTTTTCACCACTAGCATCCAATTTTGAACTAGGATATTTTTTAAATAATTCATCTAAATGAGGAGTATTAGCTAATTTATAAGCATTTCCTTTAATGTTTTTATTAATTCCTACTCCATCTAATATACATAATAATAATGGTTTCATCAAATCAACTCCTACTATATTATACAATATTTATTTTAAAATTCAAAATAAAAACTGATTTATAATTTTATGTTTTATAATAAATAATATTTAAAAATTAAAAAGATCAAATCTTTCGATTTGACCATTCTTATCAATTACTCATTTATCATTAGTTTTTGAACCCATCAACACTATTTAAAAAAGACCATTTATCTAATAGTTACTCCGTCACTATTGTTTATTTTTTCATCTAACTTTTGCATCGTAACATCAAATGCGTCTAAAACATAAGGATTATTTCTTTTTTCTTTAAGGCGAGCTAATATATTCTCTTCTTTGATTATCTCAGCAACACTTAATAATTTAATTTGATTAATAAAGCTTAATCTAACTAATTCACCAACATTATGGTTCCATAATCCTTTTTTCTTGAGTTCAGCTATATTTAAATACTTTCCTTGATAAAACATATCAAATACTTTAGGATCAACTGGTGTATCACATTTATTAGGAGTCCAACGACCATCTAATATTTGGTGATAAATATCTAAGCGATCAACATCTTGAACAATTTGTGTAATTGCATCAGTTACTTTTCTTCTTGTTTCTGAATCTGCTTTTGAGAAAAATTCAAATGCATCTTCGCTTTTTAGCAAATCACTACATAAAACTAATAAATCTTTGCCATCAACTATTTTAGTTACATGATCATTAACAACAGTACTAATCACTTCATCAAATGTTCTAGTATCAGGTATTTGTTGATGAAGTAGTCCTGATAACAAAACTACTTTACCTAAATCGCCATGATCTTTATAACCATAATCAACTAATTTAGTATCATCAAAAGTAGAAGTATAGCGAGCTTGTTTAAATCGACCAATATCATGGTCTAAAAAAGTTATACGTGATAATTCTTTAAAAGAATCATTAAAACCTAATTTATCGACTACTTTAGTACCATCTATCACAACTTCATGTGAGTGAATTACTTTACGATTCATTAAAGAAACAGCTGGTTGTAATTCACCGATAATACTTTCTTTTTGTAAAATAACATGTTTTTTAAAAAATTCTAAAGCATTTAAATAGCTTAACATATTCATCCCTCTTTTTTAATAGGGTTTACTTTATCATAAATATTTTTTAATGTCAAATTTCATCTTCATGAATTTTATCGATTATGTCCTCGATTTTTTTACCATATTCGATTGATTCATCATAGACAAATTCTAATTCTGGAGTATGTCTTATATCAATTCTTTCGGCTAATTCACGACGAATAAAACCACTAGCATCTTTTAAAGCTTTTAAAGTTGTTTCTTTTTTAGAATCATCTAAAACAGTAACGTATATTTTAGCATAACTTAAATCACTACTTAATTTACAATCAGTAACAGTTACAAATTTAATATCAGCATCTTTTACTTCATAAGCTAAAATATAGCTTATTTCTTTAACAATATTACTAGCAATTCGATCTATTTTAACACTCATCTTTGAATCTCCACCATTTCATAAGCTTCAATGATATCGTTTTCTCTAATATCGTTATAATTTTCAATTGTAATACCACATTCTAAACCTTTTTTAACTTCTTTAACAGAATCTTTTTCTCTTTGAATAGAGTTAATATTACCGTCATAAATAACGACACCATCGCGAATTAAACGAACTTTACTATCTCTTTTTATAACGCCATCAGTTACATAAGATCCAGCAATAGTTCCAACTTTAGAAAATTTAAATATTTTTCTAACTTCTGCAGTTCCTAGTATTCTTTCTTCGAAAATAGGTTCTAGCATACCTTTCATTGCTGCTTCCATTTCTTCAACTACTTTATAAATAATATCATATAATCTAATCTCAACGCCTTGATCTTTAGCATATTCTTTTAAAGTATTATTAGGTCTTACATTAAAACCAATAACGATAGCATTACTAGCTTTAGCTAAGACAATATCACTTTCTTTAATAGCTCCAACACTACTTCTTATAACATTAACTTTAACGCCTTCAACATCTAATTTTTCTAAAGCATTTTTAACAGCTTCACTACTACCATTAACATCTGCTTTGATAATAACATTTATTTCTTTATTACCTTCTTTAATTTTATTAAATAAGTCATCTAAAGTAACAGCTTTAGTTGGATTTTGTTCTTTAATTTTAGCTATTTCTTTTCTTTTGATAGCAATATTACGTGCTTCTTTTTCTGATTCAAAAGCCATAAATTTATCCCCAGCATTAGGTACTTCATTAATGCCAGTTATTTCAACTGGTTGTGATAAATAGGTTGAAGTTAAATCCTTACCTTTATCATCTTTTAAAGTTCTAATTTTACCATAAGCATGACCAACGACAATTGGATCACCTAATCTTAAAGTACCATTTTGGACTAAGACAGTTACAATTGGTCCTAAATGTTTATCTAATCTTGATTCAACAACCGTACCAACCGCATAACGATTTGGGTTAGCACGATAATTATTCATTTCAGATACTAATAAAATGTTATCTAATAAATCACTAATACCTTCTCCAGTTTTAGCAGAAATCAAACTAACTAAAGTATCTCCTCCCCAAGATTCAGGAGTAAGTCCATGTTCTGTTAATTGTGTTAAAACTCTTTCGACATTAGCTTCTGGTTTATCGATTTTATTAATAGCGACAATAATTGGTACATTAGCAGCTTTAGCATGATCAATTACTTCTTCCGTTTGTGGCATAATACCATCGTCAGCAGCAATTATAATAACAACGATATCAGTTATACTAGCGCCTCTAGCTCGCATTTCGGTAAATGCTGCATGACCTGGAGTATCAATAAATGTAACATAATTGTCATTAACTTTAACTTGATATGCACTGATAGCTTGAGTAATTCCTCCTGCTTCACCACTTGCAACATCAGTTTTTCTAATTGCATCTAGTAAAGTAGTTTTACCATGATCAACGTGTCCCATAACAGTTACAACTGGTGGTCTTTTAACTAAATCTTCTTCTTTATCGATTATTTCGTATTCTTCAAAATTAGTAACATCAGCTGTCTCTTCCCTTTTTAATTCTTTATTGTAATCGATAGCTAATAATTCAGCATTTTCAAAACTAATACTATTATTGATTGTAGCCATAATACCTAAAGAAAATAATTTTTTAACTAATTCACTGCTATTTACTCCCAAACTTTCAGCTAATTCTCTAACCGTCATATTCTCTTTATATAAAACAATATTATCATCACTAGCATTAGTCATTAATTTAGATTTATTTTTATACATTTCCTTTTTCTTTTGTTGGAAATCTTTTTTATTACTAGGTTTAACATCTTGTTTTTTCTTTAATTTTTGTTTATTAACTGAGTCGTCAACTTTAATATTTTTATTTTCAATGATTTCTTCGACAATATCATCCATTTCTTCAAAATCAGCATTATCCAATATTACTATATCATCTTCACTCAATAAATCATCTTCATCAGTAACTGAAATTTCTAACTCCTCACACATTTTTAAAATTTCAGCAACACTTTTGTTTACATCATTCGCGTATTCTAATACACTCATCATAATAAACACCTCCTATAATATTTTTTTTAATTCTTCATAAATCTCATCCTTAACCTCAATTTCTAAAATTCTATCTAAGATTTTACTTTTTTTAGCTTTTTCAAAAACAGCTAAATCTTTTTTTAAATAAGCACCCCGACCATTTGCTTTACCTGTTAGGTCAACAATTACTTCTTGGTTAGGCGTTCTTACTACTCTAACCAATTCCATTTTAGGTAGTTTTTCTTTAGTTACCACACAAGATCGCATTGGTATTTTTTTTACTTTCATTTTCTATACCTCAATTCTAAAGATAAACGTTTTACCGTAATTCATATAGTTGAAAATTATTTATTAATAAACACTATGAAACGATATTAATCCCCATTTCTTTAGCTTGTTCAATTGTCTTAATATCTAATTTATATTTAGTTAAACGAGAAGCTAGTTTAACATTTAATCCTTTTTTACCGATAGCTAAAGATAAATTATCATTATCAACGACAACTAAAGCTTCTTGTTTTTTCTCATCAGTTATAAAAACATGAAGATTTTTAGCTGGTGATAAAGCATTTTCGATAAATTTAACTTTATCAGTTGTATAAGCCACAATATCGACTTTTTCTGGTCCTAGTTCTTTTAATATATTAGCAATTCGCATTCCTTTTTCACCAATACAAGACCCAATTGGATCAACATTAGGATTTTCCGAATAAACAGCTATTTTAGTTCGAACACCAGCTTCACGAGCTACACTGTAAACCAAAATAATACCTTCATTTATTTCAGGAATTTCTAATTCAAATAATCTTTTAACAAATCCATAATGATTACGCGATAATAAAATAAATGGTCCTTTACTTGTACTTTCCACTTTGGTGACATATACTTTAATACTTGAACCCATTTTAATTTTTTCCCCAGGAATAATCTCTGATTTAGGTAAAATACCTTGTGTTCTTCCTAAATCGATATAATAGTTTCTTACATCTTCCATTGCAACTAACCCTGTAACTAATTCATCTTGTTTATCGGCAAATTCATCCATAATAATTGCTTTTTCCGCTTCTTTTATTTTTTGGATAACAACTTGTTTAGCGGTAGCAGCTGCAACTCTTCCAAAATCTCTTGGTGTTACTTCTTCTTCAATTGTTTCACCAACATTTATATCAGGTACGATTTTTCTTGCTTCTTCTAAAGTTATATGAATACGTGGATCAAAAATATATGGTTTTTCAACTTCAATCATTGCTCCTTCTTCTTCTGATTCTGTATCTTCTACTTCGATCATAATTGGTTCTAAAGCTTCATGTTCTTCATCTAAGACAACGGTCTTATAAGAATAAACATGGATTTCTCCTTCTTCTTTATCAATAGAAACACGAACATTAGTCAATGATTTGTAATTTTTTTTATAAGCACTTGTTAACGCCAATTCCATCGCATCATAAATAACATCTTCTGGAATTCCTTTTTCTTTAACTAACAAATTAACGGCTTTTTTAAATTCTTTAGTGTCCATTTTATTCACTTCCCTTCTCTTTAGAACAAATATCCACAATATAACTTTCATTGATAAAATCAATATCATCTAAAATAGGATCTAAAGCTTCATTAACTTTAACACAATCATTAACATTAATTAGTCCTTCATTTTTATCGATAACGATTCTCAAAAAGTTGGTATTGTTTTCTTGAACATACATAACATCGTCTAAAATATAACCTGCATCAATAATTGGTTTTTCAATCAAATCTCTTATTTTTTCTATCATAAATCCTCCAACTATATTAAAGAGTGGGATTAAGTCCCACTCCTCATGTAACAAAGATATTATATCACATTTTTTAATATTTAGAACACTTTTATATAAAATATTATCTTTTTTTGATATAATATATTAAGGTGATGAAAATTGAAAAAAGATTTAAAACGAATAATTATTGGTATTTGTGTCGTATTATCGTATTTTATTTATAGCTATTTTCAAATTGTACCTTTAGAATTAATCGGTATTGATTATAACAGTTTAAGTCTTGATAATAAAATATTTTACTTAATGACAACAGAAATAATTTATATATTAATTTTATTCTATGTATTTAAAGAGCAATTTAAACAAAATTTTAAAGACTTTAAAAATAACTTTAAACCATATATGAAAAAATATATGCAATATTGGGCATTGGCATTTTCATTAATGTTAATAAGTAATGCCATTATTATTAGTTTATTTCCAAATTCTGTAGCTACTAATCAAGAAATTGTCAATAGCAATTTAATGGTTGCCCCTTTTTATATGGTAATAACAGCGGTTTTATTTGCTCCTTTCCTAGAAGAAATTATATTTAGATTAGGATTCCGCTATATATTTAAAACAGATGCTTTATTTATTATTGCCTCTGGTTTAATTTTTGGTAGCCTACATGTTATTGGTAGTTATCAAAATTTAGTGGATTTAATCTATATTATTCCTTATTCCATTCCAGGATTTGTCTTTGCTTATACCTTAGTAAAATCTAAAAATATCTTTATTCCGATTAGTTTACACTTATTTCATAACGGTATCATGATGTTTGTTCAAGTAGTTTTATTATTATTTATCTAAGAGGTATTAATGAAAAAGTTTTTAATTATTCTTTTAATAATAGTTATATTAATCAGTACTTGCCTATTATATTCTAGATTTATTGCTACATCCGGTTTAAAAGTAAAAGAATATAAAGTCGTTAATAATAAAATAATTGATGAATATCATGGCTTAAAAATAGTTCATCTATCCGATATTCATTATGGTTCGACTATTTTAGAAAAACAACTAGAAAATATCGTTAATAAAGTTAATGAATTAAAACCGGACATTGTTGTTCTAACTGGTGATTTAATCGATGAAAGATTAGAATATAATCAAGATGAGATAATTAATCAGTTAAAAAAAATAGAAGCTAAATTAGGAAAATATGCAATAAGTGGTAATCATGATAAACCAATCGATGATTATAACTATATAATAAGTGAAAGCGGTTTTAAAAGTTTAGATGATACATATGAATTAATCTACAACAATAGTAATCAGCCAATTATCATTTCAGGAATAAGCACTAATTATGAAAATAGTTCTAATATGGGAATAAAAACTGAACAATTTGATAAATATATATCTAATTTAAGTGCGGATGATATTAAACCAATCTATTCAATACTATTAATCCATGAACCAGATTTTATCGATAATCTAGATCTTAATAATTATGATTTAGTTTTATCAGGACATTCTCATGGGGGACAAGTAAGATTACCTTTAATCGGTAAGATATTTACCCCATATGGTTCAGAAAAATACTATGATGAATATTATAAGATTAACAATACTGATTTATATATTTCTAGTGGTTTAGGAACATCAAAAATAAAATTTAGATTATTTAATAAACCTTCATTTAATTTTTATCGTATAACAAATAAATAACCTCAAATTTTGAGGTTATTTTATTATTGATTTAACTTTATGTTTAGCATACTCCCGAATAGGGGTACTATAACTGCGACCAATTTCTTTTTCCAAGCTACCAATAAATTGTCTTGAGTTAGTCATTTTTTTTACCCAAGCATTAATTCTTT
The DNA here is from genome assembly GCA_017887425.1 of Bacilli bacterium. Taxonomy (GTDB): domain Bacteria; phylum Bacillota_I; class Bacilli_A; order RF39; family UBA660; genus Faecisoma. The sequence continues at coordinate 21,091 of JAGHHZ010000034.1, forward strand.
TTAGTTGCTCTTTATCTAAACTATCACTTAACTCCATCGCATAATATAAATATTTAGCAATAACATAGTTTAACATCGATTTATTCCTTTCAGTTACATCTCTATCACTAATTTGATATTTATCCATATCGCATAGTTTAATAAAATCAGTAGTATAAATATAACTTCCTGAATTTATATCTAAAGCCAACACTTTTTTTCTTGATAATTCCGCAAAATCCTCTTCTAGTTGATTAGCTGTATGAACTAATTCACCACAAGTAAAATCAACAATACTACGATGAATAGGTAAATCTTTTTTATCTTCACTTGTTACATCCTCTAAATAATCCATAACATATCCCGAATATACACCTTCTTCATCTAATAGGATATCAGTTGGTTTAGCAAATCTTTTTAAATCTAATTCATCTTGAAAGTAAACCGCTTTAGTAAAAGTCATTAATCTTTTTTCTTTTCTTAAACTAATATCATATTTTAATAATTTTAAAGCTTTGTTATTAAAACGAAAAACATATCCATCATGACCAGCACCAATTCTCGGTAGTGAAAATATATCGGGAACAACTTCTAAACTACTTCTAAATACATAAGTCTTATTTTGATAAAAAGTTCTAGCCATAATATCCCCCCTTAAAATTGCGAATATTGTAACATATATTAAAAAATAAAGCAAATTCTTACTTTATTATTTTTTTTAGTATTAATCCAAGATAAAAAGGTATCGTCATTTGACCAATAATCATAATAAGAGTATATAATTTTCCACTATATTTTTCAACAAACTCAAAAAAGCCAAATCCTTCTTTAATAAACATTAAATTACCGTTGAAATTAATGTTGACAAAATAAGCTAAAACACAGATAACAAAAAGTAAAATAGCATAATATTTTAAGTCTTTATAAGTCACTTCAACATAATCATATTTATTGATAATTATTCCTAAATATATCATGACAGCGTGGTAAAAAAGACTTTGAAAACTAATAAAGTGAAATAAAGGATAAATGCCTAATGAGGTCCCAGGAGAAACTAAAAAAGCAATCCCTGCTACTAATCCCCCAGTAGCTAAAAAAACATCGCCAACTCTTTTTAAAACGCCTTTGCAAAAACCACTAAATATTCCAGCATATAAAAGTAAGCTACAAAAATATAAAGGAACATAAGTATTAACATTACCAATATTGCCAATTTTAAAATTAAAAATAATTTTAATAATTTCTAAAATCCATACTATAACAGTTGCTATCCTAATTATATTAGTAATATCTTCTTTTTCCTTTATTTTAGTCATTTTAACACTCACAATTATAAAAATAATCAAAATAATTACAACTAATAAATGGTTTAAATTGTATAATCCAGAAGCTGGATAAATATCTGGTTTAGCAAAAAACATAACGCCACTTCCTTTATACAATTATATCATAATTGCATATAAAAACTCTATTGTTTGAATAGAGTCATATTAAAACTATTTTTTTAGCTCTAAGCCATCTTTAAAAGCATTACCAACTCTTTCAGTTACCTTATAATAACCATGAGTATATGGATCAAATGCAATCGCATTTACTAAAGAAACATCAACATTATCTCCGGTCATAACACTTTCCAAAGCACTAACATTAACAATTTTCCCAATTACGCCACAACCATATTGATCGTCTTGATATTCAACAAATTCACATTCCATACAAATTGGAAATTCATTGATAATTGGTGCATCAACTATTTCTGATTTTGTAGCAGTCAAGTTACTATTTTCAAATTTGTTTTTTGTATTATTACCTGATACAACCCCAAAATAGTCAGCTTCAACTACATGTTTAGCGTCAGCAATACTTACGGTAAAAGCTTTCCTATTCTTAATATTTTTAACAGTTTTATGGGTTTCGGTTAAATTTAAAACAATATAATTTCGATCTAACATCATTCCCCATGCTGCATTCATAACATCGATAGTACCATCTTCATTATAGGTTGCTATCATTAATACTGGCATAGGAAAAATTGCTTCGGTAGTTTTTATATTCTTTCGCATTTTATCCTCCTTAATCAATGTTAATTAATTCATATTCTTTATTACCAGCGCCATTTTTTAAAGCAGCATCGATAATATTAGCGCCTAATCTTTCTTCGATTCTCGCTATTAATTTATCTTTACCAGAATCAGTACTGCTATAAACAAGATCAAGACAAGCTTGGTCAATCGCAACTGGATCAGTTGAAGCTAAAATACCGATATTTTTCATACAAGGAGCTGAAGCATTACCATCACAATCACAATCGATAGAAATATTTACCATAGCATTAATATAAACAATATTACCATTAAAATACTTATGAACACTACTTGCCGCATCACCCATTGAAGTTACAAACTGTAATTGATCTGTTTTAAACATATCTTGGTTAGGATCACCTGCTCCATGGATATAAGCTTTGCCATATGAAGAAGCGCAACCAATAGATAATTGTTTTAAAGCTCCTCCAAATCCTCCCATCGCATGACCTTTAAAATGCGATAATACTAACATTGAATCATAATTAGCTAAATTTTTACCTACATAATTCTTTTTAATTTGCAGGCCATTAGGAATATCTAATTCCATATCAGGACCTTCAGCATCCATAATATCAACATTAAAGTATTTTGTCCATTCATGCTCATCCATTAACTTTCTATGTTTTTCTGTTGTGTTTCTTGCTCCAGGATAAGCTGTATTGCATTCAACAACAGTACCATTTACTCTTTCAACTAAATTCTTAACAAATTCTGGTCGTAAATAGTTTTTATTTCCTTGTTCTCCAGAGTGTAATTTAACTGCTACTTTACCAGGTAAATTTACACCTAAAGCCTCATACATTTTTACTAAACTGTCATTTGATACTTCACTTGTAAAATAAACTTTTGATTTTTCCATTTTTATCTCTCCTTTTTCTTATTAATTATATCACTAATCTAAACTATTTATCCAAGATTCGATAGCATTCTTAGACGCACCTGATGAAAATTGCTCACCATCAATCCAATTTATATTTTGGTTATAGTTCCTTAAAGTATTCATACTTGTACTTATTCCTGAACCACCAGATGTACAAAATGGTATTACTGTTTTCTCACTCAAATCATAAGTATCTAAAAATGTTAAGATAATTTTAGGAACATCTCCCCACCAAATTGGAAAACCTAAATAAATAGTGTCATAAGAATCAACATCAATCTCATTAGCAATTTCTGGTCTTGCACTATCATCATTTTGTTCTTGATTAGCGCGACAATCATCATCACTATAATTTAAATCAGCGTTTGTATATTCATCAGCTGGAATAATCTCAATAATATCACTACCTGTTATCTCTTGAATATAACCTGCTACCCTTTCGGTATTACCGGTTGCTGAAAAATAAATAACAACACTTTCCCCAGTTGCAGAATCACCGCCACTAGATGGTACATTAATATCTTGTCCATCATCTTGATTACTATTTTGTTCATTATTATTTTGATTATTATTTGACTCATTAGTTTGATTATTTTCACTATTATTAGTTAAAACAAAATATAACCCTAAAACTATAAGAACTACTAAAATTATTGAAAAAATTACTATTATTTTTTTATTCATTAAAATCATTCCTTTCTTGACAAGTTTTTTTTCGTATGTTATTATTATTTTAATACCTAAAGCTAACTTTATGTCAAGATATATTTTAAAAAAATTAAAAAGGAGTTTATATGTATACAATTGGTGAAATCTCAAAGATGTTTAATTTACCAATACCAACACTAAGATATTATGATAAAGAAGGTCTTTTATTAGAATTAGAAAGAGATAAATCAGGCATTAGAAAGTTTAACAATCAAAATATCGAAACATTAAGACTAATCGAATGTTTAAAAAAATCAGGAATGCAGATAAAAGATATCAAAGAATTTATCGGTTGGTGTTCTTTAGGAGATAAAACAATTTCTAAAAGAAAGGAAATGTTTTTAAAGCAAAAAGAAAATATTGAAAATCAAATAAAAGAACTAGAAAAAGCCTTAGCTATGATTGAATTTAAATGTTGGTATTATGAAGAAGCTGAAAAAGATGGTAATGAAAAAAGAGTGAGAACTATCACTCCTAATGAATTGCCAAAAAATATTAAAAAATTATATGAAAATGCTCATTAAAGAGCATTTTTTATTTAGTTTTTATTCTTAAAATTCTTAAAGCATTTAAAATTGCTAAAACAGAAACACCGACATCAGCAAACACTGCTGACCACATACTAGCAATTCCTAAAGCACTTAAGATTAATACTATTATTTTTACAGTAATAGCAAAAAGAATATTTTGTTTAACAATTCGCATTGTCTTTTTAGATATTTGAATAGAGTTAGCTATTTTTGATGGTTCATCAGTCATAATAACTACATCAGCAGCTTCAATAGCCGCATCGCTTCCAAGAGCTCCCATTGCAACACCTATATCAGATAACGCTAAAACGGGAGCATCATTGATTCCATCACCAATAAATACAAGTTTACCATTGCTAGATTTTTGCGTCATTAATTTTTCAACCCAAGAAACTTTATCTTGTGGTAATAATTCTGCATGATATTCATCTAACTCGAGTTTATCAGCTACATCCTTACTAATATTTTCCCGGTCACCAGTTAACATAACAATTTTTTTAACATTATTATTTTTAAATAGTTTAATAGCTTTATAAGAATTATCTTTAATTTTATCAGCAATTAAAATAGTTCCAGCAAATTCATTATTTATTGCAACATATATAATTGTTCCAACCTCTTTACTCTTTTGGTATTTAATATTATATTCTTTCATTAGTTTTTCGTTTCCTACAAGAACGATTTTACCATTTACCAAAGCTTCTACTCCTTCACCTGAAATTTCCTTTGTTTTAGTAACAAGCTTTTCATTGATTTCTTTACCATATGTTTGTTTTAATGAAAGAGAAATCGGATGATTAGAAAAGCTTTCAGCATAAGTAGCATATTTTAATAAATCTTCTTTAGAAAAACCAATGGCTTCTATCTTTTGTACTTCAAAAACACCCTCTGTTAAAGTTCCTGTCTTATCACACACAACAATTTCGGTACTGGCTAATGCTTCTAGATAATTACTTCCTTTAACTAAGACACCGATTTTAGAAGCCGCTCCTATTCCTCCAAAAAATGATAATGGAATCGAAATAACTAAAGCACAAGGGCATGAAACGACTAAAAAGGATAATGATCTATATAACCAATCATTAAAACTAGCACCAATAATAGGTGGAATAATTGCTAATAAAATGGCTATTATAACTACAATAGGCGTATAATATTTGGCAAATTTACTAATAAAATTTTCCGATTTAGATTTTCGACTACTAGCATTTTCTACTAGATCTAATATCTTACTAACTGTCGACTCACCAAATTCTTTAGTCACTTTAATTTTTAAAATGCCATCATTATTTATACAACCACTTAATACTTCATCATTTAATGTCACTTTTCTTGGAACTGACTCACCAGTTAAAGCTTGTGTGTTAAGCATAGATTCACCTTCGATAACAATTCCATCTAAAGGTATTTTTTCACCTGGCTTTACTAATATAATTTCTCCGATATTAACTTCATCTGGATCAACTTTTTCTATTTCATCATCACGATAAACATTAGCATAGTCTGGCCTTATATCCATTAAACTGGCCACAGATTTTCGCGATTTATCCACAGCATAACTTTGAAACAATTCTCCTACTTGATAAAAAAGCATTACTGCAACTGCTTCAGGAAACTCTTTTATACAAAATGCTCCTATGGTAGCAACTGTCATCAAAAAGTTTTCGTCAAAAACTTTACCTTTAAAAATATTTCTTATTGCTTTTAATACAATATCATATCCTACTATTATGTAAGCTATTATATATAAAATATTATTATATAACTCGTTTTCAAATTTAATTAAAAAAGAGACAATTACTAATAAGAAAGCGATAATTATTCTTATTAATTGTTTTTTCATTTTTTGATTCATGGTAATTATACCTCCTCAATTACTACATCAGGTTCTTCTTTTTTAATAATTTTTTTTATTTTTTCTAATGCTTGTTCTTTATCTTCTTCAGCACATTCAAAAAATAATTTTTGCGTCATAAAACTAATGCTGACATTTTCAATAATATCAATCTTCTGTAAAGCACTTTCTAATTCATTTGCACAATTAACACAATCTAAATTTTTAATTTTAAATTTATATTTTTTCATCTTAAACCTTCTTTCAATTCTTATGATTAATATGCTCTAAGCCAACTTCAAATAATTTAACAATATGTTCATCATCTAAAGTATAATATACTTCTTTACCACTTCTTCGACATTTTACAACTCCGCTTCTTCTTAAAACAGCCAGTTGATGAGAAACACTTGATTTAGTCATATTTAAAACGTTAGCCAAATCACAAACACACATCTCATTTTGATCAAGAGCAAATAAAATCCGACATCTTGTAGTATCACCAATAAGTTTAAATAAATCCGCTAATTTGTTAAAAGTATCTTCATTAGGCATTTTTTGTAATACTGTGTCAACAACTTCTTGATGAATAACATTACAGTCACAAGCAAACTCATTTTTTACCATTTATATTCCTCCTAAAATATCATATGTAATAGTTGAATATAAATTCAACTATATTAATATTATAGTTGAATTTGTATTCAATTGTCAAGAGATAAATAAAATAGATTATCACTTTTGACAATCTATTTTCTATCTTATTTCCCACTATCTTTAATAACATAAGCTTTTGTTGATTTATTTTGTTTAGTAAGTAAACCATTGTAACATAATTCCTTTGTTTTATCATTATATAATCCTGTAATGACATCTGTTAATTCCCAACCATATTTTTTTATTATTGATTGAAACATTGGCAATTTATAATCAGCTAATGTGATTAGTGGTTTTGTTGTTTCTAAAAATTTCATAGATTCCTCTATTATTCTTGTACCTAAATGATGACCTCTATATTCATCTAAAACATATAATGTACAAATTTTCTTTTCTGCTTCAGTTTTTTTTAAACAGGCCATAGCTATTATTGTATTAGCATCTTTTTCTGATCTTACAAACAATATTTCACCATTCGGAGTAAAAATTCTAGGTAGCTGTTTGTAAAAATACCATTCTTTATATTTGGGATAATCTTTACATATAAATTCAGTAATGCCATAAATTTTTTTAGCTAACTCTAAAAATTCTTTTTCACTTACTATTCTAATATAAGTTTTTAAACTTTCTATACAAATCATATAATAACTTTCTCCCATAGAAATACTGTAAATACAGTCACATAAAATTATTTTTACTTACTTTATTAATTATCTTCTGAACAAAAGTCAATATAAAGTTTTAATTATTATTTATTTAAATTATCAATTACTTTTTTAGCATACGAGCAATCAGCAGTTAATATTTTATTATTTTCTTTGGCTTTTAAAATTACATAATCTACTAATTTTTTTGCTATTCCTTGACCTTGATATTCATCTAAAACAACAGTATGAATAATATTCCAAGTATCATTATCTTCGACAAATTCACAAAAGCCAATTTCTTTAGTTTTATTAAAAATAGAAACCTTATTATTAGAAAATTTATATTTCAGATTATCTAAATATCTAAGCATTTTTTACCTCCAATAAACACACACATTCCACATGATAAGTATTACTAAACATATCAAAAGGAGTAATTTCTAAAACACTATAATCGTTACTTAAAAGATTTAAATCACGAGCTAAAGTAACTGGATCACATGATACATAAATTA
>JAGHHZ010000035.1 GCA_017887425.1 Bacilli bacterium
CAAGTCTTGGTTTTAGATAGTTCTTAATAATATTAAGATAAGTTACTATAGTAGAATACTTCAGATTAAAATTACAATAAGTATCTATCCAATAATCTAAAAAATCCGAATAGGACATATTCTTCTGTTTTTGAACTCGCCCAACCCTATAGTACTCATTATAAGCAAGTGCTCCTTGCTGTAATGCCTCTTGTTTAGTTTTAAAACCTGACTTCTGAATCCATTTTCTTACTCCATCAATTGAGGTAGTACTAAACCTATACTCATAAACCTTTCCTCTCTTTCTAACATTGACCATACTTATACTCCTTCCTGTGAGCAAACAAAAAAGATGTCATCGTTTGATAACATCTTTATACATTAATTCACATTCATTGAATAATCTTTGACCACAATTCAAAATTCTGTGGTCAAAATGTGGTCAAATCGCATTTTTCGGTATAAATTCACGTGGTCAAAATCCTCGCAAACCCTTATATTTCCTACTACTTACCACAGCATTGTTTATATTTTTTCCCTGAGCCACATGGACATGGTTCATTTCTACCAATTTTATTTACCTTCTTTGGTTCTTTTTTCTTTGGTTTGTTATCACTAACAGCTTCACCTTTAGCAACTTGTTTTCTAACTGAATTTTGTCTTATTTCTGCTCTTAATAAATACATTGTTGTTTCTTTTTCAATAGTATCTAACATAGCATCAAACATTTCAAAACCTTCATTAGTATATGCTCTTAAAGGATTTTCTTGAGCATAGCTTCTTAAGTGAATACCTTCTCTTAATAAAGACATAGCATTAATATTTTCCATCCAATGCATATCGATAACTCTTAAATAAATTGCTTTTTCAAATTCAGCCATTATTTCTTTAGGAACTGATTCTACTTTTGCTTCATACTCTAAAACTATTTGTGTACATATATAATCGATTACTTTGTGGTAATCCATATTATCTAAATCATCTAAAGAAATTTTATTAGTTAATAATTTGCCATTGACAAATTCAAGTATTTCATTTAAATCTTTACCACTTAAATGATTATTATCTAAGTGACTTTCTACTAAATGAGTAATAAAATCATTAAACACTTTAATAACAATTTCATGAATTGATTCACTATCTAATATTTCATTACGTTTTTCATAAATTATTTCTCTTTGTTCATTAACAACATTATCATACTCTAACAAATGTTTACGAATATCAAAGTTATTACCTTCAACTCTTTTTTGAGCAGTTTCAATAGAGTTAGCTAACATTTTTAAACTAATTGATTGATCATCAGTAAATCCTACTTTTTGTAATAATCCTTTAGCTCGATCTGTTCCGAATCTAACCATTAATTCATCTTCAAATGAAACGTAAAATCTCGTATATCCTGGATCTCCTTGACGACCAGATCTACCTCTTAACTGATTATCGATACGTCTTGATTCATGACGTTCGGTACCAATTACACATAATCCACCAAGCTCTTTAACACCTTCACCTAATTTAATATCAGTTCCACGGCCAGCCATATTAGTGGCAATTGTAACAGAACCTTTAACACCAGCTTTAGCAATTATTTCAGCTTCACGAGCATTGTTTTTGGCATTCAATACTTCGTGAGGTATTTTAGCTTTTTTCAACATCGAACTAATTAGTTCACTAGTTTCAACTGCTATTGTACCAACTAAAATTGGTTGTCCTTGTGCATGTCTTTCTTTAATTTCATTAATTATCGCTTTATATTTACCATTTTTAGTAGCGAAAACTAAATCCGTATCATCAACTCTTATAACAGGTTTATTAGTAGGTATTACAATAACATACATGTTATAAATATCTCTAAATTCTTCTTCTTCTGTTTTAGCAGTACCAGTCATACCTGCTAATTTATGATACATTCTAAATAAATTTTGGAATGTAATTGTTGCTAAAGTTTTAGTTTCTTGATTAATTTGAACTCCTTCTTTAGCTTCAATAGCTTGATGTAATCCATCAGAATAAGCTCTTCCTTGCATCAAACGACCAGTAAATGGATCGACGATGACAATCTTACCATCGCTAACGACATAATCAAAATCTCTTTTCATTCCATAGTTAGCTTTTAAAGCTTGATTGATAAAATGAACTAAAGTAGTATGCTCAATATCATATAAGTTATCGATTCCAAAAGCTCTTTCCGCTTCTTTAACTCCTTTATCATCTAAAGTAACAGCTTTAGTTTTTTCGTCATATAAATAGCCATCATTTTCTTTTAATGACTTAGCAAATCTATCAGTTTGAATATATAAATTAGCGCTATTCATTGCCCCACCAGAAATAATTAATGGTGTTCTTGCTTCATCGATTAAAACTGAATCGACTTCATCGACAATCGCAAAGTTTAATCCTCTTTGAACGCGATCACTCGCTTTAACAACCATATTGTCTCTTAAGTAGTCAAATCCAATTTCATTATTAGTTGAATAGACAATATCTGATTCATATACAGCTTTTTTTTCTGAAGATGTTAATTCTCGTAAATTAACGCCAACAGTTAAACCTAAAAAACGATAGATACTTCCCATCCATTCCGCATCACGATTAGCTAAATATTCGTTAACTGTAATAATATGAACTCCTTCACCAGTTAAAGCATTTAAATAAGCTGGCATAGTTGAAGTTAATGTTTTACCTTCACCAGTTTTCATTTCTGCTATATTACCATAATGGATAGCTAAACCACCAATAACTTGAACATAATATGGCTTTTCACCTATTACACGGTAAGCAGCTTCTCTAGCTACCGCAAAAGCTTCTACTAATATATCTTCTAATGTTTCCCCATTTTTTAATCTTTCTTTAAATTCCTTTGTTTTATTCTTTAATTGTTCATCAGATAATTTACTATATTCTTCATCTTTTGCCACAATTAAATTTGCTTGTTCCTTAAATTTTTCTAACTCTTTATATTCATGGTCAAAAAGTTTTTTTAAAAATTTCATCTTGTTTCCTCCAGTCTTATTAATTATATCAAAAAAACAATAAAATTACTATTATTTTTAAAGAAAAATAGGTGAATTTCACCTATTTAGTTTCGATAATACCATAATTGCCATCTCTTCTTTTATACAAAATATTAAACTCATTTGTCGCTTCATTTGTGAATACAAAGAAATCATGACCTAATAAATTCATTTGCAAAATTGCTTCTTCTTCGTTCATTGGTTTAGTTTCAACAATTTTTCTTTTGACAATTCTACCTTTTTCGTCTTCATCTTTTTCTATTTTAAAATCAACTTTAAAGTCGATAAGTTCTTTACTTACTTTCTTTTTCATTCTCGTTTTATTTTTTCTAATTTGACGTTCTAATTTTTCAGATACCAAATCGATTGCCGCATATAAATCATTGTGCGTATCTTCTGCTCTTAAAATTAGTTTTTTCATTGGAATTGTAACTTCGACAGTTTGGTCTTTTCCTTTAACCTTAACTACTACATTAGCAGTTACATTACTAGGATCTTCTAAGTATTTATCTAGCTTTCCAATTTTGTTTTCAATGTAATCATTGATGGCTGGCGTAATCTTAACTTTACTACCACGGATATTCATTTTCATAATATCACCCTCCTATTAGTATTATACCATACTTTTTAATTAAAAATGTGGAATTTTATGTGAAAAAAAGGAAAGAATTTAATCTTTCCTAAATTGTTGTAATATAATGCCCATTCCAACAATTACCGCAATAAAGCTAAATACGATTCCGACATTTGGAATAAAAGTTAAAACGCTTAAAATTGATAAACCAATTAACCCAATTATTAAAGGATTGTCTTCTTTTTTCATAAGTTTTTTCCAAATCACAAATCCCAATAAATATCCCGCAAAAACAGTTGATACACATATCGCAATTACAAATAAAACTAAAAGTAATAATGCTAATGGAATAGTAAAGACAAATCTAAATAACAATAAGAATATAGCTGGAATTAAAACTAATGATAAAGCTCCAAAACCAAACAATGAAAAGAAACCTAATGTATCAATATTTTCATTTTTCTTATTTATTCTCTTAAATAACTGTGGAATAATTAAACAAATGACTGTAAAAAATACTAATATACTTACTAAATTAATAATAAAATTCATAATTTTATCTACTGTAGTTTGCTCAGTATATATTTCATCAGTTAAAATCGTCTTATTTATTTTAGCATTATCATCGACATCAACAACAGCATCTTTATTATAGGATAATGTTCCAACACTAGCTCCATTAATATCGATATTTTCAGCATTAATTGTTAAATTACCAGTTATATTTCCGTTGATAACAACACTAATCGCATATACTCTAACATCACGATTTATATTACCATTTATCTTTACTTCGTTACCTAAAATAACTAAATCTCTATTTATATTTGCATTATCATTAATATTAACAACGCCACCAAATACAAATGCATCATTATTAACTGTTCCATTGATATTAATATTATTACCCAAAACTAAAGCATAATCACTAGTTCCATTAAAATTAATATCATATCCAAATAAAGCTTCTATTCCTTTAGTAGTGTTATTAGAAGTGATTTCGTTACCAAAAATAGCTGAGCTACTATCGACTTCTTTTCCCTCTTCGATACTATCGCCAGTTACTGCATTAACATCAGCTTTAGCAATCATCGGTACTACTAACAACAATAGCAACAAATACTTTAACTTTTTCATTATTATCACCTAATTAATATATTACCATTATATGGTTAAAAAGTCAAAAATATTTTATAAAATAGCGTAATTTTTTAATTAAAAATGGTATAATATAAGTGGTGAATAATATGGAACTGTTTTTATTATGTTTAAAAATATTTGGAGCGAGAATTTTAGATGTTTCACTAGGAACATTAAGAATGATGATTACCGTTAAAGGTAAGAATTTATATGCTAGTCTGGTTGGTTTTTTCGAAATATTTGTTTGGTTTATTGTAGTTAGAGAAGCTTTAAATACTGATGAAACTAGTATTTGGATAGCAATAGCTTATGCTTTAGGTTTTGCTACCGGTACTTATATTGGTGGCATCTTATCTAAAAAATTTATTTCTAGTAATTTAAGTGTTCAAATAATTACTGATAAAGCTTATCCTGATATGGTCAATATCTTAAGAAATGAAGGCTATGGAGTTACTGTTATTGACGTCGAAGGTAAAAACACCGACGAGGAAAAAGATATGCTATTTATTGAAATAAATAACAAAAGCTTTAATCATTTACAAAAAATCGTTAAACAAATTGATCACGACGCTTTTATTGTTGTTAACGAGACTAAATATGTCATGAATGGTTTTTTAGAAAATATAGTAAAATAGCTTAGGAACTTAACCTAAGCTATTTTTTTAATAATTATAAACACCATTTATTTTATCATAAGTCATCTGATCTTGTGTATCTACTGTCCATTCATCATTTACTCTTGTTAAACTAATTTCAAGTGTATATCTTACTTTATCTTTAGCATCCTTTAATTTATTTAATTTATAATCATTGAATTTAGATACACTATAATTACCATTTTCATCATTAAATTCTGCCATATTATTATTCATATAGTTATTTGCTTCATCTAATACTTTTTTAAAATCAGTTACCGATATTTCTACCGTTACAACAGCTTCATCGCCATCAATAGTTTCTTCTTTAATTTCATAAGCTAAATTTTGATAATGTTTTTTCATTATATCTTCATACATAACCTTTTGACTTTCATTTAAAGTAGTATCTTCATTTAAAACATTATCTAAATCAGTTAACACACTACTATCTAAAGATTGATATTTCTTTAAAAACTCCTCTGTTTTTTTCGTTGGTGTATTAGACAAATCATTACAACCACATAACAATATACATAAACCAATACCAATTAATTTTTTCATATTTCACCTCAAATTTAGTTTAACCAAATTAAGGTGAAATATGACTATTTTTTTATCAAAAAATATTTATATATTAAATAACATCACACCTTGCCAGTTTCTTCGGCAAGGTGTGATTCCATTGTTTGAAGTTTATATATTTGTTTTATTATTAGCTCATTGCAACTCATATGGTTGCTCAGCAGTACCTTCACCTCCTGTGAAGGTTAAAGCTGACGAACCTGACTTCAGGTAGATAACTGCGCGAGCACCGTTACTGAACGACGGACTATTGCCGTTGAGGTTGCCATTGAGGTTGACGTTATACACGATAGACGAACTATAACGATTCATTAGCCAATAATAACTTGACACAGTTGGATTTTCAATTGTGGCTACATTCACAAATGTTTTGGTACTTGATGTTCCTAAATCGATGTCATTTCCACTAAACATCTCACCAACAGTTGGTAATCCTACATTAGCTGACAACGTTTCATCTTGAACATCTTTATAATTTGCACCACTTGGATAATCACCAATATAGAATGTCTTATTTCCGGTATAACGATATTCACTTGATATATTATTAGCAAATGTATTTAACGGTGTATATATCGTATGACTAGTTGTGATTGTTACTGTATCGCCATATGCACTTGTTGTTGGAAGTAATCCATTTAATACTACTTTGATACTATCACTATCTTTACTTACTACCCTAAATGTACATTTATTATCATCACCACAGGCATTATCACTTCCACTATATGGCACATTGATATATTCGCCCACTTGAATATCACTTGTATTTGTTGCTTTGTTCCCTGCTTCATAATTTGACTCTAGAGTACCATTACCTCCGGTAATGGTTATATTAGAAATCTTTATAACTGCGCGAGCACCGTTATTGCTCGACGGACTAATGTTGCTCATGTAGCCAATGTTGCTGACGAAACGAACGTAAGACGAGCTATAACGATTTCCTAACCACCAAAAATCTTCTATATCTAAATATGAATCTTGACCACCTGCTCTAGTGTATTGGTTTTCATCTAATAACCCTACTTTTTGACTTGTTGTTATCTCATCAACATCAGTATAGATTCCGACATTAAAGGTGTTACTAATAATACTATTTTGTACACTACTATCTAAACTATTATAAAAATAATCATTTAACCATGTATTGATATAACTTGCTTCATATTCTTCTTTAGTATCCCATACAGCACTAGCCAGTTGAATACTAGTTAATGGCTGCTGTGAAATAAGCAATAAGGTATCAGCATCTGTATCAAACTCTACTACTCGCCAATGATGTCCTCCATACCATAAATAATTATTACTTACTTCTTCATTTGTTCCAGTATAGTAATATATATTACTATTTGTTTCATCTTGCACTAATCCAGTAGTATTATCAGGACTATATTGTTCTAATAAGATTTCAATTAGGCCAGTCTTAATTATTTTTTCCACACATTCATTATTTAAATTATAACTAAATCTATCTTGTTCATATTTAACTTCAACCATATTAGTTAAAGGTACTTCATCGCCACTAACTGCATCATAAACAACATCAGGTAAATAATCACCTTGCGTTAAAGTATCTAAAGTAACACAAAAAGTATTACCATTAGTTTTAGGGAAACTATTAGAATTATCGCTAACATACAAACTAGTAGCATTATAAATTATTTCTTCGCTAGCTTCACTAATTTCTGATTCTTTTTCTCTAATCGCATTTAAAATAGGTGGTAAAGCAATTAAAGCAATAAGTCCCAATACAATTATCACACCGATTAATTCAACCAAAGTAAAACCTTTTTTCATAAAGTTCACCCCTTAATAATCACAGTTACCAGGTGTTCTAGGATAAGGTATAACATCACGGATGTTTTCAACACCAGTTAAATAAATTAATAATCTTTCAAACCCCATTCCAAACCCTGAATGAACACAACCTCCATATTTTCTTAAATTTAAGTACCATTCCATACCATCAGTAGGCATATTTAATTCTTTCATACGATTAACTAACTTATCATAATCCTCTTCTCTTTGAGAACCACCCATAAGTTCACCTGCTCCTGGCACTTCTAAATCGACAGCAGCTACTGTTTTACCATCAGGATTTAATTTCATATAAAATGCTTTAATATCTTTTGGCCAATCAGTAATAAATACCGGACCGTTAAAGTATTCAGTTATATATTTCTCGTGTTCTTTAGCAATATCTTCACCATATTCAGGAGTAAATTCAAATTTAACTTTGGCTTCTTTTAAAATTCTAATTACTTCTTCATGAGTAACACGAACAAAGTTAGAATTAATTAAATTTTTAAGTTTATTAATTAATCCATTTTCCACAAATTTATCTAAAAACAACATTTCATCAGGACAATTATCTAAAACATACTTAACAACATATTTAAGCATTTCTTCCATAATATCCATATCACCTTTTAAATCACAAAAGGCAATTTCTGGTTCGATCATCCAAAATTCCGAAGCATGTGTTTTAGTATTAGAATTTTCAGCTCTAAATGTTGGACCAAACGTATAAGTTTTTTTATACGCTAAAGCAAATGTCTCAGCTTGTAATTGACCAGATACGGTTAAATTAGCAGGTTTACCAAAGAAATCTCTACTATAATCAGGTTTACCATTTACTTTATTTAAATCTAAAGTTGTTACTTGAAACATTTCACCTGCTCCTTCGCAATCGCTTGCTGTAATTATTGGAGCGTGAAAATAAACATAACCATTGTTTTGAAAATAAGAATGAATAGCAAAAGCAGCGACACTTCTTACTCTAAACACAGCTTGAAATAAATTAGTTCTTGGTCTTAAATAAGCTACCTCTCTTAAAAACTCTCTTGTATGTCTTTTAGGTTGAATTGGATAATCTTCAGGACAATCACCTAATAAAATAATGTCACGAGCAATTACTTCATAATCTTGGCCACTACCTATTGATTTAGATAAAACACCTACTACTTTGATTGCACTACCAACTCTTAATTTAGAAATAAAGTCAAAATTAGATAATTTATTATCATAAACAACTTGGATACTTTTAAAACAAGTTCCATCATAAAAATCGATAAAACCAAATTCTTTTTGTTTACGATGATTTCTAATCCAACCTTCTAAAATAACTTCTTTATCTAAATGTTCACCTATATTTTCATATAATTTTTTTAAATCCATTGTTATCTCTCCTAATCTTTATGTAATGATCTATAAACAAATTCAAATATAAGTAATCCTACTACAATAATAGCAATCCATAAAAAGGGATTACGACTATGTTCTAAGAAAAAATCCTTAATATCATTACCTAATTCAACAAAAAAATCTCCTATTTCAGTCCATATACTTAATAACATATTATTACACCTTCCTTATATTTTTATGACCTTTCATCAACATTTTAATACCATATGGATGTTTAAAGGCAACCGTTAATACTTTATCTTTAATACCAACGATTACTCCTTCACCATACATATCAAAATAAATATGTTCACCGACTTTGTATTCGATACTATCATCGACATTTGCAGAAATACTAGAAGTTTCTTCACTTGAAGAAATTACTTTATCAGTATTTAATAATTTGCTATCAATTTCTTTTATAAATCTGCTTTCAGGATTCTTAACTTTATTACCATAAATAGTTCTAGCTTCAGCATTAACTAACCACAATCTTTTTTTTGCTCGAGTAATAGCTACATAGCAAAGTCTTCTTTCTTCTTCTAATTGTTCATTGCTATCAAAAGAATTCATATGTGGGAAAATACTTTCTTCTAATCCAACGATAAAAACATTGTCGAATTCTAATCCTTTAGCTGAATGAACAGTCATTAAAGTAATACCATCATTATTCTTATATTCTGTTATATCGGCTACTAAGCTTATTTCATTTAAGAAATCCTCTAGACTAATTATACCATAATTCTCTTCAAACTGTATAGCAATAGTCTTAAACTCGTTAAGGTTTTCAATTCTTGTTTCGGCTTCAATTGTATTTTCACTTTCTAATTCTTTTATTAAATTAGTTTTATCTAAAACAAGTTGAATAAAATTAGCTAGAGTCATCTCATCTTTTTGACTTCTTAATTCTTCAATCAAATTTTTAAATTCCAATTCTTTCCCCGAATCGATAGCATCATATAAAGAAACATTTAAATCATTAGCTTTTTCTCTTAATTTATCGATGGTCATCTTACCGATTTTTCTTCGTGGAACATTGATAATGCGCATTAAACTAACATCATCATCTTTGTTGTAAATAAGTTTTAAATAAGCCATCAAATCTTTAATTTCCTTACGGTTATAGAAATATACACTTCCTACTACCTTATAAGGAATATTACTTAAAACTAACTCTTTTTCAAAGTTTTGTGATTGCGCATTAGTCCGGTAAAGAATGGCAATATCACTTAATTTAGCACCTTCATCAATTAACTTATTTATTTCTCTAATTACATAATAAGCTTCATCTTTTTCATTACTAGCAATATGATACTCTATCTTAACGCCTTCTTCATTATCAGTCCATAAATTTTTATCTTTACGATGAACATTGTTTTTAATTAATTCATTAGAAGCTTCGATAATTGTCTTAGTTGAACGATAATTTTGCTCTAGATAAACGGTTTTGCAATCAGGATAATCTTTTTCAAAATTTAAAATGTTTTTATAATTTGAACCTCGCCAAGAATAAATTGATTGACTATCATCACCAACAACACATATATTTTTATATTTTGCACTTATCATTTTTGCTAATAAATATTGTGCCTCATTTGTATCTTGATATTCATCGATTAAAATATATTTATATTGCTCTTGATATTCTTTTAAAATATTCGGATATTTTCTAAATAAAACAATTGGTAACATCAATAAATCATCAAAATCAACACTATTATTCCTTTTTAATCTATCTTCATATCTTTGATAAACATCTAAAACCATCTCATCATAATCATTACTTACAAATCTTGCAAATTCTAAACTATCAACTAAAGCATTTTTATTGTTACTGATAATACTTCTAATAGCACGATAGTTTTCATCATAATTGCGATCTTTTAAAATATTTTTAACCACAACATTACTATCATCACTATCTAAAATGGTAAAATTTTTACTTAATCCTAATTTATCATAATGTTTTTTTAAAATTGCTAAACCAAATGAATGGAATGTTGATATCTGTATTTTATAACCGACCATTCCTACCATATTTAAAATTCTATCTTTCATTTCTTTAGCTGCTTTATTAGTAAAGGTAATAGCTAAAATATTATCTGGACTAACGTTTTTTTCTAAAATCAAATAAGCAACTTTAGTAGTTAAAACTTTAGTTTTACCACTACCAGCGCCAGCTAATACTAAAAGAGGACCTTCTGTTATATTAACAGCTTCTCTTTGTCTTTCGTTTAAAGTATCTAAATTCATATGCAACACATCCTCTAAAATATTATAACATAAATATTTGATAATTTATTGTAATTGATTATAAGATGTGATATATTTATTATAGATAGGGGGAGTGAAAATGGATATCAAAGAACTATTTAGAAACAATGTCAGATTAACACTAAAAGAAATTCAAAAAAAAGCTAATTTAGATTTAGAAACACTAATAGCCAATTTAAAACTTTTAGAAGAGCAAGGTATAATTATGGAAATAGATAATCATTATCAATTATTGCCTAGTAATTATATCGTCAAAGAAATAAAAGGGTTAAAAAATGGTTATGGTGTTTTTTATTTGAATAACGAAAAATATACTATTCATCAACTTGATTTAAATGGAGCTTTAAATAACGATTTATGTTTATTTGTCTACGATAAAATAACGCATCGCGCTAAAGTTAAAAAAATATTAAAAAGAGCAAATGAGTTATTAGTAGCTGAGGTTAAAGATAGTAAATTAAGTGTTTATGGTAATAATTTAAACTATCAAGTTGATGTCCCATCAAATGAATTAAAAAAATCGGTCGAAGGAAATCGCGTTTTAGTTAAGATAAATAATGAATGTGGTAATTTAGAAGGACATATAATTGAAATAATCGGTCATAAAGACGATCCCGATATCGATTTAAAACAAATCGCTTTAAGTAAAAGTTTTGCTCTAAATTTTAGTGAAAAAGCACTTGAAGAACTAGAACATATCCCAAGTGAAGTTACTGAAGAAGAAATAGAAGGTCGTCTAGATCTAAGAGATAAATTAATTTATACAATCGACAATGATCATACTAAAGATATGGATGATGCTATTAGTATAGAAATAAATGAAAAAGGCAATTTTGTCTTAGGTGTTCATATTGCCGATGTTACTCATTATGTCAAATATGGAAGTGCTTTATTTGATGAAGCATTTTCAAGAGGTAATAGTGTTTATATGTTAAACTCAGTTATTCCAATGTTACCAAAATATTTGTCTAATGGCATTTGTTCTTTAAATCCTAATGTTGACCGATTAACTAAATCTTGCATTATGGAGTTTGACCAAAACGGAAATATTATCGATTATAAAATAGTTAAAAGTGTTATCAATTCTAAGAAAAAAATGAGTTATTCTAAAGTCAATCAAGTGTTAGAAAAAGGAATTGTCTCTGAAGATTATATACCGTTTGTTGACAATTTAAAGTTAACTGAACAACTAAGTAATATTTTAAATAAAACAAGCTTTAATCGTGGCTATATCGACTTTCAAAGCAATGATTTAGAAGTTGTTTTAGATGAAAAGAATAAACCACTTGAATTTATTATGCCTAAACAAGCAACTGCTGAAAAATTAATCGAAAATTTTATGTTAGCAGCTAATGAAACTGTTGCTAGTCATTATTGTTGGTATCCATTTATATATCGTATCCATGAAATGCCTGATAATGAAGTTCTAGAAGAAATATTTGCATTTTTAGGAAAAATAGGTTGTAAAATTCCCCATGTTAAAAATTTTAGCAATCCTAAAACCATTCAAGGAATTTTAAAAAGTTTAATTAATGATCCTAATTTTAAAATAATTTCTCGGTTTATTTTAATGGGAATGAAAAAAGCGCGATATTCTAGTCAAAATACAGGTCATTTTGCTTTAGCTTATGAAAAATACACCCATTTCACATCACCGATTAGAAGACTATGTGACCTGATGGTACACTATTTAATTGACATGTATGATAATCCTGATTTATCAATCGAAGAGTTAAATAGTTTAGAAAATCTATTATTAGAAACGAGCATTCAAGCATCATACAAAGAAAGAAAAGCTGATGAAGCAGAAAATGAAGCTAATATGATGAAAATGGCTGAATATATGGAAAATCATATTGGCGAAGAATTTAAAGGAAAAATAACTAATATAACATCTTCTAAAATATATGTCGAAACTAACAATATTGTTGGAACAGTTAAATTTTCTGACATTCAAGGAGACTTCTTCATATTTGATAAAGAAAGATTTACTTTAACTGGTAAATCGAGTAAAAGAGTATTAAAAATTGGCGATCAAGTTATTTTAAAAGTTTTAAATGCGTCTAAAGAAATGCGCGCAATTGACTTTCAAATATGTAAGCAATCTTATTTACCAAAAACTAAAACACTAAGTATCAAAAATTCTTAGTGTTTTTCTTAGGCCTTTTAAAGCACCACAAATTATAATAAGAATATACTAATAAAGAGAAAGGGGAATGATTTTGAAAAAATATATTATTCCGATAATTATAGTTATTTTAATTATTGGACTTATTGTAATTAGTTTGGTATTTAAGAAAGATGATAACAATTTAACTAAAATCAAAGTAGCTGAAGTTACGCATAGTATTTTTTACTCACCTCAATACGTTGCTCATGCTTTAGGATACTTTGAAGAAGAAGGATTAGACGTTGAATTAATGTTAGTGCCAGGCGCTGATAAAGTAACTGCTGCTGTCTTATCAGGCGATGTTCAAATTGGCTTTTGTGGAAGTGAAGCATCAATATATGTTTACAACCAAGGACAAGAAGATTATTTAGTTAATTTTGCTGGTCTTACTAAAAGAGATGGAAGTTTTATTGTATCACGTGAAAAAATTGAAAATTTTACTTTAGATGACTTAAAAGGTAAAACCATTATCGGAGGAAGAATTGGTGGTATGCCAGAAATGACTTTAGAGTGGACTTTAACTGAAGCAGGAATCGATCCTAAAAATGATTTAACTATCGACACAAGCATTGAATTTGCTGCTATGTCAGGAGCATTTATCGGAGGAACAGGTGATTTTGTTTCACTATTTGAGCCTAATGCCTTACAATTAGAAAAACAAGGATACGGTTATGTAGTAGCTTCATTAGGAGAATTAGGGGGCGTTGTTCCATACACAGCTTATAATACTAAAAAAAGCTATTTAGAAGAAAATCCAGAAATAATCGAAGGATTCACTAAAGCAATTCAAAAAGGATTAGATTATGTTCATAGTCATACTGCTAGCGAAATTGCCGACGTGATATTAGATTATTTTCCAGATACATCAAGAGATGATTTAGAGACAATCATTCAAAGATATAAAGACATTGACTCATGGTTTACTACTACATATATAACAGAAGAAAACTTTAACCATATTCAAGAAATAGCCGAAAACGCTGGTCAATTAGATACGCGTGCACCATATGATAAATTAGTCGATAACACTTATTCAAAAAATGAATGAATTATTAAAAATTAAAGATTTAAGTAAAAATTATCACACTAAAAAAGATGAGACTTTAGCTGTTGATAATTTTTCATTTGATTTAAAAAATGGTGAATTTGTTGCTATTGTCGGTCCAAGTGGCTGTGGAAAAAGTACAATTTTAAATATTTTAGCGGGATTAGATACTAAATCAAGTGGCGAAATTATTTTAAGTGACAATACTAAAATGGGCTATATGTTACAGCAAGATGCCTTATTCAACTGGAAAACTGTTCTAGAAAATTGCTTATTAGGATTAGAAATTAATAAAAATTTAACTAAAGAAAATAAAGACTATGTTTTAGATTTATTAA
This sequence comes from Bacilli bacterium, assembly GCA_017887425.1. GTDB lineage: Bacteria > Bacillota_I > Bacilli_A > RF39 > UBA660 > Faecisoma. Next base: position 14,938 of record JAGHHZ010000035.1, read on the forward strand.
ATACTTACGGTTTGAAAGATTTTATCAATAGTTATCCGAATACATTATCTGGTGGTATGCGTCAAAGAGTAGCTTTAATTAGAACACTAGCTACTAAACCAGATTTACTATTAATGGATGAACCCTTTTCAGCTCTTGATTATCAAACGAGACTGTCCGTATCTGACGATGTTTATCAGATTATTAAAAAAGAAAAAAAGTCAGCAATTATGGTAACTCATGATATTGCTGAAGCTATTAGTATGGCCGATAAAATCATTATTTTATCTAAACGTCCTAGTAAAATTAAAAAAGTAATCGATATTAAATTAACTGATAAAAGTACCCCTATTAACAATCGTAAAGCCAAAGAATTTTCTTACTATTATGATTTAATATGGAAAGAGATTGACCATGTTTAGTCTAGAACATAAAAATTATTTAAAAAAAATTAAACGTAATAACTTTTTTGTCAAATTAACGCAAATTCTTATTTTAATAGTATTTTTAATTATTTGGCAACTTTTATCAGATTATAAAATAATTAATCCTTTTATCTTCTCCTCACCTATTAAAGTAGTAGAAACAATTATCAATCTTCATACAACTGGTGATTTATATAATCATATTTTAATAACCGTTTGGGAAACATTAATAAGCTTTGTTTTAGGTACATTATTAGGAATATTAATAGCTAGTATTATGTGGTGGAATAAATTCTTTGCTAAAGTAATCGATCCTTATTTAACCGTTTTAAATAGCTTACCAAAAGTAGCTTTAGGACCTATTTTGATTATTTGGGTTGGAGCTGGTATGCAATCAATCGTTGTAATGGCTCTATTAATTTCCACAATTATTACGATTATTAATGTTTATCAAGGATTCATCAATATCGACCCTATTAAAATTAAACTTATGCAAACATTTAAAGCTACTAAAAGCCAAATTTATTTTAAATTGATTTTACCAGGAACTATTTCTAATATTATTAGTTGTTTTAAAGTTAATATTAGTATGTCATTAATTGGTGTAATTATGGGAGAGTTTTTAGTTTCTAAAGAAGGTATCGGATATTTGATTATGTATGGATCCCAAGTATTTAATCTTGACTTAGTTATAACGGGAACAATAATTTTATGTATTGTAGCTGCTATTATGTATAGTTTAGTTCTTTATATCGAAAAAAAACTAATTAAAAATTAAAAACTATAATGAATTACTTCATTGTAGTTTTTTTACTAATAGATAACAGAAAATAGCCCAACTATTCGAAATTCATTTTAATTAATTTAAACAAATGTTATAATGCCATTAGGGATATTATTTAAAGTTAACTATTATATAGGGAAAAACTTATTCACTATTTTAATTTAAAAAAAAGGAGGCAGAAAATATGAAAAATGAAATAGTATTATTTGAAAATCAAAACATCAAATTAGAAGTAAATATGAAAGACGAAACAGTTTGGCTTAATACTGAACAAATGGCCGAATTATTCGACAGAGACTATAAAACTATTAGAAAGCACATTAATAACGCTTTAAAAGAAGAATTAGATAACTCAACTGTCGCAAAATTTGCGACAGTTCAAAAAGAAGGCATAAGAGAAGTTACCCGTAATATCGAGTATTATAACTTAGATGTTATCATAAGTGTCGGTTATCGAGTCAAATCACAAAATGGTATTATATTTAGAAAATGGGCTAACAAAATTATAAAAGATTATTTGTTAAAAGGTTATGCTATTAATGAAAAAAGATTAGAATATCTTGAAAAAACAATCAAATTAATCGATATTGCTGGAAGAATCGATACTGAATTAAGTAGTCAAGATGCTAAAGAAATAATTAAAGTTATTAACAATTATTCAAATGCTTTAAATCTTCTTGATGACTATGACCATAAAAGAATACTTAAACCTAAAGGAACTAAAAACAATAAAAAAATCACTTATGAAAATTGTATAGATATAATTATTAAACTAAAATTTAACAGCGATAGTGATTTATTTGCTCTTGAAAGAAATGAAGGACTAAAAGGTATTATAGGTAATATTTATCAGTCTTTTGATGGCAACGACTTATATCCAACAGTTCAAGAAAAAGCAGCCAATTTTCTATATTTAGTTACCAAAAATCATACGTTTATCGACGGTAATAAAAGAATAGCAGCGACATTATTTATATATTTTTTAGAATTTTATAATATTTTATACACAGAAAACGGACAAGTTATCGATAACAATACACTTGTTGCAGTTACAATTCTTATTGCTCAATCTAATCCTAAAGAAAAAGATATTCTAATTGATTTAGTAATGAACTTCTTAAACCACGAAACAGCCTAACTATAAATTATATATAAAAAAACACTATATCAAAAATCAAAATTTTTTATAGGTTTTATTATTTCTAGTTTTAATAAATCATCATATTCTAATATAGTATAAATTATATTCATAAAAAATATATTATATAAATAAACCTTACTTTTCAAAATTCAATAATTTTTGTAATATCACATAATTTAATTTTTAATAGTCAATAATATCACAAATATGGGAATTATCGACAGTAATATTATTATTTATATTTTTTACAATTAAATATCCTACACATTGTTCAAAATCATCGCTTACTTGAGGTCTCCTAACAATTCTTATAATTTTATCGGCAATTCTAGTTTCTAATAAATAATCCATTTTCAAAACGAAAGTATCATTTTCGTCAAACTGAAATAAATCAGGATTAATTTCATATAATTGCTTTACTTCTTCAGTATAATCAGGAAGTTTATTTTTATCTTCTAAATAAAGTTTAAAATCTCTTATAAATACAACAATTAATATACTTAAAGGTATTAATAATAAAGCTAGTAATATATAATAAAAAAGATATCGATTAAAATGCATTTTTAAACTACTTTTCATATTTATCACCAACAATCACATTAAAACTAAAATGCGTTTTGACGCCACTAAACCAACCATCTTTCCTATTCATATAAATATGAATATAATATCTGCCATTTTCATTAAGATAATTGCTTATATCAGCAATATAATCACCACTATATAAAACTTTATCCATTCTTTTTATCTCTAATTTAATTTTAGAATAATCAACTTTTTTATATGTAAAATCGTTTAATTTTGCCCAATAGTCATCTGCTGAAACTCTTCTTCCAGCTTTGTTATAAACTTCATATTCATTTATTTGTAAAATCATTTTATCGCTTAACAAAACTCTATTTATAGATTTATCAGTATAATTATCGCCTTCATCATTAAAATGAACAAATAAATTACTAGAAATGGTTTCTTTATAATTTCCAACCATCAACATATCATTTAGTTTTATTTCAAATAAATTTTGATTATAAATTCCATGTCTTAAAATCATATAAGACAATAAGATAAACAAAACAACTAGAGATATAATTAAAATCCTTTTAAATGGATAAAATATTTCGGAAAGTCCTACATTCATACTAATTACCTCAAATTAATTATATCAAACATTTACACATTTCAAAATATTTTTAAATAAAAACTTTCCTAAATAACAGTATTTGTGTTATGATTAATATAGGAGGTAAAATATGAACGAAACAATAATGTTAAGTGAAATCAAAGCACAACCAGAATTAATCAAAAGATGCATGGAAACAAACCGTGAACTTATTAAAGAAATTGGTCAAGCAATTAAAGAATTTAAACCAACTAATGTTTTAATTGCTGCAAGAGGTACTTCTCTACATAGTGGTATGTTAGCAAAATATTTATTTCAACTATACTATCACTTACCAGTTAGTATTGCTACACCTTCTGTTTTTACAGTTTATGACGGAGAAGTTGATTTAAGTAAAACCTTAGTTATTGCTATTAGTCAATCAGGAAAAGGAAAAGATATTTGGAAAGTTGTCGAAAAAGCTAATAAATGCAATGCATTAACCGTTGGTATTACTAATACTAAAGGTTCAATCATCGCTAATGAATGCAAATATAATTTATGGAACGATGTCGATGAAGCTAAATCATATGCTGCTACTAAAACATACACTTCATCATTATATTTATTAATAGCTTTAATTCATGAATTAACTGGACATGAAGATTTGAATTTAGAAAATGATAAAGTAATTGCCGCTTTAAACGAAGGATTTAATCACTATGAAGAAATAAAAGCTTTAGCGCCGGTTTTAAAAGATGCTGAAAATACTTTAGTTATGGCAAGAGGTAAAGATTTATCACTAGCTATGGAATTAGCTTTAAAAATTAAAGAAACTTCTCATTATCCAGTTCATGCTTATCCATGTAGTGAATTCTATCACGGACCTATTGTTATGGTAAGTGAAAAAACACCGACTATTCTATTTGGTGTTGATAAAGTAACTAATGATAATATTTTGAAAACGATTAAAGATTTAAAAACTTTAAATGCAAAAACAATTGCTTTCACTAACAATCAAGAAATAGCCAATGAAGCTGATAATGCTATTTACTATAATGTTGAAGATAAATATGCTATCTTTACTTCAGCAATTGTTCTACAGTTGTTCACTAATGAATTATCAGTTTTAAGAGGTAATAATCCTGATTTCCATAAAGTTTTAGAACATATTGATACAATTTAAAAACTCACGCCTTGTGAGTTTTTTTTAACCTAATCATTGATAATATCATTAGAATAAGACCAATTAAACAGTTTGGGTAATAATTATATAAATACATTAAAACACTCTCATAAAAGGCTTTAAAGCCATAAAAATTACCACATAAACATAATCCCGAAAAGCCATTAATTGCAAAATAAATTCCTAAAAATAAAGCCGTTAAAAAAGGAAGAAAACCAATGACTAATAAAATAATCCACATCGTTTTTTCATCAGTTTTAGGAAAATATACTATTTCTAATAACAAAGATAGTATAAAAATAAAAAAAGTAGTCATCTTAAATATAATAAGAGGTGTTACTTCATCCATAAAATGGTACCAACCAGTAAGATCAAAAATAACTATTGTTATTAAAAAAGCAGCTAAAATAAATAACAAAAAATTTAAAAATTTCTTCATTGAAATCACCTTTTACATTTTTATAATTTTAAATTATATAATTATAATATCATAAAAATAATGAAATTAAAAGTTGACAATTAAGTCAACTTTTTTAAATCTTTTAAACTTTCAAAATAATAATCATGTTCTACTTCTTCAACTGCTCCCCAACCAGCAAGACCGAATTTAATACCAAAACTTTTAGCACATTTACTATCATTACTGCTATCACCAATAAAAATTGATTCATCCTTTCCCCAATTAGATAATTTAAATAAGACCTCTAAACTTTCTTTATCAGGTTTAGGATTTACAACATCACTAGCAGTAATAATATAATCAAAATAAGGTAGTAATTCATCTAATTTTGGTTCGTTATAAACTTCGTCTTTATTTCTTGAGGTTACAATAGCTAAAGAAGCTTGATTATCTTTTAAATATTTAATAACCTCTAAAGCACCATCAAACATTTCAATATCTTTAGAAAACTCATTATAATAAATGCTTTCTTTTTTTAAGATTTCTTGACCTAAAGGAGTATTTAAGTCAACTCCTAATAATTCTAATGATTTTTCAGAAGTTGAAGCAAAACCCAAATCAAACATTTTCTTATCAAAAGGAAGATTATATTCTTTTAAAACTTTTTCTTTAGCTTTATAAGCAACTGAATAAGTATTTAATAAAGTTCCATCAATATCAAAAATATAGTTTTTAAATGCCATCGGTAACTTCCTTTTCTACAACTTTCAAATCTTTAATATTAACAACACTTTTTAAACTTGTTTGTTTTAAATTATCTGCCAACTCATTTAAAGATAATTTATCTATTTTTAAAGCAGTATCAAGTAGACCACCTAAATTAGTTCCAATTAAGATTTCTTTATTTAAATCAAGACGTGAAACTACTTTATAAGGCGTACCACCCATTAAATCACAAGCAAACAAGTAATTGTTATTTTTATCTAAATCTTTGAATTTTAAACTAAATTGTTCTTCACTCTCTTCTTTCAAAAAGTCAAAAACTAAAACATTATCTTTAGGTCCAATTATTAATTCTAATGCACTTTTTACGCCACTAGCATAATGGCCATGGCCTGTTATTACTAAATAATTCATTATAAGATTCCAAAGAATGCTAATAAAACAGAAACAACTAAAGTAGATAGAATTAATACAGTTGGATTAACTTTCTTCTTAAGTAAGAAGTAAATTAAGAATGTGAAGGCAAATGGTAATAAATTAGGAATAATCTTATCAACTAAATCAGTTTGTAAACTAATAAATGTACCATCGCTAATTTCAATTTGTGGCAATAAAGTAATTGACACATAACTAGCAATTAAACCACCTAGAATAGTAACACCTAAAATAGATGCTGCATTCCCCACTTTTTCAGTATTAGCTTGAATTTTATCCAAAGCACTAACACCAGCACTATATCCCATATGAGCAAGTGGAAATCTTAATAAGAATACAGCTAAGAATACTAAGAAATATAAAATAGGTCCTAAAATATTTCCCTCACTAGCTAATGAAGCACAAATACCAGACATAATTGGCATAACTGTAAACCAGAAAATTGCGTCACCAATACCAGCTAAAGGACCAAACATTGAAATTTTAATTTTTTTAACAGTTTCGGGATCTTCATCGCCTTCATATAAAGAAACCATTAATCCTTCCAAAAATGGAACTAAAACATTATGTGTATTGATAAATTCTAGATTGTCTTCAGTAACTTCCGCTAATTTCTTCTTATCGTCTTTATAAATTTTTTTAAGACAAGGGGTTAAAGTAGCAGTAAAACCAATGTTTTGCATTCTTTCATAGTTAAAAATTGCTTGGTTAAGTAAAGAACGATATCCTAAAGCAGTAATATCTTTTTTACTAACCTTTTTATATTTTTTTTCTTTATTAGATGCCTTCATTAGTTTCACCTCCCTTAGTACTATTAACACGATAATATTCTAAAAGTGCAAATGCTAATCCCATAATCGCAACTGGTAAAATATTGTCGATTGGAATAAATGTAGCAAATAAGAATCCAGCTAATAAATAAGGAACATATTTTGCTTTTAAAATAACTCTTAATAACATTGCAAATCCAATTGCAGGTAATAAACCACCAGCTACAGAGAATCCATGAGTTAACCATTCAGGCATCATGTTAACTAATTCTACTAAAGCATCTTGTGCAACATAAACAGATAAGAATGTTAAAACACCATATATAACTACAGTTAAAGTCATACCAAAGATACATAATTTCATGATACCATTTAAATTACATTCTTTAGCATAACGGTCAGCAGTTTTATTAAAGAATGAAAGAACTGTTGACTTAATATTTCCTATAAATTGAGCTAATAAACCAAATGGTACTGCTAAAGCAAAAGCAGCAGCAACTGGTTGGCCAGTTGTCTTAGCTAAAACAACTGTCATAATACTTGTCATAACTGCATCAGGTGGCACAACCCCACCAACTGCTGTAATTCCAGCAAAAGCAAGTTCAACAATACCAGCAGCAAGTAATCCAGTTTCTAAATCACCGACTGCCAAACCAATCAATGGGCAGACAATAATAGGACGGAAGATAAAAAATCCTTCCAAAGAACTATCTAAAGCTACGACCATTGCAATTAGAGTAATAATAATACCCATAAGTAAAGTAACTTCCATAAACTCCTCCTAAAATTCTTCTTTTTTAAAATCAGGGGTATCCTGAATATAAATTTCATCAACCTTACTTTTAATGAAATTTAAATCTTCTAAATCCTTGTCGTCGACGTAAACTTTATCAGAAATTTTCTTTTTACCTTCTGAAAAATGTAAATTTCCGATATTTACGTTTTTAATCTCCACACCTCCTTCGATTAATTTTCTTAAAACTTGAGGCGTTTTACACACTAATAATATCTTTTGACTATCACTAGCTTTATCGATAACATCGATAGTATGTTGAACAGTAAAAAATCTTGAATCAAATCCTAATGAAGAGGCAGCCAATTGCATAATACTTTTTTCGGTATTACTATTAGCAGTTTCATCATCGACAACAACGATCAAGTTAGCTCCTACTGTTCCCGCCCAGTTACAAACAACTTGTCCATGAATCAATCTATTATCGATTCTTGTTAATAAAATATTATTTTTTGCCATAAATACCTCCTAATAAAATTTTCCATATTTTTCTTCGGCAAATTTACTTAATCTTTCTTCAATTTCTTTAACAGTTTTGAAATCTAATAATGATTTAACGAAATCTTCAGTTTCTTTTTTATTAAGCATTGAAATATATTTTTTTACTCTTTTAACAGTATTAATATTGACGCTAAACTCATCTAATCCTAATCCTACTAATAGGACTATTCCTAATGGATCGGCTGCCATTTCACCACACATACCGACAAATTTGTTATCATATTTTTTAGTAGCATCAATTGAATTTTTTATTAATCTAATTACTCCCGGATTAAACCACTGATATAGCTTACTTATTTTTGTATTTCCTCGATCAACAGCAGTTGAATATTGAACTAAATCATTAGTTCCAATACTAAAGAAATCAACTTCTTCAATTATCATATCAGCCATTGCAGCTACTGCTGGTATTTCCACCATAACACCAACTTTGATATTTTCATTAAAATTAATATTATCATTTTTCAATTCTTGTTTAGCTTCTTCCAAAATTAAATTAGCTTTACGAATTTCCTCAATTGAAGAAATCATTGGATACATAATTGCAATATTGCCAAAAGCACTAGCTCTTAAAATTGCTTTTAAAGAAGTTTTAAAAAAATCTTTATGATCCAAACAATATCTAATTGCCCGATACCCTAAAAATGGATTAGCTTCATCACCAATTTCAATGTAAGGACATTTTTTATCTCCACCAATATCTAGTGTTCTAATAATCATTTGTTTACCATTTAATTTAGTAGCAAAACTTTTATAAACTTCGAATAAATAATCTTCAGTTGGAGGAGTTGTTTTATTTAAATATAAAAATTCTGTTCTAAAAAGACCAATTCCATCCAAAGGAATTTCACTAATTCTTTCTAATTCAGTTAAATCTCCTGTATTAGCACTTACTTCAAATAAATATCCATCAGTCGTTCTGGCTTCTTTAACATCATCTAATTCTTTTGCAAGCTCTATTTCACTAGCTATTTTTTCTTTAATCTCAGTTATTTTTTCTTCTTCTAAATTTGTTTCAACAAAACCTTTATTTCCATCGATAAAAATAAGTTCACCATTTTTTAGATTCTTAACATCAATTCCAAATACTGAAGGAATTCCTAAAGATGTAGTTAATATACCAATATGACTTGTTTTTCCTCCTAATTCTGATACGATTCCTTTAATATATTGTAAGTTATCAGTTAGTAAGACATTGGCAGTCATTTCATGAGAAACTAAAATTACATCTTCCTTTAAATTATCCGGATTAAATTCAACAACATTATAATATTTTGATAATACTTTATGTCTTATATCTTTAACATCTTTTGCTCTTTCTTTTAAATAATTGTTATCTAATGCTTCTAATTGTTTAATTTTATTATTAAAATAAATATCGATTGCAAGGTCACCATAACATTTTTTATCATTAATAGTATTTTCTATTTCTTTTTTTATACTTGGTGATATTAAAACATTTTTATTAAATTCTGTTAATGATTTTAAATCTTCATCATCTAATGAAGCAATAATATCTTCATAGTCTTTAACAGATTCATCTATTGCACTGTTTACTTTAGTTATTTCTTCGTTTAAATCAGCAGCTGTTCCTTGATTGATATTTGGTAATTTAGTATCGACAAATAAACATTTACCTAAGCCTAAACCATTGCCAACTTTAATTCCTAATAATTTCATTTTAACTTCCTATATATTCTTCCAATGCTTTAACTGCTTCCTCTTCATCGACACCATTTGCTTCAATTATTATTTCATCATTAAAGTTAATATTTGCTGATAAAATTTCTAACACCTCTTTAGCATTAATTACTTTATCATCTTTTTTCAAATTTATATCCGATTGAAATTTCATTGCCAAATCGACAACTTCACTTCCTGGTCTTGCGTGAAGACCAGTTTCTTTTTTTACAATAACTTTCTTCGCTATCATATTACCCTCCCATTATCTTAATAATACCATTTTTATTAAAATTTGAAAAGGTTTTTTTAAAAAAAGTACATTTTATTTGCGTTAAAAATTAAAAATAATAATTAAAAACATAATCTATTTCGATTATGTTTAAAATGCTACTCATTAAAATCCAATAAATCAATTAACTTTTCTATATCTTTTTTTAGCGTTTCATCTTTAGTTTGTTGTAATAAATTTTTTAAAAAATCTTTAGTATTTTTACTTTGTGGTAACATAAAACCCGCTTCCCGGTATAAATCCTCAGTCATTAATCTATTAGCTCTAATAATTGCTTTTGCTAATTGTTTTTCAATACTATCATTACTATTTTTATAAATATATTCAGCCATTTGTTCTTGCTCAACTTTACTTTGAATTAACTTGTTTAATTTTGCAATAACTAAATCATCTTTAGTTTGTTGTTTAGGGTATTGATAAGGTACCATTGAAATAGCACCAGAAGGACAAGCCTTACTGCAAACACCACAGCCAATACACTTAGAAAAATCTATTTGCCCTGTCTCTGTATCAGTAGCACCAGTCGGGCAAACATAAAGGCATAGACAATCTTTACTACAAATTCTTAAATTTCTTACTGCTCTTACTTCACTCATTTTAAGCACCTCTTTCTACTTCTAGTAACTTAAAGCTAGGAACTTTACAAACTGGACAAATTTCTGGCTTTTCATCACCAACATAAATGAAGCCACATATATCACATACATATACTTTAGTATTTTTTATAAAATCTTTATCATTTTTATATTGCTCTAATAAAGATTTTAAAATCATCGTTACTTTTTCCCCCCAAGTAATAACTCTTAAAGCGCCACGATCTTCTTTTTCACTAGCTACACTTCTTGCTTTTTGATAATTAGTCTCTAAATCATTATTAATTTTAGAAACTAATTCTTCAAAGCTTGATGATTCTTTAATTTCAGATTTACTTTTATAATAATTAGCTAATTTAGTAAATAATTTAGATTCTTCTCCTAAATATTGCTTTTCACATCCACGAGCTAAACTACTGCATAAAGCGCTGATTTCTCCATAATTCATTTCTCTTAATTCTTCTTCATCATCTTCTTCAGAAACAACTACTTCTATAGCTTCAGCTTTAAAAAGATTCTTTGGAGCGCCACACAAAGGACATTTCCAATCATCTGGTAAATCGTCAAACTTAATTCCTTCTTTTTCTTCATCGTAAACATACCCACAAATCGGACAAATATATTTCTTCACAAAACAACCTTCTTTCTAATAAAATTATATCATATTTTAATTCAATAATTAAACATTACATATTTAAATTATTTAAACCCATAATATAAGTGGTGATATTATGAAAATTAGATTAGGATATGTTTCTATTTCTAAAACATTAGATTTAACTTGTTCAAAAACAATTACATATACAAACTTTCAAAAAAGCAATAATTTTAATAAAATCGATGAAATTATTGTGGAAAACTTAGAAAATTTAGAAAAAATTATTGATTATAATATTAAAAACAATATCCATTTTTATCGTTTAACTTCAAAGTTAATTCCCCTTGCTACTAAAACAGATGTAGTATTCGATTATACATTGAAATATAAAAAACAATATCAAAAAATAAGTGAGAAAATAAATAATAGTAAAATGCGTGTTGATGTTCATCCTGACCAATTTTGTGTTTTGAATAGTACCAAAAAAGAAGTTTTAGAAAATACCTTTCAAATTTTAGAATACCATTATAAAATTTTAGAAGCTTTAAATATTAAAAATAAAATCATCATTCTTCACATTGGAAGCAATGTTTTTGGTAAAGAAAACAGTATCAAAAGATTTATCAACAATTTCTATAAATTACCTGACTACATTCAAAAATGTATTGCTGTGGAAAATGACGATAAAATATATAATATTGTGGATTGTTTAAACTTATGTAAAAAATTAAACATTCCATTCGTTTTAGATTATCATCATCATTTGTGTAACAACGACGGTATTGAAATTGATAAATATCTAAACGCGATTTTTTCGACTTGGAAAACTACACCCAAAATTCATTTCTCATCGCCAAAAAATAAAACAAAGAAAGATTTTCGCTCACATCACGACTATATTAATATTAAAGATTTTATTAGTTTCCTAAATAAAATTAAAAATTTAAATATTGATTTAGATATTATGCTAGAAGCTAAAGCAAAAGATGAAGCTTTATTTAAATTAACAAGATTATTAAAATATTATAACTATCAATTTATTGATGAAACAACATTCATAATTTGACAAATAATTCTTTTTGATTATAATATTAAATGTTTTAAAGGGGGTTTTAAATATGAACTTAAATGAATTTTTAAATAAATATAAAGATCAATATCCACAACCCGCTGTTGAATATATTGTAAATAATTTTGGTAAAGTTTTACCTTTAAACAATCCTGATATTTTAAATCAAGTTTATGATGCTTTAGGAATGTTCAAAGATAGAAACCCTTATCTAGCATACTTAAAGCTATTAGAACAACATTTTGACATTTCTTCTAATATTTTAGAAATTGGTGGCGGATTTTATCCAGCTTTTGCCACTCATGTTCGTGATCGTCAATTACAAACAAAAAAAGGTACCATTACCGTTTATGACAAAATGCTAGTTACACAAGATTTACCACATATGAAACTAGTAAAACAAGATTTTAAAATTCAAGATTCTGTAGCCCCTTATGATTTATTAGTCGGAATATTACCTTGCGATGCTACTACTTTGATTATCAAAAAAGCCAACGAAGAAAATAAAAATTTCTTTATTGTTTTATGTAATTGTACTCACTTTTCTCGTCAATATTTAATGTTTAATAGACCAACCTTAGAAAATTGGCGCAAATATATAAAAGAAGTTTTTGATTCAACCAAAAAAGATAATGAGGAAATGTTAGTTTTAGACTCTCCGACAGAATATACAAATTATAAAGTATTAATAAAAAAGCAGAAAAATTAATTTCTGTTTTTTTAAACGCCTCCGATAATTCCTTTTTTTCTTAAATATATTTTTCTTAAAAAATCAACGGGTACAACAGTAAAACTTAATAAAAACATGATTTGAAATTCAAAAAACGTAAGACCTGATGTTCTAAATAAATCACCACCAAAATAAATTAATAAAACTTGAACTATGAAAATAAAGCTAATGATAAATATAAATGCTTTATTACCACTTAAATGCGATAATAAATTAAGTCGATGCGTTCTAGCATTAAAACTATTAAAAATACTAATGAATATAAATAAACCAAAGAAAGCTGTTAAAATATATTGTTCGCCACTTCTAAACAATTGATGAAAAATCGGTAATTTCAAAAACAAGATACAAATTAAAGTGGAATAAATACCTGTAAAAAGTATTTCATCTTTCATGTATTGATTGATGATAGGTTCATCTCTTTTTTTAGGTTTCTCTTCCATATATTCTTTTAATGGAGCTTCAAAAGAGAACGCTAAAGCAGCTAAAGTATCCATAACCATATTTATCCACAGCATTTGAATAACTGTAACTGGTGTATCAACACCGATAAAAGGACCAATTATTGATAGACTTACAGCACATATATTAACGGTCAATTGAAAAATAATAAATTTACGAATACTTTTAAAAATAGTTCTTCCAAATAAAATCGCTTTAGCAATCGACAGAAAATTATTATCAAGAATAACAACTTCACTTGCTTCTTTAGCAACTTCTGTCCCCGAACCAAAAGCAAAACCAACATCGGCTCTTTTTAAAGCTGGCGCATCATTAACACCATCACCAGTCATGCCGACAACTAAATCTAATTCTTGACTAATTCTAACTAAACGACTTTTATCCTGAGGAATAGCTCGAGCAACAACCCTTAATTTTGGTAAAACTTCTTTTAACTTCTCATCAGTCATATTTTTCATTTCATCACTAGTTAAAATTAAGTCACCTTCTTGATATAAGCCTACTTCTTTAGCTATAGCTAGAGCAGTCAATTTATTATCACCAGTTACCATAACAGTTTGAATTGAAGCCTGTTTTACCAAATCAATCCCTTCAAAGGCTTCTTTTCTAATTTCATCTTTTATTAATACAAAACCGACTAAAGTTAAATTTTTAACGTTTTCTTTAGAAGAAGCAAAAGCTATAATTCGATTACCTTCTTTAGTCAATTTTTTCAAATTATCTTCAATAATCATTTTCTTTTTCAAAAACTTTTTATTGCCTTCACTATCATAATAAAATTCACATTGCTTTAAAATAACTTCTGGTGCTCCCTTAATTAAATATATATTTTCATTTTTATATTTTATCGTTGTAGAAGAATATTTATTTTTACTATCAAAGGGAATTGTTTCAACAACATCATATTGATTCTTATCTTTTATATTGGTAAATTTTAAAATAGCTCGATCAGTAATATTTCCACCAATTATTTTATCTTTATCATAAGTACTAGCATTATTATAAACTAACGAAATCAAAGCTATTTCTTTTAAACCTTTTTCTATATTATCAAAACAATCATATTTTTTTAAATCACTATCTAAAAAATGGGTGACCTCTAAGTTACCTTTTGTAATAGTTCCCGTTTTATCACTAAATAAAATATTAATACTTCCGGCCGTTTCTATTCCTGTTAATTTTCGAACTAAAACATTATTTTTAAGCATTCTTTTAACATTAGAAGATAAAACCAAAGTAATCATCATTGGTAGTCCTTCTGGAACCGCTACTACTATTACCGTTACGCATAACGTTAATGCATATAAAATATGCCCGCTTATTAACGGTAAATTTGTAACAGTTTCTTTAATTAAATCAATATCAAAATTATTTTTTATAAAAATAACGGAAAATAAATAAGACACAAAAACTAAAAAAGCTCCGATATAACCAATTTTACTAATTATTTGCGCTAATTTTCTTAGTCTTAATTTAAGTGGACTTTCCGGTTGTTCTTGTTGTAGTTCCTTAGAAATAGCACCATAAAAAGTATTATCGCCCACTTTAGTAACAATCATTGTCGCTTGTTTTGAATAAACAATGGTACCCCGATATACGATTTTATTTTCAATATTTTTATAAATTTCTTTAGTTTCTCCAGTCAAACTAGATTCATCAACACTTATTTCTCCCTCAATAATCTCACCATCAGCCGGTATTCGATCTCCCGATTCTAACAAAACAATATCCCCAACTACAACTTCTTCAATATCAACTTCTTCAATTTTATTATTTCTTTTAACTCGACATTTTATTTTAGAAGACTCTTCTTGTAATTTCTCAAAAGCTTTCTCGCTTCCATATTCACTAACTGTCGAAATAAAAGAAGCCAAAAATATTGCTATAACTATACCAACTGTTTCATACCAATCAAAACTTTGAATTAAAAAAACTGTTTTAATTCCTAAAGCAATCAATAAAATTCTAATAATTGGGTCACCTAAAGTCGCAATATATTGTTTTATAAAACTATTTTTCTTACTCGAATTTATTACATTAGCGCCAAATTTCTTTCTTGATTCAATTACTTCATTATCCGTTAGCCCCATAAATAATCACCTAATAAAAAATATTAGAAAATTTTTCTAATATTATCTTTTTTATTCGACAATTTTTTTATTTATTAAAAACTATTTTATCTCGATTATAAGTTACTGCAAAAGTTCTTATAAAGGCTAATATTAATAATTCATTACTCAATAGCACTCCTAAAATTGCTATCATCAACGCAAAATATAACCCACTTTCTTTATGTTTTAACTCATTAATTAATGTAAAGCAAAAATATACACTTAAACCACAAAGAATTATTTTAACAATTGTACTAAAATTAGAATATTTAGTAAGCGAAAAATACATACCGAAAATCGCGAAGAAAAGAAATATGTAGCTAAAATTAATGTCATCGATTATAATTTTCTTTTTTATATTATTACTTTTAAATAACAATAAATTTAATAATAATAAGATTAAATTTAATAATAATAATCGAACAATCATATAAGAGTAAGTAAAGACTTTAAAATCATTGAAATTTAATGAATGTTCAAATAGTGCTCGGCCAATGATAACTAATAAATATAAATTTATTAAAAATTCTAATATTTCATACATTAGGTTAGAATTAATATCTTTATCTAACAAAATTCCCCTAATTTTAGGAAATAATAAAAGTAAAGTAACTGAAAATAATCCTAAAATACTACCAGTAAAACCGTCGACTATAAATAAGCCAATAACAACTATAAAATTTAATATTAAATTAAACTTGTTCATTATAACTTTCCTCCACCATCTCGATAAAAGTTGATGTTATATTTACTTCATTGGTTAAAACTTTTTCAAAAGATTCTTCAATACTTTTGTCATTATATAAATTTATATGTTGATATAAACTGACACTTTCATAATTATAATCCATGCCATTACACCATCCACCAACACTATTTTGATTAATATAATAAATATCTGCAATATCGATAAATTCTTGTTCTAATATCTCTTTATATTTTATAATGTTTCGACATCTATTTATTGTAGTCATTAATTCGTAATCAGCTACATTATAATTTTCAATAATTTCGATATTATTTTTTAACTTTTCTATTTGATCAATATAATTATTTGTATCAATTTCATAATTTAAGATTTTATAGTTATGGTATTCTAAATATAACATTAAAATCAAAACAAAAAACAAAATAAAGTAACCGATTTTTAAAATCATGCGCATTTTAAATTCACTCCTTAACACTTAATCAAATCTATCTTTTTTTATCAGAGCAAATAAAAGTATTATCTAAATCATTCATAACAAATTCATTTGGTAAAACATTTTTTAAATAATAATTAAATTCTTGATTAGTTATCTTTTGATAACCATTAGTCAATAGTTTTAAAAACTTGGCATCTTTATTTAAAAATTGTTTATAAGTTAAATCTAATAAATAATAATTTATTCCATCATAGGCTAAAACAAAACGATGAGAAAAAGAAAAGCCTAAATCTTTTGTATCAATTATATGCGCTAATAAATGATGTTCTAATAAATTTTGATATAAATAACTACTATAAATAAAGCACATTCTCTCTTCATCTAAATCTTTTAATTCTAGTTTAGTTTTTTGAATTGCCTTTTTTATACATTCTTCATAATCAATTCCTTTTATATTAAAAATTTTGTTCATTAAATCCATAGTTATTCCTCTTTTAATTTATTATACTATAAAACGTATTAAATTTGTAAATTTTACCCATAATAATTAAAAAGTAGGTGATTTTATGGATCAAGAATTAGATAAGATAATTAATCATATTAAAACAATGAATGGCAATAGTACAGACATTAATGTTCGATATTTTAATATTCACAATCAAAAAGTAGCTTTTATATTTTTAGAAAGTGTCGCTAATGATGATAAAATTAGTAATTTTTTAGGTAAAAGTTTAAGTATTAGCGTTAGAAGTAAAAAAAATTTATTTGAAAATTTATTCGATAGTATTAATAATACTATTCCAAATAGTAAAGTTAAGATAATAGATAACTATGACGATATTTTTTATCATTTAGCAAGCGGTTTTACTTGTGTTTTTGTCGACGGTTATAATAAAGCAATCACTTTAGAAACTAAAGCTTTATTAGATAGAAGTGTTACTGAAGCTACTAGTGAACCTGTTTTAAAAGGTCCTAAAGATTGTTTTATTGAAAATATTTTAGCCAATATGGGATTAATTAGGAAAAGAATTAAAGATCCCAATCTTTATTTTGAAGAAACAAAAGTTGGAAAAAGGACAAAAACAAAAGTTGTAATTGGTTATATTAAAGATATTGCTGATGAAGAAAAAGTAAATTTATTAAAGAAAAAGCTAGAAAAAATTAATATTGATGGAATCATCGATTCAAATTATATAAAAGAATTATTAACCGATAATCAAAAATCTTTTTTACCAAGAGTAATATCTACAGAAAGACCTGATTTAACTGCCATGGGATTATTAGACGGTAAAATAGCTATCATCGTAGAAAATACTCCTTATGTTTTATTATTGCCTACTGTATTTGCTGATTTTTTCAAATCGCCTGAAGACTATTATACAAAACCATTTAATGCCTCTTTTACAAGAATTTTAAGATATATTGCATTCTTTATTGCTATTTTAGTACCAGCTTTTTATATTGCCGTAACAACATTTAATATGGAAATTGTTCCTAGTTCTTTATTAATATCATTTTCCATTCAAAGGGAAAGTGTTCCCTTTCCCACCATAATAGAAGTTCTAATACTAGTAATTTCTTATGAGATATTAAGAGAAGCCGATACAAGAAAACCACAAATCATGGGCGCATCCATCAGCATTGTCGGCGCTTTAATTTTAGGTGAAGCCGCTGTTTCTGCCGGCGTTATATCACCAATTGTTGTTATTGTTATTTCTATTTCAGCCGTTTCAGGAATGGGTTTCAATGATCCTGATATTACAAATGCAATTAGAACATGGAGAATATTATTTATGTTGGCAGCATGTTTATTCGGTATTGTTGGTATAGTTATTTTATTCATTATCTTTATAACTAAATTAAACAGTATTGAAGTATTAGGTACACCTTATTTAGCGCCTTTATCTCCTTTTAGTTTAAAAGATTTTAAAAATTCTTTGACCAGATTCCCTCAGCAAAAAATCAAGACAAGACCAACTTATTTTAATAAAAAAAATATTAATAGAATAGGAAGTGACAAATGAAAAAACTATTAATCATTCCATTAATATTCCTATTAACTGGGTGTTGGAATTATCGCGAACTTAATCAATTAGCTATAACAACTGGAATTGCAGTAGATAAAGAAAATGATAATTATAAAATAACTATTATGATAGCTAATTCTAAAAAAAGCAGTAGTTCAGATGGTAGTATAACGCCATCAGCAGCTGTTTACGATGGAACAGGTCAAACAATTTATGAAGCCTTTAAAGACACTTCTTTAAGTGTATCTAAACAAATTTATCTAAGCCATATTGATGTATTAGTATTATCTGAAGAAGTCGCAAAAAATAATTTAACTGATGTAATTGATTTTCTATTTCGTTATCCCCAAACAAGAAATAATTTTTATTTAGTTTTAGCAAAGGATAAAAAAGCTAGCGACATCTTAAAAGTAACTACACCATTAGAGACATTTCCCTCTCAAAATCTAGCTAAAAATCTTGAAATAACTGATAAATTACAAGGATTTACTTATACAGTCGATTTTACTGATTTCACAAAATCACTTGTATCAGAAGGAATAAATCCTATTCTTCCATCAGTAACAGTCATCGGAAATAGTGAAGAAGGAAATAAAGAAGAAAACGTACAACAAAATGAACCATCTACTTATTTAAAATTAGACATGTTAGGATTATTTAAAAAAGATAAATTTGTTGCATGGGCTAATCCTAA
>JAGHHZ010000036.1 GCA_017887425.1 Bacilli bacterium
CGTGAAACATTAGTTATTTATAGTTCCACGTGAAACATTAGTTATTTATAGTTCCACGTGAAACATTAGTTATTTATAGTTCCACGTGAAACATTAGTTATACGTGCTTTTTTCCATTAATAAATTAATGGAAAAAAGACCAATTTCTATAAGAAATTAGTCTTTATCTTTATACAATTTTTTTATTATACTGTGGATAACTTTTTAATTTATTATCAAATTTTAAAAATTAAAACTTTTTTTACAATAAATTTTCAAAATTAGAATAATATTATATTCCAATTTTAAAAATAAAAAGAATCTAGTCTTCTTCACTAGATTCTTCACTATTATCTGAATTATTATCTTCTTTTTCTTTTTCAATCATCGCTACTGTGGAAACTTTTTGATCATCTTTTAAATTAATTAATCTAACACCTTGAGCTACTCTTCCTGTTGAAGATACTTGTTCAATAGGTAATCTTATAATGGTTCCACTATTAGTAATAATCATTAAATCTTCATTATCATGAACAGTCTTAAATGAAACTATATTTCCATTCTTTTCAGTAATATTTAATCCTTTAACCCCTTTACTACCTCTATGAGTCATACGATATTCTTCAACATCTGTTTTTTTACCATAACCTTTTTCAGTTACTACTAATATCATCTGTCCTTTTTCTGCAATTTCACAACCTACTGCTACACCATCACCAATATCAATGCCACGGACTCCAGATGCAGTTCTTCCCATAACTCTTATTTCATTTTCATTAAATCTAATCATACGACCATTAGAAGCAGCGATAATTATTTCATTTTCACCAGTCGTTTTTTTAACAGAAATTAATTCATCATCATCTTTTAATGTAATTGCAATTTTACCATTTGTTCTTATATTTTCAAATTCTTCAATTTTTGTCCTTTTAACTAGTCCTTTTTGTGTACAAAATACAATGTATTTATTATCTTCATCAGCGCTTACTTTAAGCATTACTTTTACTAATTCATCTTTATCTAAAGATAATAAATTAATTATTGGTAATCCTTTAGATTGACGACTGTATAGTGGAATTTCATATCCTTTAACACGATATACTTTGCCTTTATTAGTAAAGAATAATAAATAATCATGAGTTGTCATAGAAATAATATTTTCAACAAAATCATCTTCATTAGTAGTCATCCCTTTAATTCCTACTCCACCACGATTTTGAGTTTTATATGTATCTGTAGTCATTCGTTTAATATATCCTTTATTAGTTAAAGTAATAACGATATCTTCAACTGGAATTAAAGATTCATCTTCAATATATTCGATAGCAGTCATATCAATATTAGTTCTTCTTTCATCACCATATTTATCTTTAATTGCTAATAACTCTTCTTTAATAATATTATAAATTTTTTCATCACTTTCTAAAATAGATCTTAATTCTTCTATTAATTCTAATAATTCTTTTAATTCTTCTTCAATTTTACTTCTTTCCAATCCAGTCAAACGTCTTAATTTCATTTCAAGAATAGCATCAGATTGAATATCAGATAAACCGAAACGACTCATTAATTCTTGTTTTGCAATAACATCACTTTCAGAATTTCTAATAATTTTAATAACTTCATCAATATTATCTAGAGCTATTTTATATCCCTCTAATATATGAACTCTTTTTTCTGCTTTATCTAAATCAAATTTTGTTCTTCTAATAATTATTAATTTTTGATAATCAATATATTTAGAAATTATTTCTTTCAAATTTAATATTTTAGGTCTTCCATCGTCAAGCATTAATAGAATTATTCCAAAAGTTGTTTGCAATTGCGTATGTTTATATAAATTATTTAATACAACATTAGCATTAGCCTCTTTTTTCAAAGTAACAACTAATTTAATACCATTTTTTAAATTACTCTCGTCATGGAGATCACTAATTCCATCAATTATTTTTTCTCTTACTAATTCTCCAATTCGTTCCTGCAAAGCTTTTTTATTAACTTGATAAGGTAATTCAGTAATAATAATTTGACTTTTATTATTTTGTTCAACAATTTCAACCTTACTGCGAATTGTTATTGTTCCACGACCAGTTTCATAAGCTTTTTTAATACCATTATTTCCCAAAATTGTAGCTGCTGTTGGAAAATCTGGTCCTTTAATATATTGCATCAATTCAGGAATAGTTATATCATTATTGTCAATATAAGCCACACAACCATCAATAACTTCCCCTAAATTATGTGGTGGGATATTAGTAGCCATACCAACAGCAATTCCCATTGTTCCACTTACTAAAATATTAGGAAATCTACTAGGTAAAACAACAGGTTCTTTAGTTGTATTATCAAAGTTAGGAGTAAAATCGATTGTATTTTTATTTATATCTCTTAATAACTCAAGAGATAATTTAGAAAGACGAGCTTCAGTATAACGATAAGCAGCTGCACCATCACCATCAATTGATCCGAAGTTACCATGTCCTTCAACTAAAACATAACGATAACTGAAATCTTGAGCCATACGAACCATTGCATCATAAACTGATGAATCACCATGAGGATGGTACCTACCTAATACAGCACCGACAGTAGTCGCACTTTTTCTAAATGGTTTGTCAGGAGTTAAATTGTCTTCATACATTGTGTATAATATACGTCTATGAACCGGTTTTAAACCGTCCCTTAAATCTGGCAAAGCACGTGAAACAATAACACTCATTGAATAATCGATAAATGATTGTCGTACTTCATCTACTATATTTCTTTTTTCTAATCTATCCATAATTCACCGCCTAAACATCTAAATTTTGTGCATATGTAGCATTTTCTTCGATAAATTTTCTTCTTGGTTCCACTTCTTCACCCATTAATGTTTCAAACGCTTGATCAGCCATAATTGCATCATCAATTGTTATTTGAATAAGAGTTCTATTTTCAATATTCATAGTTGTATCACATAACTCATGAGCATCCATTTCTCCCAAACCTTTATTACGACTTACTTCATATTTAACATTAGGATTTTGTTCTAATAATTTACTGATATATTCATCTCTTTCTTCTTGATTTAAAACATATTTCGTAGTTTTACCATGTTTTATATTATATAATGGAGGTTGAGCTGCATAAACATATCCACCTTCAATAATCGGTCTAAAAAAGCGATAAAACAAAGTTAATAATAAAATTCTAATATGTTCACCGTCGACATCAGCATCAGTCATAATAATAATTTTATGATATCTTAATTTATTAATATCAAATTCATCGCCAATACCAGTACCAAAAGCTGTTATCATACTTCTAATTTCTTCATTTCCTAAAATTCTATCTAATCTTGCTTTTTCAACATTTAAAATTTTACCTCTTAAAGGCAAAACAGCTTGAGTTTTAGGATCACGACCACCTTTTGCGGAACCACCTGCTGAATCTCCCTCGACTATAAATATCTCAGAAATACTTGCATCTTTACTAGTGCAATCAGTAAGTTTACCCCATTGATTAATCGCATCTAAAGCACCTTTTCTTCTTGTTAATTCACGAGCTCTCTTTGCTGCTACTCTTGCTCTAGCAGCAGTCATAGCTTTTTCAACAATTAATTTAGCTTCTTCAGGATTTTCTAATAAAAATCTTTCAAATCCCTCGCTAAATACGTCATCCGCTATTTTTCTTACTTCACTATTTCCTAATTTTGTTTTAGTTTGACCTTCAAATTGAGGATTTGGATGTTTACAAGAAACAATCATCGTCAAACCTTCCCTTACATCATCCCCAGATAAAGGTTCATCATTATCTTTCAAAAATTTATTTGTTTTAGCATAATTATTTATGATTCTAGTTAAAGCTCTTTTTACTCCTTCTTCGTGTGTTCCACCTTCACGGGTATTGATATTATTAGTAAATGAATAAACATTTGAAGTATAACCATCGTTATATTGAAGAGCTACTTCAATTGATATATCATCCTCTGAACCAGTTAAATGAATTATTTGTTCGTGAATTGGTGTTTTATTTTCATTTAACATTTTGACATATTCACTAATTCCACCTTCATAAACAAATTCATCTTTTTTTATATTTAAAGGATCTCTATCATCGATTAATATAATTCTTAATCCTTTATTTAAAAAAGCTAATTCTCTAACACGAACTTTTAACGTTTCATAATCAAAAACAGTTGTTTCTTTAAATATTTCAGGATCTGGTTTAAAAGTTACAGTTGTACCTGTCCGATCAGGAGAACATTTATCAACTATTCTTAATGGTTCGACTGTATGACCGCCATTTTCAAATCTAATTTGATAAACATTACTATTTTGGTAAACTTTTACTTCTACCCAACTACTTAAGGCATTAACAACTGATGCTCCAACGCCATGTAATCCTCCGGATACTTTATATCCGCCTCCACCAAATTTTCCACCAGCATGTAAAACCGTATAAACTGTTTCTACTGTGGATAAACCTGTTTTAGGATGAATACCAGTTGGAATACCACGACCATCATCTTTAACTGTTACTGAATTATCTTTATTAATAATAACTTCAATATCATCACAATAACCAGCTAAAGCTTCGTCAATCGCATTATCTACTATTTCCCAAACTAAATGATGTAAACCTTGAGAACTAGTTGTTCCAATATACATACCAGGACGTTTTCTTACTGCTTCTAAGCCTTCTAATACTTGAATATCCGAAGCATCATAATGATTTTCTTTCATCTTTTTCCACCTCTTCTGTTTTAATTACTTCCCCATTTTTAATTTTAAATATATTAACTGAATTGAACTTTTTTTTATTGATTTTTTTTAAGTCAGTAGTTGTTATAATTACTTGTATATCATCAGCTAAATATTTTATAATATTATTTTTCTTTATGTCATCTAGCTCACTAAATACATCATCTAAAAGCAAAATAGGATTAGTATTTTTAAATTTTTTAAAAATATCGATTTCGGCTAACTTAGTAGATAAAACAGCCATTCTTTTTTGACCTTGAGAACCATAGATTTTTAAGTTATTTTCACTCAAAAAAAATTCTAATTCATCTCGATGTGGACCATATAAAGTACTACCAAATTTTATTTCTTTTTCAATATTTTTATCTAATTTTTCTAACATTTCTTTTTTTTGATTTTCACTATTTTCATTAATAAAATTAGTTATATATTCTATATGAAAATCTGATAATTTAGTAATTTCAAAAAAAATTTTTCCACAGTTTTCATTCAATTTTTCAACAAATTTTTTACGCATTTTATATATTATTAGAGATTTATCCACAAAATAATTAGTTATTATGTTGAAATAAGTCTTATCATAACTCTGATTCTTACTCATTTTTTTTAAATATTCATTTCTAATTTTTAATAATTTATTAAATTCATTAAGAATTTTTAAATAATTATTTGATAATTGACTTAATTCTAAATTTAAAAAATTACGTCGAATATTAGGAGAACCTTTGATAATTTCCAAATCTTCGGGATAAAAAATAATAATATTTAAACTATTATTAATATAATCAGATATTTTTTTTATTTCTTGGCCATCAATTTTTAATATTTTTTTATTCAAATTACAATTGACTTCATAAGTTGTTTTAATTTTGTTTTTTTTTACGATCCCTTTTATTTTATAAAATTCTTTGCCTGTTGTAATTAAATGATTATCTAGTTGCAATAAATGTGATTTAGTAAGTCCTAATACATAAATACTTTCTAATAAATTGGTTTTACCTTGAGCATTGTTTCCATAAATAATATTAACATGAGGATTTAATTTGATATTTAATGAACTATAATTGCGAAAATTTTGTAATAATAGTTTTTCTAAATACATATACTCACCTCAAATTCTCATAAAATGGCATTATTTAAATTTTTAATATATTTATGTATACCAATACCACTATATATATTATACCATAAAAATAGCCTTTAAAACAAATAAAATAGGTAAATTACCTATTTTAT
This sequence comes from Bacilli bacterium, assembly GCA_017887425.1. Classification (GTDB taxonomy): domain Bacteria; phylum Bacillota_I; class Bacilli_A; order RF39; family UBA660; genus Faecisoma. The sequence continues at coordinate 5,958 of JAGHHZ010000036.1, forward strand.
AATATCTTTTTTTACTGATTTTTTCTTCTTTTAAGACGCATCACTAACATCGTTGCACGCATTATCTGATTTTCTAAAGAATTAAACGAAATTTGTAATTCATAAATAGTTTTATTTACAAATCTTATTTTAGAATACTTCTTAGATTTCTCATAATTATCGATATTATTAACACAAATCCAACAACATTTAGCTAATTTTGGTGAGCATGTAGGAAAAATTACAATTTCTTTTACTTCATCAACAATAATTGGTAATTTATAATCCATCTCTAAAAGTTTTTTAGCTCCGACATATCTACCGTAATAACTACTTCCATAATACTGACAACTAACATCTACTATATCAAATGCATTTTTTTTAACAATATAAGTTCCATTGATATCATATATCTTCGTTTTATTTTTATTAATTGGAACAATTAATAAAGTATCAGCATTAACATAATATTCATCCAACATTTCTTTCCTCCCTCCCTGTCCATTAAAAATGGCACTACTCTTATACCACAAAGATATTGTCGAAATTTGTCGAATTGTGTCGAAAATATAAAAAAATGCATTTTTTTTGCATTTTAGTAAGTTTTTATAGGAACAATTAATTGAATTAAATTTTCATCTTCTGGATTTTTTATTACAATAGGACGTATTTCACCATTAAAAGCTAATTCAATTTTTTCACAATCTAATACTTTAATTGCATCCATCATATATTTAGATGAAAAAGCAATTTTAATATTTTCTTGATTATTTTTTTCTACTTCTAACTTTTCCACAACATTTCCAATTTCAGGAATATTTGAAGAAACAACCATTGTATTATCAGTACACTCTAATTTAATCGTATTTTTTTCTTCTTCTGTAGAAAAAAGTGAAACACGATCAAGTAAAGCATAAAATTCATTTGTTGAAACCGTTATTTTTAATAAAAATTCATTTGGAATTAATTTTGAAACATCTGGATATGTTCCGTTTATTAAACGAGATAACATAATAATTGTTCCAAATTTAAAAATGATTTTATTATTAAATATATGGATTTCCACAGTTTCTTCTTCATCACTAAACATTCTAGATAATTCAATTAAATTTTTAGTTGGAATAATAATATTTATTTCTTCATCCACATTTTGATCTAAATTAATAACCTTTTTTGCTAAACGATAAGAATCAGTTGCCGTACATTCTAAAATATTTTTATTTATTTTAAAGTTAATACCTGTTATAGCTGGTCTTGATTCTTGAGTCGATGCAGCAAAAGATGTTTGATTAAAGATATTTTTTAATACTTTATTACTTAATATAATTGGATTTTTACTTTCTTCTAATTCTAAATTAGGAAATTCATCAACATTATTACAATTTAATGAAAATGAAATATTTGCTGTGGAAATGTATATCTTAGAGTCCATTACTTCTTCGATGGTAATAATTTCGTTAGGTAATTTCCTAATTATATCATATATATATTTTCCTGATACAGCAAATTTTCCACAAGTATAGTCTTCTTCTATTTCCTTATTAGTAATAAAAGTTCTAATAGCTATATCATTATCAGTACTAGATAAATATAGTCCTTCCTGTTTTAATTCAAATTTTATACAATTTAATATAGGTCTTATATTTTTATTAGAAATACCTTTAATAACGAAATTTAAATGTTTTATTAAATATTCCTTTTTTATTTTAAAATTCATAACATCAGCTCCTTTTTTTATTTAATTATAAATATATTATTATTATAGATGTGGATAATGTGGATAACTTTTTTTAAACATTGATTTTATTATTATTTCCCATAGTGGATAAGTATGTTAAATTTATTTAGTTATCCACGGTAATTGGTTAAGAACTTTATTTATTTCGATGTTTAATTCATCATTGTTTTCGACTTCTTTTTTTATTTTATTCACAGCGTGCATTACTGTAGTGTGGTCTTTTCCACCAAATTCTGAACCAATTCTTGGTAATGATTCTTTTAAATATACTCGGCAAATATACATTGCAATTTGTCTTGGAATAGTAATATCGTTTGATTTTCGTTTACCTTTTAAATCTTCAATACTAATATTATAGTTATTAGCAATTATTTGTTGTACTTGTTCAATTTTATTTTTTGAAATAGTAGTTGTTCCAAAATAATCTTTTAAAGCATCCATTGCTAAATCTAAAGTAATATCTGATCCATTCATTATTGTTGCATAAGCAATTATTCTAGTAATAGCGCCTTCTAATTTTCTAATATCACTAGTACAATTATTAGCAATATATTCTTTTACATCCTGTGGAAAAAAGGTATTCATATTATTACCATCAATTTTATTATCAATAATATTCATTCTTAATTGATAATCTGGTGGAAGAATATCGACGATTAATCCCCATACAAATCTAGTTCTTAATCTTTCTTCTAGTTTTTTTAAATCATCAGGAGAACGATCGGAAGCAATAACTATTTGTTTATTATTTGTATATAAATCATTAAATGTGTTGAAAAATTCTTGTTGAGTTTTATGAGCTATTTCTAAATATTGTATATCA
>JAGHHZ010000004.1 GCA_017887425.1 Bacilli bacterium
TTGGATTTCATATAGCAACAATCTTTACTTCTATTATTTGGTGGTTATGGCATTTACCAATATTTTTTATAAGAGGAACAGCAAATGCAAATATGAACTATTTTCTTTTTGGAATAATGTGTTTAACTTTATGTTATGCTTTGGCAACAATAAGAAAGGTATCGAAAGGTGTATTTCCTTGCATATTAACTCATTGCTTAATAAATGGGTTATCTGCAATATTTGTATTTAATTATAGTTTGTTAAGTTGTTGTATAACTTTAATTGTAACAATAATAGTATCAATACCAATTTTAAATATAAATAAAAGATATATAAGGTAATTATAAATTACAATTTAGTGATTTGTTTAATAAATAGTAATTTGAAAGTGAGTTGATAATATGGCTAATGAGAATAAAAAAGATTTTAATACTATGATGAAAAACAATAAAGATATGCCTAAAATTCAAATTGTAGAAGATGAAAATACTATTAAAAAATATGGTGGCTCTAAAATGTTTTTTGCACCTCCACTTTATTATGATAAACTAATGAAAAAAGTTCCGAAAGGAAAATTAGTTACAGTAGGTCAAATGAGAGATTATCTTGCAAAACAAAATAAAGCCGATTTTACTGATCCTATGACTGCTGGAATATTTGTAAATATTGTAGCTTGGGCTAGTTATCAAAGGGATGCTGATATTACACCTTATTGGCGAACATTAAAATCAGATGGCGAATTAAATGTAAAATATCCTGAAGCAATAGAACTACAAAAAAGATTACTTGAAGAAGAAGGACATACTATCATTTCAAAGGGAACAAAAAATATAAAATACTATGTTAAAGATTTTGAAAATGTTTTAATAGAATTATAATTCAAGTTTAATAAGTTATGGAGGTATATCTATGATTAGGTCAAATATAAAAAAAGAATTTAATTGTGATAAAAATAAATTATGGAATATTATTACAGATAATGCCAATTTTGCTTGGAGAAGCGATTTATCAAAAATAGAAATCATAGATAATACACATTTTGTTGAATATACAAAAAAGAATTTTCCTACTTATTTTACTATTATTTCAAAAGAAAAATTAAAAGTATATAAATTTGAATTAAAAAATGAAAATCTAAAAGGAAAATGGATAGGTATTTTTAAAGAACTTCCAAATGGTAATATTGAATTAGATTTTACAGAAGAAATAGAGGTTAATAGTTTTATAATGAAAATGTTAGCAAAATTTTATTTAAAAAGTCAGCAAAAAAGATATATGAGAGATTTAGAAAGAGAATTAAACAAATAGTAATTTGTAAAGTAGTAAACTTTAGGTGTGTGTAATATTTTCAATTTAAATGATATGATTTATTTGAAAGGAGAAAAGTATGGATCAAATAAAAATTGGTAAATTCATTTCAAAATCAAGAAAAACAAAGAAAATTACACAAGAGCAACTTGCAGAAAAATTAGGTGTCAGTAAAAATGCAGTAAGTAAATGGGAAAGAGGCTTAAACCTTCCAGATGCTTCAATTATGCTGGAACTTTGTAATACTTTAGGAATATCATTAAATGAGTTATTTGCAGGTGAACATCTAAAAGAACAAGAAGTAAAGAATCAATCAGAAAAAAACATTTTAGAGATTTTAAAATTTACCAATGACAAAAGCAAAAAGTATAGGATTTTAATACTCATTATTTCAGTATTGCTTATTATTTCATTTGTTATATTGGGAAAAGAATTGCTAGTCAAGTGTGGTTATATTATGGATAGTGATTTAAGATATTCACAAATATATATAAGTGGTGACGGAAATATTAAAGGAAATATCGATGTAAATAAGTTTGGAAAAATAAATATTGATTTTGACATAGGTGCAAATAAATATGGTGATGCAGTCTTTAAAGATCCAGTTAAAGCATTAAAACGATTAAAAAAAGATTATTTTAAAGGAATAAAGTTAATACAAAAAGAATTTAATCTATTACCTTTAAATAATTTTACCTATAAAGATTATAAGACCTATGGTTGGCAGGTTACTACTGGTACAGATGAAGAAAAAGAACAAGCAAGATTTGTATCTTCTTTTATGGATATTTATGAAAACAGTTTTAATCGATAAATTACAATTTAGTGATTTGTTTAATAAATAGTAAATTGAAAGAGAGAGTGTTATGAAAAAGAGAATAATAGTAATTACACTTATTAGTTTGTTAATTTTAATCTTTATAATTATTTATTTACTATATAAATTTAATTATATACCACACAAGATGTATAGTAATGAATATTTTAATATAAAAACTTATACAAGTAGTATAGATAAAGATAATGATGGTGTTGATGATCAAACGGATATATTGAATAATGTTCGTGAATATATAGCAACAAATCCAAAATATAAAAGTAAATATTATGCAAGCGGTTATCCAGATGATGGATACGGTGTTTGTACTGATGTAGTTGCTTTTGGATTAAAAGGTGCTGGATATGATTTAATGGAATTAGTAAATGAAGATATAAAAAATAATAGAAATAATTACAATATTGATACAATAGATAAAAATATAGATTTTAGAAGAGTTCAAAATTTGAAAATATATTTTGAAAATAATGCTATTTCTCTTACAACTGATGCTTATGATATTGAAAATTGGCAAGGGGGAGATATAGTAATATTTCAAAATCATATTGGAATAGTATCAAATAACAGAAATAAAGACGGTGTTACTTTTATTATTCATCATGCTAATCCATTACAAAAATATTATGAGGAAGATATTTTAGAATCAAGAAATGATATAATAGGACATTATAGAATGAGTTAGATAAATTACAATTTAGTGATCTGTTAAATAAATAGTAATTTATTGAATGGAGGTGTTATATGTTAATTACAGGAATTTTAATTACAATAGTTGCAATTTTTATGGTTTTATTTCCTCAATTTTTTATGGGACTTAAAAATCCCAGAATTCCCGATAAATTATTAAAAAATCCTAAAATGAAAATTGTTCTTAGAGTATGGGGTGGCATTTTTGTAATAGTGGGAATTTTATTGATTATTTTCGCAACTATTAAATAAGATATTATAATTTTATATACCCTCGATATATTTCCTGTTAAAAATAGCTTTTACATTATAAAATATTAATGTGAAAGGAGCAAAATTTATGGATCAAGAAAAAATTGGAAAATTTATTGCTAGTTGTAGAAGAAAGAAAAATATCACACAGCAAGAGTTGGCAGAAAAATTAGGTGTGTCAGATCGAACTATTGGAAATTGGGAAAATGGAAGGAATATGCCTGATTTATCATTGTTTAAACCTTTGTGTAATGAGCTTGATATTACTTTAAATGATTTAATGAGTGGCGAAAAAGTAAACGAAAAAGAATATCAAGAAAAATTAGAGGAAAATATCATCAATACCATTAACTATACAAATAAAAAAATAAAAAATCGCAATAATCTTATTGGATTAATATTAATTATTTTTGGGGTATTGATTTCAATTACGGCTGTCGCAATATTTCCTAGTGAAAGTAGTTGGGGATCTATTTATTCTGTTTTTGGTGCGATAGTTTCTTTAGTTGGTGTTAGTAGATTTACCAAACAGTTAGCATATTCAAAAAGATTAATATGTAATTTTAGCTATTTTTTAATATTTATAATGGTATTAATGACAATAGATTATATTGGTGTCATTAATATTCATCAAGCACCAAGATTTTCATTGATAAAAGTTTCAGGAGCTAATGTTATCTATTATGATACTCCATTTTATGATGTAGTTAGATGTAATGTTGATAAAGATAATGAAACATTTAAAGTTATTAAAAATCAAAAGTATGATAGAGATAATATAGATAATTTTTGTAAATGATAAATCATGGTTAAAGGAGATGATTCTTTTGAAAAAATATATTCAAGCTATAGGTATATGGTTTTTAATTGTACCACTAGCAATTTTAAACGGTGGATTAAGAGAAAATATACTGGTTAAATTAGGTAGCATTGCTCTACCATTAAGTGGAATTATTTTAAGTATTTGTATATTTGTAGTGGCATTATTGTTAATACCAAAAATTAAAGAGTGCAAATCAAAAGATTACATTATTTTTGGTATTATTTGGTTTGTTTTAACAAATTTATTTGATTTATTGATGTATATTAGTGAAGGTAAAGGAATCAACGAATTATTAAATTCATATAACTTTATAAATGGCAATTTATGGATTTTAGTTGTAATAACTACATTTGTATCTCCAATAATAGTATCAAAAATAAAATGTTTAAAACAGTCTTAGTGTTTTAAAAGTTGTTACCAAAAGATGCTTAAATATTATTTTAATAAAAAATATCAACACTCAATAGTTGATATTTTTATTTTGATATTCTTCGATAAGGATTTGATTAATTTCTTCAGAATCTTCTTTACAACCATTATATAGCCATTTTTTAATAATAGTATTAATTCCCACCATAAAAAACTCGATATGATATTCGATGTGATCGTCATTGTATAACATTTTAGATAAATTAGAATCATATTTATTCTTACTTAAAAGGTAATAAAGAATAATTAAGTAGAGATATTTAATCTCCATTTTTTATGATATAATTATTAAAGATGTAATTAGATTATGAAAAAGATAATCAATAAAATATTTATTCTAAATAAAGTAATAGGAGCTATTTAATTTAGTTTTTATTTTACTGATATATGCATTTAGTAATCATTCAGAAGATACGCTACTGGTTATGTTTGTTATTTACTATCAACCGATACCTTGATAATTTTTTGTATTTGGTTTTTTAAAGTTTGGAAATTTGGCAATAATGATTCATCTTTTAAATCTGTTATGACCGGTTCGATGGGATTTGTAGTATGTATTATAAATTCAATTATGTCTATTTATATGATAGTTAAGGCGAATAGAAATTTAAAGTAATTATATAGAAAAGAGGAGATTGTTAGTGGAAAAGTGGTTAGAATTGATAATTGAAATTCAAAGTTTAGCGCAAAATGGGTTAGCTTATACTAATAATGTCTATGATAAGGAAAGGTTTGGAAGATTACGCGATATATCAGCCGAAATGTTAAGTATGAAATCTGATTTATCACTTGAAAAAGTAAAGGATTTATTTTGTTCTGAAAAAGGTTATCAAACACCTAAATTAGACACGAGAGCGGTTATATTTAAAGATGATAAAATTTTATTGGTTAAGGAAAATAATGGTACTTGGTCATTACCAGGAGGTTGGGTTGATGTTTTAGAATCAGTCGCTTCAAATACAGTAAAAGAAGCAAAAGAAGAAACGGGCTTGGATGCTGTACCCAAAAGAATAATTGCTATTCAAGATAGAAATAAACATAATAAACCAATATATGCTTATGGTATATGTAAGATATTTGTTTTGTGTGAAGTAATAGGCGGAAAGTTTGAAAAAAATATTGAAACAATCGAAACAAATTATTTTTCACTAGATGAATTACCATTATTAGCAGAAGCTAAAACAAATAAAGAACAAATAGAAATGTGCTTTAAAGCCGTAAATGATGAAAGTTGGCAAGTTCAATTTGATTAATTTTATAAAATAATCAAATAATGTAATTGAAAGTAGGTGGTTGGATGATAAGAATAGCAACTGATAATGACATCGATATAATTTGTAAATTAAGGATTTTGCAACAAAAAGAGGATTGGAAAGAAGAACATATTGATGAGTTATCTTTTTATGATATGACTAAAAAATTTTTGGAAAATCATTTAAATAAGGATTTATATATATTTTTAAATATAATTGATTCTAAAATAGCCGCTACGTGTGGGATCCAAATAATTGAATATCTACCACAATGTAACGATAACGGTAGACAAGGATATATCTGTGATGTTTATACATTAGATAATTATAGAAGAATGGGACTACAAAAGGATTTATTAAAAACTATTATAGAATTTTCAAGAAATAAGAATCTATGTGAATTAAATTTGTCTAGTGATAATGAAATTGCAATTAATTTATATGAAAAAATTGGCTTTGAACATGACAAATTAATAATGCGTTTGGAATTATCTAATAATTAATTAAAATAGAATTTGGCATTAAATTAAAAGGACTCTTTATAAAATATATTCTTTAAATTATTAATGTGATAAAATTATACATAGGTGATTATATGAAAAATGTAGAAAAAATAATAATTAATACTGATGAAAAAGAAATGGAAAAGGTTAATTGGACTAATGCTTGGAGTAAAAAATATCCTGTTTTAGCTAACTATCAAAATAAAGTGGATATTGAATATTATCAAGAAGAAATAAGAAAATTATTAGATAGTTTAGAAGAGGAATATGATTATAATAAATTAGATGCTATGTTAGTGTTAAAAGATATTTTATATCATGAATGGAAAGATAATAAATGATTTATAAAACATATTATAGTTCACCTATTGGTAAATTGCTCTTAGCTAGTGATGGGGAAAGTTTAACAGGTTTATGGATAGAAGGTCAAAAACATTATCTTTATAAAATAAATAAACAATTAGTTACTAATGATAATTTAGAAATATTTAAAGAAGTTAAAAATTGGTTAGATAAATATTTTAAAGGTGAAAAAGTTAATATTAATAATCTAAAGCTGAATCCTAGTGGTACTAAATTTCAAAAAGAAGTGTGGAAAGTGTTATGTGACATCCCATATGGCGAGATTATTACGTATAAGGAAATATCAAAAAAAGTAGCGCACAATTTAAATAAGGAAAGAATGTCTGCTCAAGCAGTAGGAGGAGCTATTGGCCATAATCCTATTTCAATTATTATCCCATGTCATCGTGTTATTGGAAGTGATGGAAATTTAACTGGTTATGCTGGAGGAATAGATAAGAAGATAAAATTACTACAAATTGAAGAAAACGATATAAATAAGTTTTATTTTAAGAATTGAAGTGATTAATTATGATATTAAATGTAAGTGGTAGAACCGATATTGTGGCATTTTACTCTAAATGGTTTATGAGGTGTTATAAAGAAGGATATTTTGATGTTAGAAATCCATTTAATCCTAAGTTAGTAAGTCGCATTAATATAAATGATGTTGATGCGATTCTTTTTTGTACAAAAAATCCACTTCCTATTTTAAACGATATAAATAAAATTGATAAACCAATCTTTTTCCATGTTACTCTAACTTCTTATCATAAAGATATTGAACCAAATGTACCTCCCAAAGGTCTTATTATTGAAGCTATAAAAAAATTATCTAATTTAATTGGCATTGACAATATATATGTTCGTTATGATCCAATTTTTATAAGTGATAAATATACTTTAGAGTATCATATTAAAGCTTTTGATAAGATGTGTAGTTTGTTAAATGGTTATGTAAAAACGATTATTGTATCATTTTTAGATGATTATAAAAATGTGCGAAAAAATAAAAGTGTTTTAAAATATCGTTCATTAACGGAAAGCGATTATCAACAAATCGGTCTTAATTTTAGTAGAAGTGCTAAAGAAAACAATATGACTGTTCAAACTTGTTTTGAGGATAAAAACCTAGTCGAGTATGGTTTTATTAAAAGTGATTGCTTGTCTCATGAATTAGCTTATAAATTAACTGGTAAAAAATATAAAACTTGGAAAGCAAGAAAAGATAAAAAATGTAATTGTGTTGAATTAGTTGATATTGGTTGTTATAATTCTTGTAAACATATGTGTAAATATTGTTATGCTAATTTTGATGAAGATAAAGTAAACGAAAACTATTCTAATCATAACATCAATTCTTCTTTATTAATTGGACGAGTTGAAGAAGATGATACTATAAAAAATAGGATAGGATAATTTACTTAAAATTAATATTTTTGTTGACAAACATATATTCGTTATGATATGATTGGCTTGTAGGAGTTAATCATATTTTTTGTTAAATTTATAAAAGAAAGTAAGGTGAAATATGAATGAAGTAGTTGTAAAAAATGATATCAATATTGAAAATCTAATTTACGAAATAAGAGGAGTTCAAGTGATGCTAGATAGTGATTTGGCCAAACTTTATGAATGTGCTAACGGAACTAAGACGATTAATTTAGCTGTTAAGCGACATATTAATAGATTTCCTGAAAGATTTATGTTTCAAATATCAAAAGACGAGTATTACAAAATTCTAAGGTTTCAATCTGAAACCTTAGAATTAGAGCAAGGAAAATATTCAAAATATTTACCATATGCATTTACTGAGCAAGGAGTAGCAATGTTAGCTACTGTTCTTAGGACTAGAGTGGCTGAAGAAGTGAGTATTAAAATAATGGATGCTTTTGTCGCAATGCGAAAATATATATCAACAAATTTAATCGAACAAAAATATATAAACAATTTAGTATTAGAAGATCATGAAAAAATTAAAGCTTTGGAATCCTCATTTGCTAAGTTTGAAGAAAAAAGAAAAGTAAATGAAATCTATTTTAATGGTCAAATTTATGATGCTTATTCTAAAATTCAAGAAATATTTAATGAAGCTACTAAAGAAATTACAATTATCGATAATTATGCTGATTATACTTTACTTGATATCATTAAAAGATTAAAGATAAAAGTAATAATTATAACAAAACCCAATAATTTATTAACAAAACAAGATATTATAAAGTATAGTAAACAATATAATAATCTAAAAGTTATATATGATAATACTTTTCACGACCGTTATTTTATTTTAGATAATAAAATAGTTTACCACTGTGGAGCTAGTATAAATAGAATTGGTTATAAAACATTTTCCATTACTTTAATTAATGATGAAGAAATACGCCAAACATTAATTAGCAAAGCTTATAAAATTGTAAAAGAAAGTGATGCAAAATATGAATGAAGTAGTTGTAAAAAATGATATCAATATTGAAAATCTAATTTATGAAATAAGAGGAGTTCAAGTGATGCTAGATAGTGATTTGGCCAAACTTTATGAATGTGCTAACGGAACTAAGACGATTAATTTAGCTGTTAAACGACATATTAATAGATTTCCTGAAAGATTTATGTTTCAATTGACTGAGAAAGAAACAAGAAAACTTCCAAGGTTTCAACTTGAAACCTTGAACAAAAGAGGACATAATATTAAATACTTACCATATGCATTTACTGAGCAAGGAGTAGCAATGTTACTACTGTTCTTAGGACTAGAGTGGCTGAAGAAGTGAGTATTAAAATAATGGATGCTTTTGTCGCAGTGCGAAAATATATATCAACAAATTTAATCGAACAAAAATATATAAATATTTTAGTATTAGAAGATCATGAAAAAATTAAAGCTTTGGAATCCTCATTTGCTAAATTTGAAGAAAAAAGAAAAGTAAATGAAATCTATTTTAATGGCTAAATTTATGATGCTTATTCTAAAATTCAAGAAATATTTAACGAAGCTACTAAAGAAATTATAATTATTGATAGTTATGCTGATTATACTTTACTTGATATCATTAAAAGATTAAAGATAAAAGTGATAATTATAACAAAATCCAATAATTTATTAACTAAACAAGATATTATAAAATATAGTAAACAATATAATAATCTAAAAGTTATATATGATAATACATTTCATGACCGTTATTTTATTTTAGATAATAACATAGTTTACCATTGTGGAGCTAGCATAAATAGAATTGGATATAAAACATTTTCGATTACTTTAATTAATGATGAAGAAATATGTCAAACGTTAATCAATAAAGCTTATATAATAGCGATATGATATGAGATGAATGATGTATTGATAAAACTACTATATCAATATAATGACAATATTTAGTAAAATAATAATTATCGATATCAATAATATTGTCTCTTTAAAATATAATTGGTAAAATGATTAAGAGGGATATAATGACAGAATTAGAAAAAATGATTAATGGTGAGTATTACAAGGCAACTGATTTAAAATTAATTTATTTAAGAGACCGGGCAAATAGAATAACGCATAAATATAATAGTAAAGTTATTCATGAATATGATATGCAAAATAGATTGTTAAAAAAGTTACTAAATACTAATGGTAATTTTTGGATTAAACCACCTTTTTATTGTGACTATGGTTTTAATATTACAATTGGTAAAAATGTTATTATGAATTATGGCTGTATTTTATTAGATGTTTGTCCAATAAAAATCGGAGATAATACTTTAATTGGACCTAATGTTGGAATATATACAGCTTCTCATCCAATTAATCCGCAAGATCGTTTAGAGGAAAAAGAGTATGGCAAACCGATTACAATTGGTAATAATGTTTGGATTGGTGGCGGATCTATAATTTTAGGTGGAGTAACAATAGGAGATAATACTGTTGTTGGAGCAGGTAGTGTTGTTACTAAAGATTTACCTAGTAATGTTGTTGCTGTCGGTAATCCTTGCAAAATAATTAAAAAAATTTAAAATATATGTTATAATAATTTTAATAAAAAGGAGCAAAATATGGAAGAATTTATATTATCGATGATGAATCAATTTGGTTATATCGGTGTTTTTTTACTGATAGCCATTGAAAATATATTCCCACCAATTCCTTCAGAAGTAATTTTACTTTTCGGTGGTTTCATGACAACTTATAGTGAGCTTAATATTATTTTAATGATTATTTTCGCAACATTAGGCTCATTATTAGGGGCAATAGTTTTATATTATATTGGTAAAATATTAAATAAAGAAAGATTAAAAAAAATAGTTTCTGGTAAAATAGGGAAGGTATTACGGCTTAAAAATAGTGATATTGATAAAGCTGATGAATGGTTTGATACCAAAGGAAATAAAACAGTTTTCTTTTGCCGTTTTATACCGATTGTTAGAAGTTTAATTTCTATTCCTGCTGGCATGAGTGAGATGCCATTAGGTAAATTTTTCTTATACACTACGACCGGTTCATTAATTTGGAATACGGTATTAATTGTTATTGGATCAATAGTCGGGGAAAATTGGCAATCAATATTAAATATTTTTGATACTTATTCTAATATTGTTCTAGTGTTATTAGTAATTATTTTTGTAGTCGGTGTTTATCTTTTCTACCACACTAAAAATAAAAAGAAAAGTAAAAGTTGACAAGAAAGCTAAAAACTGCTAAAATTAAACACATTGAAAACGAGGAAGAGAAATAGTAATAAAATTAATTATTTATAGTGAGTTATCGGTTGGTGGAAGATAATGATAATATTTTATGAACGCGTCTTGGAGTTTTAAAGCAGATCTGCTATAAAGATTAAAGTGTATAGGTTTCTATAAAATAAGGTGGTACCGCGATAATTCGTCCTTATGTTATAGGGACTTTTTATTTTAGAAAGGGTGATTTTATGTATAAAGATTATATTATTAAGCTAGTTAAGGAAATAATAGGTGATAAAAACATCGTTGTTGAAATTCCTCCTAAAAAAGAAATGGGGGACTATAGTGTTCCTTGTTTTAGTTTTAAAGATGACGTTAATAAAAATCCTTTAGAAATAGCTAATAAAATTAAAGAAAATATTAGTGATGAAGATGGCATTTTTGCTAGTGTTAAAACAATGGGTCCTTATGTTAATTTTTACCTTAATTATGATAAAGTAAGTAACATTATTAAAGAGATATTAGATAAAAAAAGTAATTATGGTTCACTAAACCAAGGACATAACGATGCTTTATTAATTGAACACACCTCAATTAACCCTAATGCGGAACCACATATGGGAAGATGTCGTAATAGTTTAATTGGTGATTTCTTAGCTAACTTATTTAAATTTGTCGGTTATGAAGTGGAAAGACATTATTTTATTAATGATTTAGGTAAAAAAATCGCTTTGCTTGTTATCGGTGTTGAAAAGTATGGATTAAAAACAGATAGTTTTAGTGATATATTAGATGTTTATGTTAAGATAAGTAATGAAGCAAAAACTGATGAAGCGTTAGAACAAAAAGCTTTTGATTATCTAGAATTAGTTGAGTCTGGTAATCAAGAAATGATCAATAAATTTAAAAGTATTACTGATAAGTGTGTCGAAGGACAAATGAAAATATTTAATGAATTAGAAATTAATTTTGATGTTTTTACTCATGAATCAGACTATGTTTATAATAATTATTTAACGAACATTTTAAATAAAATTGATGAAAAAGGTAAACTAAAGCTTGATGAAAATGGTCGATATTATGTTGATTTATCTGATTATGATATTCCAACTAAAGAACCTGTTTTAGTTTTAACAAGATCAAATAAAACATCTTTATATCCAATTAAGGATATTGCTTATACGATGCATAAGATGGATTTAAATAGTACTAATAATTATATTGTTTTAGGTGAAGATCAAGAAGTATATATGAAACAAATAGCAGCAACTTTAGATATTTTGGGATATAAAGCGCCTAAATTAATAAGTTATTCTTATGTTTTATTAGATGGCGATAAAATGAGTACATCTAATGGTACTTTGGTTTTAGTAACTGATTTTATTAAAGCTTTAAGAGAAAAAATAAAAAAAGAATTTGAAAATAGAAATTTAGAGTGTAGCGAAGATACTTTAAAAATATTAACTAATGCTTGTATCAAATATACGATGCTTAATGTATCAAGAAATAAAATAGTTAATTTTAATTTTGATAATGCCACTAGTTTTACTGGGGAATCAGCTATTTATATTTTATATAGTATTGTTAGAATTAATTCGATTTTAAGAAACAATAAATATGAAAATACGGAAATCAAATTAACTGATGAATTAGAATATCAAATAGTTAAAGATTTAATTGAATTTCCTAGTTTAGTTAATGATTTATTAGTAACTAGTGAACCAGTACTACTAACAAAATATATCTTTAATTTAACTCAAAAATTCTCATCATATTATGAGAAAGTTAATATTAGTAATATAACTGATGTACAAATTAAAAATTCAAAATTGTTATTATTAGAAGCAATAAAGATAGTTTTAACTAATGGTTTAAGTATTTTAGGAATTAAAACGATTGAAAAAATGTAATTTATATATAATAAAGGTTGGTGATAGTGATGGTTTATGATGACTTTGATGAAATTGTCTTAAGCATGCTAGAAAAAAATTTTAGTCTAACTCGTCTTCAGAAATTACTTGAAGAAAATGGTTTTTTATCCTTTTTTGCTAATTTATCAAAACAAAATAAAAAGGATTTCCTTTATTTGATTAAACTAATTAAAAAAAATCCTAATGACAGCAGAAAAAATTTTATAAATGCTTTTTTGTCGTTGGAAAATGAACTATCAAAAAAAGTTGAAACAAACACTATAACATCAGATGAATTATTATTTTTAATCTTTTTAACTGCCAATAAGATATTAACTAATGAAGAAGTAAATAAAGATTTAGTTAAACTTATATCAGAAAATTATATATTAAAAAAACCTTTCTTAATTGCCGAAGAATTACTAATTTTATTAATGTATAATATTGAATTAGCTTCAAAATTTACCAATCAAAATTGTGATATTAGATTTACATCTAGTATATCCGCTTTTGCTCAAATGAGTAGCGATATGAAGCAAGATTCGGTTTTACAAATAGATGGTAGTTTTTATAATAAGATGCTTGAATTAGAAAAAATAAGTGAAAGCGATTACTTTGAAATGTTTTGCTATCAAACTTTTGCTATATTACACGAATTTAGGCATGCTCAACAGTTTTCATATGTAGTCAACAACGATGATGATTATTCTAGAATTCTACAAAAAGAAATCGCTATTACGCAATATTATTGTGATTTTTATTTAAAGTATCATGAATTTTTCCTTTTGGAAAAAGAAGCAAACGAATTTGCTTTTGAAAATTTGGAAAAGTTTTGCCATGGTTTTTTAACACCTGATTATATTAAAAAATTCATTTTATTGGCTAAAGCAAAATTAGCGCCAAAACATAATTCTCTTAAATTACCGGGCTTTAAGGAAAAATTTGCTATTTTATCTGAAGAAATAGAAAAACAAGAAAATGTTTTTGAAAATAACGATAAGAAGACTAGTTTTTAGCTAGTTTTTTTGCTATAATTTAGAAGGTGGATATTATGCTTAAGATAGATAAATTGACTAAATATTATGGTAAAATTAAAGGAATTGAAAATTTATCGTTAGAGTTAAATGAAGGCGAAATATTTGGCTTTATTGGTCCTAATGGAGCAGGTAAATCAACTACTATTAAATGTATTATGAATTTAATTAATAAAAATAGTGGCGATATTTATATTGATGGTAAAATTAATAGTAAAGATGACCTTGAATTAAAAGAAATAATTGGGTATTTACCTAGTGAGATATCATTATATGATGATATGACAGTAAAGCAAATTTTAGATTATAATGCCCAGTTTTATAAAAAGGATACAAGTTTTAAAAGAAAAGAATTAGTAACTAAATTTCAACTTGACGAGTCAAAAAAAATCGAACAATTATCTTTAGGTAATTTAAAAAAATTGGGGATTGTTTTGGCTTTGGTTCACGATCCTAAATTAATTATTTTAGATGAACCGACTAGTGGTTTAGATCCAATTATGCAGGATGTTTTTTATAACATATTAAAAGAAGAAAGAGAAAAAGGTAATACTATTTTTTATTCGACTCATATCTTAAGTGAAATTAAAAAAATATGTGACCGTGTTGGAATTATAAAAGATGGAAATTTAATAAAAGTTGAAACATTAAAGGAAATGAAAAATAATAATTTAGTTATTGTAACCATTAAAAGTAGAAAAATAGCTAATATAAAGACAGAATTAAAATTAAAAATCTTAGAAGAAAATGAAGAAGAAATTAAAATTTTATATAATGATGATATTAATAAATTAATTAAATTATTAGAATGTTATAATTTAGAAAAACTTCTAATTGAAGAGCTATCAATTGAGGATATGTTTATTCATTATTATAAGTAGGTGAATTTATGTTAAAAAGAGAAATGCAAGTTAATTTAAAAAGTTTTATTGTATGGACTAGTATTTTAATTATCATTTTTGCTTTAGTGTTTGCTATATATCCTTCAATTATGGATAATGAAAATATTGCAATGATGGAAGAATTTATGAATTTGTTTCCTGAAGAGATAATTAAGATGTTTAATATGGATATTTCTAGTTTATCAAGTGCTTATGGATGGTTCAAAACGGAAGGATTAATCTTTATTTTACTTATTATTGGTGTGTATGCGGCTACATTAGGAAGTAATATTTTGTTAAAAGAAGAGAGTGATAAAACAATTGAGTATTTAGCTTCTAAGCCAATTAGAAGAAATGAAATTATCACATCTAAAATACTATGTGGCTTATTTTATATAAGTTTAATGATAATATTATTGTTTTTATTTAACTTTATCGGTTTATCTTTAATCGAAGATTTTGACATTAAATCATTTATTTTACTTAGTTTGTCGCCATTTTTAATTGCTTTACCAATTTTCTTTATTTGTATGTTTATTAGTACATTTTTTAATAAAACTAAAAAAACATTTGGTATCGCAATTGGTTTAGTTTTTATAAGTTATTTCTTTATGATATTATCTAATTTAAATGAAAATACGGAAGTTTTTAAATATTTTTCGCTTTATACTTTAGCTGATTCAAGAGAAATTATATTAAATAATAGAATTCCTATAATAAATGTATTGATATTTTTTATTATCATAATAGTTTTTGTATTAGGAATTTATCATAAATACAATAGAAAGGAATTAGTATGATGTGTGATGATTATGTTGTTTTTGATATTGAAACAACAGGATTAAACAAAGATTATGATTATATAATTGAAATAGGAGCTTTAAAATATAAAAATAATGTTTTAGTTGATGAATTTAACTACTTAATTAATCCTAAAATAAAATTACCAGAAATTATAACAACAATTACTGGAATTAAAGATGAAGATTTAATTAATCAAGATACTATTGACAATATTTTACCTAAATTTATCGATTTTATTGAAGATTTACCTTTAATTGCTCATAATAATGAATTTGATTTAGGATTCATCAATAAAAATATTAATGATTTAAATTTAAATAAATTAAATAATAAAAATATTGATACATTGGCTTTAGCTCGTATTTATTTACCACAAATGTATAATTATAAATTGGAAACATTAAAAAAATATTTTAATATTAAACAAGTGTCACATCGAGCAATCGGTGATTGTTATACGACTAATTATGTTTATCAAGAATGTAAAAAAAGAGCAACTATTAAAAATTAAAAAAGCTTATTCATTTGAGTAAGCTTTTATTCTACTTCAATTGTTGCTAACCATTTTTCGAATTTTGGGAAATATGTGTCCTTATTATCTTCTTCACAAAATAAATTAATTATCCAAAAAGCAGTATTTCCTTTGGTAACAGCTGTCATATAAGAATAATTTTTGCCACTTGCTGTATTATTATAAGTGTAATATAATATTTGATCATTTAATTTTTGATATTCATTGTCTGTTTCGTTGACATATGAAACTAATTCTGCGTACTCTTCTAATGAAACATTTTCATCAATTTCTAAAGAACTTAAGTCTTCATAGGTTTCTTTAACAACAGAAATACCTGCATTTTGACTTTCATAATAAAAAGTTGCTCCAATATAATCTTTTTCATAAAAACCATCTTCCATAGTTATTGTAAATCCACTATTAGAATAAGTTTTTTCTTCAATTTTATTACCAAATAGGTTAGCCCCAATCGATGAGCCAATACCAAAACATACAATAAAACAAATAACTCCCACAATTACTTTAACAACATTTTCTTTCATGAACTTCCTCCTTTAGATAATTATACATAAAAATATTAATTATTGCTAGACTTTAGACCTAACTTTCCTTTAAATATTTTATATAAAGCTTCCGCGCCAATAATTACTATGAAACCGCACCATAAAGAATTAACTAATCCTAGATTGGTAAACGATAAAGAAAAAAGTGTTCCGATAATAAATTCTAGAACGATAAAAATTAAACAATTATTGATTTTAAAATTATCTTTAATATATTGAATAGCTTGCGTTGCAATCAAACTAGCTAAAGATGAAGTTGCTAAAATATCGGTTAATATATTTAAATTCATTTGATCAACCTTTCTAATACATTAGTTTATATTATGATAGTATTTTTAATATGATTATATTTTCCACTACTAAATTACCTTATATCTTTACTTTTCAAGTGTTTTCCGATATAATTATAATGGTGTTAGGATATGGAAGAAAGACTTATTTGGCTTTTTGGCAATAAATTAGAAATAATTAAAAATAAGACGGTTTTAATAGTTGGTCTAGGAGGAGTAGGAAGCTATGCTATAGAAACTTTAGTTAGAACGTGCTTTAATAAACTAATAATTGTCGATAATGATACAATTGATATCACTAATTTAAATAGACAATTGATGAGCAATATCGATAATATTGGTAAATACAAAACTGATGTTTGGGAAGAACGAATAAAGAAAATAAATCCTAACTGTCAAGTAATTAAAGTAACTGAATTTATTACTAAAGATAATTTAACTGATTTATTTAAAGAAAAGATTGATTATGTTATCGATGCTTGTGATACCATAGAAACAAAAAAAGAATTAATTAAATATTGTCTACAAAATAAAATTAAATTTATTTCCTCTTTAGGAATGGCTAATCGCATAGATGCTACTAAAGTTAAATTTAGTTATCTTGATAAAACGGCTTATGATCCTTTGGCTAAAAAATTAAGATTGTTAATCAAAAAAGAAAATATTAAAGGAAAGATTCCCGTTGTCTATAGTGAGGAAATACCAGTAAAAAGCTCAAAATTAGGCTCGGTTGCTCATGTTCCAGCTACGGCGGGATTGATATGCACGAATTATATTATCAATGATATTTTAAAAGGAGTTAATTATGAATAAACTAAAAACAGTTATTAAAAAATTAAATGGTAATGTTTTAGGAATAGGTTTAAGCGAAGATTTAACTGCTTTAATTGAAAAAAATGATAATATTACAGAATGTAATTTATTAAATTCCTACACTAAAGGCAAGTTTAAAAAAAGTTTTTTTAATAAGACAATTAAGATAAAAAAAATAAGGAAAGTATTTAAAAAGAAAAAAATTGATTATATTATTTGTAATTATGATGAGATAAGCAATTATCTTAATACATTTGTTAAGGACAGTATTTATATTAATAAAGGTAAATTATATTTTTATGGTAATATCGATGTTGATTTATTAAAGTTAAAATATGGACGATATAATGTTGAAATAAATTTAATTGATAAAAAAATTATCGAAATTGATACAAGTTCAGCTAAAAATAATTTTTTTAAAGATAATTATTATCGATTAGTTGATTTTAAGGATCGACTAGTTGAAATTATTGGCGATGTATTGATGAATTAGGAGGAAATATATGAAAAAAGGTTTTACATTAGCGGAATTATTAGGAGTAATAATTTTATTAGGTGCTATAGCGTTGATTATCGTACCTTTAGTTAGTAATTCGATGCATGATTCAAAGGAAACTTTATATAATGATCAAATTAAAAGTATCGAATTATCTTTAGCTTCGTGGATGAGTAGTAATCAAACGCCAGCTGAAGGAGAGACAATAACTTTATCTTTGAGTCAATTAAAAGAAGCTGGACTTGTGGAATTAGATATAACTAATCCTATGACCGAAGAATTGTTTCCTAATGATATGATATTAAAAATTACTAACAATAATGGCATTATTGAATATGAAATAAGTGAAAATGGAAATAATAAAGAAGATTATAAATTAATTCCTAGTATTAGAATTAATGGTAATGTACTAGAATATGTCGAAGTTAATAGTGAAAATTATAATGATTTAGGAGTTACAGCTAAAGATGCTAGTAATAATGTTTTATCGGATGTTAGTGTTGTTACTTCGCCTAACTTAGATTTAACGCAAATAGGGACTTATTTGAGAAGTTATACTGTTACTGCTAATGGTTATAGTAATATTGCTTATAGAACAATTATCGTAAGAGATACAACTGGGCCAGTTATCGAGTTTCCTGGCGATTTAACTTTAAGTTTAAGTCAAGTTGATAGTTATGATTTTAAATCAGATATTACCGTTACAGATAATAGTGGAGGAGCAGTTGAAGTGACAGTTACTGATAATATTCATTCTTTAGCTGGTAGCTATACAGTTGAATATCGAGCAACTGATGCATCTGGAAATGTTAGTACTAAATTAAGAAGGGTTGTTGTCACAGAATAGGAGTAAGACTTATGTATTTAAAAGCAATTAAAGCACATGGATTTAAATCGTTTGCTGATAAGACATTAATCGAATTGGATAATAAAATAACGGGAATCGTTGGACCTAACGGAAGTGGTAAAAGCAATGTTGTCGATGCGATTCGTTGGGTTTTAGGAGAGCAATCAGTCAAATCATTACGTGGTGATGGTAATATGACTGATGTTATCTTTTCTGGTAGCAAATCAAGAAATGCTTCTAATGTGGCTTCTGTTACTTTGATTTTAGATAATACTGATAAGTATTTTCCTTTAGAATTTAATGAGATAGCTATTAAAAGAAGAGTTTATCGCGACGGGACTAACGAATATTTTCTCAATAATGAAAAAGTAAGATTAAAAGATATTACCAATATTTTATTAGATAGTGGAATAGCCAAAGAAAGTTTTAATATTATCTCTCAAGGTAAAATAGAGGAAATTTTATCTAACAAACCGGAAGATAGAAGAGTTATATTTGAAGAAGCTGCTGGTGTTTTGAAATATAAAAGAAGAAAAGAAGAAGCATTAAGAAAATTAGATAAAACACATAATAATATGGCTAGAGTTAACGACATTATTAACGAATTAGAAAATAGAGTTGAACCTTTAAGAATTCAAAAAGAACAAGCTATAAAATATAACAATTTGACTGAAGACTTAAAATCAGTTGAAGTAGCTTTAATAGTTAACGATATAACTAATTTGAATTTTGAATATCAGCAGGATAAAAATAAAATTGATTCTTTAAATTTAGAAATTTCTCGATTAAGCACTAATAATAGTGTCGGAGAAGCTAAAATAGTTGAATATAAGAAAAATATTACTGATTTAGAAGTTGAAATAAAAAAATATCAAGATTATTTAATTAAATTAATTAGTGATGTTGAAAAGATAAATAGTCGTAAAGCGATTATTTTAGAACGTCAAAAATATAATGTCGCTGATAGTAAAATTCATGAAAATTTAATTTTATTGAAAGAAAAAGAGTATAATTTAAATTTAGAAATTACTAAATTAGATAATGAAATTAAAAATATCGAATTAAATGGCGTTACTATTTCTCAAAAGTTAACTAAAGAAAGCCAAAGATTAAATGAAATAAAAAATAATAAGCTATCTTTAGAAAATGAATTACAAGAAAATATTCGTAAAGAAAATAATTTAAATTTAAAAATCGAATCATTAAAATACAGTATCGATAACAATAGTAGTTTACCAATCGCTGTTAAAAAAATATTGGAAAATCCTAAATTAAGAGGAATTCATAATATTATTGGTAATTTATTTGATACTGATGAAAAATATTCTTTAGCTATTTCAACAGCACTTGGTGCGAGTTCTGTTAATATTGTAACCGATAATGAATATATGGCTAAAGAAGCAATTAACTATTTGAAAGAAAATAAATTAGGACGAGCTACTTTTTTTCCTTTAAATGTTATTAAACCTAAATATATCGATAGTGAAACTTTAAACATTGTTAAAGGTTTAAATGGCTATTTAGGTATAGCTAGCGATTTAATAAAATATGATCGAACTTATCAGGATATTATATTGAACCAACTAGGTAATGTTATTGTAACTGATAATATTGATAATGCGAATATTGTTGCTAAAGCGATTAGTTATCGTTATCGAATTGTTACTTTAGATGGTGAAATATTACATGTTGGCGGTTCATTAACTGGTGGAGCTGTTGCTAAAACAAGAAATGTTATTTTAGAAAAATACGAATTAGAAAAATTAATTAAAGAAGCTAATTTAGTAGTTGAAAATATTAAAAGTATCGAAGAAAAAATCAATGAAATCGATAATCAATATCGCGCTTATGAAGATAAAATTTACTTAATTAATAAAGAAAAAATTGATAATGATGTTTTATTAGATAATCATAAAAAAGAAAGTATTAAAAAACAAGAAGAATTAAAAACAGTTACTTATGAAATAACTGGTAATAATAATATTTTAACTAATCAATTAGCTAACGAAGAACAAGCTGTTTTAAAGGAATATTACGAGACATTAGAGAAAAAAGAAAAGGTTGAATTATATTTAAACAGTTTAAATAAGAAAAAAGATGATTTGACTAGTGAGTTATCTGATTATGAATTGATGATCAAAAAAGAAAACAGTTTATTTAACGAGAAAAAAGAAATTTTAAATCAATTAGAAATAACTGTTAATAGATTGGATGTTAAATTAGATAATTTATTAAATACTTTATCCGAAACTTATTCTTTAACTTATGATTCTGCTATTGCTAAATACAAGTTAGAAATCGATGCTTCTTTAGCAAGAACACAAGTTAATAATCTAAAAAGACAAATTAAAGAACTGGGAGTTGTCAATTTGGGGGCTATTGAAGAATTTGATGAGGTTAATAAAAGATATGAATTTTTACTTGCGCAAAGAGACGATTTAACTAATGCTGAAAATACTTTATTAGAAATAATTGATGAAATGGATAAAGTTATGGAAAAAGAATTTACTAATACCTTTAAGATTATTAAAGAAAATTTTGCTATTACATTTAAAGAATTGTTTAAAGGAGGAACTGCTGATTTAAAGTTGACTAATCCCGATAATGTATTGGAAACAGGAATTGAAATAGTAGCTAGTCCTCCAGGTAAAAAATTAACGACTATTTCTTTACTTTCTGGTGGCGAAAAAACATTTACTGCTATTAGTTTATTATTTGCTATCTTAAAATCGAAACCAGTTCCATTTTGTGTTTTAGACGAAGTAGAGGCTGCTTTAGATGATGTCAATGTTGATTCATTTGGTAAATATGTTCGTTCTTTAAAAGACAAAACACAATTTATTATTATTACTCATAAGAAAAAAACGATGGAATATGTCGACACATTATATGGAATTACAATGCAGGAATCTGGAGTTAGTAAATTGGTTAGTGTTAAACTAGAAGAAATTAATTAACTTGTTTTATAAAGGGACGTATTTTTATGATGACTTGGGTAGACGAGCTTTGTAGGAGCTTAGTTCCATTTATATTAACTTATATAAAACCATTTATTATTACATTTTTATCAAGTGGGGCTATTGGTGGTATTGCTGAAGGATATGTTTTAAGTAAAAAATATAATCATAATTTAAAAACAGCTAAAATAGTTACTGCTCGACCAATGGTAAAAATTGAAAATAATGTAGAAAAGGTTGAACAAGAATCTGTCCCCCAATTTGAAGATGTACCACCCGAATCACTTTTGTTTGATGAAGAAACTAAAAAAAGTATTGTTGAAAACCAATTGTCAGATACAATTAAAGAATTTGTGACGACAATCGAAGAAAAAAATAATAATCTTAATTTATTCTTTATGTATGATAATTTACGTTCGTTAAAAGTTAATAGAGATATTGATTTTATTACGAAATTTTTGAAAGGATGGAATGGGGTTTATCTTACCGGAACGAATGAAATTAAATTATCCGAAAATAGCAAAATAACATTTTTCCACGAATTATTTCATATGGCAACTGCATTTAAAAGGTATGGAGTTGTTTATTGCGGATTTTCACAATATGGTGGTGAAAATAATTTGATAGGAACTGGAATCAATGAAGGATATACCAATTTATTAGTTGAACATTATTTTGGTTTAAAACCTAAATCATATAAAAATGAAATGAGAATAGCAAGACAAATAGAAAATATAATAGGTCGAGAAAAGATGGAACAATTGTATTTTAAGGCAGATTTACAAGGATTAATTGGCGAATTAAGCAAATATTGTTCGTTAGATAAATCATTAAATTTAGTTCAGACAGTCGACTATATTAATTATGTAAATTCCCACCATAGATGGGGAATGCTTCCAGTTAAAAAAACTTATTTAGATAAAAGTATTGCTTTGGCTGATGGTATTATTAGTGACATGACTAGTACAAAGAATCAAGCAGAAAATCAATATAACCAAAAAATAAGTTAAACACCTTGTATCTAAATTATAAGTGTGCTATAATTAAAAAGAGCCGCTAGACTCTCGCAGTTTGGAGGTTTTTTTATGTCAAGATTTATTTTTGTTACTGGTGGAGTTGTATCAGGATTGGGTAAAGGGATTACAGCTTCAAGTATTGCTTTATTATTGAAAGCAAGAGGATACAAAGTTTTTATGCAAAAATTTGATCCTTATATCAATGTCGATCCGGGAACTATGTCGCCTTATCAGCACGGAGAAGTATATGTTACGGCTGATGGCGCTGAAACTGATTTAGACTTAGGTCATTATGAAAGATTTATCGATGAAGAATTAAATTATTCTTCTAATTGTACAACTGGGAAGATATTTTCATCAGTAATCGAAAAAGAACGAAGAGGGGATTATTTAGGAGCTACTGTTCAATTTGTTCCGCATATAACTAATGAAATAAAAAACAAAGTTTTCGAAGCTAGCTCAACTAGTCATGCTGACTTTGTTATAACGGAAATTGGTGGAACAATTGGCGATATTGAATCACAAGTTTATTTAGAATCATTAAGACAATTAAGAAATGATTTAGGTAAAGAAAAAACTTTATTTGTTCATACGACTTTAATACCTTATATTTATGGTTCAGGAGAATTAAAAACTAAACCAACGCAACACTCAGTTATTGAATTAAGAGGATTAGGTATTCAACCAGATGTTTTAGTTTGTCGTTGTCCTTATAAATTAGATGATGACATAAAAAGAAAGTTATCTTTATATTGTAGTATTGAAACATCTAATATAATCGATGCGGTTGACGTTAAAAATATCTATCAAATACCTTTAAATTTTTATTACCAAAAATTAGATGAAGTTATTTTAAAGCAATTTAATTTAGAGAAAAAGAAATCTAATATTGGATATTGGGAAGATTTAGTTAATAAAGTTGATAATTTAAAAGATGAGATAGAAGTTGCTTTAGTCGGTAAATATATCGAATTACACGATGCTTATATTTCGGTAGTTGAAAGTTTAAAACATGCAGGATATAAGTATAACACTAAAATAAATATTAATTGGGTCGATTCGGAAAAGTTAGAAAAAGAAAATCTTGACTTGAATGAAGTGTTCAAAAACAGTAAAGGAATAGTTGTTCCAGGTGGTTTTGGAAGTAGGGGAATCGAAGGGAAAATTAAAGCTATCACTTATGCTCGGGAAAACAATATTCCATTTTTAGGATTATGTTTAGGTATGCAATTAGCTTGTATTGAATTTGCGAGAAATGTTTGCGGTATTACATCGGCTAATTCAACTGAATTTGATGAATTAACTAATGATCCAATTATTGATTTAATGAGTGATCAAAAACAAGTAATTAATATGGGTGGTACTTTAAGACTTGGTAATTATGATTGTAAAATAAAAAAGGGAACATTAGCTTATAAATTATATAATGAGGAGAATATTAAAGAAAGACATCGTCATCGTTATGAATTTAATAATACCTATAAGAGTATTTTAGAGAAAAAAGGACTTGTCTTTTCGGGAATTAATGAAAAAGCTAACTTAGTTGAAATTATTGAAAATGAAAATCATCCGTTTTTTATCGCTTGTCAGTTTCATCCGGAATTTAAATCACGTCCAACAAGACCACATCCTTTATTTGACGGTTTTATTAAAAGCTGTACTAAAAAAAGTTCAAATTGATATTGAACTTTTTTATATTAATCTAATTTCATTTTCATTGAAGAATGGTTTTTTAGGATTTATATGATCATAAAATAGTATTCCGTTTAAATGATCAATTTCATGTTGAAAAGCAATTGATAATTCTTCTCTTGCTCTTACTCTTATTTTATTGCCATCTATATCATAACCTTCAACGGTTACTCTAGCATGCCTTGGAACATGTCCTTCGACATCTCTATTAACTGATAGGCACCCTTCACCAACTTCAGCGGCAATCATTTCTTCAGAATAAGAAACTATTTTTGGATTGACGAAAACATATTCGTCGAAAACTCCATCTTCAACTTCGTGAACAATGATAATAATTCTTTTATTTAAACCAAGCTGAGGGAAAGCTAGTCCCATTCCAGGTCTTAAATTATATTTTTCGGCTAGTTCTTCAATTTGACTGTATGTTAATTCATCGATTGCTTGTTTAATTAATTTTTTATCTTCTTTAGTTAGAGGAAAAGTCGCATCTTTACTAATTTTTCTTAATCTTTTATCTTTTTCATCGAGAATATTTAATTTTTCAAACAAAAAACTCACTTCCTTTCACTAAACACTAGTATTTTATCACATTTTCTTAAAAAAGCAAAATAAAAAGGAAGAAATTTCTTCCTATCTATTACATGGCGATGGAGATTGACATTGACAAGAATTGTTGTTTTCAAATGCACGAGCTCCGATAATTATTACTAGTAAAATAAATAATACTAATAAAATAGCAGCGCCATATCCAGCACCATTGCCATAGCCATAGCCGTAGCCACCGTATGGTTGCCCACAGCCATAACCGCTATATCCTCCGTAATAATACATATTATTACCTCCTTCTTGCTAATATATTTTATTTGTTTTTGAGTTTTTTGTTCATTTAAAAAACCTATTTTTTAAAGTTGGTATTTTCAAAATATTAAAAATGTGATATTATTAATTAAGGTGAAAGATATGAAAAAGCTGTTTTCAAATTTACGAGATTTAATATCTAAAATGGACCGACCGTTATTAGTTGTTACAATTTTATTTTTCTTATTTGGGTTACTTAATATAGTTACTGCTTCAAGTAGAGAAGCAGTAGTACGATATGAAGTTTCAACTTATTATTATTTTTTTAAACAATTACAAATGTTAATAATCGGTTTGGTTTTATCTTATGTTATCGTTAATTTGAAAACAAAATATTATAAAAATTTAATTATTTTTGCTTATATAATAGTCTTAATTTTAGTTTTACTTTTATTTCCTTTTGGAACAGAAGTAAACGGAGCTATTAACTGGTTACCAATACCAGGAATTGGTACGATTCAGCCGAGTGAATTGGCTAAACCAGTAACAATTATTTTAATAGCCGTTATTTTTGAACAATATTATCGAATATTTAGATCAGATAACCCTAAACGATATAGTAAAATAGGTATATTATTAATTATATTTATTTTAATTCCTGTTTTAACTTTTATGCAAAAAGATTTAGGTAGTGCTTTAATTATGTTATCGATTTTTGGTGTTATGTTTTTAGCTAGTCCAATTAGAAGAATAGATAAGTTAAGAACCGTAGGATTAGTTTTAGCTGTTGGAATTTTAGGAGCAGCAGTCATCGTTTTAAAACAAGGTTATTTATTAAGTGATGCTCAACTATCACGCTTTGATTTTTTTAATCCATGTTCTAAGTATGAAACAACTGGTTATCAAGTTTGTAATGGTTTTATTGCTTTAAATGATGGAGGATTATTTGGTTTAGGAATTGGTAACAGTAAACAAAAGTACTCTTATATACCAGAACCTCATACCGATAGTATTTTTGCTATAATTGGTGAAGAGTATGGCGTTATTAAATGTAGTTTTATCTTTATGGCATATATTTTTGTTATTTTTAGAATTTTAAAAATATCTACTAATTCAAATACTATTCGTGGTAGATTTATTTGCCTTGGGATAGCTACTTATATATTTATGCATATTTTTATTAATTTAGGTGGCTTATTTGGAATTATTCCATTAACTGGTGTACCTTTACCATTCTTGTCTTATGGTGGAACTTATGCAATTAGTTTAATGTGTTCATTAGCGGTTGTTCAAAGATTCCATATCGAGAAGAAAGAAGAAAAATTTAAATTAAATCACTAAAACGACAAAATTTTAGTGATTTTTTTTTTATAATTTTATTCGAGGTGATGGATAATAAAAATATATTTAGATTTGTTAATGATTCTTAATTTCTTTTTTGACTTTATTTTACTTTTATCGGTTTCAATTTTATTAAGAAGAAATGTTAGTATTTATAAAATATTAGGTGGATCTTTTATTGGGGGAGTTAGTATATTATTTTTATTTATTGACCTTAATTCTTTAACTTTATTTATTTATAAATTTATGATTAGTATTTTAATGATTTTAGTAAGCTTTGGTTATAAAAGTATTAAATATACATTTAAAAATATGTTATATTTATATACCGCTAGTATTATTTTAGGTGGATTTTTATATTTTTTAAATGTCGAGTTTTCCTATCAACAATATGGACTTGTTTTTGTAAATAATGGTTTATCAGTAAATGTTATCTTTTTAATCATATTTTGTCCAATTATTATATATATTTATGTTAAGCAGGGATTATGGTTAAAAAATAATTATAGTAACTATTATAAAGTAACAATTTATTATGATAATAAAAAATATTTATTAAATGCTTTTTTAGATACAGGTAATAATTTAGTTGTTCCTTTTACGAAAAAACCAGTTATTTTAGTTAATAAAAAAATAAAAGTCGATAAATTTTTTTATATTCCTTATAAAGGGGTTAATAATCAGGGAATGATTAAATGTTTTAAAGCTGATAAAATTGAAATAAATAATTTGGTTAAAAAAAATATTATCGTTGGATTATTAAACGAGAAGATTAAAATTGATGGCGTTGATTGTTTATTGAATAAAAAATTATTGGAGGGATAAAGTGTTAACAAAACTAAAAAATTTAATTATTAAAATATTCACACAAGAGATATTTTATGTTGGTAGTGCTGATAAACTACCACCACCTTTATCAAAAGAAGAAGAAATTTTATATGTGACTAAATCAATGGAAGGAGATGAGTTTGCTAGAGCCAAACTAATAGAACATAATTTAAGATTAGTTGTCTTTTTAGCTAAAAAATATGAAAATACTAAAATTGATTTAGAAGATTTAGTAAGTATTGGAACTATTGGCTTAATAAAAGGCGTTAATACTTATAAATTAGATAAAAATATTAAATTAGCTACTTACGCATCACGTTGTATCGATAACGAAATATTAATGTTTTTAAGAAAAAATAAAAAAAGAAAAGGCGAAGTTAGTTTTGAAGATAGTTTAAGTTATGATGCTGAAGGTAATGAATTACATCTAGAAGATATATTAGGGACTGAAGCTGATATTGTTACTAAAGGATTAGAAGAAGAAACTAACCGTAAATTGTTATATCAAGAGATAAATAATTTAAATAAAAGGGATAAACAAATAATGATATTAAGATATGGTTTGTTTAATCATGAAGAAATGACGCAAAAAGATGTCGCTGAAATATTAGGTATATCGCAATCTTATATTTCGCGGATTGAGAAAAAAGTAATTAGAAGACTTAAAAAAATTCAAAAATAAGTCTTTTTGTTTTAAATTGAAATATTTTAGAATAATATTGACAAGAGAAAAATATTAGTGTATAAACTATATACGAGGAGTGATTATTTTGAAATTAGTCATTGTTGAGTCCCCAAGTAAAAGTAAAACAATAGAAAAATATTTAGGTAAAGACTATGAAGTTTTATCTAGTAAAGGTCATATAAGAGATTTATCGACGAAAGGTAAATATGGATTGGGTGTTGATTTAGAAAATGATTTCAAACCTGATTATGTTACAATTAAAGGTAAATCAAAATTAATTAATGATTTAAAAAAAGAAGTTAAAAAAGCTGACTTTGTCTATCTTGCTACCGATCCCGATAGGGAAGGAGAAGCTATTTCTTGGCATCTATTTGATACTTTAGGTTTAAAAGATAATAATTATGAGCGAATTGTTTTTAATGAAATAACTAAAAATGCGATTTTAAATTCATTTGATCATGCTCGTAAAATTGATCAAAATTTAGTTAATAGCCAAGAAACAAGAAGAATATTAGACAGAATAATTGGTTTTAGATTAAGTAAATTAATGCAAGCTAAGACTGATGGTACTTCAGCTGGTAGAGTTCAAAGTGTCGCTTTAAAATTAATTGTCGATAAAGAAAGAGAAATTGAAAAGTTTGTTCCTGAAGAATATTGGACAATAACAGGTGTTTTTAAAGATTTTGAAGCAGAATTATTTAATTATAACAACAAAGAAATTACTATTAAAAATGAAGCTGGAGCTAACGAAATATTAGCTAAATTAAGTAAGTCATTTAAGATTGCTAGTGTCGATAAGAAAAATAAAAATAAAAAATCTAATCCACCTTTTATAACTAGTACTTTACAAAGACTAGCTTCTAGTAAGTTAGGATTTAATGCGAAGAAAACAATGTCTTTAGCGCAAAAATTATATGAAGGAATCGAACTTAAGGATGAAACAGTCGGATTAATTAGTTATATGCGTACTGATTCCGTTCGTTTATCAGATGAATTTATTAAATCAACTTATGGATTTATTAAAGATAAATATGGTGAGGAATATATTGGTTATGTTAAGACTAATAAGAAAACTGAAAATGTTCAAGATGCTCATGAGGCAATTAGACCAACTAGTATCAATCGTACACCAGAAAGTGTGAAACCATATTTAAGTAATGATGAATATAAATTATATAAAATGATTTATTACCGTGCTTTAGCTAGTTTAATGAAAGATGCGGAAACTACTAATACAACTGTTGTTTTAGATAATAATAATTATCAATTCAAAGCAACAGGTCAAGTTATTGTTTTTGATGGTTATTTAAAAGTGTATAGTGATTACGAAGATACGAAAGAAAATATTTTACCGCCTTTTGATACTTACAATTCTAATGTGATAGTTGCTAACGATATAACCAAAGAACAACATTTCACGAAACCTCCTGCTCGTTATACGGAAGCTAAATTAATTGAGGAAATGGAAAAATTAGGCATTGGAAGACCTAGTACTTATGCGACAACTATGGAAACATTAAAATTAAGAAAATATGTCGACGTTGTCGACAAGAAATTTATTCCTACTAAAATAGGTATTGAAATAACTGATAAATTACAAGAATGTTTTAGTCATTTAATCAATGTTGAGTATACAGCTAATATGGAAAATGATTTAGACAAGATAGCTGAAGGTAAAGAAAATTGGGTTGAAACATTAAGAAACTTTTATAATGACTTCGAACCAGCTTTAAAAGAAGCTTTTGATAAATTACCTAAAAAAGAAGCTGTTAAAACAGGAGAGGATTGTCCAAATTGTGGTAGTCCATTAGTAATTAGAAATGGTAAATATGGCGAGTTTACAGCATGTAGTAATTATCCAGCTTGTAAATATATAAAACAAGAGGAAAAAGAGGTTAAAGAAATTATTGATTGCCCTAATTGTGACGGAAAAATAGTTGAAAAAAGAAGTAAAAAGGGTAAAATATTTTATGGTTGTAACAACTATCCTAAATGTAAAACTGCTTATTGGGATATGCCGATAGCCGAAAAGTGTCCAAATTGTGGTAGTTTGTTAACGATTAAAGGTAAAAAAATAAAATGCAGTAGTTGTGATTATGTAAAAGAAGATTCTTAAGTTAATTCTTGAGAATTTTTTAGTTATCAGAAGAAAGTTTTTAAATTTGGTAAGCAAATTATTTAAGATAAATGATAAAAAGTAGTATTATTTTAAAAAATTAATTAAGTATTTTTTATTGTAAATAAAAGTTTTTTAACATAATAACTACATTTGAAAAAAAATCATATGATAATAATGGGTTGAAATTTTAAATAGAATTTGTTAATTGAAAATTCAGAAAAATGTATAATTGTCAATGATGTGAAACAAAACTTGTAAAAAATTAATTGACACATAAAATAATATGTGATAACATAATAATAGATTTTGCATTATGTATTTTCATTATAATAGTTACACTGTTTAATTACTCACATCTTTTTAATAACGAATGGAGGTGATATTTATTTAAATTTATAAATTTTCACATAAATTTGTTTATATGAGAGGAGAATTTTATGAAGAAAGTTATTATTATAAGTTTAATGATACTATTGCTTTTTTGCAATGAAAAAGTAGAAGCTTTATATGTAAATGGAGAAAAAATAGATTTTGATAACAAAATCACTACACCAGCAAATAGAAATTTTGCATATATGATACACGATGGATGTGAATATACTGTTGCAATACCAGCTGGTGCTCAAAAGTTAATGTATCCAACAGGAATGACAAATCCTATAGTACTTTGGCAAACAACAAATTATCAACAATCAAAAATGGATTTTTATCAAGAAAATTTATCCAATGTCGATTATAGTGCTAAAACATCTTTTTTTAGAAAAAATACAAATGATGAATATTATCAAATGCCTATTTATCAGTTAAATTTGTATGATTGGGTTTATGGAGAAATAACTCTTAATGATTATTATATGGACGATATGACTAGCAATCATCGCTCTGCAACAGTTTTACATGAAATGCTACATGTTTTTGGATTGAATGATTTATATAATCAGTCAAATAAAGGTTCTATTATGTATGGATTTGATAATAGAAATACGATGGTTATGACTTCAGATGCAAACCAAGTTTTAAATGATAAATATAATTAGAAAGGAGAATTTTATGAAAAAAATATTAATAATTACATTATTATCTATGCTTTTAATTGGATGTGAAAATGAAACTCTTAAAAGTGAAGAAGTTTATGATTCAGAATTAGAACAGCAAGTAGAAAAAAGAGATTATTATGGTTATCAAGAATTTGAATATTCTTGGGTTTATGATGTTTCTGATTATACTAAAGTGATTGATAATGCTACTAAGATTTTAAAGGTAAAAGTTTTAGATACGGGTGATGGAACATTTGAATTTTCAAGCGGAGTATCGGCTTCTCCTTTATCATCAGTTGAAGTAGAAGTTTTAGAAGTATTATATGGTGATAATAGTGATATGGATATTACGACTGTTTATAAAGAAGGTGGAGATGTAACTATCGAACAAATGATAGATTATTATCCAAGTGAAAAAATAGAAAAAATGGGTTTAGATGATATTTCTATTGAAGATGCTAAAAATAAATATATGGCATTTGAAACTATTGAATTAGAAAAAGATAATATTTATATTTTAACTTTAAAAAAGAATGATAACGAAAATATCTGGTTTATCACACCAAGTGGTTATGGTGTGTTCAAATTAAATGATATAAACACTTTAGAAACAAATTCAAATGAAACTTATACCAATTTTATTACTAATAAAAC
Organism: Bacilli bacterium; assembly: GCA_017887425.1. Taxonomy (GTDB): domain Bacteria; phylum Bacillota_I; class Bacilli_A; order RF39; family UBA660; genus Faecisoma. The sequence continues at coordinate 32,368 of JAGHHZ010000004.1, forward strand.
TGTTGATATTGCTGAATTTAGGAAATAGTAATAAATATATTAAAGTCAAATTAAAAAGTTTGGCTTTTTTGTTTTAAAATATGTTATAATAATTTTTAAGGTGAGTAAAATGAATCAAGATATAATTAAACAAACAAGTATTGAATTAAATATAAAACCTCATCAAGTTGAGGCTGTTTTAAAACTATTAAGTGAAGGAAATACTATTCCTTTTATTGCAAGATATCGTAAAGAAGCAACTGGAGCTTTAGATGAAGAACAAATTAGAAAAATTAATGAATTATATGAGTACCAAGTTAATTTATTAAAAAGAAAAGAAGATGTTATTAGACTAATTGATGAAAAAGGGTTATTAACTGAAGAATTAAAAAATCAAATTTTAAATGCTAGTAAATTAGTGGAAGTAGAAGATTTATATCGTCCATATAAAGAAAAGAAAAAAACTAAAGCAACTGATGCAATTAATAATGGATTAGAACCTTTAGCTAAAATAATTATGTCATTTCCTATTAAAGGTAGCATTAATGAGATTGCTAGTAAATATTTAAATGATAAGGTTAAAACAGTTGAAGATGCTATTCAAGGGGCTAAATATATTATTGCTGAGTGGATAAGTGATAATGCGTCTTATCGTAAATGGATTAGAAATTATACTTATCGTAATGGAGTGATTATAACTAAAATAAAGAAAGATGCTAATGATGAAAATAAAACATATGAGATGTATTATGACTATCAAGAAAAAGTAAAAGAAATTAAACCGCATCGTGTTTTAGCTATCAATCGAGCAGAAAATGAAAAGGTTATTAGTGTTAATATCGACATTGATAAAGATGAAATAATTAATCATATAAAAACTAAAATAATTAAAAATGATAAATCATTTGTTTTAGATATTGTTATTGATGCGATTAATGATGCCTATAAAAGATTGATATCTCCTTCGATTGAAAGAGAAATAAGAAGTGAATTAACGGAAAAGGCCGAAGAAGTAGCGATCGATAATTTTGGTAAAAATCTAGAAAAATTATTATTACAACCACCGATGAAAGATAAGATGGTATTAGGTTTAGACCCAGCTTACAGAACCGGATGTAAATTAGCTGTTTTATCGCCAGTTGGGCAAAGCTTAGAAATAGCTGTTATCTACCCGCATGAACCAGTTAAAAAATACGATGAAGCTAAAAAGATAGTTTTAGATTTAATTGATAAATATAAAATCGATATTATCGCAATTGGTAATGGAACAGCATCTCGTGAAAGTGAAGCTTTTATAGCTGATGTCATTAAAGAATCTAATAGAAAAGTAGAATATATTATTGTTAGTGAAGCAGGCGCTAGTGTTTATTCAGCTAGTAAGATCGCGATCGAAGAGTTTCCTGATTTGACCGTTGAAAAAAGAAGTGCGATTAGTATTGGTCGAAGATTACAAGATCCATTAGCTGAATTAGTTAAAATCGAACCAGAAAGTATTGGCGTTGGTTTATACCAACACGATGTTTCTAACAAAAGATTAACAGAAAGCTTAGATTTTGTCGTTAGTAGCGCGGTTAATAAAGTTGGGGTTAATGTTAATACGGCTAGTCCTTCTTTATTTAAATATGTATCAGGAATTACGAAAAAAAATATTGAAAAAATATTAGAGTATCGTAATAAGAATAGAATCAAAAATAGAGAAGAAATTAAAAAAATATTATCTGATAAAACTTATGAACAAGCAATTGGTTTCTTAAGAGTTGTCGATGGAACTAATCCTTTAGATGTAACAGGAATCCATCCAGAAAGCTATGATATTACTTTAAAATTACTTGCGATGTTAGATTTAAGTATTACTGATTTAGGTACTGATAAATTAATTGAAAAGTTAGATATTGATATTAATGATTATAGTAAAAAATTAAATACCGATATTTATACTTTACAAGATATCATTGAATGTTTGAAAAAACCTAATCGTGATCCACGTGATGAGATGCCTAAACCAATTTTAAGAAGTGATATATTACATATTGAAGATTTACAAGTGGGCATGAAATTACAAGGAACTGTTCGTAATGTCGTCGATTTTGGAGTATTTATCGATATTGGACTTAAAAATGATGGTTTAGCGCATATTTCTAAGTTAACTAATAAATATATTAAACATCCAATGGAAGTAGTTAATGTCGGTGATATTGTCGATTGTTATGTCGATGGAATTAATCTTGAAAAAAATAAAGTTTCATTATCATTATTAGAAAGGTGATTAATTTGAAAAAAATAGTTATTTTATTGTTGTGTTTTATGTTAACCGGCTGTTTTGAGAACAGTGGTTATTTAGTTAAAACTTGTACTAAAGAAGAAAAATCAGATACATTTACAGGTATTACAACTTATACTTTTGGATTTAAAAGTGATGTTATCGATGATTTGAAAATTACTTATGACTATCAAGATAGTAATAGTGAAACAATTGAAGCTTTGAAGTTATCTTTAATTACCCAAAATAATTATTTAAATTTAAATGAAGAAGTTTTAGTTGATAATGCTAACCAATATAAAATAACTTATCAATTACCCCTTGATCCTAGTGATGAAGTAAAAGAAAAATTTGTTATTAGAACAAGTCGTACTGATTTAGTTAATAACTTAAAAGAGGAAGGATTTACTTGTGAGTGATTATATGAAAAAGATATTGTTATTATTTAGTTTAGTATTATTAGTTGGTTGTTGGAATCGAAATGATATTAAAAAGTTTAAGGAAGAATATGAATCTTTAAACGATGGTCAGATTGAAGTAAATATTAATCTTGATTATCAAGTTACTTATCTAGATTCTGATGAAACAGCGGAATTTTTAAATAATGATACTGGTATTATTCTATTTGGCAATCCAGAAGATTTGAAGACTAGATCAATTGTCGAAACTCTTTTTATGGTAGCAAATGATAATGAATTGGATCTAAAGTATTATAACCCAAGTACCTATGAAGATAATGGTATCGATGAATTTGCTGATATCGTAGGTGCTTTAAGTGCTTTTTTACCTTCTAATGATGATGGGGAAAAGTTACTTCGAACACCTGATGTTTATTTTGTCAAAGATGGTGAAATAGTTGGTAATTTTTATGGTAGTATCGATGAATTTAACGATGAAGAATTAACTGATGAGCAAAAAGAAGAATTATATGATCATTATAATCAATTAGCTAAATTAGTAAAATAAGCACTAACAAATTTGTTAGTGTTTTTAAATATTTAAAAATAGTGTATAATTTAAACAGGTGAGTTTATGAAAATATTAATTATCGAAGATGATAGCACAATAAGAAGTGGACTAAAGTACTGTTTAGAATATGAAGGATATGAAGTAGTTGAAGCTTCTTGTGGTAAGGAAAGTTTAGAAAAATTAAATAATATTGCTTTAATATTATTAGATGTTAATTTGCCGGATATCAATGGTTTTGAATTGTTTAAAAAAATAAAAAATATTAAAAATATTCCGATTATTTTTTTGACTGCTAATGATTTAGAACCTTCAATTGTTATGGGACTAGATATGGGGGCAGATGACTATGTCACTAAACCTTTTAAAACAAGAGAATTAATTTCAAGAATTAAAAACATATTAAGGAGAAATAATCACCATGAAGTAATAAATGTTAAAAATATAACAATCGATTTAAAACAAGCTAAAGTATTTAAAAATGGTGCTGATGTTAATTTAACTGCTTTAGAATATAAAATATTGTTAGCTTTAGCTTTAAATCCTAATCAAGTTTTTACAAGAGAAAAATTATTAGCTGATATTTGGGATGTTAATGAAGAATATGTATACGACAATACATTGACTGTTTATATTAAAAGAATAAGAGAAAAAATCGAAGATGATGTAACTGATCCTAAAATCATTAAAACAGTAAGAGGAATTGGTTATAAAATAGGTGATGATGATGATTAAAAATAAAGAAATCAAAAAATTAATTTTAGTCGAAATGATATTTTTAATTATTACGATTATATTTAGTATTTTTATAGCTAATATTATTAATAATAATTATAAACAAGAAATAATTAATAATAATAGTTATATCGTTGGTAGCTTGATTGAAAAACATCCGGAATTGGAAGATGATATTATTGCTAGTATTATTTTAAAAGAAAATTATGAATTAGGTAATAGTATTTTAGAAAAATATCAGTTAAACAATGTTGATTATATTAATTATAATAATAATTATTTAATTTTAATATTAGCTATTGCTATTTATTTGGGTTTGTTATTTATTAATTTTATTTTTATTTATAACATGTATCAAAAAATAAAGAAAATCGACCAATATATGAATAATATTTTAAATGATGATTATTCACTTAATATTAAAGAATATTGTGAGGGAGATATCAGTAATTTAAAAAATGATGTTTATAAAATGACTGTTAAACTAAAAGAACAAAGCGAATTATTAACTAAAGATAAAAAATATTTAGAAGAAACTTTAGAAGATATATCACATCAGATTAAAACGCCTTTAACTAGTATGTATATGATTAATGATATTTTAACTAGTGAAAAAAACGAAAGAATAAGAAAGGAATTTTTGATTAAAAATAAAAATCAAATCGAAAGAATCGAATGGTTAGTAATTAGTTTACTTAAACTGTCGAAACTGGATAGTGGTACAGTTAAATTAAAAAAAGAAAAGATTAAAGTTAAAGATTTAGTTAATAAAGCGATCGAGCCGATTAAAGTGTCTTTAGATTTAAAATCAATTGATTTAGATTTAAATTTATCTAATGATACTGTTTTAGTCGATATTAATTGGACTAAAGAGGCATTGTTAAATATTATTAAAAATGCTTGTGAACATACTAAAGATAAGATTACTATTACTTCTAAAAATAATCCTCTTTATTTAGAAATAAGAATAACTGATAATGGTAAAGGGATTGCTAAAAAAGATTTAAAACATATATTTGAAAGATTTTATAAAGGTAGTGACAATAAGGATAGTATTGGTATTGGTCTTAATATGTCCAAAAAAATTATCAATTTACAACAAGGAATAATCGAAGTTGAAACAAAAGAAAATATAGGAAGTACTTTTATAATTAAATTATATAAAAATAATTTGTAATTAATTGACAATCGAGTTAATTTATAGTAAAATGTATGTAGATGAGAAATCATCATATAATAAAAAAGAGATACATTTAATATTGGAGTGTTAGATATTTTACTCTAAAGTTTTTAGTTTAAAGAAAATACTGTTTCAAAAGTTAATTCGATGTTTTTCTGAAAGGCTAATTTTTTTTTAAGAATTGGGATTGTGTAAAAAATAATTAGAGCAAAAGCTATAAGTAATTCCACAAAATAGTTTTCTTTCATAAGATTTATTCGTAATCCCACTCCTTTTTAAAACATAGTAAAACACTAAAACTCAAATGTATCTCTATAGTTAATTATAGACAAAAGTCAACTACGAATTAAATATGTTATGACGATTGGTGTTTTTATTGCGAAAAATATTAATGAATGTTATAATGAATATGGATAAAATATTAATATGAATGAACGGTAGTTGACAGATAAATTAATTTATAGTAAAATGTACGTAGATGAGGAAAACTCATATAATAAAAAAAGAGATACATTTAATATTTGCGTGTTAGATGTTTTACTCTAAATTTTTCTATCTAAAGAAAACACCGTTTCAAAAGATGATTCGGTGTTTTCGTTTAAGATTAGTCCTTTTTAAGGACTATGATTGTATATAATACAATAGTTATAAAAATAATTAATTCCATTGGAATTAATCCTTTCTATAGTTTTTTTAACCATAGAAATCACCTCCTTAAACAATAAAATCAAAAAACTAAAAGATAATATTGTTAATGGAGTAAAACACCTAACTACTAAATATATCTCTATATTAATATAAGTTAATCATGAGCAAAAGTCAACTACAGATTAATATATTATGACTAATTTGTCACTAAAATAGTCATTTGATTGTAATAATTGTTTAATATAATTATCTTGGAAGGAGAAAAAGTATGGAAATTTTAAGAGTTGAAAATTTGTGCAAAAATTATGGCAAAGGTGAGACTTTAGTTAAAGCTTTAGATAATGTTAGTTTTACAGCTGAAAAAGGTGAATTTATTGCTATCGTTGGTAGTAGTGGTAGCGGTAAATCAACTTTACTACATATTTTAGGTGGTGTTGACCGACCTACTAGTGGTAAAGTATATGTTGAAGGCGAAGACGTTTATAAATTAAATGAAAACAATTTGGCTATTTTCCGTCGTCGTCAAGTTGGTTTAATTTATCAGTTTTATAATTTGATTCCTATTTTAAATGTTAAAGAGAATATTACTTTACCAATTTTATTAGATAATAAAAAACCTGATGAAAAGTATTTAGATGAGTTAATCGAAACTTTAGGTTTAACTAATCGAGTTAGTCATTTACCTAATGAATTATCAGGGGGACAACAACAAAGAGTAAGTATCGGTAGGGCATTAATGAATCGCCCAGCTTTACTTTTAGCCGATGAACCAACTGGTAATTTGGATAGTAAAGCAAGTCGTGAGATAGTCGAACTATTAAAATTATCTAATCAAAAATATAAACAAACAATTATTATGATTACCCACGATCATAATTTAGCTTTAAATGCTGATCGAATTATTACTTTAGAAGACGGTAAAATAATTTCTGACGAAAAGGTCAAATAGATGAATATATTAAACAATTTAACAATCAAACATTTAAAGTCAAATAAAAAAAGAACTGTCGTTACAATAATAGGTATTATTTTATCGACAGCTTTAATGGTGGGAATTGGTCTACTTTTTTCAACAGTTCGTGATAATTCATTAAAAATGGTTATCGAAAATAATGGCGATCATCATATTGCAATTGATGTGCCAAAAGATAAGTTGGATTTTGTAGCTAAAAATGATAGTGTTTTAAAATATAAATATAAATCTAGTTTAGGTTATGCTTTATATGAGGGAATAACTAATGAATATAAACCTTATATTCAAGTATTTTCTGCATCAAATGAATACTTATCTGATTTAAAACTAATTGAAGGTAATTTACCAACTAATAGTAGTGAAATTGTTATCTCTAATCATTTAAGAACTAATGGCGAAGTTGAAATAAATGTTGGAGATAAAATAACTTTAGATATTGGTGAACGAGTTTCTAATGATGGTGTTTTATTAGAAGATACTCCTTATGCATATGAGCGTGTATGCGACACGAATGGCGTATGTACATTTCATAACACTGAAGAACATTTAATCAACACTAAATCTTATGAATATACCGTAGTTGGTATTGTCGAAAGAGATATTTTAGAAGATTATTCTAGTCCAGGATACAGTGCGTTTACTGTTTCAGAAGATAATAATAATTTAAAGGTTTATGTAACTTTCAAAGATGCGACAAAAACCTATAAAAATACCGATAATTTAGTTAGTAGTTTAGGGTATGATAAAACAATATATGATGATGTTATCTATTGTGATGAGGTCACTTATAATGATAGTTTATTAGGATTTTATGGTGTTACTAATTATAGCAATTTAGTTGATGCTTTAGCTTCACTTATTATCATTATTTTAGCTTTAGTTTCAATAGCTTGTATTATTGTTATTTATAATTCATTTGCTATATCAGTTATGGAAAGAAAAAAACAATTTGGTTTATTTTCAAGTATTGGAGCTACTCGTAAGCAATTAAAATATACGGTATTTTTTGAAGCATTTATCGTTGGAATCATTGGAATTCCTCTTGGAGTGTTATCGGCTTATTTAGGTATTGGAATAGTTTTAAAAATCGTTAATTATTTACTCCCTAATGTCTTTGATTTTCCATTAGCTTTAGTAACTTATCCATTATTTATTGTTATCCCAATTTTATTTATGATAATAACAATAATTATATCAGCTTACTTACCAGCTAAAAGTGCATCTAAAGTTAGCCCAATTGAAGCAATTAGGTTGAATGATGATATTAAAATAAAATCTAAAAAGTTAAAAACCCCAAAAATAATTAATAAGCTATTTGGTGTTGAAGGGGAAATAGCTTATAAAAATATGAAACGGAACAAGAAAAAGTACCGGATTACTATTGTTTCATTATTTATTAGTATCGTTTTATTTATATCGTTTAGTTCATTGTTAAAATATGGTATTGAAGGAGTATATGATTATACAGAATTACCAGAGTATGAATATATTATTTATGGTTATGGTAGTGAGGAAAATAAAGAAATTTTAGATAATATTATTGATCAAGTATTAAAAGTTGATGGTATTAAAGAATATAGTATTGCTGAGTCTATTAGTTTATATGCTGATTTTAATATTGACATATTTACTGATGAATTATTAGATGTCTTAGGTTATACGAAAGAAGATATTGCTTCAATGGATATTCAAAATGTTAATTTAATTAAATTGAATAATGAAGAGTATGAAAACTATAAAAAAGAATTAGGTTTAAGTGATAATCGTCCGATTTTATTAAATACTTATAGTACTATTAAATATACTGATACTTCTAGAAAACAAATTACCGTTAAACCATATAATAGTATTACTAGTTTAGAACTTTATTATTATGATTATACTAATGAAGTACCATATGATAAAACATATAGTTTGGATAATATTTATATGACGGATATTTTACCATTCGGCGTTAGTGTTGACTATCCTGAAACTTTAAATTTTATTGTTAGTGAAGAGTTTTTTAATGAGGTTAATCAAGATATAAATAATCCGTCACGTGATATGATTTCTTCAACCATTTATTTAAATGCTAATAATTATGATGAAATTGATAATTTATTGGATAAAGATAGTACTACTAATATATTAGATGAAAAAGTATCTATTTCAACAATTAATATAAAAGAAGAAATGCAACTAATGAGTAATATTGTTTTAGTAATTAAAATTTTATTATACGGCTTTATTAGTTTAGTAACTTTAATCGGTGTTACTAGTGTTATCAATACGATTAATACAAGTATTGCTTTAAGAAAAAAAGAGTTTGCTGTTTTAAGAAGTATTGGACTTACACCTCGTGGATTTAATAAAATGTTATTATTTGAATGTATCTTATTTGGTATTAAATCATTATTATATGGTATTCCTGTAGCTTTATTAGTAACAGTTTTATTACACTTATCAATGAATGATATTGTTTCATTTGATAGTATTATAATTCCATATAGTAGTATTTTAATAGCTATTGTTGGAGTGTTCATAATAGTTATAATAAGCATGTGGTATGCGACAAGAAAGATTAAAAAAGATAATATTTTAGATGCTATTAGAGAAGAAAATATTTAAAAGTATTTTCTTTTTCTATGGTATAATTTAAGTGGGTGGTTGAATTGAAAGTTTTAAGTTTAAAAGAACCTTATGCTAGTTTAATAAAAGAAAAAAAGAAATTGATTGAAACAAGAAGTTTTAAAACTAATTATCGAGGAGAATTATATATTCATGCTAGTATTAATAAAAGTAAAATAGGTAGTAATCTTTTAGAATTGGTTGAAAACTTAGATTTAAATTGTGGATATATAATTTGTAGATGTAACTTAGTCGATTGTATTTATATGACTGAAGAATATGTCAATAATATGAAGAAAAATAATTATCAAGAATACATATGTGGGGAATATAAAGTAGGAAGATATGCTTGGATATTAGAGGATGTTGAAGAAATACAACCAATTAGAGCTAAAGGGAATCTTAATATATGGAACTATTATAATGAATTTGATGTTTTAGATTTAATGCAAGATATAAAAGATGGATGGTTAGATAAAAATAATCATAAACATTTTTTAGATAATGATTTATTTTTAGATAATTATATGTTACAAACTCCTCAAGAAGTTTTGAAAAATGAAGTAGGAGTATGTTGGGATCAAGTAGAGCTTGAAAGATATTTACTTAAAAATAATGATTGGAATATAAAGACATATTTTATCGTTCATTATGATGATATATGTCCAACTCATACCTTTTTGACATTTAAAAAAAATAGTAATTACTATTGGTTAGAACATGCATGGGAAAAATTTAGAGGAATTCATGAATATAGTAGTTTAAATGAATTGTTAAATGATGTTAAGAGTAAATTTATTGAATTTGAATTAAAAAGCAATTATCAAACAAATAAATTAATCATTTATGAATATAAAAAACCGAAATATCATATTTCAGTAGCAGAATTTTATAAACATTGTGAAAATGGTGATGTTGTTAATTTGGTTGACTAATGTTTATATCTAGAATATAATTATATAAAGAAGGTGTTTTATGAAAGAAATAGTAACTGATAAAGGTTTATTGAAAATAAGTCGAAATTTAGGTGTCTTGGGAACTGCTGGGTTTGTTTTATTTAGTGCTGGTTTTGCGACCGGCGCAATTGAAACAATAGATCCAGTCGTTAAATATATTGCTTGTAGTGGACTAGTGTTAAATGCAGGTATTGCTGGGTCAATGACTTATGATATTCATAAACAATTAAAAAAACTAAAGTAAATCTTTAGTTTTTTGGTACGATTAATTTTTTAGTTAAAAAGCGCATAAACATAATTAATAATATTAATGGTGTTAAAATAATAAATAAAATTGTTGAAATAGTAATTCCTCCAGCTGCGATTAAAATACCACGCATAATATCCCTCTTTTCGTTTTATAGTATATCATATTATAAAAATATTGACAAGTTTCGAAAATATGCTAAAATATAGGTATATTATTTGTTTGAAGGAGTATATATAATAATTTAAATAGAGAGCTGATGGTTGGTGAAAATCAGTTAATAGTTATATAGAAGACATCAAACGTTAAATAACCGGGTAATTCCGTTAAAAATTAAAGTGCATAGATTCTATGAAATAAGGTGGTACCGCGATAATTCGTCCTTATGTTTATAGAATTTTTTTATTAGGAGGATATTATGAAAATAAACAATAATGGAAAATTTAATATTAAAAATGTTGATGAAGTTGTAACTTTATATGGCTGGGTAGCTAAAAAAAGAAATTTAGGTGGTCTAATTTTTATTGATTTAAGGGATCGTAGTGGTATAATTCAATTAGTAATTAAGCCAGAAAATAGCTGTTATAATTTAGCTGAAACTTTAAAAAACGAATATGTAATTAAGGTAGTCGGTAAAATAGCAGAAAGAGAAAGTAAAAATTTAAACTTAGCGACCGGTGAAATTGAAGTTATCGTCGATAATTTAGAAATTTTAAATACTAGTATCGATATTCCATTTAGTATTACTGATGACACAACTGCTTTAGAGGATACTCGTTTAAAATATCGTTATTTAGATTTAAGAAGAAGTGAATTGCAAAATAAAATGATTATGCGTCATAAAATTACTTTTGCTATTCGTGAATATTTAAATAAATTAGATTTTTTAGAAATTGAAACGCCTATTTTATGTAAAAGTACGCCTGAAGGTGCAAGAGACTATTTAGTTCCCTCAAGAATATTTAATGGTAAATTTTATGCTTTACCACAATCACCACAAATTTTTAAACAATTATTAATGGTTGGTGGTATGGAAAGATACTTTCAAATTGCTAAATGTTTTCGTGATGAAGACCTAAGAGCAGATCGTCAACCAGAATTTACGCAAGTTGATATGGAAATGAGCTTTGTTGACGAAAATGATGTTATGACAACTGTCGAAGGTTTAATTGCTCATGTTTTTAAAGAAATTAAAAATATTGATATTGAATTACCTTTAAAAAGAATGAAATATGATGATGCGATTAACTATTATGGTTCTGATAAACCTGATTTAAGATTCGATATGAAGATTAATGATATAACTGATATTTTTAAAGATACCGAATTTACAATATTTAAAGATAATATTAGTAATGGGGGAATTATTAATTGTTTAGTAGTTAAAAATAGTGCTGATAAATTTTCAAGGAAAGATTTAGATAAATTAACTGATTTTATTAAAACATATAATGCTAAAGGATTAGCTTATTTAAAGATTGATAATGAGATTAGTGGTAGTATTGCTAAAGTTATTAAAGAAAATGAACTAAATGAGTTAAAAGATAAATTAAATTTAGAAAATAATGATTTAGTTTTAATTATATCTGATAAGAAAAATGTAACTAAACAAGCGTTAGGTGCCTTAAGATTAAAATTAGGCCGCGATTTAAATTTAATTAGTAAAAATTATGAATTGTTATGGGTAGTTGATTTTCCATCTTTTGAATATAGTGAGGAAGAAAAAAGATATGTTGCTTGTCATCATCCTTTTACATCTCCTAAAGATAGTGATGTTGATAAGTTATTAACTGATAAAGCTAATTGCTATTCAAAAGCTTATGATATTGTCATCAATGGTTATGAAGCTGGTGGGGGATCAATTAGAATTCATGATCAAGAAGTTCAAAATAAAATGTTTGAAGCATTAGAATTAACTGAGGAACAAATCAAAGAAAAATTTGGTTTCTTTGTCGAAGCTTTAAAATATGGAACTCCTCCTCATGGTGGTTTAGCTCTAGGCTTAGACCGATTAGTTATGTTATTAACGGATACTGATAATATTAGAGACGTTATTGCATTCCCTAAAACAGCTAGTGCTAATGATTTGATGAGTGAGTGTCCAAATGTTGTTGATGAAAAACAATTAAAAGAATTAGGAATTAAAATACAGAATTAAATACTGTATTTTTTCTTTATTTATGGTAAAATATATTTAGTAGGTGAGTGTATGAATAAAAGTTTTAAGATATTTTTAAATATTGTTATTATTGCTGCAGTTGGATTAGTTGCATTTTTAGTTATTCGCAATTTTATGACTGATGGTAAAGTGCAAAGAGAAATCAAAGAAATATATGATTTGATTTATAACTCTGATGAAGAAACATATGATTTAGAGACAATCTATACTAAACTTGATGATGTAGTTAGTAATGATGGATATGCTATAGTTGAGATTGTTGCCAAAGATTATTTGTCAGATGTTTTTGATAAAATTTTAGAACTAGAAGATATTATTAATGATGAACGAATGAATGATGTCTTAACTGTTACTAATTACAAAGAAGATGGACCTAATTTTACTGATACTATCAATTATTTAGATGAAACGAAACAAAAAGTTTTAAATTTAAAAGCATCAATGTTAGGTGATTTAGAGGTCAATACAATTATGTCATATATTATTAATGAAGATTTAGAAGAAAGTTATATTGATTTATATGGAACATTAGAATTCGCTAAAGAGAGTAATATAAATAAAAATAAAGAAAATATTGAAAGTGCTGTCGATTCATTTGTCAGTCAAATTGAAGGAATGGAAAGCGTTATAGACTTTTTAATTGAAAATAAAAATGAATGGGAAATTAACGATGATATGATAGTTTTTGATGATACTTCTTTGTCTAATGAATATAACGATATGATTTCAAGTATTAGATAGTTATGAAAAAGCCAATTATTAAAATATATAAAGAAATAGATATTATTAAGTCTTTAAATGATGAATTGTTTTGTAATTTAAAAATAATAGATAAAGATGGTGTAGTTAATTATAAAAATGAAGTTTTATTTGATAGTTGTGAATTAATTAAAATAGATTTTACAAAATATAAAATTAAAAAATTAGAGTTTATCGATTGTATTATTGAAAATTGTGATTTTTCTAATCTCGAATTCGAAGAATTAACTTTTAAAAGATGCCGATTTATTAATTGTAAAATGGTAGGAGTTAATTTTATTAATACATCTTTAAGCGATATTTATTTTGAAAATTGTATTTTAGCATATAGTAATTTTGCTAATAATAAATTTAAAGATATTGAATTTATTAGATGTGATTTTATGGATTCTAGATTTTTTGATATAGAGTCTTCTAAATTAAAACTTCAAAATTGTAATTTTGCCAAGTGTCAGTTTTATAACAATGATTTTGTTAATGTTGATTTTAGTGATTCCAATATCGATAATATAACAACTGATCTAAAAAGTATAAAAAAAATAATTGTTAATCAAGATCAAGCCATATCTTTAGTTACTTTGTTAGATATAACGGTTAAGTTTTAGAAATCTATAATTCATTACACTGATGTTAGAAATAGGTGAGTAAATGACCAAAGTTAAAAATGATAAAATGCTTATTGCTAGTTTAATTTTATTAATAATTTTTATCTTTCTTGTGTTTCTTCATAATTATTTTAATATAATAGACGACTTTGTTTATTCACTTGTTAAACCACTCATTTCAAACGATATGACTAATATTATGCAGTTTATAACTTTTTTCTCTGATCCTATTTGGTGTATTTTATTAAGTTGTTTAATGATATTGTTTGTGAAAAATAAAAAGATTAGTAAAGCTTTTATTTTAAATTTAATATTAGTTTTTTTATTAAATTATGTTTTAAAAATACTGTTTTCAAGAAATCGTCCAGCTGATATAAATTTAATTGTTGAAACAGGTTTTAGTTTTCCCAGTGGTCATGCAATGATGAGTCTAGGAATATATGGTTTTTTAATTTATTTGTTGCTTTTAAGTGATAAAAATAAAATTTCCAAAATAATTGGTACTTGTTTTTTAATATTACTCATATTTTTAATTGGTATAAGTCGTATTTATTTAGGAGTTCATTATGCGACTGATGTAATTGCCGGCTTTGTTATATCAGCTAGTTATTTGCTTTTATTTATTAGGTTTACTTATCCTAAAATTAAGGGTTAGAATAATTAAAATAGGGAGGATTTATGAAGAAAAAAATTTTAATATTAGTTTTAACTGTTATTTTATTATGTGGTCTTATTTTGTTTATCTTTTATTTGAGTGGCTTTTTTAGTAGAACGAAAACTTTTGTTATTGATAACGAGGAAATAGAATTATCAATTCCTATTTATTCTTATAGTTTTAAGAAAGATGATTCTAAAATTAGTTTTAAAACATTAGATAGTAATTATGAGATTAACCTTTTAAAAGATGATTATCAAAATACAATGCAAGAATTAACTTGTTTAGATGGGCAAGTTACTTATTATAGCAAAGATAAAAATCTCACCTTTTATAACTTTGATATAAGTGGTGATATAGTTAAAATAGTTAGTTTTAACTATTATAGGGGACATTATTGCAATGATAAAGAAGCCGAAATGATTGATAAAGAGTTACAAAATCTTAATTTTGAAATTAGTGTTTCAAAATCTAATACTTGTGAAAACGAAAAAAGTGAAATATATACTAATGTTTATACATATTGTTTAGATGAAGTGCAAGTTAGTATAGATAACAATACAATTTATTTAAGAGATGCTTTGAATGATAGTTTAATCGATATGGATAAAATTATTAGGAAAAATGAAATAACTGCTAAATATGCCCAAGGATTAAAAGAAACATTTGATGATGATATTTTGTTTTCTAATTTAGAATACAGTATTTTGGTTTGTAATAATGGTAAATATATTATTAGTAGTAGTGATTTAGAATATTCAAACAATTTATGTGAATAAAAATAAAACTATTAGTTAGAAATAATTAATAGTTTTATTTTTTTATTGACAAACATACAATATTTGTATATACTGTATATATACAAAGAGGTGATATCTTGCAAATAATAATTAGTAATAGTAGTGATACGCCAATTTATCAACAAATTGTCGATAATATTAAAGAAGCGATTTTAAACGGTGACTTAATCGGTGGGGAAGCTTTACCATCGATTAGAACTTTAGCTAAAGATTTAAAAATTAGTAATATTACAACCAAACGAGCTTATGAAGAATTAGAAAAAGATGGTTTTATTGAAGCGATTGCTACTAAAGGATATTTTGTTAAAAATAAAAGTGAAGATTTTAAAAAAGAAGAAATTTTAAAAAAAGTTGAAACGGCATTAAATGAAACAATTAAGATTGCTAATACATATGGTATAACGAAAGAAGAAGTTTTAAATATGCTGAATATATTATATGAGGAGGAAAATAATGAAAAATATAATTGAAATTAAAAATCTAAATAAAACTTATCCTAGTTTTAAATTAGATAATATAAACTTAATTATTCCTAAAGGAAGTATTGTTGGACTGGTTGGTCAAAATGGTGCTGGTAAGACAACATTAATCAAGTTATTATTAGAGATTATTCATAAAGATAGTGGTGAAATTATAATTTTTAATAATGACAAAATAAGCGAAGTAAAAAAAGATATTGGAGTTGTTTTAGATGAATCGTTTTTCCCAGAAATTTTAAAAATAAATGACATTAAAACAATTATGAAAAATATATATCCTAATTGGGATAATGATTTATTTGAACAATATTTAAAAAGATTTAAATTAACAAACAATCAACCATTGAAGGAATTGTCTAAAGGAATGCGTAAAAAGTTAGAAATCATAACAGCTTTATCACATCATCCACGTCTTTTAATATTAGATGAACCAACTAGTGGCTTAGATCCAATTGTAAGGAATGAAATTTTAGATATATTTCGGGAATTTATTGAAAATGGCGAAAATAGTATTTTATTTTCTTCTCACATTACAAGTGATTTAGAAAATATTGCTGACTACATCATTTTTATTAATGAAGGTAAGATTGTTTTTGACAAAACTACCGACGAGATTATTTCTAACTATGGAATAATCAAATGTAGTGCTGCTGATTATATGAAAATAGATAAGAAAGATATTTTAAGTATGATTAAAGATAAATATAGTTATCAAGTACTTGTAAGTAATCGCAAAAAATATCAAGATAAAAAATTAAAGTTAGTTGTCGATAAAGCTAAAATCGAAGATATTATGTTAATAATGGTGAAAGGAGAAAAATAATGAAGGGTTTAATTTTAAAAGATTTATCAATTATTAAAAATCAAATGAAAAGTTTACTTATTATTATGACATTATTTGTATTTTTGTCGATTGTTAATAAAGAATTTTCTTTTATTTTGTTTATTGTTCCTTTTTATATGCTTATGATTTTAATAACAACTTTAAGTTATGATGAATTTAATCATTGGGATACTTATTGCAATACTTTACCTTTTAGTCGTAAAGATATTGTTAAAGCTAAATATTTATTATTTAATTTATGTAATATATTTTTATTAGTTATTGGTTTACTAGTATCAGTAATTGTACCTTTATTTACAGATATTACTTTTGAAAGTTTATTTTCTAGTATTATAGGTACTGTTTTAGGTATTTCAATTGTTATTTCTTTATTAATTCCGTTTTATTATAAATATGGTTCGCAAAAGGGAAGAATAATGCTATTTGTTGTTATTATGGCTTCAGCATTACTTATTGGCGGATTATTTAAAATTCTTCAAGGCATCAATTTTGATGTACTTGCTGTCATTAATAAATTAGAAAATATTAATTTTATAATACTGATTTTTGGCATATTGTTATTTGTTTTAATAATAATTTATATTTCTTATCTTATATCTTGCCGTATTTATAGTAAAAAAGAGTTTTAAAAAATATGATGTTTTAAATATTAACATCATATTTTTTTAAATTTATAGTAGTCTATTGATTTGCTTTTTACTTAATTTAGTTAATTTGACAATCAAATCGATGCTCATTCCTTCGGCTAACATATTTTTAGCGACGCTTAAAATTCCTGCTTGTTTACCTTCTTTTTTACTTTGGCGAACTAAAGCATCTTGATACATTTTCCGTTCTTCTTCAGCCGTAAACCAACTAATTACTTCATCATCGTTATTAACTTTATCTGCTAGTTCTTTATATTTCATGACTTTATCACTCCTTTTGGCTAATTTATATAATTCTTCTTTGTCTAAACCTAACATAATAATTACTTCATCACCACTATTAAATTTCTTACCATTATTATAATAATCTTCGATGTATAAGTCTACATTTATGTTTAAAATTGTTAAAATATCGGTTACTATTAGTTTCTTTTGTTTACTATATAGTCCTAATTCATCTTTTTTGTATCCTCGATAATTAAAATTTAGATTTATTTGAACTATTTTTTTGTTATGATCAAAAACTTTTCTACCTTTTTCAGCTTTACTAGTACATAATTTAAAAGCATAGAAAAGATTACGCGTAAAGGTAAGATTATCAAATTTAGAATTTAATTCAACATTGATATATTCATTGTTTGTTTTGATTAATAAATCTAACTTTTGAATACGATTATTTATTTTATCAGTAACTAAATTAGGATTTAAAATATTTATGCTTTTGATTTTTCTTTCTAATATAGTTTCTAATAAATCTTTTAACAATTGTTTATCGTTTAAAAAGATATACATGAAAATTATCTCATGTTTGGCTGTATAATATTTTGAGGTTATTTCAATCACTTCCTTTCTTAAAAACTCCTCTATAAGTTATATAGAACAAAAGTAGGTGATTTCCTTTTTATTTTGAAAAAAAATTAAAAAAAGATAAAATTTCTTTTATTTTTTAATTATTAGTTATCACAATTTTTAATTTTAACACTCGCTTTACAGTAATTAAATTAATAATAAAATTGATTAAGTTTTATATCATTTTATTATTTATGATATAATAATTTTTGGTGATGATATGCAAAAGATTTTAATTATTGAAGATGATATAAATGTTCGAGAAGAGTTAAAAGAATTATTGATTAATTCTAATTATGAGGTAGTTGCTTTAGCTGATTTTAAAAATTCATTAGAACAAATATTAAATATTAATCCTGACTTAGTTTTATTAGATATCAATATTCCTTATTTAAACGGCGAAGAACTACTTAAAAATTTAAGAAAAGAAAGTAATATTCCTGTTATTATGGTTACTAGTAAAAACAATGAAATCGATGAAGTTTTATCGATGAGTTATGGTGCTGATGATTATATTACCAAACCATATAATCCGACTATTTTATTACTTAGAATTGGTGCTATTTTAAAAAGAATGGATAATATCCCTGATTCAATTAAATATAAAGACTTATTAATTTATCCAAGACAAGCACTTATAAAAAAACAAGATAAGGAAATAATATTAACAAAAAATGAAATGATTATTTTTAGTTATCTATTAACTAATAAAAATGAAATTGTCAGTCGTGATGAATTAATGACGGAACTATGGAATAATGATGAGTATATAAACGATAATGCATTAACAGTTAATATTAGTAGATTAAGAGATAAATTGGAAGAATTAGGCTATGATGATATGATTGAGACAAGAAAAGGGCAAGGATATATTTTATTATGAAAATAACTAGTTTTTTTAAAGATAAATTATTTAATTTAATTTTATATTTAATCGCTTATGGTATTCTGTTATCAATGTTATTTGTATTCCATGTTTCATCATCTTTAATTTTAGCTTTTACAATCGTCTATGCTTTTTTAGTTTTACTGATATTCTTATATGAATATTATCGCCGAAAGTATTTTTATAAGCAATTATTTAATAATTTAAAAAATCTTGATGAAAAATATTTAATTTCCGAAATGATTAGGGAACCTAATTTTTTAGATGGAAAAATTTTATGTCAAGTTTTATATGAAACTAATAAATCAATGAAAGAAAATGTTAACGATTATGAGTTTAAATTAAACGATTTTAAAGAATACATTGAAACTTGGATTCATGAAGTAAAACTTCCTTTAGCGACATTAACCTTAAAAAATCATAATTCTAAAAATAAGTCATCTATAAAGGAAATTAAGAAAATCGACAATTATGTTGAACAAGTTTTATATTATGCTCGAAGTGAGAATTCGGAAAAAGATTATTTGATTAAAGAAATCAGTCTAAAAAAAGTCATTCATAAACTAGCTTTAGAAAATAAAGATGCTTTTTTAGAAAACAATGTTACTTTAGAAGTTGATATTACTGATATTAAAGTATTGACTGATGCGAAATGGCTAGAATTTATTATTAATCAAATTATTAGTAATAGTTTAAAATATTACCGTAAAGATGTCGATTCATTTGTTAAAATTACTGCTTTTAAGAATGAAGATAAAACAATTTTAAGTATTTATGATAATGGAATTGGTATTTCTAAAACTGATTTACCCCAAGTTTTTAATAAATCATTTACGGGAAACAATGGAAGAATCATCAATAGTTCTACTGGGATGGGATTATATATTGCTAAAAAAATGTGCCTTAAATTAGGTCATGAGATTACAATCGAGTCTAAAGTAGGAGAGTATACAAAGGTAAATATTATTTTTTATAATAATGATTATTTTGCTGTTTTAAAATAACCTTACATAATTGTAATGATTTGTAATTTTAAACTGACGACAAATTATAGTCTTTAATCTATACTGATTATGGAGGCAGAAATTATGGAAAAAATATTAGAATTATCGAAAGTAGAAAAATACTATGGTAATAAGTCAAGTTTAACTAAAGCACTTAATAATATTTCTTTTAGTGTTGAAAAAAAGGAATTTGTAGCTATTATGGGAGCTAGTGGTAGTGGTAAGACTACTTTACTAAACTGTATTTCAACAATCGATCGTGTTACCGCGGGGCATATTTTTGTAGCTGGTGAAGATATTACTAAATTAAAAGGTAATAGTCTAAACAAATTTCGCCGTGAGGAATTAGGATTTATTTTTCAAGATTTTAACCTTTTAGATACTTTAACTGCTTATGAAAATATTGCTTTAGCCTTATCAATTCAAAATGTTAATGTTAATGAGATTGATCAAAGAATTAAAGAAGTAGCTAAAAAATTAAATATTAAAGATGTGTTAGATAAATACCCTTATCAGATGAGTGGGGGACAAAAACAACGAGTTGCTTCAGCACGAGCTATTATTACTAATCCTAAACTAATTTTAGCTGATGAACCAACAGGAGCTTTAGATTCTAAATCATCTAAAATGTTATTAGAAAGTTTTAACTATTTAAATCAAGAGTTAGATGCAACAATTTTAATGGTTACTCATGATGCTTTTACAGCTAGTTATGCAACTCGGGTAATTTTTATTAAAGATGGTAAAATATTTAATGAAATTCATAAAGGCGATAGTACGAGAAAAGAGTTTTTTGATAAAATAATCGATGTTGTGACTTTACTTGGAGGGGATTATTCCGATGCTCTTTAAGTTGTCTTTAAAAAACATAAAAAAAAGTTTCAAAGATTATGCTATTTACTTTTTTACTCTTATTTTAGGTGTTGCTATTTTCTATGTTTTTAATGCGATTGAAAGTCAAACCGTATTATTAAAAGTTACATCTTCAACTAGAGAAATTATTGACCTTATGGTTAATATGTTATCTGGGGTAAGTGTTTTTGTCTCATTTATCTTAGGATTTTTAATTATTTTTGCTAGTCGTTTTTTGATGAAAAGAAGAAATAAAGAATTTGGTATTTATTTAACTTTAGGAATGAGCAAAGGAAAAATTAGTAAAATTCTTTTGTGTGAAACAATTATTATTGGTATTATTTCTTTAGCTGTTGGTTTATTAATTGGCGTTGCTTTATCGCAATTAATGAGTATTTTTGTTGCTAATATGTTTGAAGCTGATATGACGGAATTTACTTTTATTTTTTCAAGTAAAGCAATGATTAAAACTTTAATTTATTTTGGAATTATGTATTTATTAGTTATGATATTTAATACTGTTTCAATCAGTAAATGTAAATTAATTGATTTATTACAAGCTAGTCGTAAATCAGAAAATATCAAAATGAAAAATTCGGTTGTATGCTTAATTACTTTTATTATTGCTGTTTGTATTTTAGGTTATGCTTATGCTTGTGTAACTATTAATGTTGAACAATTAGATACAGCTGATAAAATATTTATTCCCATCATTTTAGGAGTAGTAGGAACATTTTTAGTTGTCTGGTCTTTATCTGGATTAGTTTTAAAAATAGTTATGAATATTAAAAAATTATATTATAAAGGTTTAAATAGTTTTACTTTAAGACAAATTAGTAGTAAAATTAATACAACCGTATTTTCTATGAGCATTATTTGTTTAATGTTATTTGTGACAATATGTGTTTTATCAAGCTCATTATCAATTAAAAATTCGATGACAGCTAATTTAACTTCTTTAGCGCCAATTGATATTGAGTTATCTAAAACAAGAAATATTAGTAAAGAAAAGCAAGAAGAATTTAGTTATTCTGACGAAATGGTTGCTGAATCTTATAATACTATAGCTGAAAGCTTAGAAAAAGTGGGATTTGATCTCCAAAAGTATTTTAGGGATATGGTGAATGTTAATATATATGCTACTGATGAATTAACGGTTGAAGATACATTAGGTAATAAGTTAGAAGAAACTAAAGAATTATATCCATATTTAACTTATCATGTAGCTGAGACAATTATGAAACTTAGTGATTATAATAAAGTGGCTATGCTTTATGGTAATGAAACTTATGAATTAGAAGATAACGAATATTTGATTGTCGCTGATTTTGAACAATGGATTAATCTTAGGAATCCTGCTTTAAAAGATAATACTATAATTACTTTAAATGATAAAGAATATTATCCTAAATTTCAAGAATGTCAAGATGGTTTTGTGGCAATTTCGAACAATCATATTAATGCTGGTATCATTGTTGTCCCTGATCATGCGGTCACCGAAAGTTGGTTAGAAGAAGAAAAGTTATTGGCTAATTATAATGCGGTTAATGATGAAGAAAGAAAAGAAATAGAAAATATAATTATTAACTTAAATGGTGATGGCATTTATTTAAATGCCTCAACTAAATTAAGTATTTATGAAGCAAGTGTCGGATTAGGCTCATTAGTCACTTTTATCGGTTTATATTTAGGAATTATTTTCTTACTTTCTAGTGCAGCTATTTTAGCTTTAAAAGAATTATCTGAAAGTACTGATAATAAAGAAAGATTTAATATGTTAAGAAAATTAGGTACTGATGAGAAGTTAATTAATAAAGCTTTATTTAGACAAATTTTTATCTTCTTTATGTTTCCTTTAGTACTAGCAATTATTCATTCTATTTTTGGAATTATGTTTTGTGATTATATTTTAATGTCATTTGGTAATGAACAATTGTTACCATCGATTATTATGACCGCTATCTTTTTAATTATTATTTATGGTGGTTATTTCTTAATTACTTATTTTTGTAGTAAAAATATTATTAAAGAGACTTTGTGAAAGGAGGATAACTAGCTTTTAGCTAGTTTTTGATGTATGAGTTATATTGTAGCAATTAAGACAGCTGTTTTTACATTTCCTATTTTAGCTTTTCTTTTTACCATTCCTTTTATTTTAAATCAATATCATAAATATGGAGCTATTCATTATTTTCGAGTTCTAATAATTTACTCATTTATTCTTTATTTAATAACAGCTTATTTTTTAGTTATTTTACCACTTCCAACATTCGAGGAAGTAGCTAATATGACAGGACCGACTATGCAATTAATTCCTTTTGCATTTATTGGGGATATTATTGAAAATGCTAATGAAATTACTAATTTTAATACATTTATTAATTTCTTTAAAAATTCTAGTGTTTATGTAGTTTTGTTTAATATTGTTTTAACTATTCCTTTTGGTATGTATTTAAGATATTATTTTAAATGTAGTTTAAAGAAAACATTTTTCTTGTCTTTTTTATTAAGTTTGTTTTTCGAACTTACACAACTTAGCGGATTATATTTTATTTATCCTAGAGCATATCGTTTATTTGATGTTGATGATTTGATTTTAAATACTTTAGGTGGTGTATTAGGCTATTTTATATTAGGATTATTTAAAGGTATTTTACCAAGCCGTGAGAAAATCGATGAAGAATCATTGATTAAAGGAACTAAAGTATCTGGTTTAAGAAGAATTACATTATTTTTCTTAGATATTTTCCTTTATTTCATTTTAGTTATATTTGTAAGTATTTTTGTTAAAGACTATCCATTTATTATTACAGCCATTATATATTATGTCATTATTCCGACTATTTGGAAAGGAAAGACAATCGGAAGTAAATTTTTAAATGTTAGAATAACTTATAATCGATTTAATTTTATTAAAAATATTTTAAGACTTGCTTTTATTTATTTATATTATTTTCAATTACCAATTATTTTAGTTGTTTTTGCTATGTCGATTGTTAGTCATTTCAATTTAAGTAATTATTTTACAATTTTTGTTTATTTAAGTGTGTTTTTGTTTATTTGTTTCTTTTACTTAATTAATATTATTTTAATATTAAAAAATAGAACTATATTTTATGATAAAATTTTTAAAACGAAATATGAAAGCACAATTTTAATACCAGATTCTAAAGAAAATGAGATTGAAGAAGAAACAATTGATGTGAATAAAAAAGAAGATAAGAGTGAGGGAAACTAGTTTTTTAGATAGAAATGTGTTAAAATAGGAATATAAAATGGAGGTAATTATGAAAAAGTATTGGTGGGTCATTGTTCTTTTGGGACTATTAGTTGTTGCTGGTGGTTTAATTTATTTTGTAACTACTGATTTTGAAGAAGATATTCAATTATTAGAAGAAATGGAAGAAGTTTATGCATTAATGGACGAACATAATACTGATGAATTAAATCAAAAGTTAGATACAATAATATCAACTGGCGATTATGCGGTTGTTGAGAAAGCTGCTAAAAATTATACAAGAGACTTATACAATGTGGTTACAAATATTAGCAATGAATTAGCTAACGATAGAATTATTGAAGTGATATTATAAAAGTAGACAACTACAAAAAAGGTAGAAGTCTACTTTTTTAGTGATAAAATTATAATTGAAGGAGGAATTATGAGAAAGAACAATATGAGAACACCAGAAGAAAAAGCAAA
>JAGHHZ010000005.1 GCA_017887425.1 Bacilli bacterium
GAATACATTTATTATTACAATAATGAAAGACCATCATATGCATTAAATTATAAAACCCCAATTCAATATAAAATTGAATCAGGGTTCTAACTTTTTTAAACTGTCTACTTTTACTTGACTAGTTCATTAATCTACATTTTTATTTTAATTATTTGAGTAAATAAATTATCAATTATTTTAACTTGATTAGTGATCCTATTATTATTATCAATAATTTTCCTTAACAAAGTCAATCCGTATCCATGACCTTCCGTTTTAGTCGTATAACCTTTATTAAATATTTTATCAACATCGACATCACCGATGAAATGATTAGATATTTCTATAACAAAATCTTCTTCTACATACATAGATATCAATATTTCTCTTTCTTTTTTATTAAGTTTTATTGTTTCTTCAATTGCATTATCTAGAATAATACCAATAGTCCTGCAAACATCATAATTTAATTTAGCATTTTCTTCAAATATATCTATTTTTCTTATATCCCTGGAAACATTCAAATTAAACTTTATCATTCCTTCTTGACCTAATAACATTTTTTGATAAATTAATCCCTGCAATCCACCTGACGGTATTCTTTTTGTTTTAGTGTATAATAATTCATTATCTTCCCGTTTATCTTTAATTATTTCATTTATGTAATCGGCTATTTTCTTATCTTTTTTCTCAACCATGGATTTTATAACTAACAATTGATTTTTATTCTCATGATTATTTATACGTTGATAATCAAGTAATCTTTCATATTCATTCAAATTAGATATTAAGGCTTTATTTTCTTCCATATAGATAATATTTTTATTTTTCTCACTAAGCAATATATATAGCATGAAACTATAAAAAAATATTAAAATCGAATTAAACAAAATAGATGTTTTATCGGTATACTCATCATAAATATAAAACAGTAAAAAATTAATAGTTAATATAAATAATGACAATATAATATATTTATCTATATCCTTCATTTTACAAATAAATTTTATTAATTTTCTTAAATTATTTAAAATAAATTTACACGATACAAAAGATATTGATATAAAGCAAATAACTATATTGCTAATTATTACTCCTATTATATCATAAAATAATATATCAATACCTTTAAATAGATTAATTATAATGAAAGAATATACTAATTCTGAAACAAACAAAATTAATTGTTCAATTATTGTAATAATAATTATCTCACTTTTTTTCTCGTTAAAAATAAAAGAAACAAAAAACATTATCATAATAGTACTAACGGTAAATCTCAAAGATTTTATAACATAGTAATAATTAAGTATAGATAACAAAGTTAAAATTATAATAACTAAATAGACTTTTTTTGCCTTATAATCAATTTTTCTATTCAATAATTTGGCTATTATATAAATAACAACAATTATATTTATTAAACACGGCAAAAAATATATTTTTAATGTTTCTAACATTTTTGACTTACCTCTTTTTTGTAATTTTCAGAGATTAGATTAACTATATCACCAGTGTCAAATAAAATTGTTTTATCTTTTTTATCAATTTTTATAATTCTATCTTCATTAACTAGACATGCTCGGTGGCTATAAACTAATGATCCGTTTGACATTTCACTAATTTCTGCCAAAGATTTACTTATTTTATAGACATGGTTAGCTGTTTTAATTAAGCACCTTCGTTCAACATTATCATGAGTAATATATAAAATATCTTTTATTGGAATAATATATATAGCATTACTATCCACGAACTTTAAAACTCTTTTCTTACCAATATATGATAAAGATTTCATAATAGCATCTTTAACTTTAGGCTCGAAATTATCAAATTTACAAATAAAAGTTAAAACCATAAGTTGTTCTTTTATAATAATTGAACTCAGTTCTTCATGAGCAGTAATAAAAATAATTATACTTTCTAAATCATTTTTTCTAATTAGTCGAGCAATATCAATTCCTGAAGCTGAGTTAGTTTCAATATCAAGAAAATAAATTTTGTTAGTTAAAGGTTCATTAACTATTTTTTTGAATTCACTATTATAATCATCAAAAATATGAACTTTATATTCAATTTTATTATTCATCATTATTTTATTAATTATATTTTCTACTTTTTTTGTTATTTCTTTGAAATCATCAACCACTATAAAATTAATCATATTTTCTCCCTCTCTACAGTTTGCACTATGTTAATAATTTTACCATATTATGACAATTTTTTCAATTCTTTTTTATAAAAAAACTAATTTTTAAAATTAGTTTACAAAAAATTAAATATTTGATTAACTAGGAAGCAAAGAGCAATCCCGATTATTGTAGGAAGGAAAATAGCTAATATCATCCATTTAAAGCTTCCTGTTTCCTTTTTTATTGTTAAACATGTTGTCGAACAAGGAAAATGACAAAGAGAAAAAATTAACATACATATGGCTGTCTTTATCGTCCAACCATTTTCAATTAAAATCTTTCTTAAACTTTCTAGACTTTCAAATTCAATAATTTGGCCAGTTGATAAATATATCATTAACATAATAGGAATAACAATTTCGTTGGCTGGAAAACCTAAAATAAAGGAAATTAATATTACTCCGTCTAAACCGATAGTTTGAGCAAAGGGATTTAAAAAGTTAGCAATATAGTTTAATAATGACATATTATTAATTTGTATATTTCCTAAAATCCAAATTAAAGCCCCGGCTGGTATAGCTATCATAACAGCTCTACCCAAAACAAAAATGGTTCTATCAAAAATTGATCTGATAATGACTTTCCCAACTTGTGGTCGACGATATGGCGGTAATTCTAGTGTAAAAGAAGATGGTAGCCCCTTTAAAAGTGTTTTAGACAGGAAGAAAGAAACTAAAAATGTTAATAAAAAGCCTAATAATATTACCAAAGTCAGTATAAATACGCTTAAAAAAGTGTTGTTAGAATTTATTCCCACAAAAAATATAGTTATTATTGTTATCATAGTTGGAAAACGGCCATTGCAAGGGACAAAAACATTTGTTAAAATGGCAATTAATCTTTCCCTTGGAGAATCAATTATTCTAGCTCCACTTACACCTACTGCATTACATCCAAATCCCATACACATCGTTAATGCTTGTTTACCACAGGCACAACATTTTTTGAATGCACAGTCTAAATTAAAAGCTATTCTTGGTAAAAATCCCAAATCTTCTAATAATGTAAACAAAGGAAAAAAAATAGCCATTGGTGGTAACATAACCGCTATTACCCAAGTTAAAACTCGATAGATACCTGATATTAATATACCACTTAACCAACTAGGAGCATTTAGAAAATTTAAAAAGTCTAATAAATTCTTACCAACATTATTAAATATATTAAATAATAAGTTAGATGGATAATTAGCTCCTTTTATAGTTAACCAAAGAATTATAAATAACATCCCTAGCATAATCGGTATTCCAAAAAGCTTACTAGTTATTATACGATCAATTTTTTGATTTTTTAAATTATAATCTTTGCTTTCAAAAGTTATCACTTCTTTACTTATTTCTTCAGCTTTTTTTATAATCGTGTCGGTTATTTCATCTTTAATATTTAAATTAAGTTCTTTTTTTATCGATAATAATTTTTCTTTAATTTCTTTTTCTTTCAATAAATCAAAGTTTAAATAATCAGTTATTTTTTGATATAAACATTCATCATAATTAATTAAATTTAAAGCTACCCAACGAGAATTTAGATTTTTTACTTTATCTTTTATAAGGCATATTAATTCATTAATGGCCTCTTCTATTTTTTCACTATATTTAACTTGATATGGATTAAAATTCTTTGCCTCCAAATTCTTTAACAAATTATCTAAACCTTTTTTATTTCTAGCACTTGTTCCTACTACAGGCACCCCTAAAATTTGTGATAATCGACTTAAGTTTATTTTTATTTTTTTCTTTTCAGCTTCATCTAATAAATTTACGCAAACAATGACATTTTTAGTTATTTCTAATGTTTGAAGTACCAAATTAAGATTTCGTTCTAAACAGACAGCATCACAAACCACAATAACTAAATCATATTTATCAAAACAAAGAAAGTCACGAGCAATTTCTTCTTCTTTTGAATGAGGAATCAAAGAATATGTCCCTGGCAAATCATATATTTCGTAATTAGTTTTATTATAATTAAATGTTCCATTAGCATTACTAACGGTTTTTCCTGACCAATTACCTGTATGCTGGTGAAGACCAGTCAAAGCATTAAAAACCGTACTTTTTCCAACATTAGGATTACCAGCTAAAGCAATTATTCGCATATCAATTCAACCTCGATATTTTTACCATCTTCTTTTCTAATAGCAATTAAAGCCCCTCTTATTAAATAAGCAGACGGATCACTAAATGGACTTTTTAAAATACATTCAATATATGTTCCCTCGATTAATCCCAAGTCTTGTAGTCTTCTTTTTATATTTCCATTAACATTCAACTTTTTAATAATGCCTTTATCCCCTATTTGCATATCACTTAAAAACATAGTTATCGTTTCCTTTCGTTAACTATTGTATGCGAATAACGCCTAGGTGTTTGGGCGCAAAAAAATTAGTTAAAGTTAATCTAACTAATCTTTTTTTAATAAGTTGGCTTCTTTTAAAACGTTATAAATACAAGAATAACTTCTTCGATTATAAAATTTACAAAATTTTCTAATACTAACATTACTCCTTTTGTATAAATTTATAATATAATCTTTTTCTTTTTGACTAATCTTGTTAATAGGTTCCTTATTTTTATTGCCGTGCTTAAGTTTTATCTTTCCTTCGACAATTTCTTTTTTTAGTTTTAATATGTATTTAGGATGATAACCTGTTATATTGGCTATTTCCACATAAGTAAGATATGTTTTTCCTCTTAACTTATCAGCAATTAATTTAGCAGCGTCTATTTTTTTACTCATATTAATTCACCAATATAATTATAGCATATAAGTAATATTTTTGCAAAATAACAAATTAAAAACTCTATGTGTAAATAGAGTTTAAACCTTATTCAATACTAACTATTTCATTAACATCTGATTCTTTATACGTAATAGTTATTTCACTATCAACAGTTAAAAATGGTAAAATGGTTTGATTTACTTTTAATGATGCACGATAGATATCATCACCAGATTGTAAGTAATAATAAGTTGTACCATCTAAAACTGCAGTTCTTATTGCATCGATAGTAATCGTTTTTGATAATTCTTCACCAGTCGTAATACTACCACCTAAATAATTTTGTGCTGCCTTAACAATACCTTCAGAAGAATCTGTCACTACAACTCTTTGATAATCTGTATAATCGACAAAAGCATACATTTTAACTAACCCGGCATTATCCTTTAAACTCATTAAATAAGTTGGCTTATTATCTAAATTAATAAGTAAAGGGAAAGTTGATGTATAATTCATTTGTTGTACCTGCCCTTCAGCTGAAGCCATAGCAGCAGTTTCTTCAGCACCAGCTACGTCATAAAATTTAGTTTCTTTAGTACGAAGATTTACTAAGACAAAACCAATATTTGAGCCATCACTAGAAACAGAGGTTATACCAGTATATAAATAAACATCATTATTCATAGTTAAATAGTTATAACCAGTTGTTGTTTTCACGACATCTTTTTGACCAAAAATCGAATTTAAAAAACCATTTTTATATTTCCCCCAATTATTTAATTGCTCAATAATTAAATTAGCAGAGTATACATGATCAACCCAAGTCGGCACTTCCTCAACTTTATATTTTGTAGATGTCCCATCGATTGGATTTAAAATTACTACGCCTGTAACTTCTTTTTTTAGGCCAACACCGCTATATTTTAAAGTTTCAGCAATCCAATAAGGATTTCCCTCATCATCTATTTCAAAATTAACTTCACCAAATATTGTAAATGGATAGCTTATTCTTAATTTACGATATAAATTTTCAAAAAAATAAGCTGATGGCATATATTTCATACCATTTTCTAATCTAACTAAATTTGATTCTCCATCGACTGAATCAACGGTTATATATCCGGCAACACCTTCGCTTCTATTGGTAAAATATTTAATTAATCCAGCATATTCTAACGGTGTTACTCTAATTATCTCGTCGTTATAATTAATTTGTGTATAGTTGTTAGATACTTCAAATTGAGAAACTAAATCAGTCATTTGCCCCATTACTTTATCCCCTAGTTTAATTGAAGAATTTTTATCTAAAAGCGGTAAACTATTAAAGTCAACTGGTGCAACATCATCGCTAAAGTTACTATTAGATACACTTATTCTCTCATAATAACTTTTTGAATTAAACAGTGGTGAATTAATTACATTAATAATTATAATTAATCCAAGAATAATTGTAACGCTACCAAGAATAATATAGCTAAAATTATTCTTTTTCACTTTCTTATTATTGATAATAGTTT
Organism: Bacilli bacterium; assembly: GCA_017887425.1. Taxonomy (GTDB): domain Bacteria; phylum Bacillota_I; class Bacilli_A; order RF39; family UBA660; genus Faecisoma. The sequence goes on from JAGHHZ010000005.1 coordinate 6,411, forward strand.
CAAATGTAATGTTACTTGAGAACATTAAGCAAACAATCGAGCAAAAAACAAATGAAGTAAATGCGAAAACCCAAAAACTAGGATCGCTTAAATTTATTGGTGGTAACATGAAATAATATAGTACAAAAATAAAAATTAGACATACAAATATTTTTAATAAAATTTTTTTCATAAATTCTCCTTTTTTATCTTCTTTTATTTTATATGTTATAAAATGATTTGTCAATTTATTGGTTGTATATTTAATTTTTTTATTATATAATATTATTGGTGATAAGTTTGAAAAAAATTACAATTATAAATTATTCTAATGATAATTCATTATTTAGTTCAATTTTATTTTTGTTGTTTGGAATTATCTTATTTACTAATCCTGGTGATATATTAAAATTTATCTCATATATCGCTGGTGGTAGTTTAATTCTCATTGGAATTTTTAATGTTATTAGTTATAGAAGAACATTAAAAAAATTAAATATCGAACAAAAATCTAAATTAATTAGTGGTGTACTACTAATGATTCTAGGACTATTTACAATTTTATTTTCATCTTTGATTGAAACAACTATTAGACTTATTTTTGGTGGTTGGATTATTTATAGTGGTATTATGCGTTTAATTGATGTTTTAAACAATAAAGAAAATAAAGTATCTTTTATTGGAAGATTAATTGTTGCAATTTTACTAATTATTTGTGGACTTTATGTAGCTTTAACTGATTTAGTATATTCAATGATCGGATTATTTATTATTATATATGCTATATTAGATATTATCGGATATATTTTTTATAAAAAAGAGTTTAAAAAAAATGATGTTTTATAACATCTTTTTATATGCAATTATTAATTATATAATTATAAATACTATTAGATGTAGAAGCACTATAGTGAAGACCGTCACTGCTTGGGGTAATATTTAAATTATTATAAGTGTCACAATAGCTTAAGTTTGATAAGTTAGAGCTAGCAATAAGTGAACTCATTTTTTGATTAAAACTCGTTACACCTGAAGTATAGGCATTGCTTTTCCCATCAGTAACCGGATTAACAGATACAATAATAATGTTATGGTTTTTCCAAGTGCTATTAGCATATGAAGAAAATTTATCATAATACGATTGAGCGACACTACTACCGTCTCTTCCAACATCATTAACTCCCATATTTATAATTATATTATATTTATTCCCATCGTTTATAACATCATTAACTTTATCGATTGCTGTATTGTTATACCATGATAATCCAGCTCCTACTTTAGCAATGCATTCATCGCTGTAACAAGTAGTACCATCTGATGAAGTTGTGCATAAAGACTTATTTGAACATAGTGACACTGTTCTAGAATCACCAACAAATAAGTTGGCTGTAGCAACAACCCCACCTGAAGGATTTGAACTACTTGGTGGAGTGTTATTAGATATAGTGCCATCTGACTTTAAATCAGCACGTATATCTTCTAAAGTATTTTTATAGCTTTCTAATGTTGTTTCATAGCTCTCACGAGTGTCCTTATCGGTTATATCTTTTACACTTAGTCTAGCCTCCTCATAAAGGCGATAAGCATTGTCATAATTTGTCTGATTTGGATTTGACCTTAAAGTAGAGATAGCTTGTGATAAACTTGCTATTGCGGTATCGGCATTATTCTTTGATATTTCTAAAACATTACTACTTGAGGCACAATTATAACAACTAATATAATATAAATTAGAAATTGGTAAGATACGTAATACTGTGTTTAAAATTGGAAATACAAGGAAGACAGCAACAGCAGCGATAATTCTTTTGGATATAGATTTAGATAATTTTTTAGTATCAACATCACCAGAACTAATTGTTTTAATAATATCAATTATAACAAATATAACTAAAATAACTGGTACAATAATTGTAATCAAACCAATCAAAGATTTAAAAATACTTAAGACATTTAAAAGTTCAATGTCATTACAAACATCGACACAATCAGCTAAAATCATTTTTTAACCTCCTAAATAACACTAATTAAATTATAACACATCATTGCTTGTTTTACAATTTAAATATGTTTTTTACTAATTATAAAACTTGGCATATTAACCAAGTTTATTTTTCAATTACTTTTTCTAATAAAAGTCTTTTTTGAAAACCGCCATTTTTAGCTTTTTTTCTATCTGCCTCTTCGATAATATCTTCTAGACTAAAACCGTTAAATTCAGCCATTGCTTTAATTAGTTCTAATTTATCAGCTAATTCTTTTTTTCTTTCTTCGATAGTTAAAGCTGATTGAACTTCCAGTAGTTCTTCAGTATCTTTTTTTAATAAATATTCCCAATACTCTTCTTCAGATAAAATCCTATATACAGGTGTTCCTCCATTATGTTCAATTATTTCAGGAATATTATCGCGAACTAATTTATTATATACTTTTTCCATATACTTCCTCCAAATCACACCTTTTTTAGCATTATCTTTTGATATTAAAATAGTCCAAATATAAATTTGGACTTTATCGATCATATGGCAGGGGTGGCAGGAGTTGAACCCACATGAACGGTTTTGGAGACCGTCATTCTACCATTGAATTACACCCCTAAAGCAACGTAAATAAATTATATCACATAATCTTTTTTATGACAATATGTTTAATAAAATTGTTCTATTAAATATTATATTTTAAAAAGTCAGATATTGTTAATAATCTGACTTTTAATTAGTGGAAACTTTTACCATATTTTCTTGTGTTCTTTTTAATATTTCTTCTCTTTTATTTTTACTAAATGGTACTCCCAATAATTTCATACATGCATATTTAAATCCAAAGAAGAAAACCGGAGCCATAAATAACCAAAATATTACTGTTAAAATCTCAAACTTTATATTTTCTTCATAGTTACTTGGCGAATTAATTAGAGCATTCAAACCACTTTCAAAATCGTTAACTACACTAACAGCTCGATCATGGGTGAAATTTGATAAATAGGTTTGTTTTTCATTTATTATATCAATATTTTCTTCAGTGAATATATAATTTAAATTATCGCCCCAATAATAATTTAATACACCATAACTTTCATGTTCCTCAATATAAATAACTACGCCATTCTCATCCTCAAAAAATTGGTCATAAACATTAGATGATGGTTCAAAAGATGAATAAACAGCTACTTGAATGTGATAGTCATTCGCTATATTCTTTAAATAATTAGAAATTACTTCTATATTATAATCATTAATATATCCTGTTTCATCTATAACTTCTGTAATAGGTGGTTGTCCTGTTTTACTAGGAATATTGATAGTAGGTCTCTTGCTAATAGAATTATGTTCTAAAGTCATTAAAAGCATAGAAACAGCGACGCCGATACAAATTAAAGCCATAAAAATAGCGCCAATAATAGATATTGTATTGACCATCTTAAAATATCTTTTTACAAAATTAACGTCTCCCTTATCTATGGACGCATTCAAAGCTGCACGACTAGTCATAGCTTTAATAATTGTTGCTGATGTATTTACTGTTTTAGACATACGTGTTACCTCCTATAGTTATTATATAATATCCAATATAATTTATCAATTAATTTTTTTAAATTTATTATTCAATGTTTGCTAATTAAGACATATAATAACATAGGTGAAACTTATGATTATAAAATATAATTCTAAAGAAAGGGAATTACTAGCAAGAATTATGCGAGCTGAAGCTGTAGGAGAGGGTAATTTAGGAATGTTAATGGTAGGTAATGTTTTAGTAAATAGAGTTTTGGCTGACTGTTTAACTTTTAAAAATATTGATACAATTACTGATGCATTATACCAAGCTAATCAGTTTGCAGGTGTAGATAGTCCGCTTTTCTTTGGCAATCCTACAACTGCCGAATTGAATTTAGCTGATCGTATTTTAAGAGGAGAATATTATTTCCCTGCAACCAATGCCCTTTGGTTTTATGCCCCACCTAGTGGTGAATATTGCGATGCAACATGGTATGACCAAGATTTAGCTGGACGTTATAAAAGTCATTGTTTTTATAATCCTGATCCCGGTGTATGTACTCAAATTCATTAAAAAACCTAGCAATTTGCTAGGTTTTATATTACTAAAATTTGTCCGATGCTTAAAGGTTATTTGTTGCTTTTAATTCTTCAACTGTTGTACTATACCTTTTAGCCATGTTCAATAAACTACCACATTTTGAACTGTATATGTTTTTCCGTTGTATCAATAATATACTGTAAAATCACTTCAACTACAATCTATATAGTTATTTTTGTATCTAATTTGGTTGTTAACTCATTATATTTTTTATTTTCTATATTTTTAAAATCATTGTTATTAAAGAAAACTATATAAAAACTACTATATCATTTAACAGCATTTAATTCAATATCAATTATTATTAAAATTGAATATCTTATTGTTTAGATAAATCTTCTTTCGTATAATAATATTTTATATTCTTCAGTATTAATTTTCAACATATTATTTATATACTTAATTTTAAAACTTTTATAAGTCTTTGTTCTAACACAGGTTTTGCAAAATGTTCTTCTAAAGTTAAAATACTACTTTTATATCTATTATAAGCAGCTATATAATTACCATTTTCAATTTGTTCCACACAATAATCTACAATATTGTCATAAATATAATCATAAATTAAGTCTTTTTGCTTTTCGTTATTAATAGTTTCCACAATTATAGGAGCAATTTCATAATAATGCTTAATGTCTTCTTTTGTTACAAAATTGTCCCTAAACCATCTTAATATATTTAATTCATAACAATTATCATCAAAATGATCCTGAAAATGTTTAATACAAGCTGATGTTAAATAACATTTAACATCAGTATGCTCAGTATCTCCATTTGTCGTATCAATGATATGTGCTTATTTTGATTCACTATCAACAGCTATATGAATTGATTCATGTGGACCTCTTGGATCTGAAGTATACACGTCTATTTTTGTATCATATTTATTACTATGTGGGGTCGTTGCTTTTATTATCGGTTTATCATCTGACATTTTTTTCACTCCTTTTCATTATATTCAACAAAATTTGACCAATTTGAAATATAGAATAAGATATACCATCCATATGAAACAATTCTTCATAATCAGCTAAAGACATTTCTAGCTGTGAAATAATAGACTCTATTTCATTATATTTATTTATAATCGTTTCATATTTTTTTTCATTATAACTGTCTTTCCAATTTTTTATGTTTTGATAAACGTAATTTAAAGATTCTATTATTTCTCTTTTAGACATTTCCAAATACAATTTATCATCTAAACTATTGGCTTGAAATATATCATTTTCTAAATTAGTTAATACATAATCTAAATTACTTTGAAAATCTACATTTAATTTTTTTATCTTTTCCATGGCTATCCTTTCTTATAATATATTATACATTTATTGGACTTATGTCAAGCTAGTAGGCTTTTTTGGATAATATAAGCAACCCTCCAAACTAATTATAATACATTTCTTTCAAAACTAAAAGGCTGTTAACAAATTTCTTTCGACTTTGTCAACAGCCTAAAACCTAGCAATTTGCTAGGTTTTATATTACTAAAATTTGACCGATGCTTAATAAATTACTAGTAAGATTGTTTTTTCTTTTTATATCATCAACGGTTGTATTGTATTTATTAGCAATACTATATAAATTATCGCCACTTTTGACAACATAAGTAACTTCACTTGAACTTGGTATTTTTAATGTTTGCCCGACATTTAAAAGATTGCTGGTAAGATTATTTAATTTTTTTATTTCATCAACAGTTGTATTATACTTATTAGCTATACTGTATAATGTGTCACCTAATTTTACTACATAATTAAAGTTATCTGGTGTTTGATTTGTCGTCTTTGGAACTAACAATTTTTGACCAATGCTTAATAAATTACTACTTAAATTATTAATGTCCATTAAGTTATCCACAGTAGTGTTATAATTTATTGCAATTCTATAAAGTGAATCCCCAGCTTTAACAATGTATGTATCATATTCAGATTCATTTATTATTTCATTTGGAATTAATATTTTTTGACCAATACTTAAATTAGTCGATGATAAATTATTATATTCTATTAAATCATCTACTGTTAAATTATATTCATTAGCTATTTTATATAATGTATCTCCTTTTTGAACTGTGTATATAGTATAATTTTCTGGAACTTCTTGGGCTGTTGGTATTTTTAATATTTGGCCGACACTTAATAAATTACTACTTAGGTTATTCGCTGCTTTTAATTCTTCAACGGTTGTATTATACTTTTTAGCTATGCTCCATAAACTATCACCCTTTTGAACTGTATATGTATTTTTTGTTGTATCAGTATAGCCAATATACTGTAAAACTGCTCTAACTACAGCTTCAGCATAGTCTATATAATTGTTTTTTAATTTTTCCGCATCAACTTCTGTATCTAGAAAACCATATTCGACAGTAATTGGTTCAGTTATTCCCGTATTTCTTTGCATAAAATAATAGTCTTTTGAAGTATCACTTGGTAATCTTCTTTGATATGCTTTTCTTATTATTTGTCCTTCATTAGCTAATTCTTGTAAAACTAAGTTTGATAAAGTATCATCATTACGTAATGCGTAAATTACTTCAGCACCTTCACCACCTCGCGAGTTTAGTTTCCATTGTTTAATTTTTATAAGTAATATACTTTTATTGTAAATTTAAAAAATTAAATTTTTCTAACAACTTATTTCCTTTTTCAAAATCTACTTCTCTTACAAACATTATTTTGCCTTTTAAATGTTCGACATAAAATGCATTATATATCCCCATATTTTTAATATGATTTTCTAAACCAAATTTTCCTATGTAATAAAGTTCTTGCTCTATTTTTCTAATATAATTTCTTTTAATTCTAATAATACCATTATTAATTATTAATCCGGTAACCTCCTGTCTTTGACTTTCAGAAGAAAAATGAACTTTTTTATTATTTATTTTAAAGCCCTCATCTTCTACAATTTTTCTAACTAATTTATAAAATTGCTGATTTATCTGATTTCTAGTTCCAGAAAAAGTAATATCATCTGCATACCTTGTATAGTTAATATTGTTTTTTTCTGCCAATTTTAACAATCTAATATCTAACATATATAAAACTATATTTGAAATAATTGGACTAGTACAAGCTCCTTGTGGAACCATATTTCTATATGTTACTAATTTTGTTAAACAAAAAGATAATGTTTTATCATACCCGCATAATTTATTAAAAATATAATAAACTCTATCAGAACTAATACTAGGAAAAAAATCCTTCAAATCTATATTTAATATCATTTCTGAATTTAAATGTTTCTTAGCATTATCTATAATATTTTTCCCTGAAACAAAACCATAACACGCTTCACTTATTCTAACCTTATTTAATATTTCTGTACAAATAAACTTTTGAACATAAGATAATTCTTGGCTTGGAGCTAATATTTCACGTTTAGAAACTTTGTCTTTTTTTGTGATATAAAATTTATGATAAGAACTTACATTGTCATCAATTAATTTTTTTATTATATTCCACTTAACTCCAACTAAATTTGATAAATGATACGAATTTAAAATTATAGGAAATCCATTGTCATAAACTCTCTTTGCAACCTTTAAATAATAGTCTTTTTTTTCTTGATTCAATTTATTAGCATTTAAAATTTTTTCTTTATATTTACTATAATTATCCATATAAAAACACATCCCAGCCTAACTTGTTACAACAAATAATAATAAAACAAATACCCATGCGCAAGCAATCTGCTGCGCGGGGTTTATTATGAAATTTTTCTTTACGAAAAATTTCTATTTGTTTTATTTTTATGAACGGTAAAAACAAATTGTAAATTTGGTTTTTACTGTTTATCTAGAAACCTAAATACACCATTATCGAATCGATAATGAAATCCTGGGATGCGTCATCAATAAAATTTAAAATTTTTTTTCTTTTTATAATCTTCATTTAAACTATCGTCTAAATTCCTTAACTTTCTTAATATCTTTCTATCAATAATTGATAAATAATATTGATTACTTAATATATTTTTTCTTCTTAATGAATCGATCAGTTCATTTACATCTTCTATAGTAGCACAAAAATGAAATTCTTTCAACAATTCTTCGCTAATTCCAGAACAATTATATATCAATAACAAAAGTTTAAATTCATCAAAGTCTAATTCGGATTTAACATTATTATTATAAAAATTTCTTAATATATGTTGATTTCTAGATAATAATTTAATTTTTCTTTCACGTAATATAATTAAATTCAAATTTCTATCTAGCAAAGAATCCCAATCATCAATATTTTTTCCATATAGCATTGATAAGTTATTATTAGGCGAAACAAAATTAATAGATACCATACTGCCACATTCACCATATCCATATCTCAATTCACTTTTTTTGCAACGTTGACAAATTTTATTTATATATCTAATCAAATCCTTTTCCATACCTTTATGTAAATAACTAGTTTCTAATTTTTCAAAATATAAACTTAATTCATTTTGAGAACGATATTCTTCAATTCGTTGTTTTCCTACACTGTGACATATGTAACTTAATATTATTATCTTCTTATTTTTAATTCCCATATCATCTATACGCTTAATTTGTTTTATTATGGAACTACCAGAACCAATAAAATCATCTATTAAAATTAATGTCCTTATATTATTAGAAATGGTATTCAAATCTTTTATTTTAACAAATTCGTCGTCCATAATAATTCCAGAAGCTGATAAACAATGAGATATTTCTGCTGTACTATTAGAATAAGGACTTTTCTTTTTTTCATCTGTGTAATCTATTATCAGAGTGTCCATAGGGTTAAAATGTTCATTTATTGTATCACAAAAATAATCAGTTATTTGAGTATTCCAATACCACGATATATTTTTTACTAGATTTAATATATGTTCTTTTTCTTTTAAAGTAGAACCATTATCGATGTATCTTAAAATAGCATTTTTTAAAATTTCCTTCTTATTTTGTTCATACCTTTTCAACTTCATTGTATCTATGATTTTATCACATTCAATATCAAAATTTATTTTTCCCACGTAATCACCGCCAAAACTTAATTAAATATATTATAGTATTTTATCATAAAAAAATAAAGTTTACTTAATTTTTTTTCCTTTTCTACCATAATGGTTTCGAACTAAATTTGTGTTTTCATATTTGAAAGAAACTACTGATACAATATCATATTTAAAATATATAGTAATGTTTCTATCTTTATCAATAACTATTTTATCTATTAATGTATCTATTAATTCTTTTTTAGGTTTATTTAAATCTAATAGTTTCTTTATCTTTTTAGTGTAATCTGGTAAAACATTGGCTTTATTTTTTATTTTATATTTTTTAATATTTTCATTGTCTATTAAATCATTAATTTCTTTTAATTTAGTTTCCGATTCTTTAGCTAATTCTTTATAAGTTTCAGTAGATATTACTCCATCACATCTATCATTATATAAAGTTGTAATTCTCTTAGTTATTTTTTCTTTTTCTGTTTCCAAATTTCTGATAACATTGTCTATGTTATTAGTTTCCTTATAAACACTTTTAACAACCTCATCATTTAATTGTTTTAAATCTAATTCTTTCATTAACTTAGAAACTGATTTATTGATTTGTTCCAACACTTGTTCTTCTAAATAGTTATATGGATAAAAGTGTGAATAGCATCTACCTCTAACTGGATCTCTTGAATATCTATTACAATTAACTGACCAGTAATCTTGTTTTCTTCTATAAAGTACGGTAAGTCTATTTCCACATTCCTTACAAAATAAATTACCTTCTAGTAACCTTTTTTCTCTATCAGTTTTTATTTCATAATTTCTTGTGTTTCTTTTTCTTAAATTATTAACATAATTAAATATATCTTTTTCTACCAATGCTTCATGTGTATTTGGAACTACTATCCACAATTTTTCATCTAAAGTTATTTTCTTTTTAGATTTATAATTAACTTTAGTTTGAGTGTGTTGAACTAAATCACCAGTATAAACTCTATTAATCAATATCTTTTGTACTGTGGATATATTCCAATTATCTCTATCAATTAATCTTGATGAATAATTAGTCTTTTTATAACCACTAGGAGTAACTACATGAGCTTTATTAAGTCTATTAGCTATTTCGGTAGGTCCAATACCATCTGCTCTCCATTTAAATATCTTTTTAACAATTGGTGCAGTTTCTGGATTAGGTATTAAATGTCCTTTATCTTCAAGATCTCTCATATATCCATAGCATGGAAGACTACCTACAAATTTTCCACTTTTTCTTTTCTCATTTAAGACATTTCTAATTTTAATAGAATTTTGTTTACTATAATAATCATTACAAGCAATTATAAATGTTGATGTATCATTACTAGCTTGATTCTTAAAACTATCAAACGACTCTAATATAGAAATAAATCTTATATTATTTTCGGGAAAGAATGTTTCAATATAGTAACCAGTCATAACATGATCACGACCAAATCTTGATAAATCTTTTACTATTACACAATTTATCTTTTTATTATTAATATCCTCTAACATTCTTTGAAAAGCAGGTCTTTCAAAGTCAGTACCAGAAAAACCATCATCTACATATTCTTTAACTAAATTAAAATTATTACTTTTAACATAATTTCTTAATAATTCTTTTTGATTAATTACACTTTCACTATCAGATTCATATTTTTTGTCCTTATCTTCTTGAGATAATCTTATATAGATTCCAACATTGAGATCTAATCCATTTAAGTAAGTATTATTCATTCATTCCTCCAATCCTCTTACTTAATTGGGTATTAAGGCAAATGAATGATAACATCATAAAATGATTTTTGCAAATCATTAATTATTATTTACTCCTTCTTCTTTAGTTATCTCTTCGATTAAGTACTTTAAAATAAGATCTTTAAATGAAATTTTATTCAAATGGGCTCCTTCCATAATTAAATCACCTATTTAAACTTATGTTTAAAATTAATTTTTTATCATACATATATCAACTTCCTTTCTTAATTAATTTATTTAAATTTATTATTATATTTAATTTATAATATTAATATTTTTTATATTTTATTTATTATATTATTTTAGATGTAAACA
>JAGHHZ010000006.1 GCA_017887425.1 Bacilli bacterium
GATCTTTATATTTAATAACTTTGAAAAAATCAGGAGTAGAGTTAACTATTTCTGATTTTTATAGTATAATGTTAATGTATTCAGGTAAGGTTATACAATTATTGTATAAACTGCCCACCAAATGAGACAGCAGCACAAGCTGTTGTTAAAGAAAAATAATCTTTATAAAAATAAGATTTTATGGCTTATTGTCAAATAGTGTTGGTGGAACCAAAACTAGTGATAAATAAGTAATTGATAAGGATGGTCAAATCGAAAGATTTGACCTTTCTTTAATTATATTAAGACAATAATAGAAATTATAAAATAGTTTAATAATAAATTGTATTTATTTAATCATTGACAATAAAATTAATTTATAGTAAAATGTATATAGATGAGGAAAACTCATATAATAAAAAGAGATACATTTAATTGCTTGAGTTAGATGTTTTACTCTAAATTTGTTGTTTAAAGAAAACACCGTTTCAAAAGATGATTCGGTGTTTTCGTTTAAGATTAGTCTTTTTTAAGGACTATGATTGTATATAATACAATAGTTATAAAAATAACTATTAATTCCATTGGAATTAATCCTTTCTATAGCTTTTTTGACCATAGAAATCACCTCCTTAAGCAATAAAATCTAAAAACTAAAAAGATAATACTGCTACGGAGTAAAACACCTAACTATTAAATATATCTCCTTAGTTAATTATGAATTAATTATAGATAAATGTCAACAATAAAGTAACAAAATATAGAACAAAAAACAGAATATTTGTATTTAAAAAAAGGTAAGATATAAATGCTAAATAGTATGAATGATGATCTCAATAAAAAAGAAATTGACTACAGCTCCAAGCGGAGCGAAACCAATTTCTATAATTAAATTATACAATATTTTTGAGAATTAGTCATCAATTTCATAACTAATTATTTTACCGGTTGTAGCATTAATTTCATATTCATATTCTTGATAACCAACTTTAAATTCAATTTCATATTTATTGTCATCTAATTCAATTTTAAAATTAGAAACATCACTAACACCGGCATGATTTAAGGCGATTTCCTTAGCTTTATCACGAGAAATAGAAGCGTGTGTTTCGTTATAATCGTCATCATCATAATCATTATCGATAGAGTATTTTAATATTTTACCAGATAGACTGATATCATAATCGTATTCCTTGTTATTATATCTAAATTCAATTTCATAAGAATTATCATCTAATTCAATTTTATAATTACTTACATTGCCAGTAATACCAGCATGACTTAAAGCGATTTCTTTAGCTCTATTTCTAGAAATAGTAGAATTATTATTTGTATTATTACCTGTGTTGTTATTACTACTGTTGTTATTGCTGTCGTTTACATTTTTATGATTATCGATATCATATTCCATAATATCGCCAGTAGTAGCATTAATTTCATATTCGTATTTAGCATTATCAGCTTTAAATTCGATTTCATAAACAATTACTTCATCATAATCCATTTCTACTTGATAATTAGTAACATCAGTTACACCAGCATGATTTAAAGCGATTTCTTTAACCTTATCATATCCGATATAAGCTTTATCACTAGCGCTTCCTTCAACTTTAATATTTTCATTATTGCTTGAAATTAAGTTTAATTCGTTGATTGATAAATTAGCTAATTCTTCATAAGTTAATAAGTTATTATTAGCAATAATATCTTGAATTAATTTAGCTTTACCTAAAGATATATTATATTGATTAGCGATACTTTCTAGTTCACTTTCATTAGATACTGTTTGGCTAACGATCGAGAAGTTATTATTAGCTAGATTAGCGTTTAATTTATTTACTATTTCTTGACGTAATTTTTCATTTTCTTCTAAAGAATTTCCTTCGACTGAAATAAGAATCGAGTTAGCAAGTTCATCGATATAACCGTTTTTAACCATTGAGCCAATTAAAGCATTAATGGCTACATTCATATCACTACCGTTTAAATCCATATCGCTTAATATTTTATTACCATCTTCGTTATTAGCTATAACATCGATTACTTTATTTTTCTTATTGATTTTTAATTCGATACTTGGATTGACATCAATTCCAATGCGAGAAGCAACTTTAAAATTATTATTATAAACCCCAAACCCAATTAATAAACAGAACACTAAAGTACATGCAGTTACCAAATAAGGTATCATGTTTCTTTTTTTCTTTTCCATATAAACAATTCCTTTCTTTTCATTTAGTTTTTTATTATCGAACTCGGGAAGGTCGATATTATGAAAAGCCTTATTAATTTTATTTTCAATATTTTTCATTTTTCCTCCTTCATAAGTTCTTTTAATTTTTTGATTGCACGATGATATTTAGAGAGAGTAGTAGTTAATTTTAAATCTAAAATACCAGCAATCTCGTGAAATTTAAATCCATTTAAACTATGTAAAACAATTATTTGCCTTTCTAAATCATTTAAATTTTCTAATAGATAATTAATTAATATTTTATCGTAGTTATCAGTTGTTTTAAATTCGATATTAGTAATATCAACTTCTTTTTTGTTGCTTCTTATTTTCATATAGGCTAGATTTTTAGTGATAGTTAAAATCCAAGCCATCGGTTTACCTTGATTTTGATAGCGATAAGCATTGTGGTAGATCGATATAAATGTTTCTTGGGTTACATCTAAAGCGTCATCATGATTTTTTAAAATACTTAAAGCGAAACTATAAACATTAGTATTAATTAAATTATATAGTTCATTAAATGCCTCAGTATCGTTAAAAGAAATTCTTTCTAAGTAGCCATCTAGATTCATGTTTTTACTCCTCTCATTAAGACAATGCATTAAAACTAATTTTTATTGCATTAAATTTTATTTTTTTCAATTTAATTTTATCTTACTAATAAATTAATGTCAATAATTATATAAATTTCTAAATTTAAGGTATAATAATAATGGAGGGATAAAATGAAGGAAAAATATGCGGAATTATTATTAGAAGGGTGTTTAAATATAGAAAATCAACCTTTATTAATATCATGTCCAATTGAAGTTTATGATTTTGTTAGAATATTAGTAAAAAAAGCTTATGAAAAAGGTATTAAAGATATTTATATCGATTATAGCGATGAAGTAATAAAACAATTGCAACTTAAGAACTTTAGCGAAGAAGAATTAGAACAAAGTCCTTTTTGGAATAAGAAGATATTTGATGAATATACTAAAAAAGGTGCGGCTTTTTTGATGCTTTGTACTTATGAAGAAAGAAATGATATTGATAGTAAAAAATTAGATTTAGTTGCTAAAGTATCAAGATTATCACGTCCTTTATTTAAAGAAAAACAGTTAAATAATGAAATAGCTTGGAGTATAGCAGCTGTAGCTACAAAGTCATGGGCTGATAAGATGTTTCCTGGTGAAGCAAACAATCTTGAAAAGTTATGGGAAACTATTTATAAGATGTGTTTAATCAACGAAGATGATCCTATTAAATCATGGCATGAAAAGACGAAACTAACTGAAAAACGAGCTAAATTTATGAACGAGAAACAATATAAGTATCTATATTTTAAAAATAAATTAGGTACTGATTTAACAATCGAATTGCCAAATAACCATATTTGGGCAGGTGGTGGAGCTTTAGTTAATGGTAAAAAAGTAATTGAAAATATGCCGACTGAAGAAATATTTACAGCCCCTTACAAATATGGCGTTAATGGAGTAGTTTACAATTCTAAACCTTTAGTCTATAACGGCGTTTTAATCGATGACTTTATGATTAGATTTGAAAATGGTAAGGTAGTTGATTTTAAGGCAAAAAAAGGTTATGATGCTTTAAAATCGATTATCGAATTCGATGAAAATTCAAATAAATTAGGTGAAATTGCTTTAGTTGATTACGATTCGCCAATTTCTAATTCTAACCTTATTTTTTATGAAACATTGTATGATGAAAATGCTTCTTGTCATATGGCTTTAGGTTCGGCTTATTTAGAATGTATCGATAATAATCAAACTAAAGAAGAAATATTTAAGCAAATAAATCAAAGTAATAATCATGTTGATTTTATGTTTGGAACATCAGATTTAGAAGTTATTGGTATTAAAGATGATATCGAAGAAATAATTATGAAAGATGGTAACTTTATAAAATAATGAATAAAAAATCTCTTTTTACTTCAAAATGAATGTGAAAGGAGATTTTTTTATGGCACGTCATCGCGTGGAAATAGTTGGCGTGAATACTGCGAATATTGATGTTTTAAGTAATGAAGAAATGTTGGAACTATTTAAAAAACTAAAAAAAGGTGATTTATTTGTTAAAGAAAAATTAATCAAAGGTAATTTAAAACTAATCTTATCAGTCTTAAAAAAATACAATAATAGAACTGATAATTTAGATGATTTATTTCAAATTGGCTGTATCGGTTTAATTAAGGCAATTGACAATTTTGATTTAGATCACGATGTTAAGTTTTCAACTTATGCAGTACCAATGATATTAGGAGAAATCAAAAGATATTTAAGAGATAATAATTCAATTAGAGTCACAAGAAGTTTAAAAGATATTGCTTTTAAAGGATTAAAAGCTAAAGAAGAATTAACTCACAAATTAAATAGAGAGCCAACAAATAAAGAAATAGCAGAATTGTTAGAAATATCTGAAATCGATGTAATTACTGCTTTTGAAGCGATTAAAGACACCGTTAGTATGTCTGAACCAATTTATAGTGATGGGGGAGATACTATTTATTTATCAGAACAAATAGCAGATGATAAAGATAAGATCAATTGGGATACAAGGTTGATGCTTAAAGATGCTATCAATAAATTAAAAGAAAAGGAAAGATTTATTATTCAAAAAAGATATTTTGAGGGAATTACTCAAATTGAATTATCAGAAGAAATAGGTATATCTCAAGCTCAAATATCGCGAATCGAAAAAAACGCTTTGGAGAATATGAAAAAAACGTTAAAATAGTCATAAAATTAAATAGGTGGTTAAATGCGATTAAGTGATTTACAAGCTAAAGACATCATAACTACAGATGGAAGACTAATTGGTAATATTATTGATGTTGTGATTAAAAATGGTAATATCGAATATTTAATTGTCGAAAAAAGTAAATTCTTAATTTCGATGTTTACATCTAAAGATGAATTCGAAATAAAATGGAATCAAATTAAAACAATTGGTGATGATGTTATAATTGTTGAGTGTCAATGAACTGAAAAATTTTTATCTCTTCATTGACTCTTCCTTCAAATGATGTTATACTTAAATTCCCGTCAATTTTGAAAGGAGTATTTAGTGTGTTTGAAAAAATTCCATTGAATCAATTATACATTGCAAACTATGTAATGGAATCTTTAGAATATGTTTATAGTGGTGTCTTCAAATCCGTTAGTATTATTCACCATTTTAATATAAAAAAAGAAAAAGATATTTTTGTTTTAGTAACTGATTCTAAAAATAATTTTGTTGGTTATATGAGTTTAACTGATGGTCAAATATACCAACAAATTAATGTCGCTTTAGAAGATTATGAAGTTACATTAGATGAAAACGATTTAGATAAAATAAAACAAGCAGAAAAAGTTAATAGTGGATATATTAACTTTGAACCTTTAAAAAATTATGATTCTAAATATATTAAACCATATATGAGTTATAAAGAAACAAAAAAAGCGACTAAAGATATTAACCGTCAAATAAAAGAAAATTATGAAAATGATAAAACTATTAAATTTGTAGCATAAACTTAATTGTATGGTATAATAGCAAGTAGGTGTTATTTATGGAAGTTAAATTTACTATGCCAACTGGTGAGGTATATACAAATAAAAACAGTCATGTTTTAATTTTATTACCGGATTTGTTAGAAGAAAATATTAATAAAGTAAGTTCTTATTACAGTTCTAATCAACATTTAAATCAAGACTTAGATGTCGAAACAATTATTGAAAAAGTAAAAATATTATCAAGTGATAATTTAACGGTCGCTTATGATTTAATGACACAAGCATTTATGCTAGTTAAAACTTACAAAGTTAAAACAAATAAATCTTTAAAACAGTTGTAAATTATAAATTGGTCAACTAGACTAATTTGTTTTTTTTTGATATAATTAATTCGTCTTTTAAATCTAATGAAAGGAGGTAAATATGAGTAAAATTAAGATGTTTGCTTTAGGCGGTTTAAATGAAATTGGTAAAAATATGTATGTTATCGACGTTGATAATGAAATATATATTTTTGAAGCCGGATTAAAATACGCTGATGATAAAATGTTGGGTGTTGATTATATTATACCTAACTATGATTATTTAGTTAATAATAAGAATCGCATTCAAGGAATTTTCTTATCACATGGTCATGATGAACAAATAGGAGCTATTCCTGATATTCTTCATGATTTACCAGATTTAAAAATCTATGGTTCAAAGTTTACTTTAGAATTATTAAAAGAAGAATTGCTAGCTGAAAATATAAATGGTAATTTAATCGAGCTAAAACCTCATAAAAAAGTTCAAGTTGGTAAAAATTATATTTTTCCGATTACTTTATCACATTCGGTACCTGATAGTTTTGGTTATGTTTTATACACTGATGATGGGGCGATATTTTATACTGGTAATTTTGTGTTTGATCCTTCAATGCAAGGAAACTATAAGATGGACATTGGAAAGCTTGCATATGTTGGTAAACAAGGTGTTTTATGTTTATTAAGTGAATCATTATATGCTGATAAAGTAGGTTTTACTTCTCCTAAACATCGCAGCTATGAATATTTAAGAGAAGTTATTAATAAATATAATGGTCGTATTTTAGTTAATATTTTCCAAGGCCAATTTTATCGTATGCAAGAATTATTAAATGTCATAACTGAAGCTAATCGCAAATTAATCATTTTAGGTAAAGGGTTAGAGACAAGTTTAATTAAAGCTATCAATAGCGGTTATATTAATTTTGATAAATCAAGACTAGGTAATATTCATCATTTAGAAAAAGATTCAATTATAATAGTTTCCGATGAAAGAGAAAAACCATTTTCTAATATGAAAAGAATTGTTCGTGGTTATGATAAATTTATTACATTAAACGAAGATGACACGATTATTTTTGCTTCACCAGTCTATGACGGTATGGAAAAAAGTGCGACTAATTTATTTGATGAAATAGCTAAAAAAGGCTGTAATTTAATAACAATGTCTAGTAAGAATTTTTATTCGTTACATGCTTCGAGTGAAGATTTGATGTTAATGTTAAATCTAATGCAACCAAAATATTATTTTCCAGTTATTGGTGAATATCGTCATCAAGTAGCTAATAGTGAAGTAGCTAAACAAATGGGCATGAAAGAAGAAAATATTATTTTAAATTTAAACGGTCAAGTAACTACTTTAATTAATGGTAAATTAGTTGATGAAAATGAATTTATTAAAGTTGATGATATCTTAATCGACGGAAAAACTGTTGGTGATGTTGGTGAATTAGTTATTAAAGATCGTGAAATGCTAGGAGAAAATGGTATTGTTTTAGTAGTAGCTATTATTGATAAACTAACTAAAAAAATCTTATCTGGTCCTGAAATTGTTACTAAAGGTTTTGTTTATGTTAAAGATAATATAGATTTAATTAAAGAAGCCGAAAAGATGGCTTTAGAAATTATTAAAAACAATACTAAAGTTTCATATATTGATTATGGTAAAACAAAAAACGAAATAAGAGATAAAGTTGGTAAATATTTTTATCAAGAAACAGAATCTAAACCTGTAATTTTAATAATGATGCAAGAAGTTTAAGTCAAAGATTAACTTTGACTTTTATTATTGAATTTAATTAACAAATATGTTATTATTTATAACTAGGAAGTGATTATAATGAATACACCTGATTTAAAAGAGGCAAGAAGAAGAACAAATAATAAAGTAAGTATTAAAGAGAACGAATATAAAGTAACTGATAAGCAAAGAAAGATCGGTTTAAATAAAAAATACTATATTAAAACTTATGGTTGTCAAATGAATGAACATGATTCAGAAAATATATCAGCTATCTTAAATGATATGAACTTTACTAAAACAGAAAGTTTAGAAGATGCTGATTTAATTATATTAAATACATGTGCTATAAGAGAGAATGCTCATAATAAAGTATTTGGTTTATTAGGAAGAATAAAACATCTAAGACAAACTAAAAACATTATGGTTGGTTTTGGTGGCTGTATGGCTCAAGAAGAAGTCATCGTCGAAGAAATTACTAATAAATATAAATGGATTGACTTTGTTTTTGGAACTCATAATATCGTTAATTTACCAAATGTCATTGAAAAAGCTTATGATAATAAAAAACAAGAAGTTGAAGTTTTTTCTTGTGAAGGCGATGTAATTGAAAATATACCAGTTAAACGTGATAGCAAATATAAAGCTTGGGTTAATATTATGTATGGTTGTGATAAATTTTGTACTTATTGTATCGTCCCATATACAAGAGGAAAACAAAGAAGTAGACTTCCCGAATATATCATCAATGAAGTAAAAGATCTAATTAAAGATGGTTATCAAGAAGTAACTTTATTAGGCCAAAATGTCAATGCTTATGGTAAGGATTTAGGAATAAATTATACAATGGCCAATTTATTAGAAGATGTCGCTAAAACGGGTATTAACCGTATTCGCTTTGTAACTAGTCACCCTTGGGATTTCAATGATGATATGATCGATATAATCAGTAAATATGATAATATCATGCCATATATTCATTTGCCAATTCAATCAGGATCAAGTAAAATTTTAAAACTAATGGGTCGCCGTTATACTAAAGAAGAATATTTAAATCTATTTAAAAAATTAAAAGAAAAAATACCTAATGTATCGATAACTACTGATATTATTGTTGGTTTTCCAGGAGAAACAGAAGAGGATTTCCAAGATACTTTAGATGTTGTTGATGCTTGTAAATACGATTCAGCTTTTACCTTTATATTCTCCCCTCGAGTTGGAACACCAGCTAGCAAAATGGAAGATAACGTATCTTTAGAAGAAAAAGAGTCAAGATTACAAAGATTAAACCAATTAATTAATAAATATTCTAAAGAAAATAATGACAAATATTTAAATAAAGTAGTTCCGGTTTTACTAGAAGACTATAGTTCTAAAAAGAAAGATTGTTTAAAAGGTTATACTGATACTATGAAATTGGTTAATGTTAAAGCAGATGATATTTATTTGGGTAAGATTGTAAATGTCAAGATAACAAGTGTTAAAACATGGAGTATGGATGGAGAAATAGTTAAATAAATGTCAATGTGAAAATTATGTGAAAAATTAGTTGTCAAAAACTAATTTTTTTGTTAATATATATTATAGAAGGAGTGAGTTTTAAATGAACAAAATCAAAGTTTTTATATCAGCTTTGTTTATTACATTATTACTTACCGGATGTGGGAAAACACCAGAAGAAATTTTATCTGAAGCAGGGGATAATATGGCAGCATTAGACAATTATCACATGCTAATGGATATGGATGTTGAAATGTCATACGAAGGATCAACTTTTAGTATGGGTGCTACAATTAATTCTGATGTCGATGAAAAAAATGGTAATGCTCATATGGAAATGAGTACTTCTGCTTTTGGAACAACTGTTAATGCCGAAGGTTATACCACAATTCAAAATGGTAAAACTATAACTTATACATTGCAAGAAGATGAATGGTATAAGGAAGAAAGCGAAGTTAAAGAAGATGAATTTGACTTTAATATTTTTAAAGATGCAACAAATATTGAAGAGTTAGAAGATCAAGAAAATACTTATAAAATTTCTTTAACTGAAGAACAGTTAAAAGCTCTTTTGAATAACATTGATTCTGAACAAACAGATACAGAAGGAGCGACAATCGATGTTAATAATGTCGGTATTGAAGTAACTGTTATTGATGGTTATGTTACTAAAATGGTATTAGATATGCCAATGACTGCGGAAAGCGAAGGAATAACTTTTGATTCTAATTGTACTTTGACTATCGAATTTTCAAAATTTAACGAAGTAGGAGATGTTACTATTCCAGCTGATGTTACAGAAAATGCTATTGATCTTAAAATTTATGAAATAGCTACTTATGCTGAAAGTTATATTTCTGAAATTGGATGGGATGTTATTTTTGCTGAAGAAGATATGACATATACTAATACAGCATTAGAATATAATGGCCCAGCACCTTCCAAAGTTGAAGTTAGTATTGTCGATGGTGAAGTAACAGATGGTACAATTGAAATTGAAGGTTATCGTGTTACAATTGTCGACGGTAGTGTTTCTGACGTAAATGTGATTGAATAAAATATGAAAAAGATAAGTTTTATAGTTTTAATTTGCCTAAGTTTATTAATTGGATGCGGTCAAGATCCTAATATCGTAGTTGAAGAAGCTATTAATAATATCGATAATTTAGATGATATGACTGTCGATATTGATATGAACTATAAGGCTACTAGTGGTCAAGCAAGTATCGAAAGCAGTTTGTCAATTAATCAACAAATAGATTACAAAAATAAAGCAATGAGAATAAAAAGTACCAATGCAACAATTTTTGGAGTACCTTTTAGTATTGATGCTTATTACAAGGAAGAAAACAATAAAACATTTTCTTATACTAAAGAAGATAATCTCTGGTTTGTCGAAGTATTAGATGAGGCTCCAATTGACGATTTTTTCTCTGGTATTGAATATACAGCTGAAAAAGTTTTCACTGGTGTAACAGAGTATGAAACATATAGATTAATCGTTCCTAAAGATAGTATGTTAAAAATGCTTAATTCTACTGATCTAGATGATTTCACTATTCACGATGAAGAGGTTGAAGTTACTGTTACAATCAAAGATAATTATGTTGATACGATGGCTTATAGTTTAAACTTTAGCTATATACAAGATGACGTCGAAATTGAAATGACTGCTGATTATTCTTATACATTTTCTAATTTTAATACAACTGGAGAAGTTACTATTCCAGAAAATATATTGAAAAATACTATGGATATAAATGATTATAATTCATATGTTTATGCATATAATTATTTAGTAGCAATTGAAACTTATTTATATGATTTTTACGATGATATGACTTTTACTGATACAAGTTTAGACTATGGTGGACCAGAACCTGATATAGTAAAAGTTTATATTGAAGATGGTTATATTGCTGATGGTTTAGTCGAAGTCGAAGGTTATCGCTTTAGAGTCCAAGACGGTGAGATTATAGAAGCAATTAAATTATCAAGTAATGTTTAAAAATTGAATATAATTTTATCAAGAATGAGGGAGAGAATTAGCTCAATGAACTCATACCAACCTGCTTATTTGTAAGGTGGTAAAGCTAATAACGATAAAGAGAAAATAAAACTCTTTAATAGAGTTTTTTTGATTAGGAGGAATTTATGAAAAGACTAATAACAAGTGAATCAGTTACTGAGGGGCATCCTGATAAAATATGCGATAAAATAAGTGATAAAATATTAGATGAAGCTTTAAAAATAGATAAAAATAGTCGTATGGCTGTTGAGGCTACAATTAAAGATAAATTAATTTTTATCTATGGTGAAGCTAATACTAAAGCTAATTTAGATTATAGTAAAATTGCTAAAGAAGTATTAAAAGATATTGGATATCAAGAAGATTTTGAAGTGTTAATCAAAGTTAGTAAACAATCAAGTGAGATAAATAAAGCAGTAAATAAAAATAAAATATGTGCTGGTGACCAAGGAATCATGTTTGGTTATGCAACTAGTGAGACAAATGAATATATGCCATTACCCATTTTATTAGCTAATAAATTAACTAAAAAATTAGCTGAAGTGCGAAAAAGTAATTCTAATTCTTTTTTAAAACCTGATGGCAAAGCACAAGTTACTGTTGAGTATGATAATGATAAAATTGTAAGAGTTGATACTATTATTATTGCTTGTCAACACACTAAAGAAGTAGATAAAGAAACATTAGAAAAATATATAATTGATAATGTTATAAAAAAAATTATACCTAAAAATTTCATCGATGAAAAAACAAAAATACTGATTAATACAAGCGGTTCATTTTTAATTGGTGGTCCATTTTCTGATAGTGGAACAACCGGTCGAAAAATAGTTGTCGATACTTATGGGGGAGTAGGTAAAGTAGGAGGTGGCTGTTTCAGTAGTAAAGATCCCTCTAAAGTAGATAGAAGTGCTGCTTATTATGCTAGATATGTTGCTAAAAATATTGTTGCTCATGGCTATTGCGATAAATGTGAAATAGAACTTTCTTATGCTATCGGGCAAGAACAACCAATTAGTATTAATATTGAAACATTTAATACCAACAAAAAAAGTATTGAAGAAATCTATGAATACGTTAAAAATAATTTTAATTTTAGTGTTGACAATATAATTAAAGAATTGGATTTACTAAAACCAATTTATTATGAATTAGCTAGTTATGGCCATTTTGGTAGAACTGATTTAAATTTGACTTGGGAACAAATAAAGTAATTTATTTGTTTTTTTATGTACAAAAGACCATTAATCGCATATATTAAACTAGAGAGGTGATAATGTGTCTTTATATAAAGAAATAGTCACTAAGGCAGTTATTGGCAAAGGGAAAAAATATTTTAAAAATAACTATAAAATAACTACTAGTGATCAACCAACGACTATTTTAGGTTGTTGGGTTATAAATCATAAGTTTAAAGGATATAAATCAGGAGATAAAATAGGCGTCGATGGGTCTTTTGATGTTAATATTTGGTATTCTTATGAAAATGATTCTAAAACGACAGTTGTTAATCAAAAAATCGAATACAATGACTTATTTAATGTTAAATTGAAAGAAAATGCTGATTTAAGTAGTGAAACTGATATTATCGTTAGAACACTAAGTCAACCAACTTGTATGGGAGTAAACATATTGGATAATAAACAAATTTCTTTTGATATTGAAAAAGAACTAGGTGTTGAAATAGTTGGGGAAACTAAAGTAAAAATTGCTATCGAAGAAGATGAAGAACCTTGGGAAGAAATCGATGATGACGTAACTGATGAAGATTTAGAAGAAATTGATAAAATCGATGAAAATTACATAAAATAAAGTGTCAACCAAAAACAGTTGACACTTTTGTTTAGATATGCTATAATTGTTCAAGAAAAGGAGTGATTAATAATGGCTGTTAAATTAAGATTAAAGAGAATGGGAGCTAAAAAAAGACCGTTTTATCGTGTTGTAGCTGCTGATTCTAGAAGTCCTAGAGATGGTAAATTTATTGAAACAGTTGGAACATATAATCCAATTACTGAACCAGCTGAAATTAAAATTGACGAAGAATTAGCTCTTAAATGGTTAAACAATGGTGCTATTCCAACTGATACAGTAAGAAATTTATTTAAACAACAAGGAATCATGCAAAAATTCCACGAATCAAAAATGAAAAAGGATAAATAATTATGAATTTAGCCGAATTAACTGAATTTTTAGTTAAAAGTGTTGTAACTGATCCTGATATGGTATCAATCAAACAATTTGAAGATGATGAGGATTATATAACTATTCAAGTTTTAGTCGATGATAGTGTGATTGGTAGTGTTATCGGTAAAAATGGCATTATTGCTAATGCCATCAGAACTATTGTACAAGCTTCAGCTTATGCCAATGGTCTAAAAAAAGTTAAAATTAATATTGATTCGTTTTAGAAGATAATATCTTCTTTTTTTATGTTATAATTGTTATGGTGATGTTATGAAGATACAAGTTATTGGATCTGGTTCTATGTGGAATCAATATAATAGTGCCTGTTATTTAATCGATGATAAGATAATGGTTGATTTTCCAAATGGCGCTTGTAAGTATTTGTATAGAGCCAATATTTTACCTAGCAATATCGAATATATTTTATTTACCCATTTTCACGGTGATCATTATTTTGATATACCATTTTATATTTTAAATAAGTCTAAAAGTGAAAACAAAAAAACAACTATCTTTTGCTTTGAAGAAGGAAAATCAAAAATCGATCAAATTGGTAAATTGGCTTTCCCTAATTCTTATGAAGATGCTAAAAATTCTCTTGATTTAACTTTTGAGCATAAAAACCAATTTAAAATTGAAAATTATAACATAGAAAAAATATTAGTCGATCATGGAAGAATGAAACCGGCTTATGGTTATATCTTTAATTTTAATAATACATATATTGGTTTTACTGGTGATACAGCTTTATGTGATAATGTTGAAATTATGGCCCAAAAATGTAGTTATTTATTTTGTGACTGTATGTTTATAGAAGGAAACAATAAACATATGGGAATTGATAATTTAAAAGATTTATCAAAAAAACATCCTAATTGTAAGTTTATAGTTAGTCACTTAGAAAATCAAACGAGGGAAAAACTAAAAGAACAAAATATAAAAAATATTATCATCCCTGATGATGGCTATATTTTAGAAATATAAGAAGGGCACAATATTTTATCTTCTTTTTTCTTGTATTAAAGGTCTATTTATATTATAATATTAAATAGGGTGATTTAATGAATATACCTACTCATGTTGGAATTATTGTCGATGGCAATGGCAGGTGGGCTACAAAACGAGGAAAAAGTAGAAGTGAAGGCCATTTAGCTGGATCTAAAAACTTGGATAGCTTATGTCAATATATATTTGATCGTGGAATAAAAGTACTTAGTCTTTATGTTTTTTCGACTGAAAATTTCAAACGAAGTGATGAAGAAGTTAATTATTTAATGGATTTATTTGTAAAAAAGTTCAAAAAAGACTTTAAAACATTTAGTAAAAAAGGTATTAAAATTGTCTTTTCTGGAAGAAGAGAACCATTGAGACAAGAAATATTAGATATTATTGATGATATTACTTTAAAAACAAAAGATAATCAAAATGGTATTTTAAATTTTTGTTTAAATTATGGTTCTCATGCAGAAATAATTGATGCTTGTAAAAAAATTGTTATCGATAGTGATAATGGTAAAATAAATGTAAATAAATTAGATGAGGACTTATTTAAAAAATATTTGTATAATGACTTACCAAACTTGGATTTATTAATTAGAACTGGTGGCGAACTACGTTTGAGTAATTTTATGTTGTGGCAAGCTGCTTATGCCGAATTTTATTTTACTAAGACGTTGTTTCCCGATTTTAATGATAAAGAGTTTGAAATAGCTCTAGAAGCTTATAATAAGCGTGACAGAAGATTTGGGGGAATCAACTATGAAAAAAAGGATAATTAGTGCGATTGTTGCTTTAATCATTTCATTACCACTAGTTTATATAGGTGGTATACCATTTTATATTTTAGCACTACTATTATCGTTAATAGCTTTTAAAGAAGTATTAGATTTAATTGTTAAAGATGATTATTGGGTAAGATTAGTCGGTTATATTTGTTTTTTGTTTTTAGTTGGCGCAAGTATAACTAAAAATAATTTTGATAATATTTTAGATTTTAAAATATTAGGAATTGTTTTATTAATTTATGGCACTTTAGCTTTAATTAAACATCGAAGTAAAGAATTCAACATTGAAAAGTGTTTTAGCTTGTTAGGAGTTAGTCTTTTTTTAGGAACTGCTTTTTCTAGTTTGATAATTTTAAGAAATATGAGTTTATATTATTTTATTTATATATTTTTAATTGCCATTATGACTGACACTTTTGCTCATTCAACTGGAACTTTATTTGGTAAAAATAAAATAAATGAAATATCGCCAAATAAATCTTGGGAAGGATGTTTAGGTGGAACTTTTTTCGGGACTTTAATAAGTGTTTTGTTTTATTTAATTATTGTTAATCAAGATGTTAATTTATTTTTACTTATTTTTATTACCATCTTTTTATCAATAATTGGTCAGCTAGGAGATTTATTTTTCTCGCTTATAAAAAGACATTATCAAATTAAAGATTTTTCCAATATTATGCCAGGTCATGGGGGTATTTTAGATCGTTTAGATAGTGTGATATTTATTGCTTTAGCATTTATATTTTTCATTAATTTTTTAATATAAAGGAGACTATATGACATTAATATATTTTATTTTAATACTTAGTGCAACAATTTTTGTTCACGAATTAGGACATTTTATATTTGCTAAAAAAGCAGGTATTTATGTTTATGAATTTTGTATTGGTATGGGGCCAAGAATATTTAAATTTAAAAGAAAAAATGATGAAACAGAATATGGAATTAGATTATTACCAATCGGTGGCTTTTGTGCAATGGCAGGAGAAGACACGATTGAAGATGATAATGTTCCAAAAGAAAAAAAACTTCAAGCTAAAACTTGGGGTCAAAGATTTATGACAATGGTTGCTGGAGTTATGTTTAACTTTATTTTCGCAATAATTTTACTATTTATCATTGGATTAATAAATGGTAATCCTAACAATCAGCCAATCGTTTCCAGCGTTCCTAATGATGGACCTAGCTATGCGGCAGGACTTAGAAGAGGGGATGAAATAACTAAACTAAACGGCGTTAAAATTAATACTATCGATCGTCTTATGATCGAATATCAGATAAATTATGGGAAAACACTTGAATTAGAAGTATTAAGAGATAATGAAACTATTAATATTCAAATTACACCTGAAGCTATCGAAACCGAACAAGGGACAGCTTATCAATACAATTTTGCTTTAGATGGAACTATTGAAACAGGATTTTTAGAAGCAATCGAATATGCCATTACTAAATTTATGAGTTTAATTGAGCAGATGTTTGTAACTTTCGCTTATTTATTTACCGGTAAACTTAGTTTAACTAATTTATCAGGTCCGATTGGTATTTATAATATTGTCGATCAATCAGCTACAGCCGGTTTATTAAGTCTTGTTTCTTTAACAAGTTTATTAAGTATCAATGTTGGATTTATTAACTTATTACCAATTCCAGCTTTTGATGGTGGAAGAATATTATTCTTGATAATTGAAAAAATAAGAAGAAAACCAGTTAAACCAGAAGTAGAAAATAGAATTCATGCTATTGGTTTAGCTTTACTTATGTTACTTATGATTGTTGTAACTTATAATGATATCGTTCGTTTTATCATTAAGTGATAATTCTTGATTGCTGTAAGTATTATGACAAGATTGTTAATTTTTTATACTTAGAAAACGATATTATTTCCAAATTATTAATCCATTATTATCAAGAATATGTTTTTAATACTAAAAGTGAAAAAAGTAAAATAAAACTAGATGAAATAATGAGCCTATATACGGATAAAGAAGATTTTTATAAATATGTTCAAAATATTTTTGATTTAAAAAAGAGCAATGAAATATATGATAATTACGATAAGATTATTAGAAAAATGTTAAAAATATACAAAAACTATGAAAACTATAAATTGACAAAGATAGAAAATTCGAGGTGGTTATAATGTTAAAAGTTAAAAATGTTACTAAATACTATGGTGACTTTAAAGCAGTTGATAATTTGTCATTTGAAGTAAAACCAGGAGAAATTTTCGGACTATTAGGAGTAAATGGTGCTGGAAAAACAACAACATTCAGAATGATTATGGGACTTCTTGATATGACAGAAGGAAGTATCACTTTAGATGGAAAAAAAATTGATTATGATGTAACTGATGAAATCGGTTTTTTAACAGAAGAAAGAAGTTTGTTAACTAAATTAACAGTTAAAGAACAATGCATATATTATGGCATTTTAAAAGGGATGAAAGAAGAAGAAATTATCAAAAGAACAAAAGAACTATTAGAAAAGTTTGAAATTCCTGAATATTTTGATAAAAAAATAAAAGAATTGTCTAAAGGTAACCAACAAAAAGTCCAATTCATTACAGCAATTATTAATAATCCTAAATTGTTAATATTAGATGAACCGTTTAGTGGTCTAGATCCATTTAATGTTGAGTTATTCAAAAAACAAATAGTTGAAATGTCTGAAAAAGGGAGTATGATTATTTTCTCATCTCACCGAATGGAACACGTTGAATTATTTTGTAAAAAATTAGTCGTTCTTTTAAATGGTAAAGCTGTTCTAGAAGGTGAATTAAAGAAAATAAAGGAACAATATCGCAAGAAAAATATTTTAATTAAAGGTGATATTGATCCTGATAAGATTAAAAAAATCAAAGGTGTTATATCAGTTGTTGATAAAGCCGATGAATACGAAGTTAAAATTGAAGACGAAAAAATTGTTGAAGATGTTTTTAAATATGTTACTAAATGTGATAATATAACTAAATTTTCTGTTGAAGAGCCAAGTTTAAATGAAATATTTGTAGCAAAAGTAGGTGAGTCATATGAAAAATAAATTAAAGTTTTTAATTGGTGTTAGTTTAAGAAGAAAAGTTCAAACTAAATGGTTTTATATTGCTAATATATGTATTGCTTTAGTAATTATTGGTTTGGCTAATATCGATCATATCATTAATTTCTTTGGTGGAGATTTTGATCAAAAAACTAAAATTTATGTTATTGACAATACTGATGTCGCTTTTGATATTTTTAAGTCATCAGCCGACGCTAGTTTTAGTTTGACTGATGACAGTGAAAATAATTATGAAATAATCAATTCAGATAATTCCAAAGAAGAGATTATCGAAATGATAAAAACTAATGAAGAAGAAAAAAACTCTCTTGCTTTAGTTTTTGATTTAAATGAGGAAAATATTGTTAATGTTGAATTAATTAGTAATAATTTTGTCGATGCTTTAGATATGTCGATGATAAATAGTGCAGCTAATAGTGTTAAAGTTTATCTAGCGATGGAAAAATTTGATATTAGTGAAGAAGAAATAATGGCTATTAATTCTGGCGTGACGATTAATCGAACTGTATTAGATGAAAGTAAAGATTCTGCTGACGAAAATATGGAGATAATTATGTCGACTGTTTTTCCAATCTTCATTTTACCATTTTTTATCTTAGTTATTTTCTTAGTTCAAATGATTGGAGCTGAAATTAACGATGAAAAGACAACTAGAGGAATGGAAATAATTATTGCTAATGTTTCACCACAAGTTCATTTTTTCAGTAAATGTATTGCTGGAAACTTATTCATTTTAATTCAAGGTGCATTATTGATATTATATGCTGTTTTAGGCTTCTTATCACGCGGTTTCTTTGGTGATGTTAGTGGAATTAGTGACTTAGCTGGTCAGCTAACTGGTATGTTATCTAGTCTTTTCACTCCAAGTTTTGTTGATTCGTTAGTTTATGTAATTCCTTTAGTATTAGTTTTAATGATTTTAACTTTTATTGGTTATTCATTAGTAGCTGGTATTTTAGCTAGTATTACAACTAATACCGAGGATTTTCAACAGTTACAAACACCGATTATTTTAATCGTTTTATTAGGATACTATTTAGCGATGATGGCTGGAGCTTTTGAAGGGTCTGTTATAATTAATATCTTTGGTTATATACCATTTATATCAGCTATTCTAAGTCCATCTTTATTAGTTATGGGTGAGTTTAGTGTTATCGATGTTATCATTTCAATCGCCTTAATGGCTGTTACTATCTTTGTTTTAATAAAATACGGCTTAAGAATATATAAAGTTGGCATATTAAACTATTCTTCAAATGGTTTATGGAAAAAAATGTTTAAAGCTTTAAAGGAAAAATAATATGTTAAAAGTAGTAGGAACAATGTTTTTTAAAGATGGCAAATTGCTAATTGATAAACCTCGAAAAAGACCGACATTTCAAATGATTGGTGGTAGTGTTGAAGAAGGAGAAACTACTTTAGAAGCAGCAATTAGAGAATGTCATGAAGAATTAGGCGATAAAGCAATATTTGATGAAAGCAAAATAACGCCTGTTATGGATTTTGAAGAAATAGCAACAAGTGATCCGACTAAAAAAATTCATATGCATATTTTCAAATATGATGGCGAGTTAGAAGGTGAGCTAACAACATCTTCAGAAATTGAAAGCTTTATGTGGTTTGGCCAAAATGACGATGTTAATTTATTGTCTAATACTTAAAAAAATGAAATTCTTCCTTATTGCATTGAAAATAAATTAATATATAATAAAACTAGATAATCTCTAGTTTTGATTGCATAGGTGGTGGAATTGGTAGACACGCAGGCTTGAGGGGCTTGTGAGATATTCTCGTGAGGGTTCAAGTCCCTTCCTGTGCACCATAAGAGTTTAATCGGAACCTTTAGGTGTTTCGGATAAATTATAAATAGAACTTGTCAAAAGTTCTTTTTTATGTTATTATGAATATGTCAAGGAAACTTGCATAAAATAAAAAGGGAACATTCAGTTTCGTCAAGTTGAATGTCTCCCCAATAAATTGCCTTATGGCACTTATTCAGTGACACTTATTCTAGCGAATGAGTGTCATTTTTTTATTACCACTATCATAATGATAAGGAGAAATAAAATGATAGCAATACTTTTATAATAAAAGTCTTAGTTTTCATCTTTATCAAACCTCCTCTCTATAAAGACTAGAGGTAGACACTCAACAACTGATATTCCCTATAAAAAGAATAATATCAAAATAAAAAAATTATCAATATTAGATAAAATTAAATGATTAATATTTAAAAGAATAATGATTCGTGTTATTATATATGCGGAGGTATGTATGAAAACATATGCAATTATTGAAATAGGTAGTAATAATACGAAAACTCATATTTATGAAAATGAAAAATTAATTTATGAAAATAATACAACAATCGAATTTAAAAAGAATTATTTAAAAGAAAATAAAATTTATCAGCCTGATTTAGACAAACTTTATGAATTAATTGAAAAAGCTATAGAATATACAACTAATGTCCATATATATGGTTGTAGTATTTTTAGAAATATAAAATTTGATGAATTACAACAAATCAATGATGAGTTAAATAAAAAATTTAAACTACAAATCGAAGTTGTATCACAAGAAGATGAAGCGTTATATACTGCTTTAGGTTGTTATAATGATATTGATTATAAAGAAAACATTTGCATCTTTATTGGTGGTGGTGGGTCAATAGAATTAATATTTGTCAATAATAAAAAAATATTAGAAACTAAATATTATGATTTTGGTGTGGTTGATATAACTAATAAATTTTCTAGTTTAAAAGATGATATACCAACTTGTACTTTCGATGAAGTATACAATTATATAGATAAATTAATTGGTAATTTAAATATTAAAGCAGATATTTTAATATTAGCTGGTGGTGATCATCTTTATTGGTATAATAATGCAAATTATAAATTACTAGAAAATTCAATTTATCAAAATGATAAACAAAAATATATGATTACAACTGAAATGAGTGATGTTTATGACCACGATGCCTTATTAACCTCTTTAGATAAAATAAGAGAAAATAGTGATAATCCGTTATGGTTCGATGGTTCAAGAGCAATGAAAGTAATAACTAATTTAATTTCTCATAAAGTTGATGCGAAATATATAATACCAACTAAAATTAACATGGAAGATGGTTTAAAAGAGAAGTTAAATTAAATAATGAAGAAGTTTGGAATTCAATTAAATCTAAAGTAGATAATTTTGATGAATTATCAATTTATACTATCTTTGATATTGCTCATAAAATAATGCAAGTTAAATACAACAAACTTTTTGATTTACCAACAGATTTATTTACACCAAACACAAGATGGTAATTTTTAAATAGTATAGAAATATACTATTTTTTAAATTTAGATACTTGACAATGCAAGGTAGTTGGTATATAATTTTAATTAGAGGTGATTTATGAATACCCAATTTAAGAAAGGAGTACTAGAACTGATTGTTTTATTAGCTGTCAGTAAGAAAGACATGTATGGTTATGAATTAGTTTTAGAAGTATCAAAATTCGTCGATGTTAACGATGGAACAATTTATCCATTACTTAAAAGATTAACTAATGATAAATATTTCGAAACATATCTAGTCGATTCGACTGAAGGACCAGCGAGAAAATATTATAAAATAACGGTTCTAGGAAAAGAAAGAGTTAAAGAATTAAAACAAAACTGGACAACATTTGTAAGTGGTGTTGATAAATTTATAAAGGAGTGTACGAAAGATGAATAAAAAATCATTCATTAAAAAATTAAAAAATAATTTAAATGTTTTAGAAGAAAGTGAAGTTAAAGATATTATTGAAGAATATAGTGATATAATTGACGAAAAAATAAAAGATGGTAAAACAGAAGAAGAAGCTATTAAAGATTTTGGTGATATCAATGAATTAAGTAAAGAAATTTTAAAAGCATATAAAATTAATCCTAAATTTATTGAAACTGATGAAAATTCGGAAATTCGCCAAGACTTTGAAAAAAATATTAAAAAAGGTGCTAAAAAACTATCTAATTTTACTAAAAGTGTTGTTGATGATATAAAAAAACATGATAATATAACATTAGAATTCATTTGTGAAATAATTATCAAAATTATAATTTTACTTGTCATCTGTGCTATTTTAACGATTCCTTTTTGGGCATTGTTGGGATTAGGACATGCAATTTTCAACATTGCTTTCTTTCCGTTAGATATAATTTTAAATGTCCTTTGGGGAGTTTTAGTTTGGATTTTATACTTTGCGGTTGGAATAATGATTACGATTGCTATGTTTAAAGACAATTTTAAGTTAGGAAAAGAAGAAACTAAAAAAAAGACAACAAAAACAAAGAATAATGAAGAAAAAAATACTGATAAAGTTAAAATTGTCGAAACAGAAATGGAAGAAAATCAAAAACCTAAAAAAAAAGAACCAGTAAAAAGTAGTTCCGGTACGGTTTTTGCTACAATTAAAGCACTTATAAAAATCTTCATCTTTATTTTCTTTATTCTACCTGTTATATTTATAATTGTTGGGTTGATTTTTGCTATTGTTGGAGTAATTTATTATATAATTCAAGGTCTAAATCTATGGGGCGTGTTAATCCTATTAATAGGGCTTACTTGTTTCTTTATCTATATATATTTATTGTTAAAAAATCTTTTTGAACATCAAAAAAGCCGCATAATTCTAATTTTAATAAGTGCTATATTAGTAGCGATTGGTACTTTTGTAACCTTTGATACATTTAAAAATATCGAAATTATTAATGACCATCATTATGAAAATAAAAAATATGAATATATAATTGATGGAACGACGGTATTACATCTAAGCAACATAAATAAATTAGATTTTAATGAAGTTGAAAGTATGGAAGATGGTAAAATAATAGTTGATGTTTATTATAATGATAATTATATTAATATTGATTATTATGAATCAAAACCTAATACTGTTCATATTATTTCTAATATCAATGATGAAAACGGATGGAAAATTTATAATGAAATAATAGATAATTTAAAAGAAAATAAACTAGTTGACTACGATTCAGCTTATCAAATTAATTATGTTATTCAAGGAAATAGTGAAACTTTAGCCGATTTAAAAATAAGATAAAATGTAAATGAAACATATATTAATTATATGTTTTTTTGATATTGAAATAAATGATTTAAAAAAATATATGTAAAAATAATAAAAAATGTTATAATTAAATCATAAGGAGAGTAATAATTATATGACTGAATATTTAGATTTTGCTAAAGAAATCGCTTTATATGCTGGTAAAGTGATGATGGAATATTATAATAAAAAAATCGATTTAAATTACAAGAATGATAAAACTGTCGTAACTCTTGTCGATAAAAAAATAAATAGTTATTTAATCGAAAAAGTTAAAGAAAAATATCCAACCCATGCTGTTAATGGTGAAGAAGAAAATTACAACCAAGATTCTCCATATGTTTGGGTTTGCGATCCATTAGACGGAACAGGAATGTACGTAGATCATATTCCAGTATTTGTTTTCTCACTAGCCTTAGTTTATGATGGTGAACCGATTGTTGGTGTAATATATAATGCCAATGAAGATAAGTTGTATTCAGCAATAAAAGGTCAAGGTGCTTATTGTAATAGTGCTAAAATCCACGTAAACAATAAAAAATTAGGTGATTTAGGCTATAAGACAAACATCGAGATATTCAATAATGAATTAATAGATGAAATAGAAATATTAAAAGAACTAAAAAAATTATCAAAAATATCTTCAATTGGAAGTGTTGCAAGAAGCTGTATGGCTATTGCAACTGGTGATTTCTCATGCGATATCTTTCCTGGAACAATTCATGCTAATTGTGACATAGCAGCTTCTTATCTTATTGTTACTGAAGCCGGTGGTAAAGTAACAAATATATATGGCGATAATCAACGTTATGATGTAGATATCAAAGGAGCCATCATTACAAATGGTATATCACATAACCAAATATTAGGAATAATAAGTAAATATATAAAAAAAGGAGAAATAAAATGAATACATTACTTTTAGTAATCGACATGCAAAAAGCTTTTATAAATCCAAATACCGAATATTTAATCGAAAAAATAAGCAATCTTATAAATGCCAATAAATATAATTATATTGTTTTCACAAGATTTATAAATACTAATGATAGTATTTATGTGAGTGACCTAAATTATTACGGTTGTATAGGTGAAGATAAAGAATTGGTTATTAAACCTGATAATCATAAAGTAATTGATAAAAAGGTATATTCTTCATTAAATTCAGAATTAAAAAATTATATCATCGAAAATAATATCGCCAAAATATATTTATGTGGGATAAATACTGATTGTTGTGTTTTAAAAACTGCTTTTGATTTGTTTGAAAATGAATATGACTTTTACATATTAAAAGATTATTGCGCATCAACTAACGGAATAGAAAAACATAACAATGCTTTAGAAATATTAAAAAGGAATATTGGAAATAAAAGAATCATATAAAAATTTAATATAAAGATAAACAAATACTTTGTTTACTTTTTTTCGCTAGGAAAGAAAGTAAGCATTGCTTTTTAATGTGAAAAATGTTAGAATGGCTAGTGTATTAAAAATAAAAGGAGCTGAATAAATGCTAGAATTAAAAAAGATTACTAAAATATATGAAACAAACAGTTTCAAGCAACAAGCTTTAGATGAAGTTAGTATTAATTTCCGCAAAAATGAATTTGTCTCTATTTTGGGACCATCAGGAAGCGGGAAAACAACTTTATTAAACATAATTGGTGGATTAGATGATTATACTAATGGCGATTTAATAATCAATGGAATAAGTACTAAAAAATATACTAATCGTAACTGGGATACATATCGTAATCATCGCATTGGTTTTGTTTTTCAAAATTACAACTTAATTCCTCATCAAACAATTTTATCAAATGTCGAATTAGCGTTAACTTTATCAGGTGTTTCTAAAAATGAAAGTCGAAAAAGAGCTAAAGAAGCATTAAATAAAGTAGGCTTAAGCGATCACATAAATAAAAAACCTAATCAATTATCTGGTGGTCAAATGCAAAGAGTTGCGATAGCTAGAGCTTTAGTTAATAATCCAGATATTTTATTAGCCGATGAACCAACTGGAGCTTTAGATTCAAAAACAAGCGAACAAATAATGGATTTATTAAAAGAAGTCGCTAAAGATCGTCTAGTTATCATGGTTACGCATAATGCTGAATTAGCTAATCAGTACTCAACTAGAATTATTGAACTAAAAGATGGAAAAGTTACAAGTGATAGTGATCCTTACACTAAAGTTGATAAAGAAAAAGAAGATGATAAAAAGAAAAAAACTAGTATGTCGTTCTTGACAGCTTTATCTTTAAGTTTAAATAATTTAATGACTAAAAAAGGAAGAACAATTTTAACTGCTTTTGCTGGTTCAATAGGTATTATTGGTATTGCTTTAATCTTATCTTTGTCAAGTGGTGTTCAAAATTATATCAATCGTGTTCAAGAAGAAGCTTTAACCTCTTATCCATTAATGATTGAATCTAATTCAATTGACATAACATCATTTTTAGAAGAACAAAGAAATAATTTTATTAATGCCGAGGAAAATCAAGACGATAATAAAGTATATTCTAATGATATTATTATTGATACCTTATCTGTTATGAGTAATCAAATAAATAATAACAACTTAGAGGCTTTTAAGAACTATTTAGAAAACGAGGGTAGTCATATTAACGACTATACAACAGCCATTAGTTATCAATACAATTTAAATTTACAACTTTATAAACCAGATACAGAAAATGGTATAGTTCAAGTTAATCCTAATACAATTTTAGAAAGCATTGGCTATTTTGATGAAACAGCTGCATCGATTATGATGAGCGATGTATTTAGTGAATTATTAGAAAATGATGAAATGAATAAACAAATGTATCAAGTAGTAAGTGGAAGAATGCCTGAAAATTATAACGAAGTAGTTATAATGGTCGATGAAAATAACCAAATTAGTGATTATGCACTATATGCTTTAGGTTTAAAAGATCAAGCTGAATTAAGTGAATTTTTTGAGAAACTAGCTAATGGTGAGGAAATCGTTACTGAACAAGTTAGCTTTGAGTATGATGAGTTGCTTAATTTAACTTTCAAACTATTACTAAATACGGATTATTATGAAAAAGTAAATGGTATTTGGGTCGATAAAAGTAATGACGAAGAATATATGAAACAAAAAATTGAAGAAGCCGAAGAAATAAAAGTAGTTGGAATTATAAAACCTAATGAAAATGCTGTTGTTACTAATAGTTCAGTTGGTGGAGTTTTATATACTAATGATTTAGAAGAATACGTTATTAATAAAATAAATGAAGCAGAAATCGTCAAAGAACAAAAAGAAAATCCAGATGTAAATGTTATTACCGGCTTAGAATTTAGTGATGAAGAATTTAATATTAATAATTTAAGTCCTGAACAACAACAATATTTAGCTTCACTACCACCTGAGCAATTAGCTGAAATAATTGAAATGTATCGCGATCAAGCTAATGCAACATATGAAAGTACTTTATTAAAATTAGGCTCTGTTAATCTTGATAAACCTTCAGCTATCTATATATATGCTAAAGACTTTAAAGCTAAAGATGAGATAAAAAACATTATTGCTGAATATAATCAAATACAAGAAAATAGTGGAAACGAAGATAATGTTATTAACTATAGTGATTTAGTTGGCATGTTAATGAGTTCAGTTACTGATATCGTTGATATTGTTAGTTATGTATTAATCGGTTTTGTTTCAATTTCTTTAGTAGTTTCGAGTATTATGATTGGGATAATAACTTATATTTCTGTTTTAGAAAGAACCAAAGAAATCGGTATTTTAAGAGCAATTGGTGCATCTAAAAAAGATATTTCAAGAGTATTTAATGCTGAAACTTTAATTGTTGGATTAATTGCTGGATTATTTGGAATAGGAATAACATTATTAATAAATATTCCAATTAACTTAATTATTTATAATTTAGCAGGAATAAATAACTTAAGCGCTTTACCACTAGTTGGTGGAATAATATTAGTCGCAATTAGTGTAATCTTAACTGTCGTTGCTGGATTGATACCAGCTAAAATGGCTAGCCATAAAGATCCAGTCGAAGCATTGAGAACAGAATAACATTGAAAAGATGTTATTTTTTTTAAAAAAGATTTAAATATTAAAAACTTTAGAACTCTACGATTCGTAGGGTGACTTTCTATAACCTCTATAGTATTATTGTGTTAAGGAGGAAGTTATGAAAAAAGATTTAATTAATAATTATACTATATTTATGATAATTATATTTATCATAGAAAACATAATACTAATTAATTTAAAAATTAAAGGAATAGTTTATGAAATATTTATGTTAATTTTAGTTATTTTTAATATGATTATACTTATAAAGTATAATAGTGAAATAAAATTTAAAATTTTAACTATTATCGTTTCGTTGTTTCTTTTTTTACTATCTAAAGATTTTTATAATGCTATTTTTATGATTACTAATATATTAACTCTACTTATTATAACGATATTTAACGCGATAAAAAAACAATCACTAAAGACAATAATTTTATCTATTTTAGCTGTTATTTTTCTTTTTAAATATTTCTTTTATATTATTTTATTTATAATGTTTGTTTTATATAATAAACTTACATATGAAGAAGATAGTGATATATATTATGATACATATTATTATTGTGAAAATAACTATGAGGCTTACGTATATTCTGCTGGTGCCTTTGATAGCTTTCATTATAGTGTTGGTAAACACTATGAAATTTTCAACATAGATGGTATAATAAACGTAAGTTATCGCGAAAGAAATGAAACTACAAAAGAAAACTATGAAGAATTTATAAGAAACAATAAATGTACTTTAGTAGGTGATATTGATGGATTTAAATAAAATATCAAATTTCATTAAAACAAAAAGAAAAGAGTTAAATCTTACTCAAGAAGAATTGGCGGAAAAACTTTTTGTTACTGAGAAAGCTGTTTCGAGATGGGAGACGGGCAGAGGAACTCCTGATATTTCTTTATTAATTCCGTTATCGAAAGCATTAAAAGTAGAAATACCAGAAATATTAAATGGCGAAGAAAATAAAAAGAATAAAAATGATATTGAAAAACTAATCGAGTATAATGAACTTACTAAAAAATCCAAATTTAATTTTAAAATTAAATTAATTATATTGTTATATGTTTTATCAATTCTATTCTTTTTAAGTTACTTAAGAGTCGAATATAATCCCAATATTGAATTAAATTATTTTATAAGATTATTTTTAGTAGTTATATCGTCGATCTTAATAGTTATCGGAAATAGAATATATGCTAACAACTATGTTGAAAAAATCGAGGATAAAATGAAAGTAGATAAATTATCTAAAACTATTGTTTTTATATACTATATAATTTTATTATTCAACATGGTAATATTTGCCCGATACAGTAATATCACTAGCTACAATATAATACCGTTTGCGTCAATTACTAACTTAATTACAAATGGAAATTTATATACAATAGTTATTAATTTGTTCGGAAATTTATTAATATTTATGCC
The DNA here is from genome assembly GCA_017887425.1 of Bacilli bacterium. GTDB lineage: Bacteria > Bacillota_I > Bacilli_A > RF39 > UBA660 > Faecisoma. Next base: position 28,930 of record JAGHHZ010000006.1, read on the forward strand.
ATTAGAATATTTTATTATTGAATTATTCAAGGTAAACAAATTTAAACAAAATCTACTTTTGTCTTTTATAATTATATTAATGATTGAGACCTCACAATTTATATTAAAAATTGGCGTTTTTGATGTTGATGATATAATTATATGTACATTTGGAATGATGACATTTTATGTAATTTGTAATTCAATAAAAAATATAAGGAGAAAATATGAAGGAAAAAATAACGCAAATTATTGAAAAAAGTAAATTATCATTCATAATGTGTATTATTACATTAATATTAAGTTATATTTTTATTGATTCAAGCTTAATTTTTGATGGAAAAGAAAAAATAACAGTTTTACTAATTGGCTTTGTTCCTGTTGTTGTATTTTTAATCATTACCTTAGCAATTAACTACTTTTATAAGAAGAATATTGTTCAAAAAGCATTAAAAATACTTAATATACTTTTAATAATAATTCTGCCTATGTATTATTTAATAGGATTTTTAACTTGTACCGCTATTAAAATTTCTAACCCTATTGTAAACATTAAAAATTATAAGTATCTAGTTAATGGCGAACTTTTAAACATTTTTCCTTCAAGTATTCCTGAAAATGTAATTGATACTAGACTTACATATTCACCTGCATTACTACAAGCTGGAGACCAAATTACGCTTTATTATATAGATAATAATTTAAACCTCGAAGAATTTGATAACAAATATAAAGAAAAAGCAATATGGATAGGTAATGTAGATGATTATGAGGAAAACAAAGGCTTATTGACTGGAATTTTTTCCGATACTTCGGTTACTTATGAAACAGAAAATGATTTTATTATATATTTAATTGAAGGAAAATGTGATGATTCGGGATATTGTAATCATGGTAAGTTTACATTAGCAGCCGTAAATCCAAAGACAAACGAAGTAATATATGAATACAAATATTGGTAAAATGATAAATAAGTCAGGGGGAATATAAATGATCAAAAATGTAATATCAGTAATCGATGGTGAAGCTGGAAGCTGTGGTAAAGCTAAAGTAGTTGGAGAAATAGCTACAGATAAATCCATAAAACTAGGGGCAGCTGTTACAAATTGTATGCCTAATGCTGGACATACATTTGTCGACAAAAACGGTAATAAAACTGTATTTAGAAATATACCTGTTTCATCAGTAAATCCTAATACAGAATTGTTTATTGGTCCAGGTTCAGCTATCGATATGGATACATTTATAGAAGAATATGCAAACGCTAGTAAATATTTAAAGAATAGAAAAATTTATGTTCATGAAATGGTACCGTTAATTGAAAAAAGACATAAAGACCATGAACGAGAAAACATCAAAAGTGGTTCAACATTCAAAGGATGTGGAGCTGTTACTCAAGAAAAAGTTATTAGAGATAAAAAATTGAAGTTTTTTAAAGATTTTAAAAATGCTATCGTTTGTTCTAATTATGAATGGTTAGAAAGATTATATAAACATCTTGACAATCCTGAAGAATATGTAATTTTAGAAGGTGCTCAAGGTTGTGATTTGGATTTAAACCATAGTGGTAATTATCCTTATGTTACAAGTAGAAATGTCTCGACTACTCAATTATTAGCTGATAGTGGAATATCTGCTGATAGACTATTACAAACTATTATGGTAATAAGACCATTTCCGATTAGAATAAGTAATGTAACAAAATCAGGTGAGGTTATATATACTGGTGGCTATGGTAATGGTGAAGAATTAACATGGACACAAATTAATCTTGCTTCTATGTATGGAGGATATCCGCATAAGGGAGATGTTGAATGTTATCGTAGTTTTCTTGATTTTAAAAGAATAAAAAAACTAGTTAGTCATTGCCCAGAAATATATTTGAAACAAATATTTGGCGAAAATTATAAATCAAAAAAACTCGATACCATAACTTTATTAGAAGCTCTTGAATTAGAACGATTAATGTACAAATCTAAAGGACAAAATATTTATGAGACAAAATTAATAGAAATTCCTATGATTGATAGTGAATTAGAGCCAAATACGATAATCGATCAATCTGAACAAACGACAGTTACTAAAATGGAAAGAAGAGTTTTTGATCTAGATATTAATAAACTTAAAACTAATTGCCAAATAAACACACCTTCAAGTCTATATTTAAATTTTTTTCAACATTTAAACTTTGATTATGAAGGGGAAAAAGGTAACTTTGATGACTATTATTTTAATAGATATTTAAGAGAATATTTTAGTTGGCTAGAAAGTAATACAGATGTCGAAATTTCTGCACTGGGAACTGGTGCTAAAAACGGCGAAAGAATTTTAAAGAAAAATTTAGTTTTACCTATAAAAAGATAATTGTCTTTTTGTCAAATAGTGTTGGTAATTCACTCACCAACACTATTTATTATGGAACCAAAATAAATATTTTTTTTGATTTTTTTTATCAAAAAAAAGGAAATCAGAGATTTTTATCGTATATAACTAGTAGGAGGTGAAAACATGAATGGTTATTCTAATGAGCTAAATTTTGTCAATTATCTAAATGGACATAAAGTCAAAAAATTAAATATCATGTTATTAGAGTTGATAGAATCATTATTTGATAATGTTAATGAAGATGATGTTATTACAGCTTGGAAAAATCCTTTTAAGCAAAAAACTGATATTTTTATTAAAATTAACAATATTAAAAAAAGAATAAGTATTAAAATGGGTAGTAAAAATTCAGTCCATATGGAACCAATATCTGAGTTTATACATTTTCTAATTGAAAATGGTATTTCTCGTGAAGATGTAATTGAATACTTAAAATATCAATATGCTGACGGAACGACTAATGGAACCGGCAAAATTAGATTATCCAGCGAAGAATATAAAAAAGATAATCAATTAAAGTTAGATAAATTAAATATGGTTTTAAATCAAGAGCGTATTTTAAAAAAAGCAATTGACAAATTTGTCTTAAAAGGAAATAATGATATAAATTATATTGATGCTTTAATCTACGGAACTGTTGAAGACTTTGTATTTGTTAAAAAAGATGAAATAAAAGAAATAATTATAAATAAAAAAGATTTATATGCTACTGGTATTCATTTTGGACCATTGTTTTGTCAACCAATGAGTAGATGTTTGAATTATAATAAAAAATACGAAAAATTAAGATTTTGTGTGCAGATAAAATGGTATAGTTTGTTAGACGATATATTGGAATATAAAAATGATCAATTGTATAAAAATAATTGTCATTGATATTTTATAAAACTTATTTTTATACCTTGACTTCCAAGCTGATAACGTGGCATAAAAAAAGTCTTGTGCAAAGACAAGACTTTAAATTAGTAAAATGGAGCAGGTGATGGGAATCGGACCCACGTTATCAGCTTGGAAGGCTGAAGTTCTACCATTGAACTACACCTGCAAAATTAGTAGGCAATATTAATTTTACTTGAAAAAAGATAATTTGTCAACCCTTTAATTAGAAATTATGAAAATTATTGAAAATAATTCTTTAATATATTATATTCAGTTAATAAAAAATTATTAATTCTAAATCATATTTACATATTTCAAACATATAGTTTAACTATAGAAAGGAATAAGATATATGGAAACATTAAAAGTAAGTTCAAAATCAAATCCTAATTCAGTAGCAGGAGCACTTGCTAATGTATTTAGAGAAAAAGGAAGTTTAGAAATTCAGGCAATAGGAGCGGGGGCATTAAATCAAGCAATAAAGGCAATCGCTATTGCCCGTGGTTTTGTCGCTCCTTCAGGGAAAAACTTAATTTGTATCCCTGCGTTTACTGACATAGTAATAGACGGAGAAGAAAGAACAGCAATTAAATTAATAGTAGAGGCAAAATAGCCTCTTTTTCATATACTAATTTTAGGTGAAAAATATGAATGAATTGATTGGAAACACTCCGATAATAAAAATAAACTATAAATATCAAAATGAAATCAAAAGTGTATATGCAAAACTAGAATATTACAATTTGACTGGTAGCATCAAAGATCGAATGGCATATTACATTATAGATAAAGCATATAAAAATGGTGACTTAAAAAAGGGACAACCAATAATAGAAGCTACAAGTGGTAATACGGGAATTTCTTTATCTGCCATAGGAGCACTTTACAATAATCCTGTATATATATTCATGCCAGATTGGGTAAGCAAAGAAAGAATAAAGATAATGGAATTATATGGTGCTAAAGTAACTTTAGTTTCCAAAAAAGAAGGCGGGTTTTTAGAGTGTATTAATCGAGCCAATACATTAGCTAAATCAATAAATGGATTCACATCCAATCAATTTGAAAATAAAGATAATATTACTGCGCATTATGAAACAACTGCTAAAGAAATAATTGATAAATTTCCTCAAATTGATAGTTTTATAAGTGGAGTAGGAACTGGTGGTACCATAATGGGCGTAGCTAAAAGACTAAAAGAGAAAAACGAAAAAATAAAAATATTAGCTTTAGAACCAAGTAGTTTACCTATTATTAGTAAAGGGGTAAAAACGGGAAATCATAAAATTGAAGGAATAGGTGATGAATTCATGCCAAAAATACTCGATACAAATTTGATTGATGATGTAATTTTAGTTGAGGATATCGATGCCATAAATATGGCAAAGAAATTAGCTTCAAAATTGGGATTAGGAGTTGGTATATCAAGCGGTGCTAACTTTTTGGGTGCGATTATGGCAAATCAAAATAATATAGCTACAATTTTCTCCGATGATTTAAAAAAATATCTGACAACAGATTTAACCGAAAAAATTACTTCAAAAAACTTGATTTCCAATCAAATAGAACTAATCGATTATGAAATTTTATAAAGCTATAATCTCAAGATAATTGACTATATAAAGTGCAAGTATTATAATGTTATATGAGAAAAGGTGAAAAATATGGATAATAATCTAAAAAGAAATATAATATTAGAAAATTACAAAAATCCTAAAAATAAAGGATTAATTGATGATAGTAGCTATATTTTTTCTAATACTAATAACGAAAGTTGCATCGATGAAGTTAATTTGATGGCTAAAATAATAGACAATAAAATAAATGATATAAGATTCGATGGTGAATCATGTGCAATATGTACAAGTAGTGCATCAATCATGACAAATCTTTTGAAAGAAAAAACAATTACAGAAGCCGAACAAATCTACTGTAACTTTGAAAACATGTTAGAAGGAAAACAATATGACAGTGATATTCTAAAAGAAGCTAATGTATATGATGACATTGCCAAACAACCAAGTAGAAAAAAATGTGCTTTGTTGCCTTGGATAGGAATGGAAAAAATAATCAAAAGTCATAAACAAACTATTGAAGAAAACAAATAAAAAAGCATTTTTTTAAAAAATATGACAAATTTTATTTTTTGTTTTAAAAATATGTGATATAATATAATTGTTATAGTAAAAGGAGGATTTATGAAAAAAGTATTAGTTTTGACAATTTTAGCTTGTTCATTAATTTTAGTTGGCTGTGACAACCAAAGTGAATATGAGGAGATAATGAGAGATTATGCTACTACATTCTACAATAACTATCAAAAAGGTAGTGAAGGATTAACAACTCCTACTATCTCTATTCAACAATTAAAAGATGCTAATGAACAAGTACAAGCAGGCTTTGATTTAACAGGTTTAGAAAAATGTACTGACGATTCATATGTTGAACTTGTTATCGATGAAAATACAAAAGATGTTCAAGATGTAAAATTTTTCTTACAATGCGAATAAAATATTAAACTAAAAAACTATGTTTGGAGTAATTTTTAAAATTATTTAACCAAACATAGTTTTTTTTATAATTTTTTTAAAAATTTATTAATTTTGAAAATTGAATGCTATTTTTAATCAGTAGTTATCAAAAAAACGAATTTCCTTTAGAACAAAATACATTATTAACGTAGCAAAGAAAACAAATATAAAAAAATAGTCATTTGCATCACTTTTTTTAAAATGCTATAGTGATGGCGAAAGGAGGAAATTCATGCTTAACCAGTCTATATTAGTAGGAAGAATCGTTCAAGAGCCAGAAGTAAGAGAGACTGAAAACGGCAATAAAGTAACTAATATTACTTTAGCCGTTCAAAGATCATATAAAAACATTGAAGGCGAATATGATACAGACTTTATCTCATGTGTTTTGTGGAAGGGAATTGCTGAGTCAACAGCTGAATACTGCAAAAAAGGTGATTTAATCGGAATCCGCGGCCGAATCCAAACAAGAGTAGTAGAATATCCGGATGATACAAAACGAAATGTTATGGAAGTAGTAGCCGAAAGAGTAACGTTTCTATCAAGCAAAAAACAAGAATGCGATGCTTAACATTCTTGTTTTTTACTGTATTCTTCGTAAAATATATTATCCGGTTTAGTGCTAAAAATATTAGCAATTCTAACGGCAATCTCATAACTCATCCTTCTTTTTTTATTCTCGATTTGCCAATAAAACGATTTACTAATATTTAATTTGTTAGCCATAAACTGACAACTATAATTATTTTTCATGCGGGTCTCTTGTAATTTATTCATCTATATCCCTCCTATAGTTAATTATACATTAACATGAAATTAATTTCAATATAAAAGTTAACAAAAAATTAAAAAAGTTGTAAAAGAAATAATATATGATATAATGTGGTTAACAAACTGATTACGGAGGGTATTTATGATAATAGGTGAACGTTTAAAAGAAGCTAGATTAGCAAAAAAAATGTCACAAGAAACTTTAGGTGGTCTATTAGGGGTATCAAAAGTTTCAATTTGTGGGTATGAAACAGGGACAAGAACCCCAAATATGAGTAATTTTTTAAAACTAATCGAAATTTTAGACTTAGATGCAAAATACGTGTTAGGTATGGACGTCAAAGTAATAAATGAAGAAGGCGAAGAATATCCAGTAAAAATGGCCAATAACGATATAAAAATCATCGAAGAAATAAAGAAGAATCGTGAATTATATAATATGTTTTGTAGTAATCCTAAAAGAACAGTTGATAAAATTAAAAGTAAGTTTAATTTGAAATAAAGAATTGTTCTTTTTTCTTTTAAAAAAATTATAAATGGGGTATAATAAATAAAGGAGAAGAAAGAATATGTATAGAAAGAAGCAGAAAGATAAAAGAAACAAAATAATCATCAGTTGTATTATAATATTTTGTCTAATTGTTGGCTTTATTGTTAATGTTGTAGTAACTGATCGTGAACTTACGATTTTTGAAAAAGCAATCAAAGATAGCGTTTTAACTGTTCAAAAAATTCTTGGGTATCCTATTGAATTTATTACAAACAAAATAGACGAAAACAAAGAAAAAGATAAAATGTATGAAGAATATCAAAAGCTACAACAAGAAGTAGTTGATAATAATCGCTATAAAATTGAAAACGAAGAATTAAAAAAACAACTAGAAGAAATGAAAGAACTATTAAACATAAATGATACTTTAGCAGACTATACTGAATTGAATGCGGTTGTCATTAATCGTGACTTAGGTTACTGGTATGATACTATTACTATTAATAAAGGGGAACATGATGGTGTAACAATCGGTATGCCAGCGGTAGTAGGAGAGGGTTTGATTGGAAAAGTCATCTCTACCACCACATTTAATAGTACGATTCGCCTTATTACAGCAACCGATGTTGTCGATAAAATATCAGTTAAAATTCAAAATGGCAATAAATATGTCTATGGAATTTTAAGTAGCTATGATAGTGAAACAAAAACTCATATAATCGAAGGAATATCTCAAACAGAAGAAATTGAAAATGGAGCAATTGTAACTACAACTGGTATGGGTGATATTTTTCCGGCTGGTGTCATGATAGGTAAGATAACGGGTGTAAGAACCGATACATTTGATTTGTCGAATGTTTTAGAGATGAAATCCGAAGTTGACTTCGACAATATAAATTATGTCACTTTATTAAAGAGGAATTTATGATAGTTTTCATTTCTATATTATCTTTTTTATTAGATGGAATCTTATCGCGTTATATCTTACCAACAACATTATTTTTACCGCTTTTTACAATTGTTTCATTAGTTATTATTTATCCGTATTTTAATAATAATAACTTAAAATACTTTCGCTATGTAGCGATTATTGGATTATTATATGATATAACTTACTTAAATACACTATTTTTCAATTTCTTTATTTTTGTTATGATAGGATTTATTATTGGTTTATTTAACTATTTACTATCTAATAATTTGTATACCAGCACAATCATAACAGTAATTGCAATTATCCTATATAGAGTTATAAACTATCTATTTGTCGTAATTTTCAAAAACCAACCATTTGATTTTATGAATTTATTAGAAAGCATATATTCTTCGCTATTACTGAATATAATATATTGTATTATTATCTATATAACAACTGAACTATACAGTAAAAAACATAAGATATTGCGAAGTAAATAGTTGACACAAATAAGCTATTATGCTAAAATGATTGGTGACGTAATCCGCTGATTAATATTATGATTATAGTTTATATAAAGGAGAGTGACACTGTGAATCTTGTAGAAAAGATAGCTTCAAAACAAATCCGTACTGATATTCCTGAATTTAGAGTTGGAGATACAGTAAAGGTTAATGTTAAAATTGTTGAAGGAAAAAGAGAAAGAATTCAAGCGTTCGAAGGCTTAGTAATGGCTATTCAAGGTAGTGGTGTAGGAAAAACTTTCATCGTACGTAAAGTTTCTGGTGGCATCGGAGTAGAAAGAACATTCCCAATTAATAGCCCAATTATTGATTCAATTGAAGTAGTTAGAACTGGTAAAGTAAGACAAGCTAAACTAGGCTATATTAGAACAATGGTTAAACAACCAAAAATCAAAGAACGTAGAACTAAAGAAGCTGCATAAGCTTCTTTAATTTTATTTTTTTTCAAAAATAGTATATAATATTAATGGAAGTGATAAGATATGAATATTATTAAAGCTATAATTCCTTATATAATAATTATAATTACGGTTGTGGTTATAAGAACTTACGTTTTGACTCCAGTAATTGTATCAGGGACATCGATGGATGACACATTAAAAAATGGTGAACTTTTATTATTAAAAAAATATGATAAAAGCTATGAGCGTTTTGATATTGTTGTTTTTGATTATGGTGATTCAAAATTAGTTAAAAGAATTATTGGACTACCAGGAGAAACCCTAGAATATAAAGATGGCGTTTTATATATAAATGGTGAAGAAGTAGAAGATCCATTTGCTTTAGCAACAAAAGATTTTAAACTATCAGACCTAAATATCGACGTTATACCTGAGGGTTATTACTTTGTAATGGGAGATAATCGTTCAAACTCTAGTGATAGTCGAATCATTGGGCCAATTAGTGCAGAAACAATAAACGGAACGACTTCATTTAGTCTATGGCCATTTGGACCCGTCGAATAAGCATTTATAATTGCTTATTTTTTTTCGAATATGTTATAATAAGTAACAGGTGATTTCAATGAATGGAGTTTTAGGTGGCTTTAAAAATATGTTGCGTCAATGGCGAATTAATTTAAAAAAAAGAAAACAAAAAGAAAAAAGACAGAAAGAAGCAAATAAAAAAATTACTAAATATCCACGTTTAACATCATTTATCTATAGCGCAATAGCTATAATATATAGTCCATTCGGTTACATATTTGCCAAAAATAACGAACAAGCAAAATTTGAAAAGCCAAAATTATATAAAAAATTTGAAGAAATAAACATTGAATTAGACAAAATAATTATTGGCGAAGAACAAAATATAAAAAAGATAGAAAGAAAAATAGAAAAATTAAAAAAAGAAAGTAATCAACCGATGAGTAAAACAGCTAAAAATTACTTTGATAATAAATTAAAAGAAATAGAAATAAAAACAAATTTTATTAAAAACCCCAACAAAATATCAACTATTGAAGCGAAAATTATTAGTGATTCATTAGAACAAAATATAGCCAACAAAAACATTAATAAACCTAAAAATATTAATAAGCCATTATTAAAAAAACTAGCAGTTATTCCAATTACTTTAAGTTTAGATCCTCAAAAACAAAGCAAGTCTATTTCTGATGAAGTTCAAACAAAACCTATAAATAATGAGCTAAGCTTTATTAAGACTGCCAATAAACAATTGAAAGAAACCGAACAAAAAATAAAAGAAATTGAAATAAAAATATCTACCATCAAGGAATATAACCATTATTATGATTTGGAAAACGACCTAAAATATCTATATCAAAGAATTAATTTATTAAAGTATAAATATGCTGAATTAAAAGATAAATTCAATGCTAATATCGAACTCGATTTCGATAAATACAAATTAATAAAATCAAGTGATAAAATAACCGAATTGTTAGATAAAATTGATAATGATTTAAAACTAATTGAAACAAAAAAGAAAGAATTAGTTACTAAAAAAGTTACTAAAATAGAACCAAAAAAAGAAGCTAAAAAAGAAGAAAAAAAGAAAGAAACAAAAACTAAAATAAAAGAAATTGATGAGTTCGTCGAAGCTAAAAATCATGTTTTAAATAACATTATCAATCAAAATAAATATTTAGAAAATTATTTTCAAAAGTTAGCCAAATCAACTAATAAAAAGAAGACAATTTTTTCTTCGCTATTTAATTTTTCTAAAACTATTTTAAATTTTACTATTTCATTATTGCCGGTTTCTATATTCAAAAACAAATTATTAGGAACTCTAGTTAGTACGATTATGATTAATAATTCAATTAAAACAATGCGTAAAATGGTTAATCCAAAACTAAACATCAATTACGAGTTGTTTTTAGAAAGTTATATGAGTAATAAGGATATAATTACAAATACTTATAACCTTTGTAATAACTCTTTAAACGAATTAAGTTTGCTTAAAGATGAATTAATTTTATTAGGAGCAAACAAAGAAGCGAAAGATTTATTAAATCAAATAGAAGCAATAGAAAATAATATTTTAAGACAAATGGAAAATTTAAAAATAAAGGATAAAACATTAGATAAGGTATATGTTAAAATAAAAAATAATGCTGCATAATAATTCATTTGAAAATAGATATAACTAAAAAAGAGGTGATTAATTTGAACTATATTTTAGTTAAATCTTCTAATGATGATGTAGAGAAATTGATTGAATATAAGAAAGAAACTGTTTTTAAATATGCTAACAATTTATCTGAAGAGGAAAAAAATAAAATAAATAATTATATCAACAATAATATAGCTAGCGAAATCAAAAATTATTGTAATATTGTAATTAATGATAATATCGTTGGCTGTTTATTATTGATTGATAAAGAAGATGGTAAATTATTAGATGAGATATATTTAAAGAAGGAATATAGAAATAAGGGAATTGGTACTGATATTATTAAAAACATAACAAAAGAAAATAATATTATTTATTTATGGGTATATAAGTCAAATACAAAAGCTATTTCTTTATATAAAAAACTAGGATTTTCAATAATTCAAGAAGAAAAAACTAGATATTATATGAAATATGAAAAATAAAATGATTTTGAGGAGGAAAAAATGAACAAAATAGCGATTATTTCAGATGTACATGGAAATTATGAGGCACTCAAAACAGTATTAGCTGATATAGAGAAAAGAAAAATCAATCATATATATTGTTTAGGAGATGTTATCGGAAAAGGTTCTAGATCAAATGAATGTTTAGATTTGTTAAAAAATTGTACTATGACTTATGGCAATTGGGAAGATTTTTTTAACAAAAAATCCTGTGCTAATGAACTTGATAAAAAAAGATATAAATTACTTAATAAACAACTTTCAAAGGAAAATAAAGATAGATTAAAAACATTACCTTTGTGTTATGAAATTTATATAAGTGGCAGATTGATTAGAATGTTTCATGCAACACCTAGTAATCCTCGAGATAATGTTTTAGAAATAGATAGAATAGATAAAATGTATAAGCAATTCTTACCAACTAAACATACTAATAATGAAATAGCTGATGTCGTAATATATGCCCATACACATACTCAAAATTTAATGAAATTGTATAATAGAACTTTAATTAATGTTGGCTCAGTAGGAAATGCATTTGATATAATTAGAAACAAAGAAAAAGATGGTAAGTATGAAAATACAACCAATGCCGATTATTTGATTATCGAAGGAGAAATAGATAGTAAAGAGCATGCTGATATTAGATTCGAATTTGTTTCTTTAAATTATGATAGAAATTTAGAGTTACAAGAAAGTAAAACTAATCCGGAATTAGAAAGCTACACCAAAGAACTGTTAACAGGGAAATTTAGAAACATCGAAAAATATAAAAATAACTTTGATGAATCATATTACGATATTAATAAATTTTAAAATAAATGTTACATAAAAAATTGGAAATAATTAGCAATTTAGGAGGTAGAATATGAAGCATAAAATGAATTTACACAATGAACCATTTAATCTTATAAAAGAAGGAACTAAGACTATCGAATTACGTTTAAATGATGAAAAACGACAATTATTAAAAGAGAAAGATTTAATAGAATTTACCAATAGAAAAACATTAGAAACTATCGATACCGAAATAATTAAATTACACAAATATTCAAGTTTTGAAGAACTATATAAACATTTTGATAAAATATCGATGGGATATAATATAGACGATGCTGCCAATCCTCAAGATATGGAAGAATATTATTCAAAAGAAGAACAGGACAAATATGGGGTAGTTGGAATAGAAATAAGACTAATAAAATAAGAAGTATATTTTTTTAAACTTGTTATTGAATAACTCTGACAAATACTAATTAAAAGGAGAATATAATGAAAATAGTAACAATATGTGGAAGTTTTAAATTTAAAGAAGAAATGTTAAGATTATCGGCAGAATTAGAAATAAAAAATAACTATGTTATTTTACAACCTGTTTATAGTGGTAATGATGCAATATATACTGCTGAAGAAATGGAAATAATGGGAAAACTTCATATGAAAAGAATAGAGATTAGTGATGCAATATATGTAGTTAATGTTGGGGGATATATAGGTTCTTCAACAAAAAAAGAAATAGAATATGCAATTTCACTAAATAAAGAAGTTTATTCTCTTGAACCATTAAGTTATTAAACTTTAAATAGTGATAGAATGGAAGTGATTTAGATGAATGAAAATAAAATGAATATCAACTGGTATCCAGGACATATGGCCAAAACAAAAAGATTAGTCAAAGAGCAACTTGATTTAATTGATATGGTTTACGAAGTAATCGATGCCAGAATGCCATATTCTTCAAAAATAAAAGATATTGATGATATAATAAAAAATAAGCCACGTATTTTAATTATGACAAAATATGATTTATGCGATAAAAAAGAAACCGACAAATGGATAAAATATTATAAGGAAAAAAACTATAATGTTTTACCACTAGACTTAGAAACAAAGCCTAATTTAAAACCATTATTTGATTTAACTGAAGAATTAATGGAAAATATCAATCAAAAAAGAGAACAAAAGGGATTACTTAAAAGAAGAACGAGAGTTTTAATCATGGGTATTCCTAACGTTGGTAAAAGTACTTTAATTAATCGCTTGGTTGGAAAAAAAGCTGTTTCAGTTGGTAATAAACCAGGTGTGACTAAACAACTTAGTTGGATTAGAATTAACGACAAGCTAGAATTATTAGATACTCCAGGGGTATTGTGGCCAAAATTAGATAACGAAATTGTTGCATTAAACTTAGCTAGTTTAACTGCAATTAAAGAAGAAATATTACCGTTATTTAATGTTTGTGAATATATCTTAAATACTTTATATAAATATTATCCAGAAAAACTAGCCGAAAGATACAAAATTACCGAATTGGATGAAGATATAGTTGAAACTTTAGAAAAGATTGGCAAAATCAGAGGTTGTTTAATTAAAGGTGGTCAAGTTGACTATGATAAAGTAATTAGTGTTATAATAAATGATATAAAAAACGGTTATTTTAAAAATATCACATTTGATCGAATTGAAGATATGAAGGAGTAACGATGGAAAACATTTTAGTTTTAGCGTATTTAGGCGATAGTGTCTATGAAGTTTATATTAGAAAATATTTAATTGATAAAAAAATAAGTAAAGTAAATAATTTACAAAAAGAAGCAATTAAATATGTTAGTGCTAAAGGACAATGCAATTTAATTAATAATTTAATTAACAATAATTTTTTAACCAAGGAAGAACTTAATGTTTTCTATCGTGCTAGAAATCACAAGACTAATTCTCATCCTAAAAACACCGACATAATCACTTATAAATATGCAACTGGCTTTGAAGCCATTATCGGCTATTTATATTTGAATAATAATATCAAAAGAATTGAAGAAATAATTAATTTTTGTTTGGAGGTATAAAATGTACGTGTATGGTAAAAATGTCGCTAAAGACTTAAATAGTAAAATTGAAAAAGCTTATGTAGTTAATAATTTTAAAGACAAAGAATTATTAAAAAAAATCAAAGCCCCAATTATTTATGTCGATAAAAAAAGACTAGATAGTATGGTTGATGGTGTTCATCAAGGAATTATATTAAAAATTGCTGATTATGAATATAAAGATATAAGCGAATTAACTAATGATATCGTTGTAATACTAGATCACTTAGAAGATCCTCATAATTTAGGTGCGATTATTAGGACTTGTGAAGCCGCTGGAATTAAGGATATTATATTGCCAAAAGACCGTAGTGTTCAGGTTAACAGCACAGTTATGAAAACAAGTGCCGGATGTTTAGATAGAGTAAACTTATACCAAGTAACAAATTTAGTTCAAACAATCACTTATTTAAAAAAACAAGGATTTTGGATAATTGGAACCGATATGGAGGGGACTGATTACAAAAAACTTGATTATCAAGGGAAAATTGCGATTATTATTGGTAATGAAGGAAATGGCATGAGTCGGTTAGTTAAAGAATCTTGTGATTTTATTGCCAGTATTCCTATGTATGGGACTGTTAATAGTTTAAACGCATCAGTTGCTGCTGGAATAATTCTATTTGAAGTAAGGAGGTAGTATGAATTACAAAAATTTTAACGATTATGAATTACTAGACTATATCTATAGTTGTAATGAAGATGCTAACGAAATACTTCTTTATAAATATCGTCCATTAATTGTCAGTATAGCTAAAAAAATGCTTAAATATTGTAACGGTGGCGTTGACTTGAATGATTTAGTTCAAGAGGGAATGCTAGGCTTAAATGATGCTATCAATAGTTTTAGAGATGACAAAGAAACCAATTTCGGAACTTATGCCAGGTTATGTATTGAAAGAAGAATTTATAGTTTAGCTAAAAGTACTAGGACATATAAAAATAAAATCTTAAATGAATCAATTTCAATCGAAGATGAAGACGATTTGACAATTGACCGATTTTTAATGGATAACTCATCTAATCCTGATTCGATGATTTCTGAAAATGATTTTCAAAATGATATAATTACTAAACTAAAAAGTCAACTTACTGATTTAGAAAAACGTGTCTTAGAACTTAAAAAAAATGATTTCAATTATAAAGAAATTGCCGACATTTTAGAAAAAGAACCGAAAGCAATTGATAATGCTTTACAAAGAATTAAAAATAAACTAAAAAACATTATGCGCGAATCATAATGTTTTATTTAACGTAAATATTAATGCCATACTTACTATTAGAAATATCAAAGAAAATATAGTTTTCAACCGGATTATAAGTTAAATAACCAAAAATAATATAAGTTATAATAATACCAACAATACCAATAATATTTTGGTATTTTATTTCTTTAAACCGCAAAAAATAATAGCTTAGAACTTGTTCAAAAATGATAATTAAAAACAACAACCCAATACTTATTAACATATTTTCTCCAAAATTGTTATAAATTGGAATAAAAATTAATAAATATAAAATAATACCTACAATAGGAATTAAAAATAATTGCAAAAGGAAATTATTAAAAGAAATTTTATTTTTTTTAAGTAATAAATAATCAAAAATACCATAAAAAACATAAGAAGTAAAAATCAATTTCATATGTTCCCAAATACTTTCATTAACAGGAACGAAGATACTAAATAATGTGTTTGGCAAAAAATCATATATAAAATGCAATGGAAAACATAATAAAAATATTAAAAATAGGCCAAGTGTTTTTACTATTTTTAGGCTCACAAAATCACTTCCTTATTAAATAATATGTAAAAAATTTAAAAAAATATGCGTAAAAAAAAGGAAATTGCTGATTTTTGTCGTATATTAATAAATAGAGGAGTGGGAATATGAAAACATTAACAACTGAACAAATTAATGAAATAAGATCTAGTGTCGATATAGTTGACATTGTATCAAAATATATTCCCCTTACTAAAAAAGGTAAAAACTATTTTGGTGTTTGTCCTTTTCACGAAGATAGTGACCCATCTTTAAGTGTCTCACCAGATAAACAAATATTTTCTTGCTTTTCGTGTCATACCGCCGGTAATGTTTTCACTTTTATCAAGGAATATGAACATGTTTCTTTTATTGAAGCGGTTAAAATGGTTGCTGATATAGCAGGAATAAATGTCGATATCGATACATCAAATAAAAAGGCAATCAAAAATAACGATATTTATAAGATTTATGAGATTGGTCAAAAATTTTATTTAAACAATATCAATACTCAGTTTGGTAAAACTGCCAAGGAGTATCTATATAAAAGAGGAATTACTGACGATTTAATAAAAGAATTTGAAATTGGACTAGCTATTAAAGATAGCAAAGCTTTATCGAATTTATTAACGAAGAAAGATTTCAAAGATAAAGACCTAGTAGATAGCGGTTTAGTAGTAAAAGATGAAAGAGGATTTCATGATTTCTTCTATGACCGTATCATGTTTCCTTTACATGACATCAACAATAAAGTAATTGGCTATAGTGGTAGAACATATTATAACAGTGATGCTCCTAAATATATCAATAGTAAAGAACACATTTTGTTTAAAAAAGGAGAGTTTGTCTACAACTATGCAAGAGCTAAAAACGAATGTCGAAGTAAAAATACAGTTATTATCATGGAAGGATTTATGGATGTCATAAGAGCTCATAGTGTTGGCGTTACTAACGTCGTCGCAACGCTAGGGACTGCTTTTACTAAAGAACACGCTAATATTATTAGAAGATTAGCTAGTAATGTAATTATTTGCTTTGATGGTGATAAGGCTGGAGCTAAAGCTACTATGGCTTGTAGTGATATTTTATTAAATTTTAAAATAGTTCCTAAAATAGTTCGCCTAGAAGATAATCTAGATCCGGATGAATATGTTCTAACATACGGTAAAGATAAATTTTTAGACAAAATAAATAATCCGATTAGTGTCATGGATTTTAAATTGAATTATTTAAAAAACAATAAAGACATGACGCAAACCGTCGATAAGGCTAAATATGCTAGCGAAGTTATTGAACAATTAAATAAAATTGAAGATGATATTTTAAGAGAAATAACACTAAAAAAACTAGCTAAAGAAACCGATTTAGATGTCGAATTCTTAAAAGATAAATTAGAAAAAAAAGAAATAAAAGAAGTAATAAAACCAGTAAAAATAGTTAAAACTAATAAATATACAATGGCCGAATTAGGTTTACTTTATTACATGTTAAGAAGTGGCGAAGTAATTAAAATGTTCGATAATAGGACAGTTTATTTTCCAACTAAGGAATATCGTTTACTAGCTCACGAAATAAGTTATTTTTATAAAAATAATGGTTACATAAATGAAGCAGATTTTTTATCGGATTTAGATGAATCAATGATAAAAGTTGTTGGCGAGATAGAACAATTAGATTTAAAAGACGAATATACTAATGATTTAATCATCGATTATATTAATGCTATTGAAGAAAAAAATATCGAAGATGAAATGAATAGATTAGAAAAATTACAACGTGAAGAAACTGACGAAGTTAAGAAAGCTGAAATTGGGCAAAAAATTGTAAATCTAATGGCAAGAAGGCAAAGAAATATTGAAAATGTTTAAAAAGTGCAATAATTGATTGGAAAGTTAGGGGAAAGAGAAATGTTAGATGAAATTAAAAC
Organism: Bacilli bacterium; assembly: GCA_017887425.1. GTDB lineage: Bacteria > Bacillota_I > Bacilli_A > RF39 > UBA660 > Faecisoma. The sequence goes on from JAGHHZ010000006.1 coordinate 47,043, forward strand.
TTTTGATGAAAGAAAAAATGAATTAGTAAAATTAGGAAAAAAGCAAGGATATGTCACTTATGATGATTTGGCTAATGCTTTAAAAGGATTAGATTTAGACTCTGATTCATTAGATGATTTATACAATACCTTTAGTGAAAATAATATTCCAGTTGTATCAGAAGAAGAAACTGATGGTGGTAATGATAAGATATTATTAGATGATAATACTTTAACTAAAGATTTAAATATCAATGATCCTGTTAGAATGTATTTAAAAGAAATTGGTCAGATTAAATTATTAACTACTGAAGAAGAATTAGAACTAGCTGACCGTATTTTAGAAGGTGATGAGCAAGCTAAAACTATTTTAGCTGAAGCCAATTTACGTTTAGTCGTTAGTATTGCTAAAAGATATGTTGGCCGTGGAATGCTATTTTTAGACCTTATTCAAGAAGGAAATATTGGTTTAATGAAAGCAGTCGAAAAATTCGATGTAACTAAAGGATATAAATTTTCAACTTATGCGACATGGTGGATTAGACAAGCTATCACAAGAGCAATAGCTGATCAAGCAAGAACAATTCGCGTTCCTGTTCATATGGTTGAAACAATCAATAAATTAGCTAGAATTCAAAGACAATTAACTCTAGAACTAAACCGTGAACCAACCGAAGAAGAATTAGCTAAAAAAATGAATACTTCAGTTGATAAAATAAGAGAAATTTATAAAATTAGTCAAGAACCAGTTAGTTTAGAAACACCAATTGGTGAAGAAGACGATTCACACTTAGGAGACTTCATTAAAGACGAACACAATATGAGTCCAGAAGAATATGCGACTAACGAAATGTTAAAAGACGAAATTAGTGATATTTTATTAACTTTAACGGAAAGAGAAGAAAAAGTTATTAGACTAAGATTCGGTTTAGAAGATGGTAAAGCTAGAACACTAGAAGAAGTTGGTCAAATATTTGGTGTAACTCGTGAAAGAATTAGACAAATTGAAGCTAAAGCTTTAAGAAAATTGAGACATCCATCTAGATCTAGAAAATTAAGAGATTATTTA
>JAGHHZ010000007.1 GCA_017887425.1 Bacilli bacterium
CTACTGGACCTACTGGACCTAGTGGAGCAACTGGTGCTACTGGACCTACTGGACCTAGTGGTGCTACTGGAGCGACCGGACCTACTGGACCAACCGGACCAACTGGGCCTACTGGGCCTACTGGACCTACTGGACCATAGAAAAAAAGCTTTTAAAGCTTTTTTCTTTTTATAATGGCATCAATAAACTTGTTAAAAAATAGGATTCATTTTTATATTGAATCCTAAAAATATTATAACAAAAATTTCAACAAGAAATTTTTTTATCAAATATACTAAATTATACTTCTACGTGTAAACACAGAAACTTTATCCAAAGTATATACATTTAAAGTGCTTTTTTTATTAGTTTTAATAAAACATAAGCCTTTAACAACAATATCATTATGATTAACTTCAATAACATGTTTTTTCAAATTGGTATTAATTTTTTTATAGTATCTTTCTATTTTTAAATTATTAGATACATAAAAAGTTAAATCGATATCATTTGCTTCAATTAATAAATAATCATCGACAACTATAGTTTGAAAGCCTTTTATTTGATAAGTTATAGGTTTTATTTCCTTTTTGGGAATTATTTTTTTTAATTCCTCACCACTAACATAATTGGCAATATCTCCTTCGCTTAATAATCCAGGAGTATCGATTAAAGTTAAATCACCCAAATTTATTTCAATTGTATTTAACGTTGTACTAGGAAGTGGACTAGTAGTTATTTCAGTTTTATTATCGGAATAATTATAAATCAATTTATTAATCATAGTAGATTTACCAGCATTAGTAAAACCGACAATATAAACATTATTAGACTTTTTATATTTATTTATTTTATCTAATAATTCATCAAAATTATAATTTTTATTACTACTAATAATGATTTTATCAATATAATCAATTCCATAATCATAATCAAACAATTTATCAAAAGAAACACTTTTTGGTAACAAATCACGTTTAGTTAAAACTAACAAAATATCATTTTTTAAATATTTTCTAATTAAAGACAAATCACCAATATTAAACAAATCAACTACTAAAAGTACTAAGTCATTACTTTTTGAAATATTTTCTAAAATAGGAATAAAATCATTGTTAGTTTTAGTAATCACTTTATAATCGTTATAATGTTTTATCCGGAAGCATCTTTCACATAAAGTATTTTCACATAAAACTCCACAGCCTTGACATTTATTCATAATATTTTCCTTTAGTAAATAAATCATTATCCCGTAATTTTTTCAATATTTTTCTTTCAAAATGACGATTTATTCTTGTGGTTAGCCTTTCTTTAGTACCAATTGGGTTAACTAATATCGTTGTAATACCGACATTATTACCGCCTTTAATATCAGTTAATAATTGATCGCCAATACAAGCCACGGAAGTAACGTTTAATTTATATTCGTCTAATATTTTCATGTATTTTCTTTTGAATGGTTTCATAGCTATAGCACAACAATCAACATCTAATTCATCTTTAAATGGTTTTACTCTTTTTTTAGGGCTATTAGAAAATATAATTATCTTAAATCCTTTAGTTTTTAAATCATCGAATAATTCTTTAATTTTTTTATTAGGTTTTTTCATTGTAATAGGAACAATTGTATTATCCAAATCTATAAGCAAACATCTTATTCCGCGATTATATAAAATATCGTAATTGATTGTATAAATACTTTTTTGATAAATATCTGGTATATATTTTTCCATATCAAACATCTCCTATTTCATTTAATGTTTATTATATATTTACAAATTATTTTCTATTATTTTACTTTTCAGCAATTTATTTTTTAAATATTCTATATGTCTCTTAATAATAATTATACCATGTCTAAAAAAAATAAAATAGTTAAATTTTATTTTTTTTATTAAATTATCTAATTTTTATATGAGTTTCTCTTAATTGTAATTCACTAACAGCACTAGGAGACCCCATCATCAAGTCTTGACCAGAGGCACTCATTGGAAAAGCAATCGTTTCTCTAATTGATTTTTCTTCTTTAAGCAGCATTATCATCCGATCGATTCCTGGGGCCATCCCTGCATGAGGAGGAGCACCATATTGAAAGGCTGTATATAAAGATTTAAATTTTTCTTTAACTGTATCTTCACTATATCCCGCTAATTCAAAAGCTTTTTTCATTATTTCAATGTCATGGTTACGAACAGCACCACTAGCCATTTCTATCCCGTTACAAACAAAATCATATTGATAAGCTACAATATCTTCAATATCTTGGCTATTTAAGGCTGTAATTCCACCTTGAGGCATACTAAATGGGTTATGAGAGAAATCATATTTATCCAATTCTTCATTCCATTCATACATTGGGAAATCTTTAACAATACAAAATTCATATTTACTTTCATCAATTAAATCTAATTTTCTTCCCAATTCATCTCTAATTAATCCGGCCAATTTACTAGCATTTTTTCTATCAGCGATAAAAAATATAACACTATTTGGTTTTAAATCAGCTAATTTTATCAATTCTTCTCTTTCAAAATCAGTTAAGAATTTATCGATAGGTCCTGCAAAACTCATATCTTCTAATATTTTAAAATAACCGATTCCTGGCATACCAATTGTTTTCGCATAATCAACTAATTCGTTAAACCAAGAGTTTGATTTACTAGCAATATCTAAAATTTTAATTGCTTTAACTGGAACACTACGAAACGGTTTGAAATCAGTATCGACAAAAACACTACTTACATCGATAATTTCTAATGGGTTTCTTAAATCCGGTTTATCGGTACCATATTTGTCAATTGCTTCTTTATAAGTTAATCTTCTAAATGGTTTAGATATTTCTTTAGTACCAAACTTTTTAAAAACCTCATAAAATATTTCCTCACCAATTTTTAAAACATCTTCTTCCGTAACAAAACTCATCTCAAAATCTAATTGATAAAATTCACCATATACTCGATCACTTCTTGCATCCTCATCTCTAAAACAAGGCGCAATTTGAAAATATTTATCAAATCCAGAACACATTAATAATTGTTTAAATATTTGGGGAGCTTGAGGTAAAGCATAAAATTTGCCTTTAAACTTTCTCGAAGGGACGATAAAATCTCGAGCTCCTTCTGGCGATGAAGCAGTTAAAATAGGTGTTTGAATTTCTAAAAATCCTAGTTTTTCCATTTTTTCTCTTAAAAACTTAATAACTTGTGATCTAAATACAACATTATCATGTACTTTAGGGTTTCTTAAATCTAAATAACGATATTTTAATCTAACTTCCTCCGAAACTTCTTTAGAAGTAATTATTTCAAATGGCAAAACATTTTTTGACTTACCTAAAATAGTTAAAGAACTAATTAATATTTCAACTGTTCCGGTAGCTATTTTTAGGTTGTAATCATCTTCATCTCTTTTTCTAACCATTCCTTCTATTGTTACTGTACTTTCTTTAGTTAATCCATCAAAAATACTATCGTCGTTGCTTACGACTTGAACTGTTCCTTTTTCATCTCTGATATCGACAAATATAACCCCACCATGGTCTCGGATATTTTCTACCCAACCAGCAATTTTAACTTTTTTACCAATATCTTGTTCACTTATTAATCCACAATAAATATCTCGATACATTGTAATCACCTCTTTTTTATTTCTTCTTTGATTATTTCTAACGTTTTAACTGGACTTGCTTGTCCTTTAGTTTTTTTCATAACTTGACCAACAAAATAGTTAGTCACATATTCTTTTCCTTCTTTAAATTGTAAAACAATATCTTCATGTTCATCTAAAGCTTCATTTACTAATTTAACTAAAACACTTTCATCGTCAATTTGTCTTAAATGTTCTTTTTCAATAATTTCGATTGGATCAACTTTTTCATCCATTGCCCGGTATAATACTTTTTTCGCATTACCTACCGATATTTTATTATCTAAAGTTAATTTTATAACTTCACTTAACATTTTAGAAGTTATAAATAAACCCTCTAAATCTGTATTTAATTTATTTAAAGAACCTAAAATAACCGTTGTAACCCAACTACAAGCTTCTTTTGGTTTTATATCATAACTAATCAATTCTTCAAAATAATCAGCTATATCTTTATCTTTAACTAAGACATTAGAATCGTATTCTGAAAGTTCATATTCATTTGTATATTGATGATATCTTTCATATTGTAATCTAGGGATTTCTTTTCTTATATCATCTAAAAATTCTTTAGTTAATTTAACTGGTGGCATATTAGGTTCAATAAAATATTTATAATCAACCGCATCAACTTTTTCACGCATCGAATAAGTTTTCATAGTTTCTTCATCGAATCTTCTTGTTTCTTGAATAACTTTTTCTCCTTTATCTAACACTTCATTTTGTCTTTTTATTTCATACTCAATAGCCGCTTTAACACTCGAAAATGAGTTGATATTTTTCATTTCTACTTTAGTTCCTAATTTATCACTATCAGTTAAAGAAATGTTAACATCACAGCGCATTTGACCTTTTTTCGAATCTGCTTCTGATACCTCACAATAAATAAAGACATCTCTTAAAGTTTCCAAAAACTTAACAGCTTCTAAAGCATTAGATATGCAAGGCTCGGTTACAATTTCAATTAAAGGAATTCCCGATCTGTTATAATCGATTAATGAATAAGCTGGATAATGATCTAAAGAAGCCGTATCTTCTTCTAGATGTAATTGATGAATTAAAATATCTTTTTCATAATCTGGCATAACGATTTTTAAATAGCCATTTTTACCCATCGGTTTAGTAACTTGCGTTATTTGATAACCTTTTGGCAAATCTGGATAATAATAGTTTTTACGGTCGAATAATACTTCATCTGGGTTAGTACAGTTTAAAGCCATTGCCGTTTTTAAAGCTTTTTTAACCGCTTCCATATTGACTACTGGTAAAATACCTGGCAAACCTAAATCGACTGGTGTTACATGAATATTTGGAATACTAGTATATTCGTTTTTGGATGCTGAAAAGTTCTTAGTAACCGTTTTTAATTCACAATGAACTTCTAAACCAATAACAACTTTGCGCATTTTATTCACCTACCTTTTCAAAATCTAAAACTTCTTCTATTTTATAAGCTAAGTTTAAAACTAAGCCATCTTCTTTTGCTCTTCCTGTAATATTGATACTAATTGGCATTTTATTAACAATACCACTAGGAATACTAATACTAGGAAAACCTCCAAAGTTTCCAATGACTAAATGGTTTTCTAAAATTAAATATTTATCAGACAATTTATCGCTAGAATCTTCAAATAATGGAGCTATACTACCACTAGATGGCATAATTAATCCGTCATATTTTTCAAATAGTTCTTCCATTTTTGAAACGACTAATCTTCTTACTCTTTGAGCATTTTTAAATAATTTTTCTTGGTTTTCTTTTTGTAAAATATAACTACCTAAAATAAATCTTCTTTTGATAAGTTCGGAAAAGCCTTTTGTTCTTGCATCAAACATAATTTCTTCAACTGAAGTACCTTCTCCTCTTGGGCCAAACTGAATACCAGTTAAGTTAGAGTTATTGCTTGTTGCTTCCGCACATGAAATTGTCATATAAGTAGGATATAAAGCTAATAACAATTCTTTAGGAAATTCTACTTCTTCTACTTCGATTCCAAGACTTTTTACCTTTTCAATAGTCTCTTTAAATTTAGTTAAAATTTCTACTAATTCGTCATCATCTTCATAATTTTTAGGGTCACAAATATCTTTAAAATAAAATAATTTTTTTCCTTTAACTGAATTATTTAACATATCAAAATAACATTCATCATCATCTTTTAAAGAAGTCATATCATGAGGATCGTATCCTTTAATAATATCAGTAACGATTGCCGCATCAGCGACATACTTAGTAAAACAACCAACATGATCTAAACTAGAAGCAAAAGCAAATAAACCATATCTAGAAATGCGTCCATAAGTTGGCTTAAAACCAACTATTCCCCCATAAGCAGCCGGTTTTCTAATTGAATCACCAGTATCAGAGCCAATACTAAAAGGAACTAGATTCATTGCAACACTTGCTGCACTTCCTGCTGAAGATCCACCAATTAGCCTTTTTTTATTCCAAGGGTTTCTTACGACGCCATTATTACCAGTTGTACCAGTACCTCCCATAGCTAACTCATCCATCGAAGTTTTACCGACTAAAACAGCACCAGCTTCTTTTAATTTTTTATAAACAGTTGCATCGTAAACTGGAATATAGTCTTTTAAAATATTCGAACAAGCAGTAGTTAAAATACCACGAGTTGAAATGTTATCTTTTAAAGCGTAGGGAATATTATCGATTAAAGTTTTACCACCTCGATGCATATATTTATCTAAAATAGTCACAAATGCATTTATTTCTTTATCGTTTTTTGCAATCGCTTGTTTAAATAATTCTTCACCAGTTGTTTTATTTTCATCTAATAATTTTCTTAATCTTAGTATTTCTGATTTCATTATTCCACCACCTTTGGTACTTTAACTTGATCTTTCGCTACTTGTTTAGCATTTTCTAAAACTTCAGATACTGTCAAAACATCGTTATCATTATTTATATCTTCTCTTAAACTAGTATCTTTAACAAAAGGAAAAGTCATTGGTTCAACTTTATCAATATCTTTAATTTTACTAATTAAATCCATTTGTTTTAAAATAACATCGAATTCTTCTTGTAGTGTTTGATATTCACTATCATCCATATCAAACATCAACTTATTAGCATATTGCTTTAATTTTTCTTTTTCAATCATTTTAAATTCACCCTTTCGTAAAATAAAAACAGCACTCATCCCACAATTGGGACGAATGCTGTAAGATCCGCGGTACCACCCATTTTATCATATATTTAAAATCTAAACAGATTATATGATCACTTTCTCATTTCTAACAAAATGTGTAATAAGATAACGGATTACTTCCGAGTTACACTACTAAATATTGTTCGCATAACTAACTCGTGAGTGTTATTCATAATAACTAATTATGTTAGCTTCCACCATACCTAACTCGCTTGATAAATCATTATTATTACTTCTCTCAGTCAAAGTCGATAGAAGAATAATATCATATTTTTTTATTATTGTCAAATTTAGATTTGACAAATCTAATTTATTGTAGTAATATTATACTCACTTGAAAGAGGTCGCAGTTTTTATTAGTAAGTATCAGTTAATCAGATTATCGCTGATACATGAAAGGAAAAACTGCCGAAATGTAGAAAAAATATCTGAGTTTTTCTATGTTGGGGTACTATAGAATATATAGTAAACTGTCACAATACAATGTGAAGCGCTTATCAAGAAATTAATGGTATTAAACCATGATTTTGCGCTCGCATTATCATGGTTTTTTATTATCAAAAAGGAAGTGTTTAATATGAATAACCAATGTTTACAAAATAGATATGAACTATTTATCAGAGAATGTGCAAAAATGACTAATCAATATAATCAAGAAGTTATATTTTCCGTTTTACAGTGCGATGAAAATTTTCAAAAACAAGAACTTTCTAAAACAATTAGTCAAATTAGCGAATTTTATGATTTAGAATACACCGGGAATGCAGATTATATTCATATTCCTAATTTTAATACTGTCTTTGAAAATTATTTAAGATACCCTATTTTAATTGCTTATCAAATCAATGATAGACAAATAGATATTTTAGGAATGACAACAATTAAAGATTACCACAATATCGCTAATATCAATCCTTATTATCCAATTAAAAATTCTTATTATTACGAAATCACAGGTTTAATAGCTAAGAAAAACAGTCCTGTTAAAGGAATTGGCAAACATTTAAATGAAGTAGCAACTATTGCTATTCGAGAGCATCAAAAATTATTTCCACAAGCTGAATTAGTATATGTCGCCGATTGTCGTAATTACCGTAGTGTCAATGCTGCTAAATATGGTTCTAGTTATGTACGACAACTAGACAATTCATCTACTCATGTTCGTTTAATTGGTTACTATACAGTAGTTGACGCTAATAATAATTTATTAGAAGCCCCAACATTTGTTTTAAAGTTTGAGACAACCAAAGATTTACCTACAAAACAAGATATTATATTTAGCTATCAAATAAGTGATAATATGTTTGAAGATATGGAAACAGAAATTAGATCTAAATTAGCTGAATTCAGTATTAAAGATCCAATTAGAACAATCGACGAAGGGACCGGAATCGTTAACTTTTATGAATTAGAAGATAAATCTATTAATATCGATGATATTCAAATTATTACTAACCAAACTGATTTAGGTAATGACCGTATTCCAAAAACAAAAATATTAACAAAAAAGGCGGTGAATATATGAGCACAATTAATTTCTTTAAAGATATAGCCAAAATACCAAGAGAATCAGGTAATGAAGAAAAAATAGCTAATTATCTTTGTGAATTTGCCCAAAAAAGAAATTTAGAATATTTTAAAGATTCTTATAACAATGTCTTAATTAAAAAGAAAACTAAAAATTCTAAACCAATTATTCTTCAAGCTCACACCGATATGGTTTGTGAAAAAGAAAAAGACTATCCTTTTGATTTTAAAAACGATAGTATTGAATTAATTATCGAAAATGGTTTTATAAAAGCTAATAAAACAACTTTAGGAGCTGATAATGGTGTTGGTATTGCTCAAATATTAAATATATTAGATAGTGATATCAAAGCGAATATTGAAGCTGTTTTTACAGTCAGCGAAGAAACTTCAATGATTGGAGCTATTAACTTTGATACATCTTTATTAAAAGGAAAACATTTATTATCATTAGATGGATTCGAAGAAAAAACAATTATTAATGAAAGTGCTTGTTTCTATGATTTAATAATTAAAAGTAATTATGACTATAATAGTAAATTTAACTATTATTATCAATTATCCATAAATGGATTATTAGGTGGTCACTCTGGATTTGATATTAATAAAAATAGAGGTAATTCAATAATTTTATTGGCTAATTTAATAAAAAAATTTAAAGATTTTAATTTAATTAATTTTTATGGTGGAACCAAATTTAATGTCATTCCAAATGAAGCAACTTGTGAATTTTATACTAATCTTTCTTTTGAAGAAATAAAAAAAATATGTACTAAATTTATTTCTGAACATAAAAATATTTTTCCAAGTTTAAATTATAAGATTGAAGTAATTAATCAAACAAAAGATTCGCTAGATAAAAAAGATAGTCAAAGTTTTATAGACTTTCTTATTAATTTTCCTAACGAAGTAATTAATAGTTATAATAACTTCCCTACTACATCTTCTAATTTAGCTGTTATAAATCTTAAAAAACAAGAAATTAAAGTTGGTTTCCGTAGTTCTAGAGAAAAAGAAGAAAAAGCTTTTTTAGATAATTTAAAAGAATTATTAAATGAAAATAAATTTGAATTAATAATTCATGGTCATCAACCAGGATTTGAAACAAAAAATTCTAAATTAATTGATGGATTATTGAAAACGTCTCCTTATGAAAATACTGTCGTTACTCCTGTTCATATAACAGTAGAATTAGGCTTTTTTAAAGAGAAAATCAAAGATTTAGAAGTTGCTATCATCTCACCTAATATCAAAGGAGCTCATTCAACTAACGAATGTGTTGAAATAGCCTCAATCGAAAGAACTGATAAATGGTTAAAAGATTTTATTAGTAATTACAATTAATAGTAATTACTAATTTTTTTTAACATATACTTTTATGAGGTTGATAATTATGAACATTATAGATATAAGTTTTAATGAATTCGTTGGTAAAATTAAAAATATGACAATTGATGAAATATTTATTAATATGCAAAATAAATTTCATCATATTCATCCGGATATTCAAAACTCTTTAGAAAATTATCTCAATAAATTTGACTATTGGGGAATTCTAGATAAAGAAAATAATAACTATGCTGCTCTTTACTATAAAGCGGAAACTTTAAAAGAACACATCGATGATTTCATTTGGCTTTATAATAAACTAAATGACTATACTTCTAGAAAAATATTATTTGCTATTTTAAATAACTGGTATCAATTTGATTTTGAAACATTAAAAGAATGTATGAATAATAATTTTAAACATTATTTTGATTTAAATCTAATTCCGAATAGCGATTTTGAAATATTTGTTGATTTAGGAGCTTATACTGGCGATACAACTTTAGACTTTATTAATACTTATAATAATTATAAAAAAATATATTGTTATGAAATAACGAAAGAAACAACAGCTATTTTGAAAAACACTTTAAGCAATTTTGATAATATCGTTTATAAAAATAAAGCAGTACTAGATAAAAATCAAACACTATATTTAAAAGAAAGCCCTGTTAATGCATCAGCTAATCAAGTGGGCGATATTGGAACTGTTGAAGTAGAAGCTGTCGCTTTAGATAATGATATATTAGAAAGAATCGATATTCTTAAAATGGATATTGAAGGTTCTGAATACCAAGCACTAATGGGAGCTAAAAATCATATTAAAAATGATACACCAAAATTATTAATTTCTGTTTACCACAATAATGATGATTTATGGCGTATTCCAAAATTAATTGATGAATATAATAAAGACTATAATTATTATCTAAGATATTACGGTAATAATATCTATCCTACAGAAATAGTTTTAATATGTACACCTAAACCAAGAATTTATTAAAATTATATAAGTCATATTTTTAAAATTGATTACAAATATACAATACTAGTAAAAACTAAAAAGACAGATAAAACTGTCTCTTTTTAATTTAACTACAATCAAAATCTTATAAAATCATCATTGCAACTGTTAAAATAACTATATTAACTACCGCAATAGTAGCAACTATTTTAAGCGCAAATTTAAACCATGTTGCATATTCAACTTTAGCTAAAGCAAGTCCACCCATAATAGCACCACAAGTTGGTGTTATTAAATTAACTAAACCATTAGCAGCAACTAAAGTCATAATAGTTCCTTCAACGCTATATCCTAATTGATTTGCTAAAGGTCCTATTATTGGTGCTGATAAAGTTGCTAATCCAGAACTAGATGGAACCAATATAGATAATAACACATGTATTACATAATTAAATGGAGCAAATATAGTAATTGGAACATTTTCTAATAAATTAGCTGCATTATAAATAATATAATTGTCTAAATATGTAGCTTGCATTAAAACAGAAGCACCACGAGCAATAGCAATAATTAAGATTACACCAACCATATCATCAGCGCCATCAATAAATGTATCAACAAATTTTTTCTCGCCTGTTCTATTAACCAAACCAATAATTACTGACATAATCAAAAACCATAAAGCTGCTTCGTAGAAATACCATTGTCCTAATGAAGAACCTGTTAACCATCCTGTAAATTTAGTAAATATATCAATACCAAATTCTTCCCATGGAATAAAACCAATTATCATTACTACAAAAGTTAAAGCAAATAACCATAATGTAATTTTTTGTTTGCTAGTTAATTTAACATTAGTAACATCAGTATCAGCATGAGCACCATACTCTTCTTCCATATTCTTTCTTTCTCTCAAAGATAAGAATGTAGAACCTTTTTTCTTAATAACTTTTCTGGCATATGCCATAACAAATAAAATTGAAATAATTAATGTTGTAAGCCATAAAATAACACCGATTCCAATAATCAATCCTTGATTAACAACTACCCCCTCTGGCAAGGCACTAACTGCTGCACCTACTGCAAAAGGATTAATAGTTGAACCCAAAACACCTGAGCCAGCACCTAATAAAACAATAGCTGATGCGACAATCGTATCCATACCAGCCATAACCATAGTTGCTGATAATAAAGCATAAAAGCCAACTGTTTCTTCTAGCATTCCGTATGTAGTACCACCAATTGAAAAAATAAACATTAAAATCGGAATTAAAACTAACTCGTGACCTTTTAATTTTTTAACTAAAACTTTAATACCCGTTTCTAAAGCTTCAGTTCGAGCGACAATCGCTAAAAATCCTCCTAAAATAAGAACGAAAATACATACATCAATTGCATTTTCAAAACCTAATATTGGTGATAATAAAATCTCTGATAATGTTGCACCAACAACTCCACTACCATTTACAATTTCTTCAACTCCCTCAGCATTCGTTACAAATTCTGCTTTAGGTAGAAAATGTGAAACAATCCCTAAAACAAATATTAATATAAAAATAATTGAAAACGCTGTTAAAAAGCCTTTTCTTTTTTTCTTTGCCATATTAATCTCCCTTTCTTACAATAATCGTGCCCGTTTTGCCTAACAAAGCATCTTTAACTTTACCTAATGATGTAATAATAGCTTGTCCATTTTTTTTATGAGTTATATAATCTAGGCATGCCTCAATTTTTGGAAGCATACTTCCTTTTTTAAACTCATCATTTTTAATATATTCTTTAGCTTGCTTAACAGTTAATAAATCTAATTTTTGTTCATTTTCTTTACCAAAATTAATACAAACTTTATCAACTGCAGTCAAAATTAAAAATATATCAGCATCCAAACTAATAGCTAGTTTAGCACTTGTTTTATCTTTATCAATAACCGCATCGATTCCTTTAAAACCACTTTTTGTTTTAACAATCGGAATTCCCCCACCACCAGCAGCAATTACAATATTTCTTTTAGAAACTAAATCTTTTATTACTTTAGATTCAATTATTTTTAAAGGTTCAGGACTAGCAATTACTCTTCTAAAACCACGTCCAGCATCCTCTTTAAAAATATAACCTTTTTCTTTACTAATTTGTTCAGCTTCTTCTTTTGTATAAAAACTACCAATAGGTTTAGTTGGATTTTTAAATGCAATATCTTTAGCGTCAACTAATACTTGAGTTATTACTGTTATACAGTTTCTTCGCATATTTCTTTTTAACAATTCTTTTTGAATTGATTGTTGTAAATGATAACCAATATAACCTTGACTCATCGCACCACATTCAGCAAATGGCATATCAGGAGTATCAACTTCTTCATGAGCTACTTGCATTGCTAAATTGATCATTCCTACTTGGGGACCATTACCATGTGTTATAACTACTTCATAACCATCTTCAATGATATCGACAATATTTTTAGCTGTTTTTTTAATTAAGTCTAATTGTTCTTCTGGCGTATTACCTAATGCATTACCGCCTAATGCAATAACTATCTTTCTTTTCATTTATATAGAGTTGCAAACATAACAGCTTTAATCGTATGCAATCTATTTTCAGCTTGATCAAACACTTTAGATTGCTTAGACTCAAAGACTTCGTTAGTTACTTCCATTTCTTTCAAACCAAATTTTTCATTAATCTCTTGACCTATTGTCGTTTTTAAATCATGAAATGATGGTAAACAATGTAAAAATATAGCATTTTCATTAGCTAAACTTAATAATTCTTTGTTAACTTGATATGGTTTTAATAAATTAATTCTTTCTTCCCAAATACTTGCATCTTCTCCCATGGAAACCCAAACATCAGTATATAAAACATCCGCATTTTTTACAGCTTCTTTTGGGGCATCAATAAATTCAACTTTAGAATCATATTTTTTAGCAAATTCTTTACATTCATCAATCAATTCTTTTTTTGGCATTAATTCTTTTGGTGAACAACAAACAAAATTAATACCCAATTTTGAACAAACAACCATTAATGAATTAGCTACATTATTTCTTCCGTCACCCAAGAAAACTAATTTTTTACCACGAATACTACCAAAATTTTCCATCATTGTCATGATATCAGCTAACATTTGTGTCGGATGAAATTCATTAGTTAGTCCATTCCAAACAGGAACTTTAGAATATTTCGCCAATTCTTCTACAATTTTTTGATCAAAGCCACGATATTCAATTCCATCATACATTCTAGATAATACTCTAGCTGTATCTTCAATACTTTCCTTCTTTCCCATCTGAGAACCGGTTGGACCTAAATAAGTTACTCCCATACCTAAATCATATGCACCTACTTCAAAGGCACATCTTGTTCTAGTTGAATCTTTTTCAAACAATAAAACAACATTTTTTCCTTTTAAATAAGCATGATTCTTATGTTCTTTCTTTTTATTTTTGAAAAGAATTGCTAGTTTAATTAAATAAATTATTTCTTCTGGGGTATAATCAATTAGTTTTAAAAAATCTCTCCCATAGAAATTCATTTTACATCTCCCTTTCTAACGGCATACTCATACATCTTGGACCACCACGTCCTCTTGATAGTTCTGCGCTTGGCATTTCTAATACTTTAATACCATGTTCTTTTAAAACCTTATTTGTTTCTTCATTACGGTCATAGACAATAACTACTCCTGGAGCAATGCATAACGTATTAGAACCATCGTTCCATTGTTCCCTTTCTGATGCGATTTTATCACCACCAGCACATGGTATAAGAGTGATTTTTCTTTCTAGATAGTGTGATAAAATATTCTCCAACGAATCATTTATCTCTTTAACATTTAAATCTTCATCACTATCAGGTATATCACCTTCTGTTATTTCAAAAACTTGTAATGTATCCATTATTCCAGGATGATATGTAAATTTATCATAATCAATTTGGGTAAAAACTGTATCCAAATGCATAAATGCTCGACTATTTGGAATATTAAAAGCTAAAATTGTATCAATTTTGCAAGATTTATCTTTAAATAAATTTTTAGCTAATTGATCAATAGCTTCTGGACAAGTTCTTTGCGAATAACCAATCGCTATAATATGTTCATTTAAATTTAAGACATCACCACCTTCAATATGGTGCGGTAAATAGCGATCATAATAAAGTGATAATTGATCTTTAAACTCTGGATGATATTCAAAAATATATTCCGCATAAATTGTCTCTCGATTTCTTGTAACTGAATACATTTTATTTAAAGACACTCCATTTCCAATACTAGCAAAAGGATCTCTTGTAAAATATAAATTAGGCATTGGTTTAGCTAAAAATTTAGATTCTTCGCTTACTAAATCAACTAAAGATTTTTCAATTTCTCTTTTTTCCCGATCTAACTCACCAATTTGAATGCCTTCCATTGTTTTTAAAACTAGTTCTTTCATATCTTCTATATTATCTAAATATTCATACACTAGATTTTTATATTTTGGTGTTCTAATACCTGCTTCATAAATAAATTGTTTTAAAAACCTCTCTTTAATGCCTGGATTAAACATTAAAACTTCTGTCATCAAATCTTCTAAATAGACAACCTCAACACCATTTTCTTTTAAAATTCTAGCAAATTCATCATGTTCTTTTTGAGCGACTGGTAAATATGGAATATCATCAAATAATAACTCACTTAATGTATCAGGAGTTAAATTAAGTAATTCCTTACCTGGACGATGTAATAAAACTTTTTTTAATTTTTTAATTTCACTATCAACTTTAATAGCGTACATACTATTCCCCTTTCAATATTCTTATATCTAATATAATAATAACATTTATAATGAAAAAAGTAAATTATAAAATTATATTATTGTTAAAAATTTAGAATCTATTATCGAATACAAATATAAATTAACTTTTTTATTAGATTTGCTTTCAATAAAATTTTTATAACCTGTTAATTGTTCAACGTATTTTTTATCATCGATGTTTTTTAGTTTGTAATCGATTATATCGATATGATCATCATACTCTAACATTAAATCGATAATACCATGGTATTTTATATCATCTTTAATATACATAAATTCATATTCTTTAAATATTTTGGCATCTTGATAATTTTTTAAAATATCACTCTTTAAAAAATTACTAATTTTTTCTTGATAAAATTTATTTTCTAAATTTATTTCTTTATTAAAATCTAAATTTTCTAATAGTTCATGAAATTCCGTTCCAAATTTTAATAATTTTTTCTTATCTTTAGTAATTACTTCGTTTATTTTCTTAGAAAAATTACTTTCTTTAATTTCTTCATTTTCAACAATTATATTTTCTACATTTAATTTTTCAAGTTCAAAAATATCATAATTATTTTCTTTAATCAAATTATAATCTTTTGTTAAATTAAGAACATCAACTTTAATTAGGTATTTTTCCAAGCGATTCTTTATTGAATTGATAATATCTAAAAAACTACGATACTGTTCTTTAATATCATTTTTTAATACTAACTCTTTATTAAAACTATTTATTTCACTATAAGGTATAACCATAATCATTTTCTCTTTAGCTCGAGTCAAAGCCACATAAAATAATCTTATTTTTTCAGAGATTTCTTCTTTAATATAATCTTCTTTAATTAATGTTTTATATATAGTATTACCTATTCCTTCATCAAAATATGGAGTAACTATTCCATATTTATTACTATATAAAAATTTTTCATTTAATTCTCTTATATTAAAACTTTTGTACATATTGGCAAAATAACAAATATGATATTCTAATCCTTTAGATTTATGAATTGTCATTATTTTAACAGCATCGCCTAAATCATTATTAATTTGATATTTCATTTGATAATTTTCCCTAATCATTTTATCTAGATGATTAGAAAATAAAATAATATCATAATCGGTCAAATTATTAGCCATATCGATAATTTGATCTACTTTAATTAAACTCGCTTCAATATTACCGATTGTAATTAATTTTTCATAAAAACTAAACTTTTCTAAAATCTCATTAATTACATAAGAAGGACTAAAATCAATTGATATTTCCTTAGCTTTTTTAAATAAATCACTATCATAATAATTTTTATTTAAAAAATATTTAAAAATAACGTCATCCTTTTCATTATAAATAAAACTTCGCATAATACTTATAAATAAATATCTAAAATCACTATCATATTCTTTATTGTTAACTTTTATAACAAACTTAATCAAATTATTTAAAACATAAATATCTTGGTCATTATTCATTTTTTCTTCTTTTAAAATATTTAAAGGTATTTGATGATATTCAAAAATTTTCTTAAACAAATCAAAATTAGCAGAACGGTCTAATAAAATAACAAAATCGCTATAACGAGCTTTCCTTAATACTAATTCATCTTTATCAAATACTTGATAATTGTTATCTATCTTATTTTTAATGTCATTAGCAATTAAGAAACACTCTACTTCATCTTTACTAAAATTGTTATTATTATTTTCATACTCTAATATTTCAAGGTCATAATCTTGTTTAGTTGCTCCTTCATTGATATAAGCATTATTTCCAAATACCATCTGATGAGTTTTTAAATAATCAGCACCACCAATATCATCATTCATGATTAAATTAAAAATCAAATTAATATCATCTAAAACTTCTTTTCTTGAACGAAAGTTTTTATTTAAATCAATTTTAATACCACCAATTTCTTTAGAATAACTATCATACTTATTTTTAAAGATATTGGGATTAGCATTTCTAAACCGATATATCGATTGCTTAATATCACCAACCATATAAACATTATTAGAAGAAATATATTTAATAAATTCTTCTTGTAAATCATTAGTATCTTGATATTCATCAATCATAATTTCTTTAAAGCTGTTTTTTAATTCTAAAGCTATATGCGGATGTTCCTTAACTATTTTAATCGCAAGTAATGCGATATCAGTAAATTCATATAAATCATTTTGATATTTATAATAATTAATTTTTTTAGTTAACTTTAAAATAATATCAATTATTACTTTGACATAATCTTTTGTTTTTAAAATTGTATCTTTTATATTATCAATATTTTCATAGCTGCATAAATCATTAATACTTTTGATTTTTTTATTGAGTTTATCTTTGATTTTTTTAGTTTCATCTAAGGAACCACGAGGTAAAGGTGGGAGTTTTAAATTTGAGTTAATTTTAATTTCATCATATGTAACACTACTTAAAAGTGGGTTTATTGATTCATATAATTTGTTTAAATATTCACTATCTATATAATCACTTAATTCTGTTATAATATCTTCAAGTGATAAAACTTGTTTTTTAATATAAATTAAATAAGAATTGATATCTTTATTAATATCACTAAATTGATAATTTTTTAAATAATCAATCTTATCGATTAACATATCTAATTTATCACTTATATTTAAAATTTGGTTTCTAATTTCCTTATCATCTTTAACACAAAAATCACTAATTAATTTTTTAAAATCATTATCATTTCGATATTTTTCTTCAAATATTTCATCTAAAAATTCTTCTTTTTTTATTTTGACAACTGATTCCTCAATAATATTTACATCTTTTGATACATTGATTAAATAATGATATTTCTTAACAATCGATAAAGCAAAACTATCAAACGTAGTAATATAAGCCGCATCGATCATATCTAATTCTTGAACTAAATTTTCTTTTTTTATTTTCTTTCTAATTCGTTCTTTCATTTCACTAGCTGCAGCTTTAGTGAAAGTTAAAATAAGTAGTTCGTTAATATGAATCCCTTGTTTTAATTTATCAATAACACGTTCACTTAAAACGGCTGTCTTACCACTTCCTGCACCTGCACTGACAATAATGTTTGTCCCGCTTTTATAAATCGCATCATTTTGTTCTTTAGTCCACACTGGCATTATCATCACCTCCAATATCGACAATATCTTTTTCCTGTCTATAACAAATATCTATAAAAGGACAATATAAACAACCAATATTCTCACCATCTAATCTCTTAGGATTAATATCAAACGAACCATTTAAAATATTATCGCGAGCAAAATTTATTTTCTCGTCAACTATCTCAATCAATTTACCTATTTCTTCATCATTAATCATTTTAGAATAATGACTAAAACCATTACTAGTAGTTTTTAAAGATTTAATTACTTGACTATTTTCATAAGTTTTATCAAATTTTTCTAATATATTCAAATCATCATTAGTATAACCTTGTAGTTTTAAATTATTTTCTTTTAACTCCAAATAACTATGATTATTATCTTTATTAATTTCATTATTCAATATTTTTTGTAAATAAAAGCCAGCTATTTTTATATTTTTAAACTTTAGTTCTTTTGATAAATATAAATAGATTGGTAATTGCATTTCTAATCCATATTTAGTATTATCGATATCTAAAATAGGATTGCCAGTTTTATAATCAATAATACACAATATTGTTTGATTATCTTCTTCTTTATATAAAATCTTATCGATAATTCCCATAAAAGTAACTTTAATACTAGTACTTTTGTCGATAAATATCTTTTGTTCATATAAAGCTTGATTTAAATTTAAATTTTGATATTGTTTTTTTATTGTATCAATAATAAACTTTAATTCATTTTTTAACTTTTCTATAAAAAAGATTTCTTTATTATTAAATTGATATTTTTGATTATCTAAAAATGTTTGATATTCTTTTTCAAAATCAAAATCATCAGTAAAAGCTTTCGATAAAACATAATGAAATAAACTACCTAAAACAGTTTGATATGTTTCTTCAAACTTATTAACTTTCAAAATATTATTTAAATAATATCTAAAACTACACTTATAATAATTATCGATACTCGAATAAGATAATAATAAATTATCATTTAAATATTTTAATAAATCTTCATTTTCTATTTTATTATATTTATTATCATATTTTCGATAATTCAAATCATAATTATTTAAATAAACTAAGTTTTCATCTTTTACTCCATATTTTATTAATTTGTCTAAAGAACTACTTAAAACTATTTGATTGTAAAGATCCGAATGATTAAAACTAGATTTGTAATCTTTAATTATTTTTAAATTTAATTCTTCATTTAAATTAGATATTAAATATTTTTCTTTATTGTCCTGCAATTTATAAGTTATATATAAATTTTTAATACTATTAATTTTATCAATTATTTTCATCTTTTCTAATTTGTTTAACTCTTGTGAAGTAAATAATCCTAACAATTTTTTCTCTTCATCGTTAAAAAAATCTTCATCTTTATAGATAACAGGAATACTACCATAATTAAAGCCCAAAATAAAAACATAATCATCATCACTTACTTTACTATCAAACGATATTAACTTGACACTATTCTTTAATTCTTTGTTTTTTATTTTAGTATGTTTTAAATCATAAATTATTAGATCTTTAATATCATTTATATCGTATTCGATGTATTTGTTATAAATATCGATTACTTTATTTATTATATCTTGATTAGTAAATTTCTCTTTAATTTCATCAATTACTGTATCGCTTAAATTATCAATAAAATATTTACCAATTGTTGTTTGATAAAGATTGATATCATTTGGTATACTAATTGGAATATTATAAAAATATCCCATCCTTTTTAAAATAGAATAATAGCTATTCGTGACACCCATTAATTTTATTTTATTAATACCAATTCCTTGTTTAATTAATTCAGCTATTTTATCAAAAACAAATTCTACTTCTTCATTAATTGTTTTAAATTCATAAACACAATTATGTATATAACTACCCTTATCTTTAACCATTGTGATTTTTTTGTCCTTTAATAGTTCTAAATCAAAATTACTTAAATCATAGCCATAAACAACAATATTATCAAAATTGATTTTTCTAGTCTTAATTAAATTTTTAACTTCTACTTTTAATTTTAATAAATTATTTAACTTTTCACTATCATAACTTTTCTTTTTAAGATATAGCATATTATCTAAATATATTAAGGCTACTTCATATTTTAAATTATAATGTTTCATTAAATAATATATTGCCTTTTCATCATATTCGAAAAAAGATCTTCTTAAATTTTCTAATGAAATATATTTAATATTAACTAAAGGTTTTTCTTCAGTCACTTCTAAAATAATATCTTCTTTAATATCATTAGGAACTACAAGTAACGTATTATCAGTTAAGTAATCTAAATATTTCATAACTCACCTACTTCTTAAATAATTATATCATTAATAATTTAAAATTTAGCTTATTTTCACTAATAATCATATAATATTAATAGATATATCCAATTGACATTTTTGTTAGATTGTGATATATTGCCATAAATAACGAATTATTGGTGTTTGGGAATGATACCCACTTGCCTTTAATTCGTTATTTTTTATAAATATATTGATATTAATAATTTAATTTTTTTTAATCTTTTAAATAAGCAATACTTTATTTTCAATATAATAATCACAAAAAGAACTATTTCTAGTTCCTTTAATTTCCTTTATTATTCATTTTTACATTTATTTTCTTTTTTGAGCAAACTCACAGAATCCACACCATATAGCAACTAAAACAACAAAAAAACATCAACATAATTAATCACCCTTAATTGTATTATAAACTATATTTAATTTGTTTTCAACAATTTTTAACGTGAGTAATTATTTTGTAGAAACCGAATTATTGGCAAAAATGGTTGGTAATTAGAGTCAATTTCTAAGTAGCCATTTTTTCGGTTTTCTTTTATATAATTTGTTTATAATGATATAATTCAAAATTTATTCTACTACTGTTATTGTCTTTTTAATTATATTTATAACTGTTAAATGCTTTCAAGATAACATTTTACTGCTTCGATAGTATCTATTACAACAACTGCGTTTTTCTCTGAACTTATTTTCAAATTTGAATTCAACTCTTCTAAAATATTATTCTTATGAATATATCTTATTTCTAAATTACCATCTTTTTCATCATCAGTTAAATTAATAATATCAAGATTCGGTTGAGCATCAGTTTCGACTAAATAATAGTTAGTAATATAACGTGAATTAGCACCTTTTTGTGGATAATCTTTATTCATATATTTGATTGATAAAAAAGGAGTTAAACTGTCAAATGTAATTTTAATTCCTGTTTCTTCTAATATTTCTCTTTCTAAACAAGACTCATATGATTCATTTTCTTCGACATGTCCACCAACTAAAAAATACGTATTATGGCTAAATACTAACATTATTTCATCATTAGAATTTACTATTAAAGCTTTTGCTCTTTTCACTTCACGATTAATATCAATATCATTTAAATCATCATAATTATGTAAGATTTCTTTTGTTTTTATTTGTTTCATTTAATTTCACCAATTTAATTATATCATTAATATCAATAAAAAAGAAATTGAATTAATCAATTCCTTAATCAAAAATTTGTTTTAAATATCTTAAATATAATTCAAATATATTAGCTTTTGAAACATCTTCTTGAACAGTTAAATCAACTGTTTTTATAGTGTTTCCATTTTCTTTTAAAGTGAGTTTACCAACCACATCCCCTTTAGATACTGGTGCTTTTATCTTATCGACATCAACATCATAAGTAAAATCACCAGCGCCTTCATTTTTATTATACAAATCCGTAATATCTTCTTTAGCTACTATTCCAACATACTCGTTTTTTCCTTTTTCAACTTTTACTTCTTCTAAAACAGTTTCGGTATCCACTATTTTTTGTAAGCCATATTGAGCATAAACATAATCAAATACGCTAGATACATCTTTATTTCTTGTCTCACTATCAGGTTCACCCATAACAACAGTAATAATACGCATATCATTAATATTAGCAGTAGCAGTTATACAGAAACCCGCTTCAGCAGTATAACCTGTTTTCAAACCATCCACACCGTTATAAAACCTAACTAATTTATTAGTATTAACTAACCAAAATGGGCGATCAGTATCTTTTCTTAAATAATCTTCATAAATCGAAGTAAATTCAAATATTTTTTCATGTTTAACTAATTCTTTTGCCATCATAGCCATATCATAAGCTGTTGAATAATGATTGGCCTCATCTAAACCATGACTATTTTTAAAATTAGTATCTTGTAGCCCCAATTCTTTAGCTCTATCATTCATCATCTTAACAAACATTTCTTCCGTCCCAGCAATTTTTTCAGCTAAAGCGACAGCCGCATCATTACCACTTGCTACAGAAAGACCTTTAAACATATCATAAACACTCATCTGCTCTCCTGTTTCAAGTAAAATTTGACTCCCCCCCATACTTGAAGCATTTTCTGATACAGTTATCATATCTTCCCATTTTATGACACCTTTTTCAATAGCTTCCATAACTAATAACATCGTCATTATTTTAGTCATACTAGCCGGATGCCTTCTTTCATGAGAATTTCTTTCATAAATAATTTCCCCAGTAGTCGGTTCTAAAACAATAACACTACTTGCATTAGGCGCTAATTCGGAAGCTTGAACACAAAAAGGAAATAAAACTAATAAAATCAATAAAACACCAAATATTTTTCTCACATTACTCACCTATTTAAAAATATGTTATAAATTTAAAAAAATGTCTTTTTGTGACATTTTTTATAACAAATAGTGTATAGAAAAAATATTACAATATTTTCATATGAAAAAGAGTAAACAACTAGAAAATATAATGAACTATTTATCACTAACTTTTAATTAATATTTTATTTTCTTCATATGTATCTATAATACAATAGCCACCAATAGGTATAGTAGCATTTGGCGTTGTGTGACCAAAATTCACATTTATAATAATTGGTATATTTTTTAATTCTTTTTTATTTAATATCTTTTTCCATTTTGTTAAGTTCATTCCAGTTTGAGTTTGACTTCTTCCAATTATTAATCCTCTTACTTTATCAAAATCTTTTTGTTGAATTAAAGAAACTAAATTTCTATCAAATTCATAAGGAAATTCTTTACCAACAAGAGCATCATCTTCAATGAATAATATTTTATCTTTTAAACTCGGCATATAAGTTGTACCTTGTAATAAATTAAAGCTACAAAGATTACCTCCTATGATTATACCTTCTGCCTTACCATTATTTATTACAATACTTCCCTTATTTTTTATAAACTTTCTCTTTTCTTGATTATCATACCATTTATCACTACTATAATAATCAGGATCATACAAATAATATTGTTCATGGTTAATAGCTTTTTTGAAATAATCAATTGTTTGTTCTAACCCTTTTTTCATAGCAAAACTGTGAAATGTTGGACCTAAATATGTAGTAATGCCAGTTTTTGCATATATCGCATTTAAAATTACAGTAATATCAGAATACCCACATATTATTTTAGGATTATTTTTAATTAAATCATAATCAATATAATCCAATAATTGATTACTATTATAGCCACCCAATACTGATAATATAATATCAATATTTTTATTTTTTATAGCATCGTGAAAATCTGTTATACGTTTTTTGATACTTGATGAAATGAATGAATCTGTAAAACTTGAATTTTTGGAAAACTCAACATTAAACTCAAGTTGTTCCAATTTACTTTTGGCTAGTTTAATGTTTTCATCACAAATCATACCTAAACTTCTAGACAAAGCACATACCATTATATTTTTCATATTTTTTTCCTATCTTTTCAATACTCGTGGAACTCTTTCGGATATTGATGTCATCACTTCATAATTACATATATCATTACACCAAATTCCAAGTTGTTCGATGGTTAATTTGTCATTATCCCAAATAAATACCTCTTGTCCCACTTTTACATCAGGTATATCTGTAATATCTATCATCATATTATCCATGCAAATACCAATAATTTTAGCTTTACTAGATCCAACAATAACATATGGTTCACCAGTCTCTAATGTTAAAAGCCCATCACCAAAGCCAAAGGGAATTGTTGCAACAATGGTTTTTCTTTCAGCAACAAAGTTTTTATTATATCCAACAGTTTCTCCTTTTTCAATTGTTTTTAAAAAACTGATATTAGTTTTCAATATAACACTTGGTTTTAACTTCATTTCTTCTTTTAAACTATCATTTGGATAATATCCATAAATCAATATTCCTACTCTAACCATATTATGTAAATAATCCCTATAATATTTTAAACCACCACTACTACAAATATGAATATGTTGAGGATATATTCCATTATCGTTAAATTTTTTAAGAGCCTGTTCAAATAAATTAATTTGATTTAAAGAAAATTCATTGTCAGAATTTGTAGATAGATGCGTAAATATACCATCTATAAAAACATTATTATTTTTTTTCAAACTATCAATATATTTATCAATAGAATTTAATTGTAATCCAGTTCTTCCCATACCGGTTTCAATTTCCGTATGAATCATCACTTTGGTGTGATTATCTACGAGATCAAAAATATTAGATCCATTTAATATAAAATCATATTTTTTCGACAATTCAAATTCCTCTTTTGATAATGGATATAAGACTAAAATCTTATTTTTATATCCTTTTTTTCGTAATTCTATTGCCTCATCCAAATACGCTACACCAACATATCTAAATTCGTTTAAAATTTCAGGACAATAATTTAAATGGGTTCCATACGCAAATGCTTTTACAATAGGCATAATATCAATATCTGATCCTAGGTATTTTTTTATTTCGTTGATATTATGCTTTATATTTTTTAAATTAACTATTAATTGTGTTGATCTCATTATTTCACCTCAAAGACATAAAACTGAAATATTGCATCACGTTCTTCATCATATCCATTGCATATTATTGGGACTAATCCATATTTTTGAAACATTTCTTTTCTAATTAAAACAGGGGTATGTCCAAAGCAAATAATTAACCCATTTTTTTTTACTTTAGTAACTAGTACTTTAAAAATTTTATAGGCATCTTTTGTACTAACAACTTCAGAATTTAAAAATCTAAGAAACATTAAATCGACAGAATTATTTTTTAATGGTGAATTAATTGCATTACAACACAAGGACTCATCAACATAATTTTTAGCATATTCTATCATTTCTCTACTTAAATCATGTCCAATAGTATGTGACATTGGAAAACTTTTTTTATAATCACTTAAAAATTCTCCAGTAGAGCAAGCAGGATCATAAACTATCTTATAATTGTTGTTCATTTTTTTTAAAAAAACTTCTGTAAATTTTCTAAAATGAACTTCTCCATAACCTAGATATTCTTTTTTTTCAGGATTAAAGCTCCATCCCTCTTCTGGAGATACTTCTTCTTTTCCTGTATAAAAATCTCTATATTTATATGGATAATATATATCTATTTTCCTGTTTTCTTTTATTTCATTAAAAATAAATTTTTTTTCTTCATTATTAAATGGATAATATTCTATAGTTATTTTTTTGTTTTTTAAACTTCTTTTTTTCAAAAAACCAAATAACATAGATGCAGTAATCATACTACAATTTATAGCGTTAATTTTATTTTCTATTCTTAAAATAGATCTTATTTTTCTACCTACTATAATCTTACCTTTATAGAATTTTAATAAGAAAATATTTTGTGGTAAATTATAATTAAAATCTTCAAACTTAATAGTTTTTCTATTAAATATATCATTTAAATTTATCTCATCTATATCCTTAATATCTTTACTATTAAAATAAATATTATTATATATTTCTATTTCTTTTTTCTCTAATTCATTATAATAATCTAATGGTCTTTTGTTTTTATATGAATGCATAAAACCACCTACAATTTTTTACCATATTCTTTTTCTTTTTGAATTCGTGCAAATTTTGAACGACTCTCTTTTTTCTTTTTCATAAGTGTTTCGTCTAAAGAGTCTAAACTTGCTTTCATATCATTTATTACAAATGTCGTTTCATTTCTAGGATCAACACCAATATATTCCATTTTTGCATCTTGATTTTTACTTATCTCATATTTTGAAACATAAGATGTATAAGTGCCACGACCACTAGTATTCATTGATAACTCTAAAGGAAAATTTAACATATTTGCTGATGGTGCTTCACCTTCAATTGTAATTTCACCTCCAAAAGTATTCGCAATTTGATAAGTTCCACCTTTTGAAGATATTAGTTTTATAACACTACTTGTGTATTCTTCTGGAAAAGTAATAATATAACTAGAAATAGGTTCAAGTAATTTCATATTTGCTTTTTTTAAGCATCTAAACAATGCCAAAGGTGTAATTATATTAAAGTGCATTGGATCGCTTCCCATCGAGTCAAATTGACCTCCAATAAGAGCAACTTCCATATCGGTAAGTTCCCATCCATTTAAACCTTGTTTTGAATAATAATTTATTAATCTTTCTACCTGTCTTTGGTATTTTAAATGTAAAAAATCTGTTGATAATTTAGAGACATATTTAAATCCACTACCACGTTCTAATGGAGACACTTCTAATTCAATACCAGAAACACAAGTATAACTTGCCTTGGCTGAAACTGTCGATGTTGGAACCTCTTTATGAATTACAATAGGATTTTCAATATTAGCTTTAATATTAAATCTTTCTTCCAACATTGTTTTTATAATTTGTGCTTGAACTTCACCCATTAAACTACAATAAATTGAGTTTGTTCTTTCATTGTATCTTACATTCAAATATGGATCTTCTTCATTTAAAATTTTAAGTGCTCGCATTAGTTCTATAGTATCTTTTTTATCAATAGAATTAATTTCCATTGTCAATAATGGCTTTACAAAACTTATATATTTATCTAATCCAATGTTATTTCCTATAATTTGTCCACACTTTACATCTAATCCACTGACTATAGCAATATCACCACTATATGCTGTATCAACTGGTTTCATTTTCGAACCATCAGAAATCATGATATTTTTAATTTTTTCAGTTTGATTTTCACCTACATTTATAACATCCCTATTATTAATGCTTCCATTTAAAACTTTAATATATGCATTTTTACCATTTTCGTCAACTCTTATCATAAAAACATATGCAGACATTTCTTCTTCTAACTTTTTAGATGTTATTGGTAAATATCTTGCAATAGAATCAACTAAATCATTAATACCAACATCTATTAAAGCACTACCACCTATTATTGGAAAAATCTTATTTTCATGAGTTAAACTAATCATTTTTGAAGCTAACCATTCATCATCAATATTTTTCCCGCTTATATATCTTTCTAATACTTCGTCATCGACCATTGATAATTCTTCAATAATTTCTGTTATATTTGAAGGAACAATAGAAATATTACCATCATCGTCTTGAAACACATGTGTCAATGTTAATGTAGGAACTTTTAGATTATTTTGTAATTCAGCTATTACTTTATCATAATCAGCACCTTTTCTATCCATTTTATTAATAAATATAATAACTGGTACGTTTTTTTCCTGTAAAGCACGCCATATAGTATAAGTTTGGGCTTCTAACCCCTCAACTCCTGAAATAACTAACACTGCTCCATCTAGAACATTGATAGCCCTCTCTACTTCAGCTGAGAAATCTACATGCCCTGGTGTATCTATTAACTGTATATTTTTATTGTTTAATTTAAAAGATACTATTGAATCCCTTACAGTTATTCCTCTTTCCTGTTCAACTTTCATATTATCGGTAACTGTATTACCAGAATCGACCCTACCAATACTATCAATTACATTTGTATGATAAAGTAAATGTTCAGTTATAGTTGTCTTACCAGCATTAGCATGCGCAAAAATACCCAATGTTAACACTCTTTCATCTTTTCTATCCATTAACAACACCCCACAATATATTATAATACTATTTTAAAATTTTTTCATTTTTTCTAATATTATTGTCTTGATTAGTTCATCATAATTTACACAACTTGGCCCTTTTATATCCATATTGTCATCACTCATGTGCTTTGCAGCAGGACATCCTGTTCCACAAATATATCTATATTTACAATCTTTACATTTAGGAATTACTTTAACATTTCTATTAAACCAAGCGTTGATTTTTTCATCATTTAATTCATATTTTGGATAAAATATTCCAACTCTATAATCATTATTTCCGATTCCA
The DNA here is from genome assembly GCA_017887425.1 of Bacilli bacterium. Lineage (GTDB taxonomy): Bacteria > Bacillota_I > Bacilli_A > RF39 > UBA660 > Faecisoma. The sequence goes on from JAGHHZ010000007.1 coordinate 28,678, forward strand.
TGCCAACATTTATAAACATTCGATTTACAATCTAATATAAATTGATTTTTTGCTGCTCCACAATGTCTTAATACAGGTTGATATGGTTCATCATTGAAAATACTTTCTATAAAATTTTCTGGATGAAATTTTTTTCTAAAAATAGCCATATTAGGATTTTGTTCTTCCAATTCAAATATTTTTTCGATTCCTATTTTTTCATTTACAATATTTTGTTCTCCAGAACATCCACCATCTTGTAATAAGTATAAATAAGGTTTTAACTTTTCACTATTATTGAATTCCTTAACTAATACATTTGCTAAATCAGGTAATTCATTTATATTAGTGTCATCAACATTAACCCTTAAAATTATTAAAATATTATTTTTAATGGCTAATTTAATATTTTCCATAATTAAATCAAAACTGCCTCTACCATCATGAAATATTCTTCTTTTATCATGAATTTCTTTGACACCATCAACAGTTATTTGTATGTGATCAAGAGTATTTTTATATTTATTAAATAAATCAATATAATAGTTTAAATCAACACCATTAGATACAATATCTATTGTATAATTTCTTTTTTTAGCTTGTTCAAAAATATATTCAACTGTTTTTAAGTTGCATTTTAAAAGTGGTTCTCCACCCATAATCGTTATTCTAATATCATCATTTGTCCTACCATAATTATCTTCGTATACTTTCATTATCTTATCAATTTTATCAAATTGTATATCAACCATTTTAATAGAATCTATATTGGTAGTTCCTTTTATCATATACGTTTGTTCATAACAGTAAATACAATGCAAATTACAAGCATAACTAGGCACAACTAAAAAATTAGGAGTAGCTCTTTTTTCTAACATTTCTATTCTGTTATCTAATTTTTCTAAAAATCCATCATATTCTTTTTTGCTATTAAACAAATATCTTCTTTCTAACATACAACTTAATATTTCGTCATCTATCTCATTAAAACGATTGTTAATTATTAAATTATATACATTTCTTTCAATTATATCTGTAGCGCCATTAATCAAATTAATCATAATAACTTCATTTTCATTATAATCAATAAATTCTATTTCTTTAATTAAAAACATAAAAACACCTCTTTAATTATTTTAACATAAGGAATATAAGGGAGAAAATGCAATCTCCCTTATACAGAGTTTATCTAATTAAAATTAGATGTGGTAATGACAAGATGCATTACTTGTTGTTACATTTTCAGCTTTAACAACAACTTTCTTATTTATAGATTTCATTGCATTCCCTCCTCTCATTATATATTATACACTTTATAATTATGTAAATAAAATATTAAATTTTTATAATATTATAACTATGAGTTATAATTAAATATTATTTTTCATTTATAAATAGTAAAATATCATTAAAATACTATTCTTTTATAAAAATATGTTATAATAAGTTACAAAGAGGTGGATCTATGGATATTAACTACGATCTATATAAAATGTTTTATATTGTTGCAAACTGTTCGACGATAACTGAAGCAGCCAAAAAATTAAATATTAGTCAACCGGCTGTTACTAAAGCTATTAAGAATTTAGAGTTGCAATTAAATGGGACTCTATTTATAAGAACTAAGACAGGAATAAAGCTTACTGAAAATGGAAAAAAATTTTATAATTATATCAGCCCAGCAATAGAACAAATACAAGATGCACCCAATCTGTTTGACAATATAAATAAAATTGAAACTGGTGAAATTAAAATTGGAACTAGTAACACCGTTTTAAAATATTTCTTAATGCCATATTTAAAAAAATATTCTAGACTATTTCCAAATGTAAATATTTCAATTGAAGAAAGTTATACCCCGGAATTAATTAACATGGTTAAAAATGGCTCTTTAGATATAGCAATTATATATGCTAATGATGACGATAAAAAGTTAGAAGGATTAAAAATATTAAAATTACAAATATTAAATTATTGTTTTATTGGTAATAAAAAATATAAAAATTTATCAAATAAAGTTATAAGTTTTAATGAATTAAAAAATGAAAGTTTAATCTTAAATACAATAAATCCGATCCAAACATCCCTGTTAAATGATTCAAAATATATTGCACATATAAATTTAGCTAGTCATTCGCTTGTTTATGAGTTTGTTAAAGAAGGATTTGGAATAGGACTAGTTATCAAAGAATTTATAAAAGATAAATTAGATGATAAAAATTTATATGAAATTAAAATTAAAGAGGATTTTCAACCATTAAATTTAATATTAGTTATTAACAAAAATAGTTTTCCAACATATGCAACATCACAATTAATAAATATTATTAAAAATAAGGAGGATGAGAAATGAAAATTTTAATTATTACTAATTTAGAAAATGAATGTAGTATAGAAGATGTATGGATTGCAAATTCATTTATAAGTGATGGCCACATTGTTAAACTAGTAAATAAATATTATGACAAAAGTTTGGAAGATGAATATGATATATTTATTAAAAGATATTCTTGGATTGAAGATATAAGTGATTTTTCTGTCGGAGCTGAAGAATCAGACTATGAAACAAGAATATTAAAGAAAGACTTACCACGAATTAATTTTGATGGAAAATTTGATAATCAAGGAAAACATTACCTATCTCATTTATATAATTTAGGTTATTCAGTTGTTCCAACCATTAATGATATTTCAAAATTAGATACGCTAGGAAATCATGAAAGGTTTTTAGTTAAGCCAGTTAATGGTTACGCTAGTTATGGAATAATCGAGACTGATAAAAATAATATCGAACATTATTGGAATAAAAACTATGTTATACAGCCAAAGTTAAATTTTGATAGTGAGGTTCAATTTTACTTTATAGGTAATAAATATGAATTTGCACAAATATTTACTCCTAAAAAATTATTATCACATGAAAACGCCGTTTTTTACACGCCAAATAAAGAAGAGATAGAATTAGCTGAATCTTTTGCTAAATTAAACGGTGAAAGTTTTAATGGAGTTCAACGAATAGATTTTTTAAAATTAAATAATCATTTATTATTATCAGAATTAGAGGATGATAGTCCATATATGGCAATAGAAGCACTTCCTGACGATAAAAAGCAAGAGTTTATAAATGATTTTAAACAAATGGTATATGCATATTACAATAGACTAAACAAAGGAAAAACTAAAGTACTTAAAAAATAATTCTCAAAATCGAATTATTTTTTTCTTTTTTAAAAATTCGTATTATAAGCTCTACAAACATTATTATACAAAATGTCTACTTTTTCCTTTTCGTCGACATTTAATAAGTCAAGTATTTTGATATAACTTGATACATCGTTATAATCATCTGATACTGCAAAGAAATCTGTTCCATACATTATTTTCTTTTTTGTAGTTGGATAAAGATTAAAATACTTATTAATAGTATCGGATATAATCACATTTTGTTTTTCTCTTTCTTCTAAAGTTTCACCATCATTACACCCACTAAAACAAGTATAAATATTATCATATTTATTACACAAATAAAATAAAACATCAAAATTTGGCCAATTTATATGGCTAGCAATAAAATTTACTTTAGGATACTTTATCGCTAATTGTTCAATAAACTTAGCATCAGAATAAGGAGAATATGAACTTTTGCCATCATCATCATAAATTTCTCCGCAGTGAAATGTAATAGATAAATTGTGATTATTGGCAAATTCAGCAACTTTAAATATTTTCTCATCATTTGCATAATATTTTTGATAACCTAAATATATTTTTATTGCTATGATTCTTTGATATTTATTAAGATCATCTTCTATTTTAACTAATTCGTTATCCAAATTATCTAAGTCCACTGAATCAATAAAATACATATTGTCATTATCCATAAATTCTTCAAAATTGTATGGATCTAACATTTCATCTATATAAAGTCCTCTTATATTAATATACTTATTAGCACAATCTGTTTTTTTATATAAATCAAATTCATCTTTTGTCAATACGTGCATATGACAGTCTACTATATATTTATTATCCATAATATATTCCTCCATTATCTATATTGTAACATAAATTATTTAATTTTCTTTATTTTTGTATACATTCTTGAATGATAACCATTTCTATCATAAAATTTAATTGCCTTTTCATTATAAGCAAAGACATCTACTAAAATATATTCACAATCTTTAGATTTAAAATATTCTTCCATTTTATTTATAAGTATATTTCCTATGCCATTACCTCTTACTTTTTTTGAAATAATTAATTCAGTTATTACTCCTCTTTTAGGACATTTATAATCTAAATAATCATATGCATCATAAGGAAATATGCATCCCATAATTAAACCTATTGCTCTATCTTGTTCAACTGCTATATAACATTTACCATTATTATTTCTAACTTTTTTTAAATCTAATAATGCCATTTTTTCTCTATATTCAGGATGTAATTGATCTAGATTATCTTTATCGATAGTTAAAATATATTCTTCAAGTTCGACCAATAAATCTTTAACATCTTCTAAATATCTATCTTTATATTCTATTATTTTTCTTTCCATCAAATTCGTTTTATCTTTCCTTCCTATTAAACTCTATCATAACCCCACCAATCAGGAATTAATTCTTCTAATCTTACTATTTCTTTAGAATCAATATTTTTTAATATTTCAATGTTTTTACTATTTTTAGAAAGCTGCATTAAATATTCTCTACATGCTCCACAAGGAGAACCAATATTGCCTTTAGAATCGACGCATACTAATTTAATAATTTCATTTTCACCATTTGTAATCATATTAGCAATGGCATTTCTCTCACCACACATACCAAGAGTTGAAGCAGTATCAATACATACTCCAGTATAAATATTATGATTTTCAGTTAAAATTGCGGCACCTACTCCTCCAGCACTAATCATTCCCGATACTTCTTTAGGTTTTCTAACATCTTTAGCTTTTTGATATAGTTCTTCCCAAACATTATTTTCACTATATAAATACTCTATATGAATTGCGTATACACCACTTTTCTTAATAGCATCTTGATAACCATCAAGTTTATTGACATTTTTTATTGCTTCTTCTTTATCATTGGTAGATGAAGTAGTATATCTAGTTCCTTCTAATGTAAATAATTCTTCTAATGAATCATAATGATTTACTTCTTTAACCTTAACATAAAATACACCTAAATTATTGCTAGTAAATTCTATAATATCATTTTCTTTTAATTTACTATAATCATGTTTACCATTCTCTTTATTTGTTCTTATCTCTACTCTTTTGGTATTATTTTTGATAGCAAGAGCTGCTCTATCATTAATATTTAATTTAATTATCATTTTAATTTTCCTTTCTTAACAAAAAAATCTGCGTTGTGCAGAATTAATTTTTACAATCCAAAAGAAAATTCCTAGAAGTTTAATCTATTAGGAGTCGTGATTAATTCTGCATTATTAATTTGTAAATTTTTCATCTTAATCACACTCCTTTCTTTGAATAATTTACAGTAACAATATACCATAAATTTATTGTTTTGTAAATTATAATAATATTATAACTTGTAATCTTATTTAATATTTCTATCATTTAATTATATTTATTTATAGTAGTTTATGTTATAATAAAACAAAGGTAGAGTGATTGTATGAAACGTTCAATAAAAATACTTATAATCGTTTGGATCTTAGTATTCATTTTTGAAACTTTAATTCCTTTTGTTTTTTCAATATTTTCAAGTCTTGAGGAAAGTACTGGTCCTAATGATTATGCACGAATTACTGATATCGATTATAAAGCAGTATTAGTTGATGAACCAAATGAAGGTGGCAAAGTTGTTATTACTGAGCAAATAACGTTCGATATCCATGCTGCTAGTCAAGATAATTTATTTTGGGAATTGTGGAGAGATCTTCCTGAGGATTATGTCGATGGACTAAAGATTGATTATCAAGTTAATTATGTTAAACAAATTAATGATGATGGTACAGAAACTTATTACGAAGAAAGTCCAAAATTATATTGGGAAGATAGTGACTATACCAGCAGTATATATGGTCCAGGAAAATGGTATCACAGTACAGGACCATATAGTGAAGATTTGCGAAACTATGAATGTGTATTTTTCTACGTTGATGGCTTATATCGTGGAGAAATAACATTTGAAATTCAATATGAAATGAATAACGCGGCTCTTCGTTATGCAGATGTTTCTGAATTATATTTGACAATGTACTCTGAAGATACAATTAAATATTTAAAATCTTTTAATGGGCAAGTTTTAATTCCAGAAAAAGATATGCCAAAAGAAGGTTACTATTTAGCTCACACTTATGGAACTAACTCTAATACTTTTGAATACACCGAATCAGACACTTTAAATCCTGGTTATCATACATTTTCATTTAGTCTAGATGAAGATGATTTAAAATTTAAAAGTTACAATCAATATTTGGAATTTTCTTTGCTATCTTTTGATGTATACACCCATATATTTACCGACTATGCTCCTGATAATCTTTATTCAGATGATAATTATTTAGAAGAAGCTTTAGTAGCTATTGAAGAATATGATCAATTGCCAGATAAATATAAAACTTACAAAACCATCTTCTTATCTATTTCAATTGGTGTTTCGATTTTAATTTTAATTTCTACTGCAACAAGAGATAAGAAGATTAGAAAAAAGCATAATTTTTATACACCTATTCAAACTATGCAATATTTTAGAGAAATTCCAAGTGATTTAGACCCACATTTTGCAGCTACCTTAACTTTCTCTAAAAGCAATCACAAAGTTAATATTGAAGACTCCTACTCTGCTTTAATGTTAAATTTAATAAGAAAAGAATATATTGAATTACAGAAAATAAATAGTAGTAAAGATTGGACTTTTAACAATATTACAATTAATATATTATATGACCCTAATTCGTCATATCAATCTTCAACAATATCTAAAGATAATTCAAATAATAATATTGGCGAAGTAAAATCAGAAAATAATACTTTAAACACTCAACAAGCAAATAATTCAGTTATTAATCAACCAGTTGAACTTCGCAACATAAATGGTAAAGTGTTAGAAAAATTATCACCGAACGAAGAGTCTTACTTTAATTTAATTATTAGGCATTCTTCAAATAACAGTATTACGATGAAAAATTTTCAACAAAAGGTTTCTACCGATTATGATAATACAGATACATTTGTTACATCTATTGAAAAGTCAATTGTTAATATCGGTATATCACAAGGATATTTTCAAAAATCAGATTATAATGGTCTAAAAAAGAGAACTAATTTTTTATCTAAAAGCTATATTATATTTGGTTTATTGATGATGACTATTGGTAATTTAATTATCGTAAATACTCGTTTTGATTTAGCCTTTGGTTCATTATTTATCTTAGGAGCAGTTCTACTCATATGCGGAATTTATTTAAAAAGATTTGTCAATAAATATGTATTATTAACTCAATTGGGAGAAGATGAATACGTCAAATGGAAAGCATTATATGATTTCTTAAATAGTCAAACATTAATGAAAGACCGCACTGTTATCGAACTACCTTTGTGGGAAAAATATTTAGTTTATGCAACTGCTTTTGGAATTTCAAACAAAGTTATAAAGGCATTAAAAATTAGATGTCCAGACGTTTCAAATAGCCCTATTTTAAGTGGTGATTACTATTACTCAAGCAGCTTTAGAAGAACTAATCATCTATTTAGAACCGCAACTCGCAGTGCTTCTTCAACATCAAGAATTTATCGATATAGCGTTGGATCATATTATGGAGGCGGCGGCCGCGGCGGTGGTGGCGGTGGCGGAGGTCACTAAAAAAGAATAATTCTAAAAAAGGATTATTCTTTTTAATTTTTAACAATAAAATCTTTCGATTGAATACCATTAAAATCAATCTTTAACTTATCTTGAATTAAATTTTTATCAAAAGTTTTGTATATTGTCTTTGAAATGTATTTTTCAGCTTTATTTAAAATATATTTATAATCAATTATATCATCAGGAAAATATATTCCACCTTTATCTTGATTTTTAATCATCCAACAAACTGCTGCTAAAGCCGACATTGCCACAGGTGTAATCGTCGGTGTTTGCCAATATGAATCTTTTTTATTTTTATATAAATAAGATAGTTCTATTCTGTTACCAACCCAAACAGGATTAAATTTATTTCCGATAAGTAGTACTCCGACATATTCAGTACCTTTTTCAATTTTTTCTCGATATACAATTTCTGCTTCATTTGGACAAACATGCCCTCTGACAATACTTTGACCGTTTTCATTCTCACAATCTTGTGGTTCATTAATATTAGCATTAGGATAATCATTTACCTTAGATTTTATTAAATATTCATTAGCTAATTCACAAGGCAAATAAATAAACATTACCGACGGTCGATAAGTTACTTTGCCATTTTCAATTACTTCTAAACTATTAGCAATAGTAATAGTTTCTTCATGAGGAACTAAATACCCTTCAAAATAACCATTAGGATAAAAAGTACGACATTTCATATCAACAGCTATCTTTTTATATTCTAAAAATCCTTTTTCTAAATCTAATAATCGACATTTATCCTGATAGTCAATTATTTCATGAGTACCAATATTTTGTGTAGCTTCACTTAAAAGTTCAAAAAAGAAGGAATCAACACACCAAGTATTAGTTAACTTACTGGATTTATATTCTTCATTTATTTTTTGCAAATCAATATCATTTACATGAATCATTTTAAGTTCTAAATTTTTAGCTATTTCATTAAATTTATTTTCTTTTAATAATTTTTTTAAATATTTATCTTTTTTAAACTGAGTTGTAATAATATATTCAAGAGCTGATTTGACAAAATGAGATACTAAGCCAGGATTATTACCATGTTGTAAAACAATGGGATATTTATTATTCCGATATTTTTTTTGCATTTCTTTTTTTAAAATATTTTCCTCAAAAATGCTATACCAATTTTCTGGCCAATCAGCCTCACCAGTATTAAGATACATAATATTATTTTCAGCACACCACTTACAAATATCTTTAGTTCCCACCGTATCAGCAAAGTCAATTAATAAATCTCCTGAATTTAAATACTGTTTAAATATTTCTTGAAAATTATCTTTATTCACATCATAAATATAAAAATTAGTAGATATTCCACCTAAGTTTATATAAGCTTCAAACTCAAATTTATCTTTAGTAATTACGATATAATTGTTTTCATTAAATTGAATTTCCTTTTTTACTTTTTCATAAAAACTTTTCCCAACTGCTCCAAAACCAAATTGAACTATTTTTCCTGAAAACTTTATCACTTTAGTCACTTCCTTAATTAGTCTCTTTTAATTTAGGTATTTTTATTTCTTTTGGATCATCAAAACCATCTGTAAATAATATTTTTATATCCTTTTGATATTTATATAATACTTTACTTAAATCACTATTAAGTTTTTCACCTCTTATAATTATTTTTTTTATTCCTTTTTTTACTAAGTATTCCTTTGAAGGAATATCTTGAGGATATATATCCCAACTATTATCAAAAATACCTCTACTTGATTTATAACGATTTAAACGATTACTATCCAAAAGAAAAACCGGTGATGCATCATTTTCTATTTTAATATTTTTTAATTCCAAAGCCCCCCAAATAAGTAATGGTTCAATTATCAAATTATTAGTAGTACTTTTCGTGTTTATTGGTGGATTAGTTCCATTAAATATCGGAATTGGACGGTAACCTAATTTAGCCAAAGCGATTCCTTCTTTGATACTGTTCACACCTTGAGTATCAATTATTAGTGCTGTATCATTCATTTTTTCTTTAATGTAATTTATTTTAGGAATTGTGTAATCGATAACTTCGTGATAGTTGAGATGTTCATTAATGCCAATAAAAGGAACTGGTCTTACCCAATCTGTCCAATCACAACCACTAGGAGCCCATATTTTATATACTTCTTTATTAGTCATTTTTCTTACTCCTTTCGATTACTACTGGTATATCTTTAGCATCAGAATCGATTCTATTTTTTTCGCTTATTCTAGCATAAAATCCAGCATGTCTGCCATCAACGGTATAAGAACCTAAACAAACATGAAATTCTTCATTATTAATCCCTTTTAAAGGACGACTGATAAACTTTTTCTGTGCTAAATAATTATTGGGATGTCTTTTAACATCTTTTAAGATTTCTTTATATTCATCATTTGAACAAGCTTCTTTAATAGCAATTTTTTCGCCTACTCTTCCACAAGCTGGTTTATAAATATAATCTTTTTTATCTTTTGCCTTCTTTACTTCAATAGTATCTGGTAATAATCTTTTCCATGCATCTAACTTAATTCCATTTTTTTCTAAGTTCTCCCAAATTAAAGGAAACCTTTTAGTTTGGGCAAATATAGCGATTGGATGATTACAAGATGGTGTAATAGTATTAAAATATCCACCCCATGTTTTGGGTTTGATATCTTTTAGCCATTCCAAAGGAGTAAATCTAAATATACAATCAACTTTACCTTCATAACCATCTAAAACACTTATTGCTTCCTTATTTTCGAATTTCAAATGGTCAACTGCTCCATAAAGTGATTTAAATCCTAAAGATTCCATCTTGTCTCCGATATATTGCATCACTTGACGGTCGTCACTATAAGAAGTACAATGAACAAACATAATAGTACCTTTTTCTTTAATTTTTCTAGCTAATGTATGCGCTAAAATATCACCAAAATTAATACTATAATAATTTTTGTTATTTAAAGTTTTAATAGCTAGTTCTGGCAATAACGAAGCTTCAGCAAAACCTCCTGGTACATCACTATTAACTTCACTTACAGCCCAAGTATCTTCAATTGTTGGATGAAAATCATAACGCATTAAACGAATATGTCTATTCTCATCATAATTGTTCATCATTTTTAATTCATTATATATTTTTTTTGGTAGCCTAAGAGGTTTAGCTAATTTTAAATGATTATTTAAAAAATTCTCAGCTTCTCTAGTTTCTAAATCTAAAGCTTCTGTCAACTTTGCTATTTCTTGACACTCATCTTCTGTTATTACTAAAACATATCGAGCTAAAGTATTGCTATCTAAAAACTGGGGATCCCATTTATAACAATCAAATATAGCATCGGTTCGATAATCTTCAAATTTATCACTTGGTATAGGTACTAACTTCATTTGCTACCTCTTTTCTATAGTATCATTATATCATAAGTTAAATTAGTATATAAAAATTAAGCCATTAAGACTTAATTCATATATTTATTTATAATAGTAATAACTTCCTTTACTTCATTTACTAATAGATTAAAATTATTATGGATATAAGTTACATCATTATCTTTACTTTTTAATTCTTGCTGTAAAGCAATATCCGCTAATTTATTAAATCCTAAATATCTACTATCACTTTTCAAAGAGTGTACTAAAATAGCATAATTAGCTAAATCATTTTGATTTTTATAATTATTTAAATTATTAATTTTATCTTTTATTGTCTCCATAAACTCTTTAAGTAAATCATTATATGTGTTAATGTCTCCTAATAATTCTAAAGACTTATCAATATCAACATTATTAGCTTTTAGATATTCAATACTTCCTTTAAAAGAATTAGTGTTTAATGCATTATCTATAATACTATTCAATACACTTTTATCAATTGGTTTAGAAATATATCCATCAAAACCACTATTTAAGTATTTTTCTTTAGCACCATCAACAGCATCAGCTGTTAAAGCAATTATTTTAGTATTGAAATTAGGAATTTGTTTTAACTTATTTAATAGTTCTACACCATCCATTTCAGGCATCATAATATCAACAAATATTAAATCATATTTTTTGCCACTATTAATTAAATTTAAACATTCCATTCCACTTAAACAAGATTCAACTATAAAATTATATGGTTTCAAAAAATTAATTGCAATCATAATATTAACCTTATTATCATCAACTATCAGTACTCTTTTGTTAGGATAACTTTTTAAATTATCATTATTTTCTTTAGCTTCGCTAACAGGTAATACTTGACTTGGTGAATTATCAACATTAATATATTTTCTTAAAATTCGATACAATTCAGATTTTTCAATTGGTTTAGCCAAATAATCATCAAAACCATCTTTTAAATACTGCTCTTTCATTCCATTTATTGCATTAGCAGTTAATACAATAGTTGGTGTATTAAAATTAGGAATTTCTTTTAATTTAGCTAATACTTCTGTTCCACGCATTTTAGGCATCATGTCATCCAATAAAATCAAATCATACTTATTGCCACTATTAATTAAATTTAAACATTCTGCTCCACTTTCAGCAGTAGTAATAGTTGGATTATATTTAACTAACAATTTTTGAGCAACTTTTAAATTTAATTTGTTATCATCGACAATTAAAATTTTTTTATTAGTTAAGTCTAAATTAAAGTCATCAGTTTCTTCTTTTTCAACTTCAATTTTAGCTAAAGATAATCTCTGATCAATTGCTACTTTAAATTCTGAGCCTTCTCCATAAGTACTATTGACAACAATTTTACCATTCATCATTTCAACTAATTGTTTAGTGATTGCAAGTCCTAAACCAGTTCCTTCAATAGTAGTGTTTCTATCTTCATCAATCCTTTGAAATTTAGTAAATAACTTACCAATATCTTTTTGTTTAATTCCTCGGCCACTATCTTTAACAGATATAATTAAACGACAAATATTATTATTTTTAACACATTTAACATCCAAACTAATAAATCCATGATCAGTATATTTAACAGCGTTAGTTAATAAATTAATCAATATTTTTTTAACATTCATATGATCGCCATATAAAACTAATGGCAAATCTTCAGCAATGTTGACTTTAAAATCTAATGGCTTATCACCTATTCTAGCTCGAATAAGCTTTACTACATTATCAAACAATTTTTTAGAGCTATAGTCTGATTCAACTAGTTCTAATTTACCAGCTTCAATTTTAGAAATATCCAAAATTCCATTAACTATTTCTAGTAATGTTTTAGAAGCACTAACAACATCGCTAGCGTTTTCTTTTGCTTCTTCTAAACTATCCGCATTAATAATACATTCTGAGAAACCAACTATTGCATTTAACGGTGTTCTAATTTCATGAGACATACTTGATAAGAAATCCGACTTAGCACGATTAGCTTTTTCAGCAGTATCTTTAGCCAAATTCAAATAATTAATCATTTTAACGTCAGGATTTTCGATTGTAAAATACATCATTAACATAATATATGACTCTAAGGCTGTAACCATTAATAACTGTGGATTTGTAAATTGAATAGCAGAAACAATTACCCCTAATATAATAAAAGACAAAAGGGGCAAATATTTTTTATTTTTTAATTTTTTATAATGCGTTACCATAACCATCAATATTACCAAAACAATTATTCCTGTAAAAATATAAGTTATATTAACTGAACTTCCAGAGGCATAAATGGCTGTATCCGTTTTGATATGTTCGATTGGTAAAATAGAAATAATGATAGCAGCAATAAAAAACAAAAATGTCGTTATTTTCATTAATCTAATCCGAAAATTTTTATATGTGTCGCAACTTATTATCAGAACATAATACATAAATAAAATTGCCCAACCAATTAAAAACACCATATAAGTTTTAACAATGATATCTCTAAATATTATTGGCGAATTATTAATAGAACATATAATTGAACATCCTAACTCAAGTAATAAACCAATCAAATTGACAATTATCAAATATCCATACAATGTCGTCTCATAATTTTTTACTCTTTTTTTAGTAAAATAAACTAAATTTATTAATATACTTACACATAATCCACTTATGATAAAACCAATACCCATACAAAGCCCTCCATATTATAGCTTTATTATACCACAATTAACAAAAAAAAGTAAAAATTATTATTTTAAAACTTTTACTTTTTCTTTTTCTTTATATGGCTTTAACTTGATTTCAGAATCTTCATAAATAGGCATAACACATTTTTCAGTTATTCCTTCCGCAATTAATGTTTGACGATTACGTTTTTCTGATTTATTTCCAACAAATCCTTCATCAAAACTTCTTACGCGATAAAATATTTTATTGGCTAGCTCGTCACCAAATTTGTTAATGATTCTTTTCTTAATACTCATAAGAATTTTTTCTTTATTTTGAGCAGCCGTCGGCATAAATTCAAGATGAATAACAACGGAATCTCCAAAATTTACTACTTCATAAGATAAAATATGTTTTGTATCCTTTTCTACTTCTAAACCAATTTGGAAAAGTGGAATTTTTGTTCCATCATCTAAAACAAATTCATCTCCAACTCTTCCTAATATATTAACAGTACCATATTTTTCAATATAAGCATACGCATTACAATTATTCCAAATTTCTCCATCACTATCAATAAATTTACTTTTTTTAGTAGCATCTGGATTATTTTTATATTCTTTCATTTGTGTTGGCGTTTTTACTCCTAAAATACCTACACTACCTCTAGGCAATTTATTACCGTTTTCATCAAAAACAGCCATTTGAACCATCGCATATTTTTTTAACTCACATCTTGAACCAGTTAACTTATATTTAGGATGTAAGCTTTGCAAAGAACGATATGGAGTAAAGAACATTCCACCTCTTTCTGTATCGCCACCACCAATTGATAATGGCACTGGTGCTAATGGACGTGGTAATTTACCAACACCACATTTTGCTTTTCTTAACATTTTGTTAATAAATTTCTCTTCACCTTTAGAAGTTGGCTCTCCAACTGATGTAAGCATCATCATATAAGGCATTGTAAAATTTTCAAAACGAGGATCTTTATATAATTTTTTGGCGGCATCAACTAACATATTTCTTGGCACAGAAACATAGTTTGGTTTATTTATCGCTAAACTATATAAAAGAAATTCTCTTTGGTAAATCGGCTCTAAAGCAACAGTACATCCTTTATACAATACATCTGACATGCTAGAAATAAGCGATGTATTAGAAAAAGTTGGAATAAGCATTTCACCAATTAAATCAGTCATTTGTGGTAATCCAGATAAATCTGGGTCTTGAAAACGTCCAATTGTTACTAAACTACGATTTCTATGAATCATTGCTTTAGGTTTATTGCTAGTAGTTCCACCACTATATGTAACTAAAAATTCTGCGTCGATATCGCCAATAGGATAATCAGTAATTGCTTTAGACGGACTATCAGCTTCTTTTAAAAATTCTTGTTTTGATATGATTCTTTGATCATTTTTTCTATATAATTCTACCTTATTTTCAAAATCATAAAAATCTTTATCTAATTCAATATACGGATCTTGACCGTTTTTTAATGAGTCAGTTAAAGAAAACATAACAATCTCATTTACTTTTGATTCGTCAATTGATTCTTTAATTTTACTATATTGATCATCGCCACAAATAATAAAATCAGTATCACATCCATTAATAATTTCTGTTACATAATCTTTTTCAAATGAGCCAAAAGAATTCATCTTCGCTTCTAACAAATTAATTGCCATCATCGTATAAACAAATTCTGGACTTGGAGACATGCAAACAGGTACTTCAACACCTTTAGTAACACCTTTTTTGCTAAGAACAGAAGCATATTTAGAAGCATTTTCAAACATTTCACGATAAGTAACTTTAGTTCCACGGTAAAAAAGCGCTGTTGCATCTAAATTATTCTTATTTCGTTCAAATAAATCACGTACCCAAGCTCGATTGTGATTTACTTCAACGTCGACAAGACCCTTCTTAGCTTTATCAGATAGTTCGTCAAGATTGATATCAAATCTATCCTTTAAAATTTGTTTTGTATATTCATATTCGGTTAGATCATTAATCATAAATTTCCCCCTTTAATAATCACCGATGTTATTCTAACATATGTAAGAAATATTGTCAATTTTTGATATTTTATAGACAACAAACTTTGAATATAGTATAATTTAATTAAGAAAGATAGGTGTTGCTATGGAAAAAAAGTTAGATAAAAACATAATTAAAAGACTTGTATTTGTCGTAGTATTCGTTGTTGTTGTAGTAGGAATTATTTTAATTATTCAAAATAGTAATAAAACAGAAAAAGCTTTAAAAGAATTAGGTTATTCAAAAGAAGATATCACCGTTATCACTGAAAAATTAAGTGAAACGGATATTGAAAAAGTATTAAATATGGAATATAATCAAAAACTAGCCAGTATCATAAGTGCTCAATATTATATTCCTGATAATTTAGATAGGTATTTAGCTTATTCTCCTAAAACAGATAATATCGATGATATTATTAGCATCGTTAATGTAGGAGCAGATAGTGAATGGTATACAA
>JAGHHZ010000008.1 GCA_017887425.1 Bacilli bacterium
CGTCCAACACCTAATATTAATATCTCAATTTTAGTGTTCATTTTTTGCTCCTTTCTAGTGCTATTAGCACTATTCAACCAACTATTATTTTAAAAGTAAGTATGTTATAAAAAATGATTGATTGTAATAAAGGTAGTATTTTTTTTTAATAATTGGCTGAATACTACTAATAATTAGTAGCATCATAATAAAAACCATTTTCTATATAAAACAATTCTTCATAAAAGTCAATTAAATCATTATACATATGTAAATCACAATCTAAAGCTATAAATCTTTCAAGACAATTTCTATTGTGTTCACCACATGGACAATTATTCCAAAATTCTTTTAATTCCTTAATTTCTTCTAAAACCCTTTCTTTATTTCTTTTATGTGTTTCTAAATATTCAACTGTTTTACTATAATACATATCAATCGCTCCTTTTATATGTGTATTTCTAATACACGTTAATTATAACAAAAATAAAGTGTATTGTCAATACACAAAATAACTTTTTATTGAGTATTATTGATACACTTATAACGAGGTGGAAAAATGAAGATAATAGCAAACAACTATACAACTGGAGAAGTAATAAAAATAATAAGACAATGGACGGAACTAACACAGAAAGAATTTGGAAAGACAATAAATAGAGGAAGAGATGCTATAGCAAAGATAGAAAGAGACGAAAACAAAATAAGTTTTAATAAAGTAATGGAAATAGCAAAAAAACACAATTTAATAATAACAATAGAAAAAAAATAAAGAACGCATAAGATAATAAAAAAAAGTAATGGGGAGAAAAAAGTAATCGCCGAGCAATTTTACCTACGGCAAACCTTTTTTTTAATTCTTCCCCATACCCCTACTTAAAAAAAAGGAAAATTGCACGGCGACTACTAAAAAAAGGACTTAACATTCATAAGATTTTTTTTACTACGCTGTGGGGGAGCTCCGTAAAAAAAATCAATAGCCTCTTTACTTTTTAAAAAAAGTAAAACAAAAACTTTCAAAACTCGCCGTTTAAGGCACAACACACAAAAAAATGATTACATCACTTTTTTTGTGTGTTTCACACCATTATTGGCGCAAACAAAAAATCAATAGACTTTCACGGCATAAAAGCTAAAGCATTTATTCCATGGTTCTATTGACTTTTTTTATTGCTTTATCGGAAAGTGTCAATTCAAAGTAATATATATTATGTTAACTTAAACATTCTTTATTAGATTTGTTTAATCTAGCAATAGAATTATTCATCGCTTCTTCTATTTTAATGAAATCTTCTTCAAGAAATGTAATTTCGAAAGCTTGTAGAACTTTATTAAATATTAAATTAAAGCGTTCAATTAATTTATTTCTTAACTGTTGACTTATTATTCCATAATGCGTTAAATAAAACAATTTATTATTAAACATATTACCAATCAAAATTAACTGTTGCTTAATAATAGTATTATCAATTATATCATTAGAATTATTAAATAATTTATCCATTTCTTCACATAATAATTGATAAGAACCTTTATTTAAATATTTATCAAATTGTTTTTCAGTATGTAATCCATCGACAAATAAGCCATATATAAAATCATTTACTGGAACACTCTGAAATAAAGATTTGTGTTTAGTTAATAAATTTATCTTGTAATCGATAATACCTTTTCCATCAATCAATAATTTATCATAAGTACTATCAAAATAATTATTCATCGTAAATATTAATAATTTTATTATTAAATGTAATGGTTTCTTTTCATTTGAATCAAAATCTAATAAAAAATCATTGATTAAATTATCTGTATATTTTAAATTAAGTTGTTCGATTAACTCGGTAAAGACTTCAATTCCAGTATTATTGATAACTTCACCATAATAGCGATACTCATCATCATCTTTTTCCTCAATTATCAATCCTTGATATACTAACTTTTTAGCACCATTTTGATATAAATCATAAAAATCAAAACTAGGCTCACCTAAAGCAGTTAATAAATCAATAATAGTTATCTCTTCCCCACTCTTCTCTTTAAAAAGTTTATTTAATTTATTGTCAACTATTTCTTGACCTTTTTTCGTAAATAATGCCTTTATAACATCAACATAATTATTGTTTTTATCTATAGTTTTATTGTCTTTCATATTTACACCTTACTTTTATACATATTATAGCAAAAAATATCTTATTTAACAACAAATTTATCGAATAAAATATCAAATAGTGTCAATAATACTAATGGGTGATGAAAATGAAAAAGAATGCTCAAGCAAATAAAAGTTGCAAATCAAACAAATCATGTAAAAGCAATAAGACTAACATGAATTCTAATAGTTCAAATATGAACAAACAATGCAACGATAATGCTAAAGCTTCTTCAAATTATGATTTTGAATAAGTTTTACCCAAGAAAAAATGTCCAAATCTAGGACTTTTTTTCTTTTAAAATATAAAGTGATTAATTGTCATAAATATAATACCGATTATAAAAAATAAATATACTATTTTTTTATTATTATAACTTTTAGCAGTTGGTAATAATTCGTATAAAGCTATATGAATCATAATTCCTGCGATAACTCCGAATAAAAACCCCATAATTCGATCATTAATAAAATTATTTAAAAAAAGATAAGTTAATAAAGCCCCAAATGGCTCTGATATTCCTGATATAAAAGTATAAAATAAAGCTTTTAATTTACTGTTAGTAGCATAATAAATAGGTATAGATATACTTATTCCTTCTGGTATATTATGTAGAGCTATTGCCATTGCTAAGGATATACCTAGCATCATATCACTATTTGTAGCCATAAAAGTTGCTATTCCTTCTGGTATATTATGAATAATTATCGCCAACATTGAAAAAATACCTACGCGATATAAATTAGAATTATTGTAATTTGTTGTTGGAATATATTTATCAATTAACATAGAAAATAAAATACCACTTACTACAAATATTAGCATATAAATAATAGCCGGGAATTTAGGAAATAAATTAATCAATAAACTATATGATTCTGGAATTAGATCGGTTATCGATACTGCTAACATAACACCTGAAGCAAAGCTTAAAGAACCAATAATAATATTGTCACTTCTTTTTTTTATAAATATGAAAATTGTTCCTAACATAGTTGATAGTCCTGCTAATATAGTTAAAATAAAACCCATGTTAACATTATTCATATTTATCACCTATAAAATTATATGAATAAAAAAGAATACTATCAATAGTATTCCTCGACAAATTATTAATAATCTCCTCGGCATCGATCGGCAACATCAGGAGTATTGCCAATAACAATTCGATCGGTACCATGACAATCAACAATTGTAAATTCCACATTTGCAAAATCATCATCTTTTTCATATTGGTAAACTAAAGAACCACCGTCATTTAATTCGGTAGAGTACCCTACTTTATTCATGATATCAAGCAGTGTTATTTTATTTTTATCTAATGCTTCACTTAAATCAATCGTTTCATCTTCAAAATTAACTTTAATTTCGCCAAAATTAGTATAGATTACCACGCTACTGCTAGTGCCATTATAAATATAATATTCCTCACCAGCTTGGTCTAAAGTTAAAGTAAAATCATTATTTGAACAGCCACTCATAAATAATAGTGAACTAATTAATATAGTAAAAAGAGTTTTTTTCATCTAATCACCTCCTATTTTACCCTATATACACCATAAACTAAGTCGTTGCTTTTCATATTTAATTCAAATTGTTTTATTGTATTATTATCACTATCCATAATCATTACATTATTATTGGTATCTAAGCCATAAAATGTTTCAACATTGTTAATAAAATCATAACTTGATTGAATAAGATTAGTAATATCTAACTCTTCCTTTACTTCATAACTATAATCATCTTTCAAATCGACCGACATTAATATTTGATTGTCAATATCAAAAATATAATTATCGCCATTTTCGTCTTGATAATATAGTAAAGTTTCTTCATCGTGAATGTTATCTAACATAGTTACTTCTGTTCCGTTAATCGACAAAATATCAAATTCATTAATTATTAACATTTTACCATTTAAATTATAAATTTTAGTAATTATTCTTTCATCAGAATAGTCATATTCTTCAATTAACTCATCATTTTGATAAATCTTTAATTTACTACCTAAAACATATAAATAGTCATCATTAACAACAAAATCGCCAACTAACATATCTGCTTCTAAACAACTATCACCGTGGCAAATTGTATTTTTATCACTTGCATAATAATACATTTCATCATTATAAAATTTAACAATGCTAATTTTATCTTTAGAGATTCTTTGAAGATTTAAATCGTTTACATTAAATTCATATAATCCTCCCGGGCCACCAAAATATATTATATTATCGTTAATATATTCAAAGTTAATACTATCGCCACTTATTTTTTCTTCTTTAATTAACTCCCCATTTTCATTATAAAATTGAAATTTATTTTTATTACCTAAAAAACCAGGACCACTTAAATATACTAAATATAGTTCTTGGGCTTCATTTAACTCTTGCTCAATTTTGTTATTATTATAAATAACTAAACCAACAATAATTAAAGTTATAACTAAAATTACACTTACAATTATAATAACTCTTTTTTTCATAACATCTTCCTAACTAAATTTATTATATCATAAACTAAAATCAATAAAAACAGTTTCACTAAAATTTCATTTTATAATTTAATTACTTCATCGCATTCATTAGCTATACTCAAATCATGCGTAACAATAATAATAGTTTTACCTAAATCTTTAAATTCTTTTAATATTTTTAAAACAATTTCTTTATTTCCTTCATCTAAATTACCAGTTGGTTCATCTGCTAAAATAATATCTCCTTTTTTAAGAATAGTTCTAGCTAAAGCAATTCTTTGTTGTTCTCCTCCACTTAAAGTATAAATTTTTTTGTTGTTGAAGTTATCTAATCCAACTTTAGTTAAAACTTCGTTAATTTTAGTTATTTTTTCTCCTTTATTTATTTTTTCATAAGCTAAAGCCAATAATAAATTTTGTTCGACTGTTTCATTATCAACTAAAGCATAGTTTTGAAATAAATAATTAATATTATTTCTAATAAATTCAACTTGTTTATTTTCTTTCAATTTTTTTATATTTACATCATCATATAAAATTTCACCTTGATAATCCAAATCAAGTAGGCCAATCATATTAAGTAAAGTTGATTTCCCACTGCCACTTTTACCGATTATTGCTGTCATAAAGCCATTTTTAATATTACAGTTAAAATTAGTAAATACTTGTTTTTCGCCAAATGATTTATTTAAATTTTTAATTGTAATCATAAATTACCTCCTTTTAATTGCTCAAATATTTGTGAAAATCCAGAAAATTTAATACTCAATAATAGTAAGATTATGTCGATAATCATAAACAAAATAATTGAAATAATAAATACCTCATAATCTAATTTACCAATAACAATCAATATAATAAAACTAATGATAAAACAAATAACATTACTAATAATATTTCTATTAATTATCTTATTAAAGATATCACGTTTATTAAACCCTAAAAGTCTTTTAACAATAACTTTTTGCTTTTCACTTTTTAAATAAAGCGTTATAACTTGTAATGAAATTAAAGTGTAGGTACTACCAACTAATATAACTGATGTAATAACAATAGAGAAAAGTAAACTAACAATACTAATTTGTCCGCTAAAATAATTATCAAAACTAACAAAGTTACTTCGATCTATAATTCCATAAACTCCAGCCTCTTTAAAATGTTCTTCTAAAATATCATTTGTATTTTCTAAATTATCAACTATTTTAATTTTTAATCCCGTGTCATTGATGCCATTACCATATATACTGACGTAGCCACATTCATTAAGCCAATCGAGATTGGCGCCAAAAACATTTCTTCCAATAACTCTAATCACTGGACTATCTATATATTTTTCATCTAAATTAAGTCGATAAGTATCGATTTTTTGATCGTCATAATAATATATTTTAGCGTCTTCATAAGGATTGTTTATGCAAGAAGCTTTAACCTCTTCTTGTAAATGAATATTTATTAAATTTAACATTATTTCTTTTTTATCCTTAGGAACAATAAAAGAAAAATCTTCGATATTATCAATATTAACTAGATTATCATTATCATCATAAACTTTAATATTTTCTCTTTTTAAATAATTTTTATTAACATCGCCATAATATAATCGAACGTTATTTCGAATTTCCTGATTAATTATTTCTTGATATTCTTCATCTGTATCAAAGTAACTTCCAAAATCGACTTCCAAAATCTCTAACCTGGTATCGTCATATAATAATTGATATAGTTTAGTATGTTCTTTGGATAGATCTTCAACAACCATTTCACTTACACTATCGATAACTCCATAACCAAGCATATTTTGAGAGTGGTTATATAATTCCATAGTATTAAAAACATTATTAGATGTATAAAACAAAAATGAAATAAATCCAATCAAAAGAATTGTTACAATAAATTTTATTTTATTTGATATTTTAGCTATTTTAGAAGCAAGATTCTGATTTTTTATAATTCCTGATGTTTGATAAGAGTTTAATATAATTCTAACACAGTTAAAACTAACATAATAAGTAAATAACAAAATAATCATGTCAAATAAAAATATTAAAATTAAATGACCTAATGTAATATTTTTTACAAAAATCAAAAGTAAAATAAATATAATAAAAACAGCAGTAAGATAGACTAAAAATGAGTTTTTGACCATTATATTAGTAATCTTTAGTTTATCAAATCCTAATAATTTCATACAACCAATTTTTTTGGAACTATAATATAAACGATATATTTCAAATGTATAATAAAATAGTGATATTAAAATCAAAACGATTAAAATTAAGATTAAAAATAAATCTTCGATATTCTTAGTTTCTGTCACACCGGTATTAGTGATGTCAAAGCCAATATTAGTTTTAACTGCATTGATAAAATTGTTATAATCAATTTCACTTTTATAAAACACTTGATATGTATCGTGTAGAATTTCCTTATCTTCAATTAATTTATCTAATAAATAATAAGTTATTTTATTATTAGCCAAAAAGTCTTTTATATAACCGATTTGTTTATTATCATCTACATTATAAGTAGCGATAAAAGAATCGTTTTCATGTTCTACGTCATACACTTCAACATTAAAGTTATCTGATAATACGTTTATCAATTCATCGATTGTAGCAAATGAATAATAAATATTGCCATTATTATTCTTACTTAAAATAACGTTATTTTCTCTAGCATTTTCACTTATCTCTTTAACTAGATTAGCAAGATTTTCTTTGTTACTATCATATTCTATTGAAAAAGTTGTTTTTTGATAACCATCTAATTGATCATGTTTTTGATATTCTTTTGTATCGATAAAAATCAATAAAATCAACGTAATAGCAATAATTCCTAGAACAGGAATAATTTTTGTTATAGTTTTCATAAACTCTCCTTTGCCTAAAAATCCCCCCTATCTTTAATATTATAAAATTCTCACCTACTCTCTTAACAAAGTTGCAAAGTATCTTAGTTAACATCATTATACTAATACTATCTTGTATTGTCAAGTAGTATAAAATAAAAAATAGTATAAAACTATTTTTTCATTTTTCTTAAAATCTCTTTATCTTTAATGCGATATGATTCGATGGCTTTTTGTAAAGCTTTGTTATAAGTCCAATCGTCTAATTGACAAGATTTTAAAAACTTAACAGTTTTGTCATAGTATTTGACTAAACATATTGAAATTAACCAAGCATTAGCCATTTTAACGTAATAATCATCTGACTTAATAGAATTAATCAGTTTTAAAACTTCGTCGATATAATCGTCGTTTAAATA
Source organism: Bacilli bacterium (assembly GCA_017887425.1). GTDB lineage: Bacteria > Bacillota_I > Bacilli_A > RF39 > UBA660 > Faecisoma. The sequence continues at coordinate 7,876 of JAGHHZ010000008.1, forward strand.
GTAAAATAAAAGAACTATCCCTACTCTTTTAATAAAAGGTTTATCACTTTTTAAATATTCTTTTATCTTGATTAAACAAATATCTAAATTTTTACTAACAATTTTATAATTCATAACTACAGAGTCACATGTTGCCCAAGAATCAATATATTTAATATATTCATCAAATAATTTAATGGATTCATTAAAATCAATTTTCAAATAAGTGATGACTAGACCATGTAACATTATTTCTTCTGAATATTGATGTTTATTATTTTTAATGAAAATTAAATAATCATTTTTAGCAATTATTTTCGCAATATTTTTTAAAATAGGTAATCTGATACCAATAATATTATCGGTTTTAACTATTTTTTGATTAAACTTTTGATATTCATCATCTTTTAAACTAAATAAATACTCAATAAATTTATTATAATCTTGATTAAAATCAACCGTGCGGATGAAATTTTGTGTATTCATCTTTTAACTTTTGATTAGATATATGAGTATATATTTGAGTTGTCGATAATGAATTATGACCTAACATTTCTTTGATACTTACAATATCAGCTCCTCTATCTAATAAATGAGTAGCGAAAGAATGTCTTAAAGTATGAGGAGAAAATTCGGTTTTGATATTTTTTTTAACGGCTAAATCCTTAACTAATTTATAAAAACCCTGTCTTGTTAACTTTTTACCATGATTATTTAAAAATAAATAATCGGTATTATCTTTTAAAAACTGATTGCGATATTCAACTAAATATTTTTTAACAAAATAAACAGCATAATCGCCTATTGGTATAACTCTTTCTTTACTACCTTTACCTAATGTTCTAATTAAATCCATATCTAAATCTAAATCATTTAGTTTTAAATTAACTAATTCACTAACCCTTAAACCTGTCGCATACATAAGCTCTAACATCGCTTTATTGCGATAGCTATATTTATCGACCAAATCGATATCTAATAGATTTTTAACCTCGTCATATGATAATACTTTAGGTAGTGTTTTTCTTAAACGTGGTGGTTCGATATAATCCATCGGATCAGTAACGAAATGTGTCGATACAACTAAAAACTTATAGAATGTTCTTAAAACAGAAATGTTATGATTAATTGAACTAGTAGCTAATTGTTGTTCTCTTAAATATTTAGTATAATTCATGATATCTTTTCTTTTAATATCATCGATATTCAAGTGATTTTTAACTACATATTCATAATATTTATATAAATCGTTCATATAAGAATCAATTGTTTCATTACTATATTTTTTATCAATTAATAAATATGTTTTAAATTCTAATGCTTTATCATTAAATTTATCTTTATTTGGTTCAAATTTCATAATCTCACCTATTTAATTATACCATAATTATTGAATTTTTATTATTTTTTGATAAAATATTAATGGTGATGTAAATGGAACCTTTAGCTCTTATTTTAAGACCAAAAAAACTAAATGATATTGTTGGCCAACAACACCTAATCGGAGAAAATAAAATATTATCTAATTTAGTAAAGAACAAACATATTTTTTCAATGATTTTATATGGCAAACCTGGTATTGGTAAAACTAGTATTGCTACTGCGATAGTTAATGAATTAGATAGTAAATATATTTTTTTAAACGCCGTTATTAACAATAAAAAAGATTTTGATATTGCAATTGAAGAAGCTAAAGCAAATAATGGATTAATCATCATTATGGATGAAATTCATCGATTAAATAAAGATAAACAAGATTTGTTATTACCATATTTAGAAAATGGTTTAGTTACATTGATTGGTTTAACTACTTCTAATCCTTATCATAAAATAAATCCGGCCATTAGAAGTAGATGTCAAATATTTGAACTAAAAGAATTAAATGATGAAGATATACTTTTAGCTTTAAAAAAAGGTGTCGAGTATTTAAAAGATATTCAAATTGATGATGAAAGTTTAAATTATATCGTTAAATTAGCTGGCGGTGATTTAAGATTCGCTTATAATCTACTAGAAGTATCATATTATTCAACCAATGATAAAATAGTAACAATCGAACAAATAAAAAAAGTTAATAGTAAACCTGTGTTCTTTCACGATAAAAACGAAGATGGACATTATGATGTTTTATCAGCATTTCAAAAATCAATTAGAGGTAGTGATGTCAATGCAAGTCTTCACTATTTAGCGCGTCTTATTGAAGCTGAGGACTTAGATAGTATTTATCGAAGAATGTCAGTTATAGCTTATGAAGATATCGGACTTGCTAACCCATCGATGGGACCAAAAGTCGATGCTGCAATCAATGCTTGTGAAAGATTAGGATTACCTGAGGCAAGAATTCCTTTAGCTAGTGTCGTAATTGAACTTGCTCTATCTCCTAAATCTAATTCAGCTATCAGTGCTTTAGACAATGCTTTAAACGATATCAGAAGTGGTAATACAGGCAATGTTCCTAACCATATCAAAACTAATTCTAAAGATTACAAATATCCGCATAATTATCCTAACGCTTTTGTTAAACAACAATATTTACCCGATAAATTAAAAAATAGAAAATATTATCAACCCAAAACAACCAGTAAATATGAAACAAGTTTGAAAAATGTTTATGATAAAATAAGTAAAATGCAAGATTAATTTATCTTGTATTTTTTTTAAAATGAGCCATATTAATAATGGTGATAATATGAAAAAACAAAGTATTTGGTTAAAAGATTTTAAAAACAGTATAACTATTTTAGATAAAGATATTGATTGTGATATTTTAATTATTGGCGCTGGAATTACCGGTTTAAGTACGGCATATCACTTAATTAATAGTAATTTAAAAGTAGTAGTAGTTGATAAAGATGAAATTGGAAACGATGTAACAGCAAGAACTACCGGTAAAATAACTTATTTACAAGAATTAATTTATACAAGATTAAAAAAAGAGTTAAGTGAAGAAATAAGTAAAAACTATTTAGAATCCCAATTAGAAGCAATTGATATTTTAACTAATATTATAGAAAAAGAAAAAATCGAATGTGATTTAGAACAAGTTAAATCATTTGTTTTCACTAAAGACAAAAAAGAATTAAAAAAATTAAAAGAAGAAAAAGAATTACTAGAAAAATTTGGTATCGATGTTTTAGATTACAATAATGCGATTGGAGTTAATAATACTTATGTCTTTCACCCAATTAAATACTTGATGAAATTAAAAGAAATAGTTTTAAATAATAATATTGAAATTTACGAAAAGACTAATATAATTGAAATAAAAAAAGAAGATGAATGTATTTGTTTAACTGAAAATAATAAAATTAAAGCTAAAAAAGTTGTTTTAGCTTGCCACTATCCTTTTTTCTTATTTCCCCTCCTTTTCCCTATTAAAGATCATTTAGAAAAGTCATATGTCGGAGCAATAAAAAATAAAAACAGAAAAATTTCAATGATAAACACTAAAATACCATCGACATCTTTAAGATATCATCATGATTATATGATTTATTTAAATAATTCCCATCCTATTTCAACCAACAATAACGATAAAGATAATTTTGATAGTTTAATTAATACAACTAAAAAACTAGGTAATATCGATTATATATGGTCCAATCATGATATTATAACTGTTGATCATTTACCGATAATTAGTAAAATAACTGATGATTTATTAATTGGAACAGGTTATAATACTTGGGGTATGACTAATGGAACCTTAGCAGGTAAAATATTAAGTGATATTATTTTAAATAGAAAAAATAAATTTATCGATTTGTTTTCTTTAAAACGTCACAAATCTTTAAATACGTTTGCCAATGTTTTAGTTGAAATATTAAGAAATGGTAAAAGTTTTACCATGAACAAAATCGTTAAAAATAAAAACTGGTATTCATCAAATTTAGAATTTAAAAAAATTGCTGGTGAAGATATAGCTATATATACTGATGATAATAATGAAAAACATACCGTCTATAATAAATGTCCGCATTTAGGTTGCAGTTTAATTTTCAATGAATTTGAAAAAACATGGGATTGCCCATGTCATGGTTCGAAATTCGATATTGATGGTAATTGTCTAAGAGGCCCAAGCAAATATAATATATCATACAAAAAATAATGCTGCTATAGCATTATTTTTTCATACTAAAATATGAAGTTTGATAATCCAAATCTATTCCTCTCAACTCAGCCATTTCTGTAATAGTAACAAAAGCATAGCCTTCTTTTTCCAACTCTTCCATAGCTAATAAGGCCCCATCTACCGAGCTTTTATATATATCATGAACTAAAACAATAGCTCCATCGTGAGCATGTTCGATTATTTCATTAGCAACTCTATTTTTATCTTTATATTTCCAATCTAATGGATCAATATTCCATAAGATAACATGCATATTAGCTAACTCTTTCCCATGACTAGTTAAATTTCCATACGGTGGCCTTAATAAAGTCGGACTAACACCAATAACTTCTTTTATTTTATCATTAGTTCTTTTTACTTCGTCAATAATACCTTCATCGCTCAACAAATTCAAATTACGATGATTATAAGTATGACTACCAATATCATTACCTTGGAGATATGCTCTTTTTAAAACATCTTTATTATTATCCACTCTACTACCTAAAACAAAGAAAGTTACTCGCGCATTATATTTATCTAAATTATCTAATAAATAATTAGTATTACTAGTACTAGGACCATCATCAAAAGTAAAAGCAATCAGTTTTTTGTCTTTAAATTGTTCTAAATCACGAATATTAGGGACTTCTTTAGCTACAGTTTCATCTTTAGTAGTATCACGATATTGTTCCTTTAAATACTTATTTATATCTTCATAAGGAATAGTAATATTAATTTCCCCATCGGCCCAAGAAGCAACTTGATAAGGAGGAAACATAATTTCTAAACCACTATCCGTAAATTTGAAATGACGATAATTATCGATAGTAGGAGCGGTTCCTCTTTTTACTAATAATTCATCAAAATTTTTATCTTCATCACTACCTAATTTTATTACATAATAATAAGCTAAATTAGTCATTTGTTTAAAAGATTCTTCATCCTGAAAAAAATATTTTAAATCAATAAATTCTTTAGTTTCATTATCCCAATATAAGCTATTATCATCTCTAATATAATGTGCCCCACCAGTATAAGAATAAGTCAACATATTAACATACGTAATACCATTTCTTTCACTACTAGTGACATTCAAGTTAAAATCATATTTACTTGATATTTCAATATCTTCCGATTTTTTTACTATATTCATAAATTCTTCTTTTTGCCCATCAATATATTCCATTATTTTTTCTTTTATCTTTTTATTTTTAATACTAGGATAATCAATTTTTAAATCATATCGATCAGTACTTTCTAAAATATGTTTTTCTGTAGTATTATCAGCATAAATAAATGCTAATGAGACACTGCTAACTATCATTATTGATAGAATTGTTAAAGCGATTTTTCCTCTTTTGTTTAATTTTCTTTTCATATTATCAACTTCCAAACTACTAAATAATATAATTAATATTTAAAAATAATTACTATTTATTATATCAAAAAAAAGAATATATCTTATATTCTTTTGTAATAATTATAAAATTTTACAATTAGTTTGACATTTTAAAACTTAAATAAATTTAAACCTATCTCTTCATTATACTCACGGTCAACAGTTCCATCAATTATATTTATAACCATTTCACAGGTTGCACTTACTATTGCTTTGTTTAAATGACCACCAAACACTTGCCCTTTATCATCACCAGCACTCATGTGTAAATGCGAATAAAATTCGCCATTCATTGTATTAATTGTACCAGTTAAAGATACTATTTCAAAATCACCTTTAAATTCATTAGCATAATATTTCTTTTCTTGAGTTTTAAAAACACCGACAGTAAACTCTCCTACGGCTCCTAAAGCATTAACATTAGCTAATTTTATATTTTCTTTTAAAGCTAATGATTTAATACTTTCTAATATTTCTTCACCTTTATCAATTCTTAAAACAATTGTATTATTAAATCTTCTATATTCCATATACTATTACCTCCATACAATATTATATCAAAAAAATAGAATAATTAATTACGTATTTTAATCATTCTATTTTTAACATATTGGTCGGAGTAATAGGATTTGAACCTACGACCTCTAGTTCCCGAAACTAGTGTTCTAAACCAAGCTGAACTACACTCCGATTAAGATAATTAAAAGAACTCTGTCACCGCTTCTAATGCTTAATGTCCTAAAGCCTAACGTCCGAAACGAACAGTGATACGAGTTCAATATATATATTATCACTAGTTCAGGTATTAGTCAATTTTAGGCATATAAAAAATAGCTATTAACTAGCTACTTTTCTCGATTGAATTTCAGCTATTTTTTCAAACACTTCTGTAGCATTAGATTCATTTATTTCAGTATAACCTAACTCTTTTAATGCTTGAACCTTAACAGTATTTAACTCCATAGTACGACTCATTTTTTCTTCAATTTTATGTTCAATTTGAGCAACAAATCTCTCATGAGAAGCCGCTATTTTATTTTTTGATGCTCCACCACCATTATATAATGAGAACGCAGAGAATAAAATACTTTCAAAAATAAATTGTTGTTCTTCATTAAAAACAAACTCCATAGGTTTAGTAAAACCTGCTGCTTTAGAAACATAAGCTAAAATATATTTCAATTCTTTAGAGTTATCGATTGATTGAAGATAATGATATAAATATAATAAAATATAATATCCTTCAGTATCATTTTCATCTTCGATGCGATCTTTTAACAACTCAACAATATCTTGAAGTAAAATCTTTTGCTTTTTACCTAATCCTTCAAATAGATTAGTATTACTTTCATTAGTATCTTTACATAATGAATTCAATCTTTCATCTACTTCATAAATATAATCAGTTGTTATCTTTATTTTATTTATTTCCTCTGGTGACTTAACACCTAATAAATTTAATAATAATACTTTTTTATCTTTAGGCCATTTGTTAATACTATCTAATTCCAAATAATTGTATATCATTTGTCTAGATACTCCTAAAAATTTAGCTAATTTGACTTTAGAAATGCCAAGTTCATGTAATATTTCGTTTAATTTATCCATTTTGTTAACCCTCCTATATTCATTTTATCACATTATTGTCAATTGTCAAGTGTAAATAAAAAGTATATTATAAAAAGCCAAAAATCATAAAAAGAAACTTTATAAATACCAAAGTTTCTCATTATTTTTTCTCACTTCTTTAATTATTCCGCCACCTAAACATTGCTCACCTAAATAAAATACACAAGCTTGTCCAGGGGTAACAGATTTTACTTTCTGCGGATATTTAACTAAAATATCATCGCCAACATATTCTAAAGTCACCTCATTATCAGGTTGACGGTATCTAAATTTAGCTGTACATTTGTCTATCTTTTCATCGCCTAACCAATTTATATCAGTAACTAAACAAGAATCACTAAATAAATATTCGTTGTTTTCACCTAAAGCAACATATAAAATATTTTTATTTAGATCTTTACCAACAACAAACATTCTATTTTCATAACCACCAATATTTAATCCTCTTCTTTGACCAATTGTATAATACATTAATCCTATATGTTTACCAAGAACTTTGTTAGTATCAATATCAACTATATCACCTTCTTGATTAGGCAAATAATTTTCTAAAAATTTCGTCATGTTACGTTCCCCGATAAAACATATGCCCGTTGAATCTTTTTTCTTAGCGGTAATTAAATCATATTTACTAGCTATTTCCCTTACCGCTTTTTTATTCAAATGGCCAACAGGAAATAAAACATTTTGTAATTGTTCCTTAGAAACTTGTGATAGAAAATAAGTTTGATCTTTATTATTATCTACTCCTCTTAATAATTTACCATCTTTCATTCTCGCATAGTGCCCTGTTGCGATATAATCGGCGCCTAATTTATTAGCCTCTTTTGCAAACATATCGAATTTAATATATTTATTACACATAATATCAGGATTAGGAGTCCTTCCATGTTTTAACTCTTCTAAAAAATAGGTAAAAACATAATCCCAATATTCTTTAATGAAGTCGACACGATAAAGTGGTATTCCTATTTTCTCACATACCTTAACAGCATCGTTATAATCTTGTTCTTGCGGACAGATATTATTATTAATAGTTGGATTACCTAAAAAATCATTGTTAATAGTAGCATCCCAATTACGCATAAATAAACCAATAACTTCATACCCTTGCTCTTTTAATAAAATAGCCGCCACACTACTATCGACACCACCTGACATTCCAATTACTACTTTTTTCATATACTTCACCTCGCTAATTATATCATTTATAAAATAAGATGTAAATTAAAAATCTCTTACACTATCAAATAAATCAATTATTTTATCTTCTGAAATTACTAATTTAGTCGAACCTATCAATTGCTTAACTGCAGTAAAAATATCTTCTCTCTCAATTGTCTCAATATCTGATAAACTATTAAAAAATTTGATAAAATTTGTTATTTCCTTAAGTATTGTTTCTTCATCATCTAACGATTTTAATTTACCTAAATATTCTTTATATACTTTAATGGCTTTTCTTTGATGTTTTTCCCAATTATAAAATGGAATATTATATTCGGTAACATACCAATTTTTATCTCTAAGTTGTCCGACATAACAAAATTCATCCATCTTTTTTTCTTTTTGTAATTCCTTTAATTGCCTTCTTAAAATTTGACCGCCTCTTTTTTCAATATTAGAGCCAATTACGTCATATAAATTTTCCCAATTTTTTAAATCCGGTAATCCTTCTAGATCAGGTACGTCCCACAAACCCAAAAATTCAATTTTGGTTAGATTCTTTAAAACATTTAAATTTGTAATATTTCCTACTAAAGAAACTTCCTTTAAATTAGGAAACTGGAGTAAGCTTCTACAATCAAACGGTTTATTTAAGGGTTTGTTAAGTATTCTAATAGATGCAACATCCTTTAATTTTTCATAAATGGGTAGTTGAAAACAGCTGTCATCTGTCGTTTTAGTTAAATCAACAGTCAAATCAAAGACCGATAAACAATCTTTAATTTTAATTTTATTTAATTTTCCCAACAAAGTTAACTGATATAAATTTCCTAATGATAGTTCAATTTCAAAATTTTTATTATCCAAATAAAAGTACCTAATATTAGCTTTCGTCATATTCAAATGTACATCACTTTGAGGAATCCAATAAAATTTTTCGATTTTGCGGTTATAAGACCACTCGACAAATCCAGTATCATTACCAGAATACTCAATAGATCTAGGCCATTTATAAACTTTAGAAAAGTTAAGTTTATCAAAAGAGTGCCAATTTATCTTATCATTCACATCTACCCAAGCATCATAATCACCTTGGGATATACCAATTGTTCCAATTGAAAAACTTCCTTGACCAGCCATAATTTTAATATCATGACTATTCTCGCCAGTTAATGAAAGTGAAAATTCTATATCCATATATTTCACGCCCTTATATAAGTAATTATACCATATTATTTAATAAAAGGAATAAGTATCTTTACTAACTTAGGCATTAGATAAGTATCATATAAATTCATTAAAATTACAATTGTTAAAACTAATAATAAAATCTTAAAATATTTGTTCATAACAATTTTAAAATCCAAAGTTTTTTTCTTAAAAATAACATAAATCAATTTAAAAGAAAAACTCATTGCATACATCGTTAATAACAAATATAACAACAAACTTATAACTTGACCAGGAAAAATATGGGCTAAACTAAATAATAAACCTTTAGTTTTAAAAACAGACAATATTGCTCCAACACTAAAACCCAAAATAAAAGTTTTACTAAAAAACATAATTAAAATAATTGGTAGACCAATAATCGATATTCCAAGTAGCCAAATAACAATTACAAAAGAAATATTAGTTATTAAATTACTTTTTAGAGCTTGAAAATAATCTAATTTATCAGTTTCAATGCTATTTATAAAATTATTTAAATGTTCGTTAACTAAAGTTTTATCACTATTATCTAAAATACTCACAAAAATTGAACCAAAAGCTATGCCAATTAACAATAAAATAGTTAAAAATATTAATAATTTTTTATCGATTTTTACTTGAAATTTTAGTTTGTCCATTATTTTCATTATCTCACCTAATTAAGACTATTAAATTTAATTAAAAATATTCCTTTTTTAATTAAATTATAGTATAATTATCTCTAGGTGATTAAACATGAAAAGAGAAAAAGTAGGAAAAGTAATGGCAATTGTGATGCTTTTAGTTATGGTTATATCAACTGTAGCATCATTCTTCTTAATATAACAATTAAATTGCTTTTTTAAACAAGAAAAAGAGGAGAACCTCTTTTTCTTTTGTCTTCTATTTTTTATTTGTAAAACTTGCGATGATAACCATAATGCCAATGAACCAAAATGATGCCAACAAAAAATATGCTGCCAAATAATTACTCGAAAAAGCTCTTAATGTTTCTATAATCGAAAATGATCCCGATATTAAATAAAACGCAAGCCAGCCAATACCAACAAAACCTAGTCCAAGCAAAAGTAACCCTATATTGACAAAATTTTCAAAATTTTTAGAAAACAAAGAAGATAACACAGCTAAAGGAATTATAAAAAACATAAAACCAACTAATAATAAAACATCCCCCGCACCGCCACCAACTACTATAGCTTGACTATGGTTTAAAGGATTATATTTAATATTTCTAGCTGCTCCTTCATTTGGTAAATTGTTAGTATAATATTCAGTTTCCACCAAATAATCAACACCATCAACATTATAAGAATATATCAACTTATAGTTCAAACCCTCTTCTGTTTTTATAGCTTCATATTCTGTATAATAACCTGTAGTCACGATATAATCTTTATACATATAAAACGATGAACCAGTAAATCCGATATACATAAAAACCATACCAAGCAAAACAAGAATTGTTAAAAAGGTTAATATAAAAAAAGAAATAAAACGGCCATTTTTTAAACATTCCAATACTACGTCATAATTATCAAATATTTTTTTCTTAAAATAAACTGCAGTGAATATCCAAAAAGGTAATATCGTAATTAATAAAAAATATACTTTAGACGAAATAAATAAAAAAGTAATATAGCTCAATAGTTGAAAAATAAACAGAAAAAATCCGATTGCCGATACTTTACTAAAAAATAAATTATCAACAATACCGCGTTTTAAAAAAATTATATTTTTAACAATATCACTTAATAATATTATAATAAATGGATATATCGCCATTTTTATAAGAAAGTCACATTGCACTAGCATTATAAACATTAATAATGTTATAAAAAATTCAACCAATAATCTAAATATTAAACCGATTTTCAAATTCATAATTATATACCTCTCTTTATTATAAATTTATTAAAGTAAAATATATAAGTCAAGTAAAATGCTAATAAAAATTAATGTTTAAAATCAACAAATACTTTTCAACTATTTATCAAATATAAAAAAGAGGGAAAATCCTCCTTTTTTAGAACAATTTACGATATTTTTCTTCACTTACAATTCTGAAATTATCGTTATTTTTAACAGAATCGCGATATATTAAATAATTTAATTTGTTATTATCTTTTATCAAGTCAAATTTACGATTATTAAATTCACCTTTCAATATTCTTTGTTCAAAGAAATCAGGCAAAGTATCAAAATATAATACATCCTCAACATAAGGAAATGGTAAAAAGCATCCTTGTTTAATTGCTTGTTTAGCTGTATGTAAGTATTGAAAGGAAAATCTTTCGTCAATTTGTCTTAAAATTCCAATTGGCAGTAATTCATTAGTTTTATAAGATTCCCACAATAAATATACTTCACTCATAACAACTTACCTCTACTTTCATATTTGTTAACTTTATAATATTCTACTATCCAATTCGCTCTTCTAAGAACAAGTTCTTTAGCAAATCTTAAACGATCTGGTGGTAGTTCATCTTGATAATAATCAAATAATTTATCGATATTTTCTCTAGTTATGTTTTTTTCAATCTTATCTATTATCTGTTCGATATATTCAGAATAGAACATAGTTAAATAACTAATCATTTGTTGATATTCTAAAGTAGAAACATCATATTTCCGATAAGTATCACCTATTTTATTTAAAATTTTATGATATTCAGAAACAGATAATTTACCATCTTCAACTAAAACGAGCAATTCCTTTTTTTCTCATCTATTAAATCCATTATTCTTTTAGATTCTATCTTATCCCATGCTCTTTTTTCCTTATATTGATGAAATCTATCAAGTGTTACTTTGCCAACTATATGTTTATGAATAACCAAATCCAATTGTTGCTCATCAATAATATTACCATTTTCATCAACACACTCATGTAGCCTATGGTCAACCATTGAAACACCTAAAGATGTACAATTATCATAAAGAGGAGCAAATCTAATTTGATCTGTTTCATGGTTAATTATTATGCCATAATTTGATGGATTTCGATCTCTATTTCCTATTAAAGAATCATAAACAAACATATTAATTACATCCTCCATCAAATTATATTTTAAAACTGATTGAATGATCAAATCAGCAGTATATAATTGATGCGTTTTAGGATTAACTAAGCTAGTGTTTTTAAAACCAGGATCAATTATATTTATTAAAGTTACTCCATCGATAAATTCTTCTTTTTTAGGTCCTTTTAATTTGTTATCCAAAAAATCATAGCTTAAAACACCTTTGACACCATCGTTTTCACACAGATAATATTGAGCTACTGGAATACCAATAAGTTCTGCTATATCAGCTGCCATACATTCAGAAACATCATTGTATACTGGACTACCATCTTGTTTAACTGTTCGTATTTTAAATAAATATCTTTTATCATAAGCACATATCCAATATTTTGGTTGCTTGCCAACAGGTTCTGGTAAATATACTTCTTCATTAATTATTTTTGCTCGCATAATATCACCAACAAATTTATTGTACCAAATTCCTAACGGAAAATCCATAAAATAATTACAATATATAAAAAAGAACGTGATTTATGATAGAATATCTATCATTAACTTTCCGCAAGATAAGTTAATCACGTTCGATGTATACTATATCATAAAAAAGTGATATTGAAAACCTCTTGTTGGTAAAGTTAATTACATTTTCTTTCGATTGGAGGTTTTTTTATGACAGAAGATTTATTAAAAGTTAAAACACTTTTAAAAACTCGTGGTTGCAGCGATAGAACTGTAACTAACTACATC